>JBFWQR010000089.1:0-30595 GCA_050249335.1 Lautropia sp.
AAGCTTGCTGCACTCACGGCGCTCGAGAAGGCCGTGCTCGCGATCGTCGAACCGAAGAAAGAGGAGGGCGCAGCAGAACCAGACTGACCGCACCCGGCCCGGCGGGAATCCGGGAGAGCGGGCGTGCCAGGTGTCCTACCACCTGGCACGCCCTGACCATGACCACTAACAAGGGTAGTAACCATGGCTGACCAAATTATGGGCCAGGAGCGCGCTCGCGCCGAATCGCCGGCCGACAATGACGACACCGGCAGCCCTGCCGACGGCTCGACGAGCGCGCCGTCATTCACCCATCCCAGGATGTCCAACCGGTCGCTGGACGACCTGCTCGCCGAGTTGGACTGCCTCGTCCGCGCATCGCTGGCAGCCCTCGACGCGGACGCCGACCACCTGTCCGATTCGGGGCATGCCGCTTTGTATCTGCTCCGACAGGCGCAGGTCATCTCCGATCACGTAACGGATTTGCACGATCGCCAGGACTGGCCCAAGGATGACCATGCGCAGATCGCCGCCGCCGGCCCTGCGGCTGCGATCGACACTGACAGGCCGCTCGGCGCGGCCGTCGTCGAGCGGGCCAAGGCGTTGGTCGAGTCCTTGGACGAGGCGAAGCGGGCGCTGGACAAATGCGATTCGATCTTCGCCCGTATATCCGCGATCTCCAGGGACCCCACGGCGCAGGACGGGGTCGTTGCCTTGGCCCGTTCGGGCCGGGATATCGCGTGCTTCACGCGCGAGGTTGCCGATGACGCCAGCAGCACTGGAGCGGAGTGGCTTTCGGACCTGGCGGCGCAGATCGAGGGGGCACGGTGATGGTGGCTAACACACTGACCGATGCCGAGATCCGCGTCCTCGCGTTCGAAACCGAGTCGGCGTTCGACCTCAAGCCGCAGCAGCACATCTTCGATGAGAGGGCGATCGCCGAGTTTGCGAAAAAGCTCATGGAAGCCGCCGGTCTGCCCATGACCTTCGACAGCGACGGCGTCGTCGACGTCGCACGCGCGATGGTTGGCGGAGACGGTGACATCGTGTTCCCGGTGAAGGACTTGCTGAAGTTCGCCCGCAGCTTGATCGATCACTCGGTGAAGGCAACCTTGGCAATCCCGCGCCCGCGAGGACTAACGGGCCTGTGCTACTCATTCATGGACCCGGAGCGCGTGACCGATCAGCTCGCCATCTGGGACGAGGCGGACGAACTCGCAGCGATCGTGAGAACTGCCGCGGCGGTGATCGACGAACACACCGATGACCTCAGCGAAGCAGCGTTTGCCGTCGTCTTTCTGATCCGCCAGGCGGTTGTTCTGGCAGATCGCGTTCGCGACGGCATGGACCGTACCGGCACCGACGGGGAGGCAGCGTGAAAGCGACTACACGTACGTCCAACCCGACCACGTCGCTGTTGGATCTGCAAGACCTGATCAACAACAGCGTGCGGGAGGTCACCGCGCTCATCGCTTGTGCGCGCGTCATCGTTGCTTTGCAAGAAGCGCCGGAGCACGTCCCGGAAGGCGGCCTTATTACCGGCAATGGGTTCGCCGGCGGCATTGAGTCCTATGCCAGCGATGTGACTGACATCTTGCACGTCGGCATCAAGATCCTCCGCCAGCTCGACGATGAAGGCAGTGCGCTCCTCAGCGCGGCGCGCAAAGGCTCGGGCGCGGAGAAGGAGCGGTCATGACGGTCACTCCCTTCTACAGCATCGGCACGAGCTGGCGCGCCGCCGAGGCCGAGGATCAGGCTCGCTGGACGCGTGCGACGGTGCGCGTCGCCCTGGCGGTCGCGCTGGCGGCCGCTGGCTTCGCCATCGGGAGGCTCGCAGCATGATCGCAGCCGCCGAGCGTTACACTGTTCCTGTCGCGCCTAGCCGTGGACCGATCCCCTGCGGCGAACCACCGGGTTACCTCACCTGGCCGGCGCGGCTTCTACATCAGAGGTCGGAGAGGTCCGACATGCCGCCCAGGCCGGAATCCGCCGGATTGCCCCGTGCTGAGGTCGACGCAATGCGAGAGTGCGTACGCATTCTGGCTGCCGACGCGACGCCTGAGATGCGGGCGATCATGAGTCGCAATGCAGAGAACTACATTGCACAGGGAAAGTGGATTCCCGCATTCACGCTTGAGCACTTCGCGCAGTTGTTCTACGCCGCCGACGAATCGCGTGCGCGGGAGTTCCTGACGGTAGTTCGAGCAGCCGCTGATTCCGGTGAACTTCCATGCGGCACGCCGGGCCGAGTGCTGGCGTCTGAGGTGGCAGCCTGGGCTGAGTGCCCGCAGGTCCCGCAGAACTCGCCGCTGCGCCTCTGGCTACCGACGTGGATGCATGAAGGGTCGTCAGGCCACAGTGAGTCTTCGTCGACGGTTGAGCACGCGCAAGCACCAGCCGACCTGCCCAAGCAGCGTTGGCCGGCCCAGGAGGATGTCGTGCTCGGCCTAGTGCGCGAGCTTGGCTTCGATCCTGAGCGCCTACCGAAGGCCCTGCCCGGCAAGGGCGGGGTGAAAGCGCAGGTGCGTGATCTTGCGAAAGATCGTCACCGACAGCTGTTCGAGGGCCGCGTCTTCGAGAAGGCCTGGGATCGTCTTCGGAAAGACGGTCGTATCGCGGACGGCTGAAGACCCTACTCCCCCGAACCGGGGGATAGGGGGAGGGTTGCGGGGGAGGAGGGTTCGTACCTTTCAATTGGTCCCATCGTCACTTCTAGTAGCGATGGGACCGATGAATAAGCCCGCACGATTGCGTGCGACGCCGGCCGGGCCGACGGAGCCGTTCATCCCGCTGGAGCGGGAGACACGGACCGTGGTGCCGACCGACGTTGCCGCCTTCCATCTGAATCGCCGACCGCAGACCCTTCGCGGCTGGCACTACACCAAGTCCGGACCCATCGCGCCCGAGGTCATTTGTGGCCGTCTGGCGTGGCGGGTTGCGGATCTCCGTCGCCTGATCGGCGCGCACTGACGTGGGGACGACATTGAGTCTTCCTGAAGACGCCGGTACGCCGGCTTTCTCCAGCCGGTTGTCACCGCTGGAACTCGCCGCCAAGCCCGCCGTCCGGTTCCCCGAAGACGTTGCGGTGCTGACCGGTATTCCGGAGTCGACGTTGCGCGCTTTGAAGCGCGATGGCGATGCACCGCGGCTCTTCTACATCGGTCGGGCGAGCTTCAGCACGATCGACGAAGTCCGCGACTGGATCCTCGCCCACGAAGTCGCCGAGGGCCACCTGGCGCGCCCCGCGGTCGTCCCGCGCAGCCGGAGGAAGTCGTGATGGCGACTCGCTCCGTGCTTCTCGGCGCCAATGACGATCCGGTCGGCAAGCATCTCGACGGCGAGCAGCGTGCCGCGCGTGCGATCGACTGCATGTACGGCGACCCTGACGCGATCACACGCGCGATCACCCGCTTGTTCGCCGACGACGGCGTGATCGTTCCGGTGACGCCGCGTCTGCTCGGTTTCGGTCGCGCCCTGAGGAAAGCGCTGGAGGCTCGTACCTGATGACCGCCAATGTGATTGCGCCCCGGCCGCTTACGACGGCTTGGGGCGCGGGATCCTCGGCTGTGGGGACGGCTCTCAGATCGGATACCAGTATACCGCGACCAGCGCGTCGGTGCCACGGTTGCGGTGCTCCGACAGTTCGACTCTCCGGCGTCTGCCGCACGTGCGCGGCATGGAACTCCTACATCGTCGGCGTCGAGCACTCGGCGCTGTTGGTCGAGATGGCGCGGTCAGCCAGCGAGCGGCAGCGACAAGCGTCGATCCGGCGGTTCGCCGATGACGGGGTGCGGTCGTGACGACGGGCCCTACTCCGACCGGGCCCGAGCCCTCCGCTGAACTCAGCGGTGGGCTCGGGCCGGCGGTGACGCGCCCCTGGATGATCACGCCCGAGCAGATGATGGCGCAGATTCGCGACGCGCGCGAGCAGGCCTTCCGCGACGCGGATCCCAGCCTGCCGATGGACCCGGATGGGGTCGGGATCGACTCCTACAACCGCATGCGAGTCGTGACGCGCAACTTCTGGGTGATGCCCGGCATCGAGTGGTTCGAGCAGCTTGGCACCGCCTGGTCGGGTTGCGACAACATCGCTCGGTGGCGGCCGTTCCTGCGCGAGATCTTGCGCGAGGCAACCCGCGCCGAACTCGACGCGATGATGACGCCGGAGGAGCGCACGGCGCTGGCGGCGATGCCGGAGAAGATCCAGGTCTGGCGCGGTTGCTACCGCATCAACCGACCGGGGCTGTCGTGGACACTGAGCCGCGACATCGCGGCGCGATTCCCGACCCTGGCACGGTACTGCCGGAAGGATGACGTGCCTATCCTGCGGCTTGGGCACGTGCGCCGCGACCGGGTGGTGCTCAAGCTCGACCGCAATGAGCAGGAGATCATTGCCGCGAACGTCTTCGGCATCACGGAGGTGAGGCTGTGACGGCGGAGATCATCGCCCTCATCCCGTTCGGCCGCGCCGCCTGGCGTTGGATCCGGGACGACGCCGGCCGAATCAGCAACATCGTAGTCGAGCACGACGGCACCGCGATCACCACCGTGACCGCTGACGACGGGGTGCCGCAGGATCGCGTGCTCGCAGCCGTCCTGCGTGCGCTGGAGCGGGAATCAAGCCGACGGAAGGCTGCGGCGCAGGCCGGGGCTCAGACTCGGAGCAGGCGCCAGGAGAAGCGGGTACGCCAGATCATCAGCCGCCTGGCTGCCGGTGAAGTGTTCGGCCCCCGGACGCGGTGCCTCATCTGCTCGAAGGCCCTGGAGACGCGCGACGCGCGGCAGCGTGGGATCGGTGCGGACTGCTGGCAGAACGTGCTCGCCGCCATGACCCGCGAGGTGGCCGAGTGACATTGCCCGCGATCAACAGCGGCAGCCATGCCGGCGGTCTCGTCAGTGTGACCGAAAGCATCGACCTGGCTGAAGCTGAGTCTTTCCTCAGCGAGTTGTCCGACGATACCGAGTTCACGTTTCAGACGTTCGACGACAACGAATCGCTGCGGCGCGGCTGGCTGGCGCGCATCCTGCACGGGCCATTCTCCCGCGTCAGCACCGACCTGCAGCGGCTGAATCAGGCCGGCGCCGGCATCTTCGTCTGCGTCAACCGAACCGACCTGAAGGGCCGGCTCGAATCGAATGTGACGGCCGTGCGAGCGCTGTTCGTGGACCTGGACGGCTCGCCAGTGGATCCCGTGCTGGACTGCGTGGCCGAGCCAAGCATCGTCGTCGAGTCGTCGCCCGGGCGTTGGCACGCGTACTGGCGCGTCTCCGACTGCCCGCTGGACCGATTCCGGCCGCTTCAGAAGGCGCTGGCGCTGCGATTCGGCGGCGACCCTGCGGTGATCGACCTGCCGCGTGTTATGCGCCTGCCAGGCCCCCTGCATTGCAAGGCGACGCCGTTCCGCTCCAGGATCGTCCAGATGAGCGGAGCGGGTGATTACAGCACCGATCAACTGGTCCGAGCGCTCGATCTCGATGTCATTGACGCTCCGCAGGCGAACGGCCACGCTCGCCCTGCCGGGGAAGTCGAAGACTGGTACTCGGCGCTGCTCGCCGGCACGAACCTGCACGACTCGGCGCTGCATGTCGTCGGACGCATGGTCGCCAAGGGGCTCGAGGACGCAGCCATCCGCGCGTGGTTCGCCGGCATGGAGCCGAAGATCGTCGCCGCGCGAGGGGCGGATCGAGCTTCGCTGCTGCTGGGCGATGAGCTGAGCCGGATGATCGATGGCGCGCGGGGCAAGGGTTACGACCAGCCGAGCACCATCATCGATTCGACGCCGGACGTGGACTCGCCGGGGTGGCGCGAACCGGTCGATCTGTTCCGGGAAGTTGTCCCGCCTCGGTACGCATTCGAGGACGTCCCGGCGCCGATCGCTGACCTGGCGGTCGCGGCGACTACCTCGCAGGGCTTTGACCAGTCGGGGATCATCCTGGCGGCCGTCGCCGCAGCAGCAGCGGCTATCGACGACCGGTTCCGCCTGCTCGTGCGCCCGAGCTCGGGCTGGTTCGAGTCATGCCGGCTCTGGATTGTGCTGATCGGTGGTCCATCGGCTGGCAAGAGTCCGACCATTCGAACGGCGAGCAACCCGCTGAAGGATCTGCATCGCGAACTGTTCGCTAAGTGGTTGCATGCCGGCGCCGAGGAGTCCGGCGACCCCCGCCCCGCAGTCTTCACCAGCGACGCAACGGTCGAGGCGTTGGCGGACGTGCTGAAGGACAACCCGCGCGGCATCGTGATGTTGACTGAGGAGTTCGCCTCGTGGATCGGCTCGCTCGACGCCTATCGAGACGGCGGCGGTGCAAAGTCGCGCGGCGAGTGGCTTCAGCTCTACGACGGCGGCCCGCACCAGATCAACCGCGTAAAGCGCGGATCGTTCTTGGTCCCGAACTGGGGGGCGTCGGTCATCGCGGCTTGCACACCTGCTGGTCTCCGCGACCAGGTCAGAAAACTGCCGGACGACGGTTTGATCCATCGGTTCATGCCGGCAATCATGCGCACGCCGACCGACGAGCTGGGCGCGAGCCTTCAGGAAGCCGAGGGGCTGTGGTCACGGCAATTGCGCGAGATCTTCGCCAGGACCACCACGTCGGAGTTCCGCGCTGCGTTGCGTTTCAGCGTCCAGGCGCAATCCGTATTCGACGCCGAGGTCAAGAGCCTGCGCCGGGTCGTGGACGTCATGATGGACCTGTCGCCGGCTCTTGCCTCTCACGTCGGGAAACACTCTGGAATGCTGGCCCGTGTGTGCGCGGTCTTCCACGTTGTGTCCGGCCGACCCGGGGACGCGATCGAGCCTGATACCGTCGCGCTAGCGATTCGGTTCATGCGCCGCGTCCGCCAGCACAGTGCGGCCCTGTTCACGTCGATCCTCTCGACCGCGCCGTCGGTGGACCTGGCACGGGCTATCGCGAGATCCATCGCGGCGTCCGAGTCCGGGACGGCGGCCATCAACCGTAGCTGGCTGACGCATCACTGCAAGGCCTTCCGCACTGCCGACGATCAGGCCCGGCGGCAGGCAGTGCAGCACCTTGAAGACTGCGAATGGATAGCACCGGACCCATCGTCCACCCGCGGCTACGGCGGCTGGGCCGCGTCGAACTGGCTGGTCAATCCTGGCGTCGCTGACCGATTTGCAGCTACCGGGCGCGCTCATCGTGAACGCCGCGCGGCAATCCGTGCTGCTCTGGAACAAGCCGAATGATTGCCAATATTGCCTTGCGCCTGCGTAAGAGGAGGAGGAAATCCCCCCTCTACCACGCACCCGCAAGGCAATATTGGCAAAGATGCGGAGGCGAGAACAGCTGGTCCGTAGTCGAGCGGCTGACGGCCTCCGGGGGACGGCCTCCGGGGGGCGGTCTCGACAGGGGCCAGCGTCGAAGGGCACGACCGGCCGCTCCACTTCGTTCGCACAGTGAGTAAATCAACCCCAGGGGGAAACGTGCCCGGAAGACCGCCAACACCATCCATCCTGAAGTCGATCCGCGGCGGAAAGCCGCCGACCACCACCGAACCGATGACGCCCGACCTCGGCGACCCGCCGGAATGGCTGCCGGACCGCGTACGGATTGCCTGGCAAGAGATCGCGGCTGCGGTGGCACCCGGAGTGCTGCAGCGGTCAGATCGCCTTGCGGTCGAGCTGCTGGCGACCCTGCTAACTGAGTTTCGCGCCGACCCTGTCGCGTTCGGCAGTCGGAAGTACACCGTCCTGCAGACCTTGTTGACCCGTTGCGGCATGACTCCGGCCGACCGGGCGCGGATTGTCGTTCCGCCGCCGGCACCGCCGGGCGGGAAGCCGGCCGGACTCGCGGGGTTCAGGAAGTGACGGCCTCGCGCGCGTGCGCGCGCACAACGGGGACTTCGCCCCAGGGGCCGAATGGGGGGGCGAAATTCGGTGTTAGCAGTATCGCGACTCTTCGCAGCCGATCGCGCCCCCGCATCGATCGGAAGTCAAGGCCGCCGCCCCCCACCGGGGGGGGCAACCTGCGGAATGCAGCCCCCGTCGGCACACGATCGGCTGCCCAGTCTTGCTTCGCTACCTCATGACATTTTGGAATTGCAATGCCTCGACGCTCTGTTGCCTCACTGGCGGTGACCACCCCGGAACAGGGGGAGCGCCCGCCGGCACCGCGGGATCTCTCGGACCGGCAACGCGCTTTGTGGATTGACATCACGGCGGCGAAGCCGGCGAGCTGGTTCACCCGAGATCAACTACCGCTGCTGCGCGCCCTGGTGGCTCATTGCGAGTCGTTCGAGAGGATCGAGGCCGAGATCCGCACTGCCGGCGCTCTGGACACCGGGGAACGATTGGATTGGTTCGGGAAGCTGACCAAGCTGCGGGACCGGGAGTCCCGGGCGGTGAAGTCGCTGTCGGTCGCGCTCCGGTTGACGAACCAGAGCAGGTACACGCCGGGCGCTGCGGGGACCGCGGCTAGGAAGCCGGCCGGCCCGGCGCCGTGGGAGTACGCTGGCAAGTGAGCCCGCCCGGCAATTCGTTGACGGCGATATTGCCGGTCAGCGACATGGACGACGCCGAGATCGCCGCGCTGCTCGACCGGCTGATCATGGACGTCAAGGCGGCCACGTTGTCGCCCCTGACGGCCGTCTGGCTGGAGAACGCGCTGCTCGGCTACAGGGATCACGGAATTCCGCTGGAGATCGCCATGTTACTGCGCAGGCCACGCGGGCGCGGTCGGCGCATCGATCGCGCTCAGGCAAACCTTCAGCGCCAGCGAGAGTTCGCGGATCTCGTCGCACAGTGCGGTAGCGCTGCCGCTGCTGCCCGTCACTTGTCCGATACCCTCGGCACGGGCCCGTCCGAGCGAACGATCCGACGCATCGTTGCGGCAAGTAGCCGGGATCGGCCACGCAATGAACGCGCAGATGGCCGAATCGCACCTTATCGTCATCGCGCGCGCGGGGAAGGTGTTCAATCGGCACGTTCATTCACTGCGGGTCCGTCAATGCCTAGTTTCTACCTGCCCCGACAAGATCCCGACGATGTATTTCCGGGGCAAGGCTTCGTCCGTCGGGTGATTGCCCGAACGGTTGCGCGCCTGTCGGAGGGCGGCCTGAATGCGGGACAGGTCGCGCAGCAGCGCTGGGGCAAATCCCATCCGCAACTCGTTCGGTACATCAAGGCGTCCGTCGCCGGTGGTGGCACGGGTTCGGGCGAGTGGGGCGCGGAACTGGTTGGGATCGACAACCGCTACACCGGGGACTTCATCGAGTTCCTGAACGGTCTGACGGTTTTCAATCGCCTGCCCCTGCGAGAAGTGCCGGCGAACGTCGCGATCAAGGGTCAGGATGGCGCCGCGACCGGCTACTGGGTTGGTGAGTCGAAGCCGATCCCGATGAGCAAGGCCGAATTCTTCGATGTCGACTTGAAGCCCTTGAAGGCCGGGGCGCTGACGACAGTCAGCCTGGAGTTTATTCGCGACGCGTCGGTCGCCGCGGAGCTGCTCGTGCGCGACGCTTTGGCCAGTGCGATCAGCAAGCGGATCGACCAGACCTTCGTTGGCGCGGTGGCTGGCAGCGACGGCGAGTACCCGGCGGGCATCCTGTACAACGTCACCCCGACCGGTTCGGCCGGCACGGACGCGGACGCGGTGCGCGCCGACATCAAGGCGCTGTACACGCCGTTCCTGACGGCGAAGAATGTCGGCAACCTGGCGTTCGTGGCGCACCCGTCATTGGCCAAGGCACTGCAGCTGATGCGCAATGGGCTGGGTCAGCGCGAGTTCGAGGGCATCACCGCGAACGGTGGCACGCTGGAAGGTGACCCGGTGGTCACGGGCGATCATGTGAACGCGGCGCACCTGATCCTGCTCAAGCCGAGCGATATCTACAAGATCGGTGACGGCGATATCGATGTGCAGACGAGCACGCACGCGACGATCGAGCAGGACACGGAGCCGACTGGGGCGTCGGACACGCCGGTCGCGCAGAGCAAGTATCCGGTGAGCATGTTCCAGTCGAACAGCGTGGCCTTCAAGGTCACTCGTTCGATGAACTTCGCGAAGCGCCGGGCCTCGGCCGTCGCGTACGTGAACGACGCCGACTACGGTTCCGGCAACTCGTGATGCTCGGCTGGTTCCGGCGGCTCTTTCAGAAGCGGCTGCCACCCCTGTCGCCGCCGAACGGGCACTGGACGACGATCTTCGATTCGCGTCCCGGCGCATGGCAGCAGAACGTGAAGAGGGACCGCGAGACGGTCCTGTCGTACTTTGCGGTCTATGCAGTCACGACGCTGATCGCCGGTGATGTCGGGAAACTTCGCCTTCGGCTCGTCCAGCAAGAGAACGGCATCTGGACGGAGGTCGACCGGAGTTCTCCGTTCTGGCCGGTTCTGAGGAAACCGAACCGATACCAGACCCGACAGAAGTTCATCGAGCAGTGGGTGCTGTCCAAGCTGCTGCACGGGAACGCCTATGTCCTGAAGCAGCGGGATAGTCGGGGGATCGTCACGGCCATGTACGTGCTCGACCCCCAGCGGGTAACCCCGTTGATCTCTCCCGATGGGGCGGTCTACTACCAGTTGCAGGATGACTATCTCGCCCAGGTCCCGACCGGGCTTCCTGCCGTTCCAGCCAGCGAGATCATCCACGACACGATGTCGTGCCTGTTTCACCCGCTCGTGGGGGTCTCGCCGCTCTTCGCCGCTGGCCTTCCTGCAGCCCAAGGCCTGGAGATCCAGAACAATAGTGCCCGATTCTTCAGGAACAACAGCCAGCCGGGCGGAATCCTGATGGCGCCCGGGTCCATCGAAGAACCGATGGCCGAGCGTATCAAGGAGCACTGGAAGAAGAACTACTCGGGCGAGAACGCCGGGACGGTCGCTGTGCTTGGCGATGGCCTGAAGTATGAGCGCATGGGTGTCAGTGCGGTCGACGCGCAACTGATCGATCAGTTGAAGGTCACCGCCGATCAGGTCTGCTCGGCCTTTCATGTTCCGCCGTACAAGATCGGCGTGGGGCAGATGCCCACGTACCAGAACGGCGAGATCCTCAGTCAGATCTACTACTCGGACTGCCTGCAGGCCCACATCGAGGCGATTGAGGCGCTACTCGACGAGGGGTTGTCCCTGCCGAGCCCGCTTGGCACCGAGTTCGACCTGGACGAACTGCTGAAGATGGATACGTCATCCAAGGTCAAGGCAGCCGCTGAGTCCATCAAGGCTGGGGCCGCGTCCCCGAACGAGGCGCGCAAGCGCTGGCTCAACCTGCCAGATACACCTGGCGGAGAGACACCGTTCCTGCAGGAGCAGAACTGGCCGCTTCAACATCTGGCCTCTCGGAAGATTCCAGATCGGCCGCCGACGGATCCGGCTCCGATTGAGTCGCCGCCCGAGAACGCGGGAGATGCTTGAACTATCACGTCTGTTCTTGGATCAAACGGACCAGTCGGCGGTGTCCGTCCAGCGCGAGAGCGCAAGAACACCGACAGCCCGCGGCACGGAGCGCTGTGCGCGGCGGGCACTCCTCGATACCGAAAGCTCGGGAGGGTTGATGAACGCTGCTGACGCAGACGCGCGCATCAAAGCGATCATGACGCGAGAGATGTCCGCCGTGCAACGTCTCGCGGAGATGGTGACTCGTGAGATCACCGATTCTGAGCGTGAGGGCTTGTACAAACTGATGCCGGACATCGACTTCGACCCGATGCGGATCGAGACCGAGGGCGAATTCTTTGCCGCTGTTGAGGCCGCCATCCATGCATCGCTGGGGCCGCTGCGTTCGCGCCTGGCCACGCTCGCTGCCGAGTCGGTCGTCGATCGTGCTTCGCAACATCGATAGAAATATGAATCACGCCGATTCCGTTGTCCTGACCACGCCGAGCGCGATTGCCCAAAGCAACGAAGCTGGGGGCGTCATTTCTGCTGACTGCCTCATTTCCGATGGACGGCATCAAGACCTTCATGTGAGTGCCTGATGCCGACTATCAATGCGAAGGACTGAGAAGTGCCGATTCTGAATGCCAGTCTCGCTGCAATTCGAGACGTGTCGGTGGGTAACAACGTGCCTGGCAACGAGTTTGCCAGCCCGGAAACCCCTGGTCGCAATGGTGACGGCAGTCTCTGGCAGTCTCGCGGGTATCTGGGTGACTATCCGCTAGAGCGTGGCGGCTGGAATAGCGGATTCACGCAGCAGACTCAGCCGTGGTATGTGATCGCCGATCCGAAGGACGGCAACCCAGCGCGCGAGTTGGTGTACTACCAATTCCGATTTCCACGGTGTTACCTGCGGCGGCGATCTGACAAGCGATTCATTCTGCTTCCGGATGTCGGCAGCACCACTCATCTCTCAAATCAGCATCGGCTGCAGAACAACGTCAACGAGCCTACTGACGACGAAAATCCGCCAATCGTTGGACAAGCTACTTCGGGTGGCGTCTATCTCCGAAAGATCCCGACGTATGTGATTCACGGCTACCCGACGAATCGTCTGGGTATGTCGAGCGCCATCTTCAATACCTACGATGCGCTGGCCGTAACCGGGCAGTTTAGGTGCGTACCCCGTACGCTCGAAGGCGCCGCCACGAACGGCTTTGCATGGGCGAACTCCAAGGCCCAGGTAAATATCGGAGGCGACAACTACAACGCTGACTCCGGACTGTATGGAGAGTACGGTCACAGCCGATTCACGCAGATCACGAATCGGTGGCAGTTGATCGGGATGATGGGAATCAAGCATCCGTCGATAACGCAACCCGGAGGTATCGAGTACGCGGACTTCATGAACTCGATCTTTCCGTTCGAGACGTTGGAGGAAGAGATCTGGCTGGAAAAGGGCGCCTACGACAGTGGGCCGGACACTCAGCAATTGGTGCTGAAGCGCTCGGCCCCGGTCTCCACGAACAAGGTCTATGCCCTGAGTCTCAAGGCCGGCGAGATCACGAGCGTTCCTGCAGCCGTGATCATGGCCGCGGGTTCTTCAAGCGTGCAATTTCAGGTCACAACGCCAGGCTCGCCTTCGAGCAATCAGCAGGTGCTGTACATCACCGATGGTTCCACCGAGGACCATTGGGGCGACTTTGTCATAGGCAACGGCACGTCAACAGGTGACAGCGGCGGCGGGTCTCCAGGGAATCCATCGGGCGACTACTCTCGGACCAACCTGCTGCTAGAGAGCGACGACGTCCGGGAGACGCCGGAATGGGACCTGCAAGGCGGTTCATCGAACGCTCCGGATGGCGGTGGCTGGCAGACAATTGCCAACGGCACGGGCGAGATGCGCCAGACCGTGGCCGGCTTCACCGCGGGGGAGCCATCGACATTCACGGTTGAGCTCGATCCCGACTCGACGGACTGGGTCCTGCTGCGGATCAGCGATGACACGTATGCCGTCGGCGGCTGTCACCAGTTCGTCAATGTGAGCACGGGTGAGCTTGGCGCCGGCACTATGTACGGGGCCGCCACCGGTCTGAGTTGCAAGGTGGAGCACCCGATTCCCGGCGGGTCCGGTGGTGTGCGTGTAGCGCTTACGCTGACGCTTCCCAGTACCAGCCGCATCGCCATGGCTCGAGCTGCGTCGGCGAACCAAGCGTGGGACCAAGAGCCGGGGCACACCTTCCAGGCGCGCTACTGGCAGTTTCAGACGGGGACGAAGGGTACTCACCATATCCCCACAGACGGCACGGCGGTCACGCGAACTCTCGATGACGCGACGATCACCGGTACCGCAAGCACGCCGGTCGGCCCCGCTTTGACTGGGACGCTGACACTGCTGGACGACGAGGGCGAGCCATGGGATCAGTTTGACGACATCACGGTCTCGTCGAGCAATCCCGCGGTCGTTGGCGTCACTCAGGTTGCGGGGCCGACGAACTATCTCGGCCAGGCGGTCTTTCAGTACACCCCGCTCGCCAATGGCTCGGCGAATATCACCGCGGTAGCCGGGGACGTCACCAGCAATACGTTCGCGGTCACGGTCGGTGGATCAGCTGTGGTCATCGACCCGCCGGCCGCGCCTGCGGTATCGGTGTTGGACTCCGACACCGTATTGATCTCAGTCGGTTCGATCGACAGCGATGCGACGTATGTCGCGATCGACGCGGCACTCCAGAATCCAGCACCGGGCAGTCCGCCGGTGGCGTACTTCCCGTTGGTTGATGTTAGCAAGGAGAGTTTCCCGCTGACGATCACCAATTTCGCGCCTGGTGGGCAGTACAAGTTCCGCGCCAGGTCGCGGGCAGGACAGGTGTATTCGTCGTACGGCCCTGAATCATCACTGGTCACACTCAAGCGACTCATGGTGGAGGGCTACGTAGCCACCAGGGCGCTCAACCAGACCAGGATCCGCGTGCAAGTCTTTCGGCCCGCTCCCGCGGGTGAATACCTGCCCCTTGGTGAGAGCCTTGGTAGCTGGACTGATCAATCCTTCGGTGGCGTGGCGGTCATCGTCAACACCCCGTCCGGGCCCGTGCAACAAGCGCCGATCCGCGTTCAGTTGACTGCCCATCCTGCGAGCGGCAAGATCCGGCACGGTGACCGTCTTTCCCTGATCGCCGTCAAGCCGGGCACGCCGAGCACGATGATCACGTCACGTCCGACGGACAACGCCATAGTCATCGAGGACTTCTGACATGACACTCTTCTCAGGCTTCGACCCCGACGGCGGCAACGCCTGGGCGCTGATCGAAGAACCGCATGACGAGTCCGACGCGCCGATCGTCATCCGCATGGACCTAGCCACACTCGCTGCCGGCGAGCCGACGACCATCAAGGTCGAGACGCGCAACCCACGACTGGTCGGCGTCAGGTTTCAATTCGAGACAGGTGCGGGCCAGGCCAGCGGCGTGCTACAAAAGAACGACGAAGGTATGGCGAGCGCAGACATGCGCTATGGCTGAATCTCGCGGGGCGGGGATGCGATACTGTGATAATGTCGTCGGGTGGCAAGACCCTACCGACGCGCTTTCCCCTTGGACGCTCCTACGCTGGCCGCGGGGATGGCGCTGGCGTTGAAGAACGCGCAGCGGTTTGCCGATGATGCGATTTTACTGTACCAGGCTGGACGTCACTCGTCGGCGCTGATCTTCGCTACTGCAGCACTCGAAGAAATCTGCCGGCTCGATATGCTTGCCGAAGCGTTCGAGTTGGTTGTCAAAGAGAAGACCGTTCCCGACAACCATTTCGCAAGCTGGCTAGAGCACATCGACAAGATCGCTGGGGGGCAAAGATTTGCCCCTGGCCCCTTGGGGAAGACGTTCGAGAAGTTGCTCGATAGTGCAGACGTCAAGACTAGTGAAGACGTGCTGAGACTGATTGACAGCCAAGACTTTTCAAAACGACGTGCGCTCGATGCGCAGGACTCAAGAGTCCGCGCTCAGTACCTAGACTGGGACGAAGAAGCAACGACTTGGATCGACCCAACGACGACCGAACGCCATGAGGTCTTCGGCACCCTATTGGAGACGCTTCGCGCACTTGCGCGCGTGTCGATCCTTATCGGCGGGAATAGCACGAATCGCGCCATTCTCAACGATGTGGCGTCCTTCGATTGGTCGATAGTGGATCGCTACACTCCGCTGATTGGTAAGCCGGCTCCGATTCGCGAGGCTGCGTATCTACGCATGATGCACGGCCGTTAGTACGCTGCCATTGCGGAGATCATGAGATGCGTCAGCGGCGGGTCAATTTCTGACGCCATGACCGTAAGCCCCGTAGCGCCCCTCCTACGCCGGCCTCATGATCACTGCCGCCCCATTCGGTTCGTCCCGATCGACGCGTGACCGCAGGTCCTTGATCAGCCAGCCTTGGCGGTACTCGACGTCATCAACGATCTCCACGCCGTCAAGGTAGAGCCCGTGCATCGTCACCCCGGCGAAGCGCGGCTCGATCAGCGTCAGCGCGTACCGGCTACCGATGCCGTGCCGCAGGGAAAGCTCCCAGCGGCCGTCGTTGCGCTCGCAGACCAGGTGCCCGCTCAGCCCGGGCTGCAGGATGACCCCCTTGCGCCGGCGCCGACCCTTCTCGAATAGATGTACCACTACGGCCATGCGGATACTGTATATTTATACAGAGTCGCTGGCAAGCCTGAGCCGCGCTGTCGGCTCCGGCTGGCTTGCCGAGGTGCCTCGCTACACTGAGGCGATGAAGCGTGTCCTGAAGTGGTATGCCAGCTTGCCGCTGACGATTGTTGCCGCGCAGTCGCTGCTGATCGGGCTGCTCTTCAGTTCGATGGAGGCCGAGGGCTGGATTTTTTTTTCCATGTCGAGGTATCTCGATCGAGTACTGGGTCCGCACGGCGTGTTTGTTGATCGCCTTGAACAGATCAACAAAATTCGCGTGACGTGCGCGAACCTGCTCGCGAATTGCAAGCGCATCGTCCGCGAGGTACCCGTCGGTCTCCCAGGATGAGGCCCCATATGGCCTGTCTTGTTCTTACTGGTGTAAAGGTGGTGCTCTAGCATCTTTTGAGGAACCGTGCAACACTTCCGCCGTAAGGCTCCGACCCGATCACATGTACAACGAGCGCAAAGCTTCTCAGGTTGCTGTTTGGTTCCTGCGTGAAGCAGGCGGCCGGATGTCGCACTTGAAGCTGATGAAGCTCATGTACCTGGCTGAACGCGAATCGCTAGGTAGATACGGGTTCCCGTTGACCGAAGACGCTCTGGTCTCCATGCCACATGGACCAGTCCTGTCGCAGACGTTGAATCACATCGACGGCGACGTGGAGTCAGGCGAGGACGGCTGGGACGCCTGGGTGAGCGCTAAGGCCGATCACGAGGTAGAGGCGATTGAACGGCCGCCTGCCGTTGCCGAACTGGATGAGCTGAGCAATGCAGACCTGACCGTCCTGGCGGATGTTTGGGGTCAGTTTGGTGGTCTCGACAAGTACGCGATTCGGGACTATTCCCATAAATTGCCCGAGTGGGACAATCCGCACGGAAGCTCTAAGCCGATCGCCTTGCAGCGTGTGTTCCAGGCCTTCGGGTATGGGGATGCTGACATAGCAAGTGCGGTCGCCGGCATCGCCGAACAGAAGAACGTCGACCAGGTCTTCAGAGGGCGCTAGTTGTTCTTCGTTGTTCGGCGTGCGTGCATCCTGATTCAGTCCGGGACGCAGGACGACCCGGGACGCATGCATCTGTTCGTCTGTCTCACCGATCCGATCGGGCAGCCCTACGAAACTTTGCTGGTATCGGTTTCGTCGGTGGCGGGTAAGCCTTGGATTGATCGCACCTGCATTCTCCCAGCCGGTTGCCACGAGTTCATTCGGGAGGAAAGCTTTGTCAGTTACCGCCACTGTCGGGTGGAGGAGGCGGCTGTTATCGAAGCCGGGGTGAAGGCAGGAAGGATGGCGCATCGAGCGCCGATCGACGGCGACTTGTGCCAGGCCATGAGCGAGGGGCTATTTCTTTCGCCTCATACGGCAGCGAAGTACCGCAACTTCTATCGAGGCTGGCAGTCATCCATCAACGATGGCGACACAGAGGCCGCCTAAGACGATACCCGCATCCATACCCGATCGCCCAGAAACGGCGTGGTTACTGGCTTCTCGGGCTGCTGAACATGCAGGTGTGACCATCCCTGCGAGATTCTAGGGCCTGCGGCACGACCTCGGCCCTATCGTCGATCTTCGTCTTTGGCGAGCGATACTAGACGCGCGAATCGCCTGCTTCGAGCAGCTTCTGCCAGGACGCGCGTCGCGTGAACTCTTGTGGCGAAATGTCACCGGCGACGAGGCTATCTCCAAGGTCCCGGTTCGTCTGGACGTAGCGGCGACCAAGAGCCATACGACCGGCTTCCCACTCAGCGAGTGCATGGTCTGCTGCGTGCGGATGTGCGGCAAGGGCGGATGCCAATGTCCACGCATCCGCTGCAGCTTTGGCGGTTCCAGCGCCTAGATGCGGACGTCCGCCGAATGCCGCGTCGGCGATCCAGCACACGCGGCCATGGACCATGCGAGACGACTCGACGTCGACGATGACCTGGATGAATGGCTGCGGAATCTTCCGAATCACTTCGGCGGCGGCGTCGGGCAACTCTCTGGTAGCCGCCGCATGCAGGGCCTCGATGTCCGCGTGCTTCACTGCACCGGCCGGAACCGACCATTGACGCTGCTCTCCGCGGCTGTCGACGAGCAGGTCTGGAAGCAATGACGCCGGTACCACACGATACCAAACGACGTTATAGTCGCATCCGGCCCCTTGTCGTGGGATCGGGTAGATGCTCATGTGACCGCGTTCGGGCATCACGTATACGCCTGCGTCGCTCAGCAAGCGCAACGTGCCGGCGGAGAGTTCCCGCTGATCGACGATGCCACGCCAGCACACATAGCCGGCGTAACGTGGCACATCCGCCGGGGCGAGCCACTGACGCACGTCTGAAGTAAGACCGTCTGCGGCAACCACTACATCTGCGTCATAACTGCTGCTGTCGCCAAACCTCACCGTAGCGCCGGTAGGATGCTGGGTGAGTCCAACCGCGTTCATCCCCAGGTGGTAGCGGTCACGCCCTAGCGCCTCGAGCAGCAGGTCATACAATCGCGACCAAGACGTATACCGGATCTCCGTCTCTTCCTCGTACGTCACCTCGTTGTGAAGGCCCAGAAAGCGAAAACGAGAAGGAGCCAGCGTGCTGGCGGCGACTTCGATCTGGGCTTCCCGCAGTCGCTGCACCATGTCAGCCTGCATACGCAGTCCCGCGCCTCTTCCATGCAGCGGTCGAGTACTGCGCTCGTAGACCTCGACGGGGAAGCCCGCTCGGCGTAACGCCAGCGCTGCGAACAGACCGCCGAGCGATCCGCCGATGACCGCGACGCGCGGTGTGCTCGCGCGCAACCCAGGCGCGTTCATTCCGGCTTGATTCCGGCCGCCTCCATCGCGTCCTTCCACACAGGTCCCTGCTTGCGCAGATACTCGCCGAATTCGGCCGACGTCGAGAAGACCAGTGGTTCGGAGCCGATGCTCTTCAAGAACTCGGTGAACTCCGGGTTGGCAACCACCTCGCGGATCGACGAGGCTACTTTGTCGACGACGCCACCGGGGGTATTGGCTGGCATCATCAATCCAGCGAAGCCGACCAGCGACAAGGCATTGGGCTGGACCTCCGCGAACGTCGGTACGGCAGGCAGTAGCGAAGAGCGCTGCGGGGCGACGATGGCCAGCGCACGCGCCTTCCCGGATGCAATCTGGGGCAGAGCAACACTCAGCTCTGCAAAGGCCACCGTGATTTGACCTCCTGCCAGATCGATCACTGCTTGCGGTGTCCCCTTGTAGGCAACGCCGATGAGCTGCACGTCACCCACTCGCTGCCAGTTGGCCCCAGCCATCTGCGCCGTGGACTGCCCATAGCCATAGCTGACCTTGTGCGGATTGGCTTTGGCATACGCCGCGAGTTGCGCGAAACTGGTGTAAGCACTATCGGCAGCAACCAGCAGGGCAGTTGGAATTTGATAGAGCCCCGCCACCGGCGTCAGGTCGCGCTGCCAATCGTACGACATGCTCTTCATCAGCAAGTGGCCCGCGAAGGTGTTCGACGGACTGCCGATGCCCCAGGTATAGCCATCCGGTACAGCCTTTGCTACACGGTCGAGCCCCAGCGCGGCGTTCGCGCCGGGTCGATTCTCGATGATGATTGGCTGACCCAGGGATCTGGCGAGACGCTCAGCCAGCCTCCGCGAGAACATGTCGGCATTGCTGCCGGGAGCGTACGGCACGATGAACTGAATCGGCTTTTCAGGGTAGGCGGCGTGTGCGGCCGGTGCGCCATAGAGGGAGGCGACGATCACAAGCGCAGAGAGCAGCAGGCGAAGTGTGGACATGTATCGCTCCTTGGCAAATGGATGGGAGAGTCCCCATCCCCCGCGTACGGACGTGGGCGGCTCAGGACGGCGGTGCGACGGTTTTCCTCGAGCCGAGGCGTATCGGCGGGGCAGCAGGCCGCCACGAGTCGGCTCCCAGCGCGTAGCTGCCAACCGATTGCGCAGGATTGCGATTGATCAGCGGGCGCGCATACATCGGATGCAAGACGCTGCGCAGCTCGTGTTCTACCTCCGCGAGCAGATGCCCGGACTCGAGATCGATGACGCGGACAAATCGATACTGGTGTGCATTGCTTATCTCGGTTACCAGCCCGCGCTCGTCGAGCCGGCGCTGCGTCCCGGAGAAGTCGGCAAGCGTGAGTTGGACGTGGTAGCCGTCATAGGGGGCGATCGGTTCGTGCGTTTCCCGGAAGCGCAGTTCCTGGTCCGTTCCGGCTGAGACCACGGCGACTTCACCCTCGCCGCTGTCCACGACGCTCGCCCAGGCGCCGATGACCTCTCGGTAGAACCTGCAGATTCCGCGTGCAGATCCAGGCAGCACGTCGAATTCGATGTACGGTATCCCGAGTGTCATGCGGCCGAACTCTTCGCTCGGGGCGTGGCAGCGGAACAGGTTACCCCAAGGACAGCGGACTTCGACGATCCCACTGTGATACCGCCAGGAAAACGATGTCTGCGCGAGCCGTGGCGAAACGAACTCCAAGCGTCGCTGCAGCGCGGTCAGATCCTCGACGACGAGACCGGTTCGACCGTTGACGACTTGCGGCGATCGTGTGAGCAGATGAAATTGCTGTCGACCTAGGTTGACCCACATGTTGTCCACGCCGACCATCATGTAAGGGTCGCGCGTGAAGCCCAGCCCGACCACGTAGAACACCGTGGCGATCCCCTGGTCGGGAATCTGCAGGTTCAGGTGGTCGAGGCTGATGATGTTCGCGAGGTCGTCCGCCCGACGGTGGCAGCGGTCTTCCATCAGAACTTCGGAAGCGGCTTGGTCTGGTAGTACTTGCGGTGGTGGATGTCGCGATAGATGTCGCTCCAGGGCACGCCTGCCTTCACGGCTTCGCCGAGATCCACTTCCAGGCGTTCGATGTCGGCTGCCACCTCGGCGACCTTGCCGACGATCTCCTGCGGAATCACAAGCACGCCATCGTCGTCGCCCATCATGACGTCTCCGGGTCGCACCATTGCGCCCGCGACGCTGACGGTCGTGTTGAAACCCACCGGGTCGAACCGCCGGACGTAGGACTCGAAGGTCACTCCGGTGGAGAACACGCAGAGGCCGCTCTTCCTGATCGGCTTGATGTCGCGCGTGTAGCCGTCGATGACGATACCTTGGACGCCCTGATTGATCGCTTGGTTGCTGGCATGCTCTCCCCAGAACCCGTAGGGAGCGCCCATGCCGGCGATCACGATTACGTCACCGGCCCGGGCCTGTTCCACGACCTGCGTGTGCAGGTATGGGGATTCGAAGTAGGGACGGACTTCGGAGTGCGGCGCCCATTGCATGGTGATGGCTGCGCCAGCGATGCTCACCTGCTTGCCGGGCATGTCGTAGGCCAGGCGGACATCGCGCAGCGCGTGGTTGCGGATCTCCAGGCGCTTCAGGCAATCAGAGACGAAGGCCGTGGGCACCGAGCGGATGTATTCGAGGGTAGCCGAATCGGGACGTTGGGTGAGTGCCCAGGCTTCGTAGTCTCGTCGCGGGCCGGTGAAGTTCGTTTTGATCTCGGAGCTCATTGAATCGTCCTTGCTTTGAGAGGGAGTCCAGGCTGGTCAGGGGACGGTCGCTACTGCGCTATTCCAGCTTGGCGCCAGAGTTGCGCACGATATCGTTCCACCGTTTGAGCTCCGCGAGGATGTCGGCGGCAAACTGCTCGGCGGTGGAGCCGAGAGGCTCTACACCCATGCTGACCAGCTTCTGCCTGACCTCCGGCTTCTTCAGCACGGCGGAGACGTCTCTCTGGATCTGTTCTACGAGACGACGCGGCATTCCGGGAGGGCCTACGAGGCCGGCCTTCGCTTCCGCGGAGTAGTCTTCAACTCCGGCTTCGGCGATCGTTGGAAGCTCCGGGCGCTGCGGAAAGCGCGTGGGACTCGTGACGGCCAAGGCGTTGACCCGACCGGCGTCGATGAGCGGCAGCGCCGTACTGATCGTGTCGAACATTCCCTGCACGTCGCCTGCCAGCAAGCCATTCACCGCGAAGGACGTCCCCTTGTAGGGCACGAGAGCGATGCTGCTTCGCGTACGGCTGTTGAGCATCTCTGCAGAGAGGTGCGAGAGCGTTCCGTTTCCGCCATTGGCCAGGTTGACCTTGCCCGGATTCTTGCGTGCGTAGTCGATGAATTCCTGGACACTTCTCGCCGGAACGGATTTGTTGACGACTAGCACGAGCGGATTGGTGGTAACGACCGTGATCGGCGTGAGGCCGCCGACCGAATCGAACGGCATCGTCCGATAGAGACCGGGATTGATGGCAAGAGTGCCATTGGACACCATAGCCAGGTTGTAGCCGTCCGGCGCAGACCGAGAGATCTCCGCCGTGCCGATGTTGCCGTTGGCGCCCGGCTTGTTCTCCACGACCACCGACTTTCCCCAGCGCTCGCTCAGGTGCTGCGCCAGCAACCGGGCGATGATGTCGAAATTGCCGCCGGCGCCGTAAGGCACTACGAGACGGACGGGCCGTTCGGGAAACGTCTGAGCGCAAACGGGGCCCACCATGACGAGGGCCGTGAGGACATGCAGGACAGTGCGACGCATGGCAAGTGTCTCCAGGATTGGGCTCGCCGCGTGGCTAGCGTGGCCGCGTTGGTAGTGGCGATACGCTGCTGTCGCCGCCTGCATCGATGTGGGCAAGCAGGCGGTCGCAGCCCAGCCGGATGTGCGCGGTCAGCATGTGCTCCGCCTTGGCGAAGTCCGCCGCCTCGAGCGCTTTGAACAGCAGGACATGCTCTTCGTAGCCTTCCGCACCGCGCGGAACGCCATAGCCTTCGGTGCGAATCTTCAAGAAGATGCGCTCGTAAACGGACTGCAGCATGGTCAGCAGCGCCTGGTTCCCAGGAATGGCCGCCAAGGTCAGATGGAAGTCTCGATCGACCTGGAGACGCTGACGCATGACGTTGTCGCGAACGAGTGTTGCGTAGGTATCCAGTACCGCTTTCAGTCGGGCGAGGTGCGCTGCCGTGAGTCCTTTCGCTGCAGTCTGCCGCAGCGCATGGACTTCCAGCGCTTCACGTACGCCGTAAAGATCGCGGGCTTCCTCGGCGGTGATCTCCGCAACGAAGCAACCTCGGTGGGGAACATGGACAACGAAGCCTTCCTGTTGCAGCCGCTCCAGCGTTTCACGTACAGGCATCCGCGAGACACCCAGGCGCTTCGCCAACTCGTCTGTAACCAGTTTCTGTCCGGCACGTAGGCTTCCACGCAGGATCAGGTTCTTGACCGCCGTATGAACGGCGGCGCGTGCAACGTCGGTCGAAGCGGGTGCGACCGTCAACGGGATGCTCATTCGACGATTTTAATGATCCAGAACTGGATCCAAATTGGGGTAAACCCTCGACGTCGGGATCCGCCACGTCAACCATGCATCCATGGCGGCCCTTCGCCTACTTTTCATTGGAGCATCAGCTCGTTGCGGCGCGCAGCAGCCAATGGAACTATCTGCTCGGCGACGAGGTGTCGGTGCTCGACCTGTATTTGACCTTTGTGCCGGCGTGGGGCCCGCGCCGCCAGCGCTTCGCCGAGGTCGCCCGGCATGGCTGCGGTGGTCGCGCGCCTCGAACATGAACCGCGGACCGCGGAACCGTGGCGGCGGCGATTCAGCGCGCCTTGAGCCGGCCTCTGCGCCGCGCCGTCCGCACGGCCGGCAACTGGCGGAAGCCGGTCGGGTCGCGCGACCCAATCTCAAGGTGCTGTTCGTCAGCGGCTATGCCGTTTGATCAACAACGGGAAGCTCGAGCCGGGCATGGCTATGCTGACCAGCCCGCTTCCGAGCGCTCTGCCGCTCAGCGCCGGGCCCGGCGCTCGACGTCCATCACGTAGATCTGCACGAGCCGCGATACCTCCTGCGGCATGGCATAGAACTCGCAGCTGACGATCGCTTCCGCCCCGGCATCGTCGTGCCGGATCCGGACGATCCGGAGGTCGCACGGGATCGGTGCGATGTGGATGGCTTCGATCCGGCAATGCCGCAGCGTGCTGCCGAGCTCGAGCGGCTTCGCCCCGGCCGGGGGCTGGCGCAGCGACAGCCCGCCGACCGACAGATCCACCAGCGGCGAAGCGGTCTCGCCGCCGCCGGCTCGCCGTACGACGACGATCGCCTGGTCGTGCTCGGGCGGGTGGACGCGGAATGCGCCGCGTCGCTGCACGCGCCAGGCCTGCGCTGGAATCGGTGCCGACAGCCGAGCACCGCGCGGTTCCTCGACGACTCTGAAATCCTGCAGGCGCAGCTGGATCTTGACGGTCCCGGACGTGCCGATCGCGGTCAGGTAGGGCGCCGTCCGCAGTGCCTGCAAGGCGTCGGCCGATCCGCTCCAGTCGAACTCGATCGAGTTCGCTTCGAGCGACAGCAGCCGCGTGATGACGAAGCGGTCGAGATCCTCGCCGGCGTAGAGCGTGATCAGCGTCGTGGACGACAGCAACTCGCGGACCACGCCGCGTACCGCCATGGTCCCGTCGACGCGAAACGGCGCCGTCAGGTCTTCCGGGGGCAACGGTAGGAATGTCGGCTGCATCGTCCGAACGGTGACGTGGAAAGCGGACGCGCCCATTTTATGCGCGGGATCGTCGCGATGGCGGCGACTGTCGTGCCGGGCGCGACTGGCGGCGGCTGGCTCGAGCATCACTGCAGGCCCCTGGACCTGTTCAGTTCAACCTGCGATCGGCGCGCGCGCCCAGCAGCCATTTCTGCAGCCGGCTCTCGCGGGGATCGGCGAGGTGGCGGATCCGGTTGTCGACCGCCAGCACGCGGCGAATCGCGCTGATCCGCTCGCGCTCGAGGCGCTTGCGGGTCGCCGGATCCAGCGGCGGCAGCGCCGCCCAGGCGTGCTGCAGCGCGGCGGCGAGCGCCGGGATCCGCCGCCGGAGTGCCGCGACCGTCTGCCAATCGGCGTTCTGCGCCGCGGCGAGCATCGCATCGGCCAGGTCGAGTGCGGCACGGTACTGCGCCGGCAATCGTGCCGCGCCGATCTCCTTCGCGGCGGTCGTCATGGCCATGGCGTCTGCCGGTATGTTCACGCCGGCACCCCGTTACGGACCGCCGGGCCGATCTCGCGCCAGGCACTGCGGAGTTCTCCGAGCAGCCGCTCCACCTCGGCGTATTGGGAGTCGTTGTTCCGCAAGTTGGCCTGGACCAGTACCCGGGTCGCGTAGTCGTAGAGCGCGTCCAGGTTGTGGGCGACCGTGCCGGCGCTGGCATCGAGGGCGGCCTTCAGCCCCTCGTCGACGATCCGGATCGCGCGGCTGGTGGCTTCGCCCTTGGCGGTGGTGTCGCCGCGGTTCAGCGCATGGCGCGCCTTGCCGACCTGGACGATCGCGCCGTCATAGAGCATTTCGACGAGTTTGTGGGGGTCGGCGTCGTGGACCAGCGTTTCGACATCGAGCGAGCGGTAGGCGGATGCGGCGGGGCGGCGGGCAGCGAACATCGGGGGGCCTCTGATACATCGGGTGACTGCGTTCTCTCTCTCGGGTTATCGACGTTCGCGCGGCAGGCTTGAGCCCTGGTCCGGCCGCATGTGGCAATAATGCCGCTGTTTGGTCGATCGGGTGATCCGGATAGGGCGGGTCGACCGCCGCTGATGCGAGAACCGCCGCCGGTCGGCCTTGGTCCGGCTGGCCGGATATCGGCGGGACGCCGGACGGGCAGCAGCGCTGGCGGCACCGAGGATGACAGCGAGGATGACAGCGTCGATGGCAGCGTCGATGGCAGCGGCGACGATGGCGCTGCGGCAGCCCGGGCGCGGCGTGGCTGCGTGAGGCGCGCTGCGACCGGCGTTGCGGCGCGCGGTGGCGCTACTCTTTCGGCAGCAGCGACTGGATCGCGGCGAACGAGTTGGTGATCTTCGCCAGGTTGACGTCGAGCGCGCTGTACTGGCGGGTCAGCCGGGCCTCCACGTCGACCATCCGGTCCTCGAAGCGTTCCTGCTGTTTCTCGATCGCGCCTTGGCGGGCACGCAGCGCGTCGGTGGCGCCGGTGACCGCACCGTTGGCGTCGAGGAAGGTGGCGAGCTGCGCATCGAGCAGCCGTGCGATGCCGGTAGCCGGCTGGTCGCCGCTCGCCGCCTTGCCGGAGAACAGCGTCTTGAGGCGGGCCGGGTCGGCGAGCAGCGCGGCCATGCCGGCCTCGTCGATCGACAGGCTGCTGTCCCTGGCGATCTTGAAGCCAGCCGACGAAAGGCTGCCGGTGGTGTCGGCCGCCGAATTCGTGCTCACCTGGCTGCGCAACTGCTGCTGGATCCGGACCGCGATCGAGTTGCCCTGCAGGGTACCGGCAATCTTGCTCGCGGCATCGTAGCGGGTCTGCTCGGTGATCACCGAGTTCAGCGCGTTATAGGCGGTGACGAACTGATCGACCAGCGCTCTGGAGGCTTCCTGGTCATTGCCGATCGCGACTTCGACCGGTGTCGCCGTGGTCTTCTTCAGCGTCAGCGTCACGCCTTCGATCACGTCGGTGACGCGGTTCGAGCCGGCGGTGATCGCGAGGCCGTTGACGGTCAGCTCGGCGTCGCGCGCCGCCTGGGTCCGTTGCGTGCCGTTGGCGCCGCTGGCTGCGGTCGCCGAGCTCGCGAACGCCGAGATGCCGGACGCGTCGGTATCGTCGCCGTCGGCATCGGTCGCGGTGATCTCGAATGCGTGCTGACGACCGCTTTCGGTACTGGTCAGCACCAGCCGCTTGTTCGCGCCGTCACCGAGAATCGTCGCCGAGACGCCGGCATCGGCATTGTTGATCGCGCTGCGGATGTCGGCGAGTGTCGCGTCGGCCGGGATCACGACGTCGATCGCCGGCCGCGCCGGATCGGCGGTGAAGACGTTACCGCCCTGATCGACGGCGCCGAGCTGGATGTGCAGCGTGCCGCCGCCGACGACGGTATCACTGGCGGCGAACCCGGCCGAGACGACGCTCTGGCTCTGCGCCAGCTTCTCGACCGTGAAACTGTAGTTGCCGGCCGCGGCGCCGGTGCCGCCGGTCGCGGCGAGGATGGTCTCGTCGTTGCTGCTCGCCTTGGCGCCGCGCCAGGCATCGAACCGCGTCATCGCGGTGGTCGCGTCGCGCAGGCTGGACACTGCGGACTGGATCTTGCCCCAGGCCGACAGCTTGGTCTGGATCCCGGACAGGTCCTTCTGGATCTTGGCGAGCGGCGCGCGCTCGACTTCCATCAACTGCGAGACGATGCCGGCGACATCGATCGTGCCACCGGAGATTCCGCTGACGGCCATGGCGTATTCGCTGTCCTGTGAAGCTCGTAAGTCTGCTATCGACAGCGCCGTGCGGAACTTTAGCCGGCGCCGCTCGGCGCCTGGCCGCCGCCGCCGGTCAGCCCTGCAGCAGCCGCAGCACGTTGGACGGAACCTGATTGGCCTGCGCCAGCATCGCGGTGCCGGCCTGCTGCAGCACCTGGGCGCGGGTCAGCGCCGCGGTTTCGCTGGCGAAGTCGGCGTCCATGATCCGGCTGCGCGCGGCAGTCTGATTCTCGGCCGAGACCTGCAGGTTGGCGACAACCGCCTCGAAACGGTTCTGCAGCGCGCCGAACTCGGCGCGCTGGCTGGTCACGACCTGGATCGCGGCATCGATCTGGTCGAGCACGCCGGTGGCGTCGGTCTGCGTCGTCAGGTTGACCGGCGCGGGCACGGTCGGCGGCTCGCTGAAGCTGAGGATCGTGAGCATCGCCGCGTCGGCGGTCAGATTGGCGGTCGTCGCGGTGATCTGGTCGTTGGTCGAGCTGCCGGCACCGATATGGAAGACCAGCGGATCGACCGATGCGAGCACCGCGAAGCCGTTGAATCGGCTGTTCTGGATCGTCCGCGAGCTCTCGGCGGCGAGCTGCTGGAACTCGGCGTCGAGGTTGGTGCGGTCGCCGTCGCTGTAGGTGCCATTGGCTGCCTGGACCGCGAGTTCGCGCATCCGCTGCAGCATGTCGCTGACCTTGCCGAGTGCGCCTTCGGCGACCTGCCCGAGCGAGATGCCGTCGTTGGCGTTACGCATCGCGACATTCATCCCTTTGATCTGGGACTGCATGCGCTCGGCGATCGCCAGGCCGGCTGCGTCATCCTTGGCGCTGTTGACGCGCAAGCCCGAAGACAGCCGCTGGATCGCGGTCGAAACCTGCGAGTTGGTGGTGCTCAGGTTGCGCTGGGCATTGAGCGACGCGATATTGGTATTGACAATCTGGCTCATTGGACAGTCCTCCGTCCGTCAGTCCTGCTGCGGCCAGATTAGTCGCGAGAGCCGTCGGTTCAAATCCGGATAAGCGGCGCTAATGCAGGCCGTTTGTCAGCGCAGGCGCCCCGTCGGCCGTGGCCGACGGGGCGATACGGAGCGGTTCGGACCCAGATTATGCGGGCGGCGGCGACCGCGGCCCGCGTGTCGATCAGCGCAGCAACGTCAGGACGTTGTTCGGGATCGAGTTGGCCTGCGACAACATCGCGGTGCCGGCCTGTTGCAACACCTGGGCGCGGGTCAGCGCGGCGGTCTCGGCGGCGAAGTCGGCATCCATGATCCGGCTGCGGGCAGCGGCCTGGTTCTCGGCCGAGACCTGCAGCGTGCCGATCGCCGCTTCGAACCGGTTCTGCACCGCACCCCAGGTCGAGCGCTGCGAGTTCAGCGCATCGAGCGCGGTATCGATCGTGTCGAGCGCGTCGGCGGCAGTGGTGCCGTCGGCGCCGGCGATCGACAGCGACAGCGCCGCGGTGACGTCGGTCATCGCGAAGTCGGCCGACGCGATCGTGATCGTTTCGTCCTTGTTCGCGCCGACCTGGAAGTCGAGGTCGGCGGTCAGGTTCAGCACTTCGGTCTCGTTGAACTTCGACACCGCGATCGTGCGGGTGATCTCCTCGCTGAGCTGGCCGAACTCCTCGTTCAGGTTGTCACGGTCATCGGCGGAGAGGGTGCCGTTGGCGGACTGGACCGCGAGCTCGCGCATCCGTTGCAGCATGTCGCCCATCTTCGAGAGTGCGCCCTCGGCGGTCTGCGCCATCGAGATGCCGTCGTTGGCGTTGCGGATCGCGACGTTCATCCCGCGAACCTGCGCGTTCATCCGCTCGGCGATCGCGAGGCCCGCCGCGTCGTCCTTGGCACTGTTGACGCGCAGACCGGTCGACAGCCGCTGGATCGCCTGCGACAGGACACCCTGCGTCGTGGTCAGGTTGCGCTGAGCGTTCAGCGACATCATGTTGGTATTGATGATCTGGGCCATGGAACAACTCCGTTTCGATTGTGACCGTTTGGGTCCTGCTCCCGGGCTTCCGGTTCGGACGGCGGGATTGGTCCCGTTGCAGTGGTTATCGGCGGGACTGTTGTCTCCTTGAGCACGCCGAGGCCGCCGACCGCTCTCATTCGACCGCTCATCGCACCGTCGCCGGAGCCCGACCCGGTAATGCGCACCATCACGGTCGTGGGCGCACAGAAAGGCCGTGCGGCGGGGCTTTACCCCGCCTGTTCGGCGGACACCCGGCGCGATCGGGCTGGTGCCAACCAGAAAGGGAAGTGCATGTTGACCGATGACCGCATGATGGCCGAGATCCGGGACGCCAATCTGTCGTACCTGATCCTGGCGCAATCGCTGATCCGCCGGGACCGCGTCCAGGCGCTCTACCGCCTCGGCGTCTCCGAGGAGACCGCCGACCTGATCGATCAGCTGTCGCCGGCGCAGATGCTGAAGATCGCCCAGGGCAACATGCTGATCTGCCGGTTCCGCTTCGACGACGCGATGCTCTGGTCGCTGCTGTCGGACCACGGCGGCGAGCCGGCCCAAGGGCAGGACCGGTCGGCGGCGAGGCTGCATGCCGCGATCCTGATGTCCGGCAAGTATCAGGAGACGCTCGATGAGCAGCCGTAGTCTGCTCGAAGACAACCGCCAGATCCAGCGCGCGATCCGGATGATCCAGCTGGGTGCCCGGCTGCAGATGCTGCAGGCCGAGACCGAGCTTCCGTACGAGCGGCTGCTGAAGCTCTACAAGGAAGTTGCCGGCAAGTCGCCGTCGAAGGGGCAGCTGCCGTTCTCGGCCGACTGGTTCATGACCTGGCAGCCGAATATCCATGCATCGCTGTTTTACAATATTCATACGTATCTGCAGAAGTCGGCGGCGCTCGAGGACGGCGACGCGATCGTCAAGGCCTACGAGCTGTACTGTGCCGAGGTCGAGGGCTACGGCGTCGCGCCGATGCTGTCGATCACACGGGCCTGGCGGCTGGTCCGGTTCGTCGACAGCGGTCTGGTGACGGCGATGAAGTGCACGCGCTGCAACGGCCACTTCATCAATCATCCGTACGAGCTGCAGGACCGCTTCGTCTGCGGGCTCTGCGAGCCGCCGGCGCGGGCCGGCAAGGCCCGCAAGGCCGGAACGATCCACTGACGGCCGGCCAGGGGAACCACCGTGCCCGGGCCGCGCTGCTCCGTGCCGTCGAGGTTCCAGCGGTCGCTTCCGTCGACCGTTCGGCTGCGGTCGCTGCCGGCCGAACTGCTACCGCTCCGGCCGGCTCAAGTCCGGGCGGCATCGGACGATGAAGGCGAGGGCACCGGCGATCGGCGATCGGCCGGCCGGCCCGCCAGGGCGTAGAAGCAGGGCAACGCATGTTCGTCATCGTCGGTTATATCCTCGTCGTTGCCTCGGTGATCGGGGGGTACGCGCTCG
>JBFWQR010000090.1:0-30416 GCA_050249335.1 Lautropia sp.
CGGCGGTGTGCGCAGACTCACGGGCGCCCCGCCGGCTCCGCTGGGTCGTCGCGCTCACTCGGCCGACTAACGCAGCGCAACCGTCAGGCAGCTATCATCGGCGCCGGGCGCACCTTCAAGCGGGCTTTCTTCAGCTTCTGCTCAGCCTTCCAGATGTCATGAGCGGCTTGCTGACCTAGCCAGACACGCGCATCCCCGCCGCGCTCCTTTCCCAGCCACGCCTCGAGGCGCAGTGCCATTTCCGGCGAGATGCCCGCACGCCCGTTCAGGGTGCGCGACAGCGTGACACGGCTCACGCCAAGCTGTTCGGCGGCCTCGGTCACACTCAGCCCCAGCGCCGGCAGCACGTCGTCGCGCAGCGTCAGGCCGGGATGCGGCGGATTGAACATCTTTGCCATCGTCTTGCTCACTCGGTCAGTGATAGTCCTGATAGTCCACAAGGACGGCGTCCGCACCCTCGAACGCAAAGGTCATGCGCCAGTTGCCGTTGACCCATACGGACCAATGCCCGTGAAGATCGCGCCCGGCCAATGGATGCAGACGCCAGCCGGGCACGTTCATGTCGTCGGGGCCGCTCGCTTCGTTTAGCCGGGCCAGTTGTCGCGCGAGCCTGGGGGCATGGGCGGCTTGGATGCCGGCCTTTGATCCTCGTTCGAAGAAGGCTTTCAACCCTTTGTGGCGGAACGATTCGATCACCTTCGTGATTGTAGCGTGTAGCGCTACACGCTGCAAGGCGACCGGCCGTGACGGATGAGCCGGTCGCCATCCATCATGTCGGCCGAGTCGAACCGTTCCCGGCTCGGCTCTGGTTCGCCGTCCGGGTCAACTTCACCGCCGCTCCGCAGGTCGCCGATCAGGCTCAAGGCTGCTGACGAACCAGCGCGACGTCGCCATGATCCGCATCCGCTTCGACATGTTCGGCGACGGGGCATGCAGCACGCGCAGGTCCATCAGGAAGACATCGCCGGCCCGTCCGGCCATCTCGACCTCGTCGAGGCCGAACCGCGCGAGCGCGCGGACGCGCTCCGCGCCCGCGGACGGAAGCCCTCGCAGGTCCGGCCGCGGCTTGCTCGCCGCCGCGATGCGGTGCGATCCAGCCAGCGCCCGTGTGGCGCCGCCTCCCGGAACGACGTCGTCGATCAGTACGAATGCCTGGATGCCCGGCAATCGGTCCGGCGGGTCCGCCTTGATGTCGACATGCCAGGCGGGAACCTCGTCGGCCGGTCCGACCGTCCGCGGCAGCGACAGCAGCAGTTGGGCATCGTCACCCGGAACCAGCGGGCAGCCGGCGAGTGCACGCATCGCGGCGACGAGGTCGTCGCTGATGATGCGGTGTCTCAGGTCGGGGATCCGAATCCGTCGCGACAGTTCACCGCTCTGGCTGAACACAGGCAGGGACGCGTGCGCCTTGCGAGCTGAGCGGGTTCGCAGCCGGGCTGCCTCGGCCAGCACCTGAGCGCGCAGCGGCTCGAGGGCCGCTGAACGGTAGAAGCCGGGCAGCGACAGCAGCCCGTGGTCCTGAAAGCATCCGCGTTGTTCGGGGGTCATCGCCTGGGACGCTGGCAGCGCCGGGCATCGCAGCGAAAGTCGTGGTATCCGTCATGGTATCGGGCAGCCGTCCGCTGACCAGGGGGGCGGACCTGCCGGCCCGCCGACCTACCGGCGCGCGGCGACCTCGGCGTCGAGCACCTGGCGCAGCTTGGCAAGCAGCACCCTGTCTTGCTCGCTCGCCAGGAACGTCTCGAGCGTCATGAAGTCGGATCCGGAGTAGCTGCCGACCTCCTCGGTCGTCGCCCACGCCTGCTCGACCAGCACGCGCCGGCTATCGTCGATATGCAGCGACCAACGCCGGCTGTGCCGGAACATCGGCAGGTCGGTGAACTGGGCGAAGAAGGGAATGATGCGAACTGCCATGCTGCGTGCGCCGTGCGCGTGGTCGGTATGCCGAGCATATGGCGGCGGCTCCCGACCGTTGTGAACAAATGCCGGGCCGACGGCAGCGCGACCGACGGGCGGCCGGATCCGAGGGGCCAGTGGCGCTCCGCAGGGCCGCGAGCACGTCGCGCGCTCATCGCACCTTGCGGGTGCGGTCCTGTGTAGCATCGCCATTGGCGTCGACAGAACCGGGTCTGGCCACCGCCGGCGCCAGCGGGTCCCGCATCGAGCCCCGCGGCGCGACCACAAACAGACAGGAGGATCGAGATGTCACGTTCCGGCTTCATGGCGGCGATCGCCATCGTCTCAGTGATCTTCGGCGTTGCATTTCTCATCGCACCGGAAGCGGTGCTGCGCATGTATCGGGCTGGGGCAACACCCGAAGCTGCTTTCGTCCACATATGCCGGCTGTTCGGGGCGGCCTTTCTTGGTACGGCGGTAACAACCTGGCTCGCACGCAACGAGTCGATGGCAGTTGCCCGGCCCGTGCTCACGGGGCTGGCGGTGATCATGACGGTCGGATTCCTGGCGAGTCTCTATCGGCAGTTCACGGGCGGACCGGCGACCGCATGGATCAACGTCGTTCTGTACGGCATCTTCGGGCTGGGCGCCTTCTACTACCTCGGAAAGCGGGGTGACACGGCGGCCGGATAGAAGGAACCGGCTGTCCGGGCGGCGCGGGGACGACTTGTGCGCCGATCGCCCGGACCGACGACGTGTCGGTCCGGGCCATGACGGGAGCGGTGAAGGGCGGACCCGTCACACCGGCTTCGATACTCCGCCGTCGCTCGACAGCATCTGCGACACGTCCCGGGCCGCCTGCAGGATCGCCAGCTCGCAGGCGCGAAGCGTCGCGCCCTGCAGTCGCAGTTCCGTGCCGAAGACGCAGATCGCGGCCAGGACTTCGCCGGAGCCGGCAAGGACGGGCGAGGCGATCGCGACCGTGCCGGGTATGACCTCGCCATGCGTCACGAGGAAGTGCTTGATCCGTACGCTCTCCAATTCGCGGGAGATGCGCGTGCGGGACTCGGCCGGAACCGAGCCGAGCGCGGCCTGCTGCTGTTCGGCGGACAGGTGCGCCAGGATCACCTTGCCGCTCGCGCCTCTGTGCAACGGCTCGGTATAGCCCGTGCCACGGCTGAACGAGATGGCCTGAGGGCTCTTCAGCTCGAAGACGCACATGCGGTGCGTCGGCGACACGGGCATCATCAAGGCAACCGTTTCCTGCGTCTGCCGCCACAGTTGCTCGAGACGTTCGCCGGCGATCGCCACCAGCGCGGGGTTCTGCGACCAGGTATTCGAAAGCATGCCGAAGCGGTATCCGAGCTGAAAGCGCTTCGGGCTGCCGAACGAATACACCAGACCCTTGCTCTCCAGCGTGTGGAGGAGCCGGTACAGGGTAGGGCGTGACAGTCCGGTCTGCGCCTGCAGGCCGGGCATGTCCCGCACCGGCTGGTTCTGAGTGAAGCTGAACAGTATGTCGATCGCTCGCTCCACCGCACGCACACCGCCTTCGCCTTCTTCCGCTCGCCCCATCTGATCTCCAGGTGTCCACTCTGCGGACACTATGATAGCTCCGCCGTATTTCCAGGAAGAGCCGTTGTCGCCGCTACTATTGGCGACATAGAATCCTCACATATGCGGCGAAGTGTCCATAGCGTGGACATGGTCGCACGACTTTCTTAAAAGGAACCCGATGCGACATCTGGACTATGGCGTGCCCACCGACAAATGCGCCGCGACCGTGCGGCTGGGCATCGAGAAGGGCTTTTTCCGCGACGAAGGCATCGACCTGGAGGTGAAGGTCGTCTATGGCGGACCGCCGCTGGCCAAGGCATACGACAGCGGCCAGCTGGATTTCGGCGAGATCGGCTCGCCCCCCGGCACCATGTTCATGAGTCAGGGCTATGACTTCAAGGTGGTCGGCGGCGCCTTGCGCCGCAAGGCGCACATGTACCTCTGCGTGGGCAAGCGCATCCGGACCTGGGAGCAGCTGCGCGGCAAGCGCGTGGGGCTGCTCTCGCGCGGCAGCTGCCCTGAATGGTTCCTGCGGGCGATGCTGGTGGAGCGCGGCCTGGATCCCGACAACCACCTGGAATTCGTCGGCCTGAGCGAGGAGTATTCGCGCGTCGTCGACGTTTTCCGTTCCGGTCGCATCGACGCCTTCATCGCCGTCGAGCCGGCGCCGTCCGTCGCGGAGGCGGCGGGCCTGGTCGACGTCTGGGGCGCGGTGTACGACGAGCCCGCCCTGCCGCAGTACCAGTGGATCATTCATGTGGCGCGCAGCGGATTCATCGAGCGCGAGCCGGAGCTGATCCGCGCCACCCTGCGCGCCTGCCGCCGGTCCGCGCACCACGCGGCGCAGAACGTGGACGAGTGGGCGGACTTCGGTGCGCGCCACTACGGTATCCCGCGGGACGTGATGGCCCGCTCCATCGCGCGCGAGCTGCCGCACATGCATCTGGACGGCCAGGTCGACCTGCGCGGCCTGGACGAGATGATCAAGCTGCAGACGCGCCTGGGCGCGATTCACCGTCCGATGCGCGCCGAGGAGATCTGCGATCTGCGCCTCGTCCCCGAGATCGCCGCCGCGTCGGCATGAGCGACTACCTGGTCGGCCTCCGTGAGCTCGCCGCCTACGTGCAGGACGGCGACAAGCTTGCCGTGCCGAGCGATTTCAGCGGCTTCTATTCCGGCGTGGCAATGGCGGCGACGCGCGAGCTCGTGCGTCGCCGCGTGCGCGGCCTGCATCTCGTCGCGTTGCCCACCGCGGGGCTGCAGGCCGACCTTCTGATCGGGGCCGGCTGCCTCGCCACGCTCGAGGCCAGCTCTGTCTTCACCGGCGAATGGGGCGTGCCGCCGCGTTTCCAGAAGGCCTTCCGCGAGCGCACGATAGGCATCGTGGAAGCGACCTGCCCGGCGATCCACGCCGGTTTCCAGGCCGGCGAGAAGGGCATTCCCTTCATGCCGATTCGCGGCATCCTGGGATCGGATGTCGTAGGGCTGCGCCCCGACTGGAAAGTGGTCGACAACCCGTTCGGCGAGAGCGACCCAATCCTGCTGGTGCCGGCGATCGTCCCCGATTGGGCGCTGTTTCACGCGCCGATGGCCGATCGCTCCGGCAATGTGTACTACGGCCGGCGGCGCGAGCTCGCGGTGATGGCGCGCGCCTCCCGCGGCACGCTGGCCACCGTCGAGCGCCTCTACGACGGCGATCTGATGGAAGACGAAGCCCTGTCGTGCGCGACGCTGCCCAACGTGTACGTCACGGCCGTCAGCGTCGCGCCGCGCGGCGCGCTGCCCTACGGCTTCGGCGACGAATACCGCGAGGACCGCGCGGCGATGAAGCGGTACATGCAGCTCGCGGCCAGCGATGAGGGTTTCGAGCGCTACCTGCGCGAGCAGGTGCTGGATGTCGAGGAGCGGGGCGCATGAGCAGCGGCGGCGTGCCACTGCGTGACGAAGAGATCATCATCACGGCGCTGGCCGAGCAGCTGCAGGGCGTCCGGCACGTCGCGGTGGGCTCGGCGTCGCCGCTGCCCGCTGCCGCGGCCTGGCTCGTGCACCTGCAGTCCGCCGGCCGCACGCGCGTGGCGATGCTCGGTGGACGCGATGTCTTCTTCACCGAAGGCGGCCGGGAAATGTTCGACTGTGCCGCGACCGGCCGCATCGATGCGTTCTTCCTGAGCGGCGGCCAGATCGACGGCCAGGCCAATATCAATCTGATGGGTACGGGGCGCTACCCCGCGCTCGAGGTGCGCTGGGGAGGGACCTACGGCGCGCCGTACCTGTACTCGCTGGCCAAGCGCGTCGTGCTCTTCCGGGAGGAGCACACGCGGCGCGTGATGGTGCCGCGTGTGGATTTCGTCACCGCAGCCGGCTCCAACGAACCGAACGTCTACCGCCCGGGCGGCCCATGGGCGCTGGTCACGCCGCGTTGCGTCTTCCGGTTCGACGCCAGCCGGCGCCGCTTCGGCCTGACGAGCGTGCATCCCGGCCATACCGTCGCGGAAGTGCTGGAGCACACCGGTTTCGAGTTCGATATTCCCGACGCGGGGCCGGCGCAAACGCGGCTGCCCGACGCGGCGACGCTGTCGGTATTGCGTACCGATGTGCCCAGGCACATCCGCGGCACCTATCCGCAATTCACGGAGCGGCTCTTCGGCGCCGCTGCGGCATGATTCGCGACGGGGACCTGCTCTGGAGCGCCTCGCCGGAGCGTCGCGAAGGCGCCAACCTGACGCGCTTCATGCGGCAGGTCGAGCGGGAATGGGGTGTGCCACTGCGCGACTACGCGTCGCTGCACGCGTTCTCCGTCCGCGACGTGGACCGCTTCTGGAAGTCGGTCTGGACGTTCGCGCCGATCCTGGGCGACTGGGACGGCATCACCGTGCGCGATCCGGGCGCCACCATGGCCGAGGACCGCTGGTTCCCGCAGGCGCGCCTGAACTTCGCCGAGAACATGCTGCGCCCGCGCGCCGCCGGGATCGAAGCCGTGGTGTTCCGCGACGAAACCGGCGTCCGCCGCGCGCTCGGCTATGCCGAACTGCTGCGCGAGGTCGCGCGGGTGCAGGCGGCGCTCGAGCAGCTCGGCGTCGGGCAGGGCGACCGCGTGGTGGGCTATCTCCCCAACGTGCCCGAGACCTTGATCGCCATGCTCGCGACGACCGCCAGCGGCGCGATCTGGGCCGTGGTTTCGCCCGAGATCTCCAGTCAGGCGGCGATCGAGCGGATCGGCCAGCTCGAGCCGCGCATCCTGATCACTTCGGACGGCACCCGGCATGGCGGCCGCGAGCACGACCTGCTCGCCAAGGCGGCCGAAGTCGCGGCGGCGATGCGCTCGCTGGTCGCCACCGTCGTGGTACCGAACCTCTCCGCCCATCCCGCGATCGGGAGCCTGCCCGGAGCGATGACTTGGGAGCAGCTGCTCGAAGGCCGCACCGAGACCGAGCCCGTGTTCGCGCGCCTGCCTTTCGCCGCTCCGGCCTTCGTGATGTTCACCTCCGGCACGACGGGCAAGCCCAAGTGCCTCGTGCACAGCGGCGGGGGCGTGCTGCTGCAGTTCGCCAAAGAGCACCTGCTGCATGCCGACCTGCGCGAGGGCGACCGGCTGTTTCGCTTCACCAGCACGGGCTGGATGATGTGGAACTGGGGCGTGGGCGCGCTCGCCTGGAAGGTGACGGTGGTGCTGTACGAGGGGTCGGCGTTTCACCCGAAGACCGACGCGCTGTTCGACCTGGCGCAGGCCGAGCGGCTGACCTACTTCAGCCCTTCGGCCGCGATCCTCGACCAGTACGTGAAGGCCGGCATTCGGCCGGCCGGGACGCACGACCTGTCGGCCATGCGGACGATGTACAGCGGCGGCATGCGCGTCCCGGCGCCTCACTACGGCTACGTCTACCAGTACATCAAGCAGGACCTGTTCTTCGCTTCCCCTTCCGGCGGCACCGACCCGATGGCTGCATTCGTCGCGGGCGACCCCACCGGCTCGGTGCGCGCGGGTGAAATCGCCTGCCCCGCGCTCGGCATGAAGGTGGAGCTGCTGGACGACGAGGGGCGCGAGCTGCAGCGCGGGCCCGGCGAGTTCGTGTGCGCATCGCCGTTTCCGTCGATCCCGCTCGCCTTCTGGGGCGATCCGGACCGCATGCGTCTGCTCGAAGCCTACTTCGGTCGTTTTCCCGGCAAGTGGTCGCAGGGGGACTGGGTCGAGCGCACCCCGCACGGCGGCTTCATCATGCACGGGCGCTCGGACGCGACCCTGAAGGTGCGCGGCATCCGCATCGGAACGGCCGAGATCTACCGCCCCCTGGAAGCAGTGACCGAGATCGAGGAGTGCGCGGCAGTCGAGCGGCAGATGCACGAAGGTTCCGAGATGGTCCTGTTCGTGCGCCTCAAGAGCGGGGTCGTGCTGGACGAGCCCCTGCGCGAGCGGATCCGCCAGACCTTGCGTATCCACGCGTCGGCGCACCACGTGCCCGCGCGCATCGCGGACGCGCCCGAGTTCCCCCGGAACAGTGCCGGCAAGGTGATGGAGCTCGCGGTGCGCGAGGCCATCCACGGGCGCGAGCCGCGCAATGTCAGCGCCGTCGTCAATCCGGTATCGCTCGACTTCTTCCGCCGCTTTTCGGCCACCTTCGCCGCAGGAGATCTAGCATGAGAATCTCGAAGCTGTTTGTCGCTGCCTTCCTGTCGCTGGGGGCGCTCTGCGGCCCCGTTGCCGCGCAGCAGGACTGGCCGAACCGTCCCATCAAGATCGTATGGCCATTCCCGCCCGGCGGCAGCGACGGCGTCGTCCGCCTGCTCGCCGAGCGCTTGACGCACGCGCTGGGCCAGGCCGTGGTGGTCGATCCGAAGGGCGGCGCAGGCGGCAATATCGGCGCCGAGCAGGTGGCCCGCTCGCCGGCGGACGGCTACACGCTGCTGATGGGCACGAACGGAGCGCTCGCGATCAATTCGTCGCTCTACAAGAGCATGCGTTTCGACCCGCAGAAGGATTTCACACCGATCTCGGGGTACGTGAGCGCGCCGCAGGTGCTGTTCGCGAACCCGGCGGTTCCGGCGAACACGCTCGGCGAGCTGGTGGCGCTGTCGAAGGCGAAACCGGAATCCCTGACGTACGCCTCGGTCGGCACGGGGAGCGCTTCGCACCTGACGATGGAACTGCTGAAGTCGCTGACCGGCGCGCAGATCATGCACGTGCCGTACAAGGGCGCCGGCCCCGCGATCGCCGACGTGATCGGCGGCCAGGTGAGTATGATGACCGTCATCGCCGGCTCCGCGCTGCCGCATGTCAAGGCGGGCAACGTGAAGGCGATCGCGGTCACGAGCGCCAAGCCGTCGTCGCTGGTGCCGGGCGTGCAGACCATGGCCGAGGCCGGTGTTGCCGGTATGGAAGCCCGCGCCTGGCTCGCGCTGGTCGCGCCCGCCGGCACGCCCAGGCCGATCATCGAACGGCTCAATGCCGAGGTGGGCCGCTTCCTGCAGGATCCCGGCACGAAGGATCGGCTCGCGGCCATGGGTTTCGAGCCCTGGCCTACCCGGGTAGAGGAGCTCGGCTCGCTGATGCGCGCCGAGCGCGACATGTGGAGCAAGATCATCGAGTCCACCGGCGCCCGCGCCGACTGAAGCGACATGAACGCTTCGCAACTTCGGACCGCTGGCGGTCGGGCGAACTGGGACGCCGCCGAACTGGGCGCTCGCGGCGGCTGGAGCGTACGCCCCTCGGCCGCCGCGCTGGCGGAGCTGTCCGACTTTGCCCGGGCAGCAGCGCGTGACGATGTGATGCTGCGCTCGATCCGGCTGCAAGACGGCATGCTACCGCGGCTGCGCGCCGAGCTCGAGCCGTTCGGCGACGAGCTGCGCAGCGGCAGCGGCGTGATTCTGATCCGGGGGCTGCCGCTGGAACAGCTCGCGCGAGCCGAGCTCGATGTGCTTTGCTGGGCGATCGGCTGCCTGTTCGGTGACGGCGTCGCGCAGAATCTGCGCGGCGAGTTGCTGGGCGACGTGATCAACCTGTCGGACCAGCAGGCGAGCGCGCGGCCGTTCCAGAATGGGGGCGGGCTGATCATGCATCGGGACCCGGTCGACGTCGTGGGGCTGCTGTGCGTGCGGCACGCGAAGCACGGCGGCCTGAGCCGAATCGTCAGCGCGCCCAGGATTCACGACATCCTGCTGCACGAAAGCCCCGAGCGCCTCGCCCGACTCTACGAGGGCTTCCCGTACCACCGGCTGGACGAGGACCGCGGCGACTCCGAGCCGTTCACGCCCCACAAGGTACCCGTGTTCGCGCGGGACAGCGAAGGCAACGTCGGCTGCTTCTTCATCCCCGGCCCGATCAACCGGGCGGGGCGGCTCCGCTACCCGATCGATCCGCTCGGCCGTCAGGCGCTGGACGACTTCGTCGCACTTTCCGAGCGGAGCGATCTGTACTTCGACATGGACCTGAAGCCGGGCGACCTGCAGCTGCTGAACAATCGAGTGATCCTGCACGGCCGCACCGATTACGAGGACTCCCCGGAGCTGCAGAGCCGGCGGCTGATGCTTCGCCTGTGGCTGCAGGAGCCGCGCTGGCCAGCGCTGCACCCTCATCAGCGCTTCTTCGAGGATCCGGACCACTTCGGCAATCGTTCGACCGCCCCGGTCGATCGGTCCTGACCGGATCATTCGAACTTCAGGCTGGCCTGCTTCGCGACCTGTGCCCAGCTCTGGAACTCCGCGTCGACCTTGGCTCGAAACTGTTCCGGCGCGTCGCCGACCGGGGTGCCGCTCATCTTCAGGAAAGCCTCGCGGGTCCGCGCCGAGGCGAGCACGGCGCGGACCTCGGCACCGATCCTGGCGACGATCTCCGGCGGCGTCGCGGCCGGTGCGAACAGGCCGAACCAGACCGTCGCGCTGAAGCCGGGCAGGCCCGACTCGTCGACGGTCGGCAGCTCGGGCCACATGTCGGATCGTTCGCGCGACGTGACCGCCAGCGCGCGGACCCGGCCGCTCGATGCCATCGACTTCGACGACGGCAACGGGTCGATCAGCATCTGGACCTCGTTCGCCCACAGCGCCGGCTGCGACTGCGCCCCGCCACGATAAGGCACGTGCACGATGTCGATGCCGGCCATCGACTTGAACAGCTCCGCGGCCAGATGCACCAGCGTGCCGTTGCCGGACGAGCCGAAGTTCAGCTTGCCCGGATTGGCCTTTGCATACTGGATCAGCTCTCCGATCGTCTTGACCGGCAGCGATGGATTGACGATGACGACGTTCGGCGACGAAAGCACCATGCTGATCGGCGTCAGGTCGCGCCGCGCGTCGTACGGCAGATCCTTCTTGACGACCGGTTCGGTCGCGATCGCATTGGTATGCATCAGCAGTGTGTAGCCGTCGGCCGGGGCTTGCACGACTGCCTGGACGCCGATCGTGCCGCCGGCACCGCCGCGGCTTTCGATGACCACCGGCTGGCCGATCCGTTCGGTCAATCCCTGGCCGAGGATCCGCGCCAGGTTGTCGGTGTTCGAGCCGGCCGGATAGGGGACGATGATCCGGATCGGCCGTTCCGGATAGGCTGCGCAAGCGGCCGTCGGCGCGGCGATCGTCGCCGCGCCCGCGAGCAGACCGGCCGCGACGGAGGCGATCGCTGCGGCCAGGGTGCGGCGAGCCGCGCATCGTCCGGGGCGGGTGGTATCAGGCATCTGCTTCATCGAGTCTCCTCCGATCCGTTGTTGCTTGGGGGCCGCGGCCGATCCAGTGACAGAAACTCGGCCGTGCGGACGATCCGATCGCGCTCGGCCATCGTGACGAACCGGTCGGCGAGCGCGCGGGTGTGCCCGTCGCGTCGCAGCGCGTCGAGCACGGCGCGCATGGCCGTGATCGCGGCGCGCTGCAGGTCGCTCGGGAAGACCAGCAGCGCGAAGCCGAGATCCGCCAGACGATCGGGCCGGCAGGCGAGCTCGGCCGGCAGCGGGCTCTCGCTGCCGGGGTACAGATCGAGCATCTTCCAGCCGTCCACGCCGCGTCCGATCGCTTCGAGCTGCTCGACATTCGACAGTCCTTCGACGAACAGCAGGTCCGCGCCGGCGGCGCGGTAGGCGCGCGCCCGGGCCGCCGTCGCCTCGAACCCTTCGACGGACAACGCATCGCAGCGCGCGATCAGCAGCGGCCCGTCGCTGCCGAGCGCCTGCCGCGTCAGCTGCAACTTCAGGCACATCTCGTCGATCGGCACGATCGACTTGCCGGCGAGCAGGCCGCAGCGTTTCGGGAACTCCTGGTCCTCGATGTGGAACGCGGCGACGCCGAGCCGCGCGAACAGCCGCGCGCAGCGCTGCAGGTTGGCCGGACCGCCGAAGCCGGTATCGGCATCGACGATCAGCGGCAACGCGACGACGTCGATGACCTTCTCGACGCGTTCGACGAACTCCGCAAGCTGCAGGACGCCGACGTCCGGATAGCCGGCAACACGCGCCATCGCGCCGCCGCCGAGGTAGATCGCATCGAAACCGGCGTCCTCGATCATCCGGGCCGACAGGCCGTCGCTCGCTCCCGGCGCAAGGATCGGGCCGCCGCGTTCGAGCAGCGCGCGCAGACGCGCCCCTCCGCTGCCGGAGCGCGCGGCCGGGGGACTGTTTGCATCGATCCGCGTCATCGCAGGCTCCATTCAGGTCGCATCGCCCGCGGGCGGGGTGCCGGCCAGGTCGATCAGCGACCGCAGCGCCGCGACGATCGCCGCCGGCGCGCGATCACGGCGGCCGGTGTCGTTCGGAAAGCCGATGCTGATCGCCTGCATCGGCAGACCCGCGGCGGCAACCGGTGCCGCGACCGTGCCGTCGCGGCCGTCGCTATAGAGCACGAGGCAATAGCCGCGCTCGCGGACGGCCTGGACCGCGCGCCTGATCTCGGCGCCGAGTGCCGGCCGCCAGCGCGGGTCGGTGCGCGCGAACTCGGCCAGCATCGCCTGGCGTCGATCGGCGGGCAGGCCGGCGAGGTAGGCGCGCCCCATCGACGACAGCAGGATCGGCGTCCGCATGCCCGGCTCGAGCGTTCGCGACCGCATCGTCCGATTGCAGTTGGCCGTCTCGACATAGACCATGTCGCCGCCGTGCGCGGCGCCGAGCGCGACGAAGCTCTCGGTCGCGCGCGCCACCTCGGCCATCGCGCGCGCGAGCGACCGCATCGACGCGTTGGCGAGACGGACCGAGTGGGCGAGGCTCAGCACCGGCACGCCGAGCCGCCAGCCGCGGGTTTCGGTATCGCGGACCAGATAGCCGGCGCGGCACAGCGTCGCCGCGAGCCGCGTGACGGTTGCTTTCGGCAGCCCTGTCTTCTCCACGATTTCTCGATGCGCCAGCACGTAGACCCCGGGACGAAAGCATTCGAGCACGGCGAGGCCGCGTTCGAGCGAGCGGGTCGAACCGTTCATGTCGGGTCCAGGGATTGAACTACGCGTCGGATGGCCGGAGCATGCCACAACGGCCCGTTGTTCCGAAGAGTGAAACGACTTTGCCGGCCGGGAGCGCGGAGCCCCGGCCCATCGGCGAAGATCGGGAGATTCGAGTGGAACAACTGTGCAGGAGACGATGCCAGAGCCGCGAAGCAGGCGTAGCCGGTACGCGCCGACCCGACCCGTCGCGCTGGTCGGCGTCGGCATGACGCGTCACGGGGATCACGGCTCGACATCCCCTCAGCTGCTCGCGCTGCAGGCGTTGCGCGAGGCGATGGCCGATGCCGGCATCGAGGACAAACACCGGATCGATGGCCTGATCGGCGCGAAGCAGTACGACGGCAGCGGGATCGACGCGGTCGGGCTTGCCCGCGCGCTGGGAATCGCGCCGCCGTTCACCGGCGCGCTCGATTACCCGACCGCCGGGTTCACGGTGCAGTACGGCGCAATGCTGATCGCATCGGGCGCCTGCGATCTGGTCGCGATCGTCTATGCCCGCAACCCGCCTGGCGTCATGCGCGAGCTGTCGGGCGCGCAGGCCTACGATACCAGCCACGGCTTCTTCAATGCGGCGGCACTGCATGGTCTCGCCTGGTCGGCCCATCAGGCGGCCTACGGGACCGACTCCGACCTGCTCGGCCGGATCGCCGTCGCGGCACGGCGCCACGCCCGGCGCAATCCGCTGGCGGCCTGGACCGCGCCGCTGACGCTCGACGACTACCGCGCCGACCCCGAGGTGATCGCACCGTTACGCGCGCTCGACATCTGCAAGGTCACCGCCGGCGGCGTCGCGCTGCTGCTCGCCGGCGGCGACCCGCTCGCCGCGTGTGCGCATCGGCGGGTCGATCTGGTGGCCTTCGGCCGCGAGGCGTCCGAAGGCCTCGAGCGCGGGGGGCAGATGAGCTTCGCGGCTCGGCCGACGCTCGGCGCGAAGCTGTTCGGCGCTGCCGGCATCACGGCCGACGACGTCGACGCCTTCTACGTATACGACCCCACCACGGTCGCGGTCGCAGCCGGCCTCGAGAACTACGGATTCTGCGAGCCCGGCGGTTGCGCCGCATTCGTCGGCGACGGCAGCGCGATCGATCTGGGCGGGCGGCTGCCGGTCAACACCCATGGCGGCCATCTCTCCGAGGGCTACCTGATCGGCTTCACCCATCACGTCGAGCTGGTTCGGCAACTGCGCGGCGAGGCCGGGGCACGGCAGGTTGCCGATGCGCGGATCGCGCTGTATGGCGGCGGCGGCGGCGTCCGGCCGCAGTTCTACCAGGCTGCGACGCTGTTCGCCCGAGGAATCTGAGATGAAACAGCCCCCACGCTCACTTCGTTCGCTGCTGCCCCCGGTCGGAGACCGGGGGCGTGGCGCAGGCACGATCAGTCCGCAGGGACTGATCGTGTCCGGCGCCACCCCCGAGGGGGCTCCCGTCCGCGGCTCCGGCCGGCGGCAGGCCGGGCGGCGCTGAGATGCCGCTGCGCAGCCGGCCCGCGACCGCCGACCCGTGGAGCGCGCACTACGCCGACGGCCTGGCCTGCCACGAGGTCCGGCTGCAGCGCTGCGGCGACTGCGGCTTCGTCCGTTTCCCGGCCGCGCCGTTCTGCCCCGAATGCTGGTCGGAGCGCTTCGAGTGGCGTGTGCATCGGGGTACCGGCCGCGTGACGGCGCTGGTCTGGTATCTGGAGCCGCAGGATCCGCGGTTCGCCGACGGCCCGTACAACGTCGCGCTGGTGCGGCTCGATGACGGGCCGGTCGTCGTATCGAACGTCGTCGAGGTCGCGCGGGAAGCGCTGCGGGTCGGCGACCGCGTGGTCGCGACGTTTCTGGACGAGCCGGCCGGCTTTTCGTTGCTCGCATTCCGGCCGCTCGCCGTTGCCGGCTCCGCGGCGGGCGAGCGATGAGCCGGCAATGGCGGAGAGCACGATGGGCGACAGCACGATGAGCAACGGCGGCGCCACGCAGATCTGGACCCGGCATCCGGCTGCGATCGTCGGCGTCGGCACGACGCGGCAGGGATCGCATCCGGATCGGGATGCCTATGGCCTCGCCGTCGACGCGTTCAAGGATGCGCTCGCCGATGCCGGCATCGACGACCGGCACCGGATCGATGCGGTACTGACGTCGCGCCAGCTGTCGGGGATCGATCCGATCCGATTCTGCCGGCATGTCGGCATGCAGCCGAAGGTCACCGGCGATCTCGACTACGCGACCGGCGGCTTCATCACGCAGTACGCGGCGATGCTGATCGCGACCGGCACCTGCGATACCGTCGCGTGCGTCTACGGGCGCAATATCGTCGGGTCGGGCGACGCGTTCTGTGGCGTCGCCGAATACGACCTGGATCGCGGCATCGTCAATGCCAACGCGATCTTCGCGATCGGCTGGAGCCAGTACCTGGCACGCCATGCGCCGGACGAGACGGTGCTCGGCCACGTCGCGGTCGCAGCGCATCGGCACGCGGCACTGAATCCGATCGCGGCCTGGCCGCAACCGCTGTCGATGCAGGAGTATCTCGCCGACGACTTCGTGCTGTGGCCGTTCCGGTCCTGGGACATCGCCCGGGTGACCGCGGGCGCGGTCGCATTGATCCTGACGCGCCGCGAAATCGCGCGCGACCTCGCCAGGACGCCGGTCTATCTGCATGCGGTCGGCCGGCAGCAGTCGCCGCGGCTCTATGAAAACCCCGAGCAGCTGCTCTGCACCGGCATGCAGTCGGCCGCCACCCAGGTCTATCGGGCCGGCGGGGTCGGCCCGGGCGATATCGATGCGCTGTTCGTCTCGGACGCCTGCAGCGCCGCCGTCGTGCACACCCTCGAAAACTACGGCTTCTGCGGCGCCGGCGAGGCCGCCGATTTCATGAAGGACGGCGCGATCGAGATCGGCGGCCGGCTGCCGGTCAATCCGAGCGGCGGCCAGCTCGGCGAAGGATACCTGGTCGGCTGGCTGCAGCATGCCGAGCTGGTGCGCCAGTTGCGCGGCGAATGCGGCGCGCGACAGATCGCCGATCTGCGCATCGCGCAGTACTGCGCGACCGGGCGGCAGCGCGAAGACTTCCTGACGAGCATCTATGTCACCGAATGACGGCTACTCGGCGGCGGCGACGCCGGACGGCACCTGGCTCGAATTCCTCGGCCGCGGCGAGGTCCGCCTGCCGCGCTGCGAGGATTGCGGCTACGTCAGACCGCCGGCGAGCTTCGCCTGCCCGGAGTGTCTCGGTGAGCGGACGCGCTGGATCGCGAGCGCCGGCACCGGTGTCGTCGAAGGTTTCACCTGGTATCTGCAGCCGTTCGATCCGCGGTTCACCGAGGTGCCGTACAACGCGGCGCTGATCCGGCTCGACGAAGGCGTCCGGATGATCGCGACGGTGCTCGACGTCGCGTTCGGCGAGCTCGCGGTCGGGCAGCGCGTCCGCGCCGAGATCAGGACCGGACTGCGGGGGCGGCCGGTCGTGGATTTCCGTTGCGAGCCGCCGCGAGCCGGCGACATCCGATAGTCAGATGGTCCGATCATAAACAGGAGACGAACCGATGAACCGACTCGATGCTCAACCGCGGCGTGCCCGCTGCAGCGGCTTCGTTGCCCGGCGCCGGATGCTCGGCGGGCTCGCCGCGCTGCTCGCGCCGTTGCTGTCCGCGGCTCTGTCGCTCGCTGCGGCGACCGACGTCGGCGCCCAGGCGGTCTACCCGGAGCGTCCGATCCGGATCGTGGTGCCGTACGCGCCGGGCGGCACGTCGGATCTGTTCGCGCGTCTGATCGCGCAGCAGTTGTCCGAGGCGTGGGGGCAGCAGGCGATCGTCGAGAACCGTGCCGGCGGCGGTACCGTCATCGGCGCGACTGCGGTCGCCCGCGCGGCGCCGGACGGCTACACGCTGCTGTTCATGAACAACACGCACGTGATCAATCCGCTGTTGATGGCGAACCTGCCGTACGACGCGTTCAAGGACTTCACGCCGATCACGACGCTGGCGAGCTCGCCGTACCTGCTGCTGACGAAGGCCGCGCTGCCGGCGCGGACGCTGGCCGACTACATTGCGCTCGCGAAGAAGCGGCCCGGCGAACTGAACTACGGCACCGGTGGACCGGGCGGGTTGACCCATCTGGCCGGCGAATTGTTCAACGCGGCCGCCGGCACGAAGATCGCGATGGTTCACTACAAAGGCGCAGCCCCGCTGACCAATGCGGCGCTCGCCGGCGAGATCGACGCCTATCTCGACGTGCCGGCAACGACGGTCCCGCACATCCGCGCCGGCAAGCTCAACGTGATCGCGGTGACCGGACCGGCCCGCGTCGCCGCGCTGCCGGACGTGCCGACCACCGCCGAGGCCGGCCTTCCGGCCTTCGAAGTGACGATAACCTATGGGCTGCTGGGTCCGGCAGGCCTGCCGCCCGCGGTCGTCGCGAAGCTCGCCGGCGAGCTCGACCGGATCTTTTCACGGGCCGGCATCAAGGACAAGCTCGAAGGCATGGGGCTGACGCCGGTCCGCTCGAGCCCGGACGGGTTCGCCCGATGGCTGCGCAGCGAGCAGTCGCGGTTCGACCGCGTGATCAAGGACGCCGGCATCAAGGCCGAGTAGCGATGCGATCCGATATCCGCCTGCGCAACTACGAGCACGCGGATCCCGCCCGGCGGATCGTCTGCGGGCCCGGCGCCATCGATCGCGCCGGCGACCTGCTCGAAGGCGTCGGCGTGCGGCGCGCGCTCGTGCTGGTCGGCGAGACGATGGCCGGGACGCCGCTTTTTGCCCGCGTGCTCGGCGCGCTCGGCGGCCGCGTCGCGGCCGTGCTGAAAGGAATCCCGCCGCACTCCGGCCCGCAATGGGTGGAGCAGGGGCTCGAGTTGCGCGAGCGTCATCGCGCGGATGGTCTCGTCTCGATCGGCGGCGGCAGCTCGATCGACACCGCCAAATGCATCGCGCTGGTCGCGCTGATGGGCGGCGACATCGCGGCGCACCGGATCGTGCCGCCGGGACCGCCATCGCTGAATGCGCAGGCGTTGCGGCCGGCGGCGCTGCCGCATCTGTGCATCCCGACGACCGGCTCGGGATCCGAAGTGACGCCCGGCGCCGGCCTGCGGGCACCGGACGGTCGCAAGTGGATCTTCTGGCACGTATCGATCCCGCCGCAGGTCGTCGTGCTCGATCCCGCGGCAGCGGCGTCGACACCGTATCCGATCGCCGCAGCGAGCAGCCTCAATTCCCTGGCGCACGCTGTCGAGTCGATGTACGCGGTGAACCGCCAGCCGCTGACCGAGGCGTACGCGACCGCGGCGCTGCATCGCTTCGGCCGCTGGCTGCCGCGCTCGGCCGCGGCACCGGACGATGCCGAGGTGCGCGGCGAAATCCAGCAGGCGTGGCTGCTCGCCGGCCTGTCGATCGCCAACGCGCGGGTCGCGCTGCACCATGCGATCTGCCATGGCCTCGGTGCACGGTTCGGCGTGTCCCACGGTGCGGCGAACGCGATCATGCTGCCGCATGTGATGCGCTTCAACTGCGGGAGCGCGCAGGAGCCGTTGGCCCGCGTCGCCCGGGCGCTCGGCAGCGCGCTCGACGACGAGGCCGCGGCGGCAGCCGACTCGGCCGGGCAGGTCGAGCGGATCCAGGCGGCGCTCGGCGTACCGCGACGGCTACGCGATGTCGGCGTGCCTGCCGATCAGCTTGCCGCGCTCGCCGCGGACACGATGCACGAGCGGGCCGCTCACTTCAATCCGCGCCCGGTGACTCGGGATGATGTGCTGGCGCTGCTTCGGGCGGCCTGGTAGCGTCTGACCGACGTCGGGGGCGCGGGGTCGCCGCTCATTCCGGCCTTGGCCGCTCGATCTCCGACCAGATTCGTTGCAGCGTCGAGCTCGGTACACCTGCGATCGCATCGGCCAGCCCGCGTGTCAGCGGCAACGCGATTCCGGACTCGTTCGCCAGCTCGAGCACGAGACTCAGATCCTTTCGGCAGATGTCCCGATTGGCGGCGAGCAGTTCGGGATGGTCCACGTAGTATCGGTACAGGGCCTGGCGAGACGGCCAGTTGCCGGTCGCGAGGTTGCGCCCCGATCCTCCGTCCATGATCGCCGCGAGTGCGGCGGTGTCCATTCCGAGACGCGTGCCCAGCGCCATGGCCTCGGCCGTCAGGATCCAGTTCGCCACGCCGATCAGGTTGTTCAGGATCTTGGTCGTGACGCCATGGCCGACCGGGCCGCAATACGCGATCGAACCTCCGATCTCTTCGAAGAGCGGACGCATGCGATCGAACACCTCTGGTCGACCGCCGACCATGATGCTCAGCGTCCCGTTGCGGGCGCCATCGAGGCCGCCGCTGATCGGCGCATCGAGCAGCGGCGTGTTCACCGCCGCGAGCCTTTCCGACAGTTCCCGGACCGTCGACGGTCCCACGGTACTCATGACGATCATCGTCGGTGGACGCGCCGGGTCGATCGCGCCGAGCACACCGTCGTTGCCAATCGACACGTCGCGAACCTGCTGGTCCGTCGCGACCAGGGCAATCACGGCGTCCGCGGCAGCGCAGGTGCTCGGCGTCGCCGTGGTCGCGACGCCCGCCCGGCCGGCGAAGCGGTCGCGAGCCTCGGGAGCGACGTCGCAGACGATCAGATCGTGCCCGGCACCGGCAAGACGGTCCGCGATCGGCATCCCCATGACGCCGACGCCGATGATGCCGATTCGCATGCCGGCGTCAGTTGGGCTTGATGCCCATCGTCTTGATCATCGGCGCGAAGGTGGCCAGCTGCTTGCGCCAGAACTGATCGAAGTCCGCCGGCGAGGAGCCGACCGGCTCGTAGCCGTACTTCCGGACCTGATCGGCGGTGGCGGTCTCCTGCAGCGCGCTTCTGAGCGCCTCCGACATTCGGGCCACGATGTCGTCCGGCGTCTTTGCCGGCGCGAAGAGACCGAACCAGGTGTCGAGCGCGAATCCCTTGATGGCCGAGCCGAGCGGCGGCAGATCCGGCATGAACTCGGTCGGCTCGGGCGTGGTCACGCCGATGCCGCGAATCTTCCCGGCCTCGATGTACTGCTTGGTGGAGCCGACGGTATCGAAGATCATCGCGATCTCGCCGGAGAGAAGCGCGACCAGCGCCGGCCCGTTGCCTCGGTACGGCACATGCACGATGTCGACATCGGCCAGTTGCTTGAACTGCTCGCCGGCGAAGTGCGGAATCGTGCCGATCCCGGAGGATCCGTAGGAGTACTTCCCGGGATTGGCGCGCAGCAACGCGAGAAATTCCCGCAGGTTCGCCGCCGGTACGCTCGACGGTATGACGGCGACGAGCGGTGCCCGACCGACCAGGCTGACCGCCTTGAAGTCGTTGATCGGATGGTAGGACAGGTTCTGGAAGACAAAAGCGTTGATGACGGCCGCCGAGATCGTCTTCGCCTCGAACGTGTAGCCGTCGGGCGCGGCTCTGGCGACATCGGCCGAGGCGATCGAGCCGCCGGCGCCGGTGATGTTGTCGACGACGATGTTCTGGCCGAGCTTGTCCTTCAGCGCCACGGCCACCGCACGCATCGTGACGTCGGTGCCGCCGCCTGCCTGCAATCCGACGACGATCCGGATCGGCCGCGCCGGCCATGATTGCGCGAAGGCGCCGCGGCTGCCGATCATTGCGGCCGGAACGCCCGTCAAGAGGGCGCGTCTGCTCATTCGAGTTTTCAAGTCTCGCTCCGATGACTATCGATCGCGTGCCGAGGCGTGCGGTCGGCCTCGGGGTACTCGGCCTCGACCGTCTCGTATCTGGCGGGAAGGATCAGCTCCAGAATCTCCCGGTCCTCCGAGAAGCCGAGAACCTCGTGAACGATGCCCGGCGGTTGGATCCAGGCGCTGCCGGCACGAGCCGTGACGATTTCGTCCTCCCCCTCGAATCGCATCGTCTGCCATCCCTTCAGCATGTAGCAGAACTGAAACTGGACCAGGTGCCGGTGCGGGCCGCCGACGCCTTCGGCGGGAAAGGCATTGGCGGCGCGAACGACGTGCGCCAGCACCATCCCGTTGGTCGCCGCCTCGACCCCGAGGTCGCGGTAGAGGCTGTTGGGGCGGAAGCCGGCCTTGAAATCCGCGTCGCCGTTGGAATGGCTGATGACGAACTGCATCGGCGCGGCGGAATTCCCCGGCTCCAGGATCCCGGTGAGCCTGGCAGTGTCTGCGACGTTGTTCATGTGCCTGCTCCGGGCTGTGCCCGGTTCTCGGGCGTACCCTTGACGACGGTCCGTCTGAGGATCCGCTTGTGGGCCCGCATGTCGAAGTTGCCGAGCGCGCGGTGCAGCACGCAGCGGTTGTCCCACATCACCAGATCGCCCGGCCGCCACCGCTGCGCATACAGGAATTGCGGTTGCGTGGCGTGCACGAGCAGATCCTGCAGGAACGCGCGCGCCGCCTCGTCCGGCCGGTCGGGCATGCGGACCGCGTACATGCCGATATAGAGCGCCTTCTTTCCGGTCGGCGCATGCGTGCGCACGATTGGATGAGACACCGGCGGCGCGTCGCGGACTTCCTCCGGCTTGCCGGCGGGGCCACCGATATTGAGATGCTTCTCGCCGTAGCTGTGGACGGCAGTCAGGCCCTCCAGCTCGGCGCGCTTCGATTCCGGAAGCGACTCGTAGGCGCCGATCATGTCCGCGAACTCGGTGTCGCCACCGGCAGGCGGCAACTGGACGGCGTGCAGGATCGTGAACGACGGCGGAATTGCAAAGTGTGCGCCGTCGGTGTGCCAGTACGCGGTGGCATGGAGCTGCGGCTTGTCCGTCGGTCGATCGCCTTCGTCGACGTTCGAGATTTCATGCACCGGCGTGAGTCGCGAGCCGTCCCGGAGCCGTCCGACGTGCTCCTGGACCTCGCCGAAGCAGCGTGAGAATGCTTCCTGCTGATCGGCGTCGAGGTGCTGGTCCCGGATGACGAGGACGTGGTAGGACTCGACCGCGGATCGGAGATCCCCGGCGAGAGCCGGAGAGATCGGCTCCGACAGATCGATCCCCGTGATTTCGCCGACGAAGGTCGGCGTCAGCGGCTCGATCGTGAACGACGGAAAGGTCGGGCGGTGCGACGACCCGACCGGCCGTCGCAAGGTTGCTTGCGTCAAGGATCGATTCCCTCCAGGTGCATCTGACCGCCTTGGAGAGCGGCTGCTGCACTATCGTCGGGCCGAGGTCCGAGCGTCAACGTATTTGCAGAATGCTGGATTTAGAATCTGATCTTCACCAGGAGCCACGTCGCATGGATTCCACCAATCGAATCTTCCGATGTCTCGAAGCGCTGGATGCCGCCGAGCGGCCGATGTCGTTGCCGGAGCTCCATGCCCAGATTCCCTGTCCCAGGAGCAGCCTGGCGGCCACGCTGCGGTCGCTCGTCGGATTGGGATACCTGCATCACGATCGCGCCCGGCGGACCTACTCGCCGACGCTGCTGCTGGCCGATCTCGGCGGCTGGGTTGCAACCCGGGTGGCGCCGAGCGCCGACGTCCTCCTGGCCGCGCGTGCGATCCGTGACACGACCGGGTGCAACGTCGCGATCGCGCATCGCAACGACATCCGCCTGCAATATCTCCACTTTCTTCCGGGCTACGGTCTCGAACCGGCGGTGCGGGTCGGCACGACCCGGCTGCTTTGCCGATCCGTGATTGGCTGGGCGCTGCTGTCGATGCTGCACAGCCGAGTCGTTCAGGGTATCGTCAAGCGCACCAACGCGACCTTGGCCAGCGAGGATCGCGTCGACAGCGGTCCACTGCTGGCGATGGTCGAGCGATGTCAGACCGACGGCTACGTCTCTGGAGAGAGCCTGGCCCGCGTGGGCTACCATGCGGTCGCCATGCCGCTGCGGATGCCGAACGTCGATCTCGCCATCGCGGTATCGAGCCGGTCCAGCGAACTCGCCGGCCGCCAGTCCGAGGTCGCCGACATCATGAAGGACGCGCTGGCGGCAGTAGCATCCTGACTGCGCCGCCGCCCGCCGGCTCGCTACCGGCACTGGCGAGCCGTTCGCCCGGGCGCTATCCTGCATGGTCTGGCGACCCGCCTGACTTTCGCTGCGCGGACCGGCGCATCCGGCGCCGGTGCGGGCAGGGCGGTCACGGTTGACCGAGCTCGTTTGCCGTCAGCTCGATCTGCTGCATCGGATCGCCGTCGATCTGACGTCGCAGCGCTGCTTCGCGGAGGCGTGGTCTGAGCCGATCGAACGCCGCCTGCGAGGACTCGCGCATCGCATCGACGGCCGCGAGGACCTCGCCGCTGACGGTGAAGGTCCAAAGGCGGCCGGATGAGTCGCGGATGCGGAACATGAAGAGTCCACGCGAGGGAATCCACGTCTCCGCATGTGGCATGGGTCGCTCCTCTCTGGCGAATGCGCTGCGTTGGCGCCATCGCTCGAACGCTCAGGATACGCGACCGTCTGCGCACCGTCGAGGGCCGGCTCCCCATGGCTCTGCAGCCGGCATCCGGGGAGGCCGCATCCGACGCGTCATCGTTTCCGGAAAATCAGCTACTTGGGCCGCGCGTCGTCGTCCAGCGGTGAAAGCAGGCTGGCGCCGAGCCGGCGAATCAGGCGGACGTACGCCAGTTCGCTCAGGAGTTCGACCAGCGTCTGCATGACGATCACGGCCGGCAGGACCGGCACCGCTCCGGGCACCGCCAGCGCCAGCGGCAGTACGACCAGGGAATTACGGGTTCCGGCGCTGAAGGCGATGGCGCGGCCCGAAGCGGCATCGAGACCGGCCTGCCGCGCGACCAGCCATCCGAGCAGCGGAGCAGCGATGGCGAACAGGACGTACACCGGCGCTGCCGCCAGGGCGGCGCCCTGCGCCGCGCCCAGCCGCGGCACCACCGCGGCGGCGACGACGAAAAGGACGAGCGCCGTCGCCGGCACCGGCATGGTTCCGAGCGCGTCCGCGATGCGCATTCCGGTGGTGCGACGCGCTGCCCAAAGCTGCATCAGCGCCGCCAAGGCCAGAGGGGCCGCGATGAGCCAGATGAAGGCCTCGACGAAGGGGCCCGCCCGGACCGGTTGCGCGGCCTCCCAGCCGAGGATGAGGCCGAGGTAGATCGGAAGCAGCAGGATCTGAACGATCAGCAGTACCGGCGTCGAGGCCAGCAGCGCTCGCGAATCCGCGCGTCCGAGATGAGAAAAGGTCACCACATAGTCGATACAAGGCGTCAACAGCACCAGCAGCACGCCGAGACGAACCAGCGGGTCCGACGGCAGCAGCGCGGTCAGCGCCCACACCAGCAGCGGCAGGATCAGAAAGTTGACCGCCAGCAATACGCCGAGAAAGCGGAGATTCGACGCCGCGCGCTTCAGCTCGACGATCGGAACCTGGAGAAAAGTGACGAACAGCATCAGCGCCAGGGCCGGGCTGATGACGTGTTCGAGTACCGACGTCCGGTCCTCCATTCCCAGGGCCACCGCCGTCCCGGCCAGCACGGCGGCGAAATAGATGGAGACCTGGTGTCGTTCGAGGGTCGTCCGGATCACGCGCTGCTCGGCGGATGGCCGCCGCCCGGGTCCTTGGAATGGACAGATTGCCGGCCGGAGTCCGGGTAGGCACGCAATTCGCTACAGTGCACGCATGGACCAACACGAAGCCTACTACCTGCGGATGTACCGGCATCGCGCCTATCTGGCCAACTGGAGCGGCGCGCTCCGGCGACTGCTGCGGCGCACATTTCCGTCGGACTGACTCGGCGGGGCGAGTTCCGCCAGGCCCGGTCCCGCCGGGCCCGGACGCTGCCGGCCGTCAACCGGTCCCGAGCCGGGCCGGCCGGACGGCTCGCACCTTCAAGCGAGCGCCTTCTCTCAAGCGAGCTCCTTCTTGAAGAAGGCGACCGTGCGTTCCCAGGACAGCTTCGCGGCCGCTTCGTTGTAGCGCGGCGTCGAATCGTTGTGGAACCCGTGCTGGGTGCCCGGATAGACGTGCACCTCGTAGCGGGCCTGGGCCGATTTCAGCGCCGACTCGTAGCCGGGCCACATGGCATTGATGCGTTCGTCGTTCTCCGCATAGTGGATCAGCAGGGCTGCCTTGATCGACGGCACTGCAGCGGTCTCGGCGGCTGCACCGTAGTAGGGTACCGCCGCCTGCAGGTCGGCACCGAGCGTCGCCGCCAGGTAGTTGACAGTGCCGCCGCCCCAGCAGAAGCCGGTCGCACCGAGCTTGCCGGTGGACAGCGCATGGGCTCTCAGGTAGCGCGCGCTGTTCAGCATGTCGGTACGCAAGGCCGCCTGGTCGAGCTTCATCTGCATCGTGCGGCCGTCGTCGTCGTTGCCGGGATAGCCGCCGATCGGCGCCAGCCCGTCCGGTGCCAGCGCGAGGAAGCCGGCGACCGCGGCGCGCCGCGCAACGTCCTCGATGTACGGGTTCAGTCCGCGGTTCTCGTGGATGACCAGCACCGCCGGGAACGGGCCCTTGCCTGCGGGTTGGACCAGGTAGCCGCGCATCTTGCCCGAACTGCCGCCGTTCGATGGATACTCGACGTACTGCGCCTTGATCCGCGAATCGGTGAACGAGATGGTCTGCGCCTTCGCATAGCGCGGCAGCAGCGATTCGGCCATCGCCAGCGCCGATCCGCCGATCACCGTCAGTGCGGCGGCCCGGCGCAGGAACTCGCGGCGATGGATCTGGCCATGGCAGTACTCGTCGTAGAGATCGAACACGCGCTGGTCGATCTCGGCCTGGGTAACGGAATCGCTTGTCGCCGGCTGACCGGGCGTGCTGGTCGAAACGGTCATCGAAGTCTCCTCGTCCGAATTTAGGGGACTGCCGGCGGTGGAACGCCGGGCGGCGGGCCAGGATGGCGCCCGGTATCCTACGATACGTTCGCAGGCTCGCCGCGATACCTTCGCGATCGGTGCGGATCGCCGCCCGCGGCGCCCGCGATGACTCTGCTGAACGCGGACGTGGGTAGTGGCTGCGAAATCCGAGCGACGGCTGCGAAGCCCGCGTGGTCTCGGTGAAACAGGAGCAGCCGCGGCGGGGCGATGAGGTCGGCGCGGCTGCCGGCCGAGCGGAGCGCGCGGGAAGGGCAGGCCGCGTCGGCGGCGATTCGGTTGCCGGCGGTGATTCGGCTATCGGCGGCGATCAGCTGCTTGCGACGGCAGCCGTATTGTCGACCGCGCCGGTGACGCCGGAGTGTCGTGCGCAACTGGCGCAGCAGAACAGGCCGCTCGGCGTTTCGATCCCGTGACCGAGGATGCGGCAGTCGCAATGGGCGCATGCCGGCGCCAGCCGGTGTGCGGCGCATTCGAGACTGTCGAAGGTGAAGCGTTCGCCGGCCGCTGTGGTCACCTGGAAGGCGCCGGCGTATTCGTTGCCGCAGACATTGCATTTCATGGCCGGAGCTCCTCGAGGTGCTGCGCGTTCTCGCTAGAAAACCAGTGCGCCGCCGATCGCTGCCAGGATCAGGAACAGGACGAACAGCGCGATCGCGATGAAGAAGAGGACTTTCGCGATGCCGGCCGTCGCCGCCGAGATGCCCGTGAAGCCGAGGATGCCGGTGATGACCGAGATGACGAAGAACAGCAACGCGAGTTTGAGCATGGTCGTTCCAGGCAGCGCGATAGTGGCGACGATTCGTTGGCGATGAATTCGCAATCATCGTGCCCAAGCACCAGGGCAGCCGGCACTGGATCCGGATACGGGCCGGTCCTGGGTCCGGTCCTGGGTCCGGCCCCGGGCGTTGCCGGGGTCAGCGCGGGTGCCGATCTCCGAGAAAACCCTAGTCCGGCCCCGGAAATGCATCGGGCATACTGCCGCCCCGAGCGTCCCCGACTCCGAGATAGAGCGTCCCCGACTCCGACAGCATGCTGAAACGCCTGGAGCACGCTTTTGTCGCGACCAACCGCTGGGCGCTGATCCTGATGCTGGCGGCGATGTCGGTGCTGGTCTTCGCCAACGTCGTGCTCCGCTATGTCACCCGCGAGTCGATCTTCTGGGCCGAGGAGGTTGCGCGGCACCTGATGATCTGGATGACGTTCATCGGTGCCGGGCCGGTGTTGCGCTACGGCGGTCATATCGCGATCGAGAACCTGCAGGACAGCCTGCCACCGCGGCTCGGTGTACTGCTGCGGCTGGTGGTCGCGGTGTTGCTGTACGCATTTTTCGTTTTCATGATCTGGTACGGCTGGGTCTACATGGAGCGGACCCGGTTTCAGCTGACCGCCGCGACCCAGATCTCGTTCGCCTGGATCTACGCGGCGATACCAGTCGGCGGCGCGTTGCTGATCATCCACTGGACGCTAGTGCTGCGGGACTATCTCGCGATCCGCCGGTTCGCCTCGGACGAATCGTTCGACGCGACCGCCAGCGCCTCGTTGTAGCCGCCGCAGCCCCGGTCATCCGACGCGATGAGCGCCAGCCTGCTGCTGTTGATCTTCACATGCGTGTTCCTCGCGATCGGCGTGCCGGTCGCATTCGCGCTCGGCATGGCGACGGTCGTCGCGCTCGCGTTCGGCACCAGCCTGCCGATGCTGATCGTGCTCAAGGAGACGTTCGCCGGCATCGACAGCTTTCCGCTGATGGCGGTGCCGTTCTTCATCCTCGCCGCCGAACTGATGAGCGGCGGCTCGCTGACCGAAGTGCTGCTGCGCTTCGCCAGCCAGTTCGTCGGCCACAAGCGCGGCGGCCTCGGCTACACCAACATCGCGGCGCTGACGTTCTTCTCGGGTATCTCCGGTTCGGCGCTGGCCGACGCGGCCGGTCCGGGCAGCCTGATGATCAGGATGATGGACAAGGCCGGCTACGATCGCGCCTACGCCGCTGCGCTGACCGCCTCGACTGCGATCGTCGGCCCGATCATTCCGCCGTCGATCATCATGATCATCTATGCGCTGCAGGACGAGTCGGTCTCGGTCGGCACGCTGTTCGTCGCCGGCTTCATCCCGGGCTTCCTGATCGCATTCGGCATGGCGGTCGTCAACTTCCATATCTCGAAGCAGCGCCACTACCGTGGCGTCGGCGCGTTTCCGCCATGGCCGGAGGTGCTGCGCACGACCTTCAAGGCGACGCCGGCGCTGCTGTTGCCGGTGCTGATCCTGGGCGGCATGCGGGCCGGCTGGTTCACCCCGACCGAGGCCTCGGTGGTCGCGGTGTTCTACGCGCTGATCTGCGGCAAGTTCATCTACCGGACGCTGGAATGGCGGGCGCTGCCTTCGATCCTGTCGCGCTCGGCGCTGCTGACCGCGTCGGTGCTGATCATCATCGGGTTGTCGGGGGCGTTCGCCTGGCTGCTGACGATCGAGCGGATTCCGCAGATCGTCGCCGACTGGCTGGTCGCTCAGCAGATGTCGCAGTGGATGTTCCTGCTCGCGGTCAACATCTTCCTGCTGGTGTTCGGCATCTTCATGGAGCCGCTGCCCGGCGTGATGGTGCTGGTTCCGATCCTGGCGCCGGTCGCGATCAAGCTCGGCGTCGATCCCACGCACTTCGCGATGATCGTGATCTACAACCTGACGCTCGGGATGATCACGCCGCCGGTCGGCGGGCTGCTGTTCGTCACGTCGAATGTCGGACGGGTGCCGGTCGGCGCGTTGGTGCGGGAACTGTCGCCGTTCCTGGTCGCGCACCTGGTGATCCTGATGCTGATCACCTTCATCCCGGAGCTCAGCGTCTGGCTGCCGCACGTGCTCGGCTTCAAGTAGCGGCCCCGGCGCGGCGGCGTCCGCGGGGTGAAGCGGCCCCGGCTATCTCGACACACCCATCACCAGATCGGGCAGCCAGGTCACCAGCGCCGGAAAGGCGGTGATCAGCGCGATACAGAGCAGCAGGCAGCCGAAGAACGGCAGCGCCGCCAGCGCGATCGTGTTGCTGTCCTTGCCGGTCATGTTCTGCAGCACGAACAGGTTGAAGCCGACCGGCGGCGTCACCTCGGCGATCTCGACCAGCAGCACGACGAAGATGCCGAACCAGATCAGGTCGAAGCCGGCCAGCTGGATCATCGGCAGCACGATCGCCGAGGTCAGCACGATCATCGAGATGCCGTCGAGTGCCGTCCCCAGCACCAGGTACAGCACCGACAGCACCGCGATCAGCGCGTACGGCGACAGGCCGAGCCCGTTGACCCACTCGGCGAGCTCGCGCGGAATGCCGGTGAATGCCATCGTCTTGGTCAGGAACGCGGCGCCGGCCAGGATGAACATGATCATGCAGGAGACCCGGGTCGAGCCCATCAGGCTGCCCCAGAAGCTCTCCCAGGAGAGCGACCGGCCCCAGGCAGCGATCGCGAGCGAGCCGAGCACGCCATAGGCGGCGCATTCGGTCGCGGTCGCCCAGCCGGCGATCAGCACCCAGACGATGAAGACGATCAGCAGCGAGCACGGAATCAGGTTGCCGGAACGCTTGACCTTCGACCAGAACGAGCTCGGCGGCTCCGCGGCCGGCACCCGCTCCGGGTGCCGCAGCGACCACCAGCCGATATAGGCCGAGAACAGCAGCATCAGCAGGAAGCCGGGTATGAAACCGGCGAGGAAGATCCGGATGATCGACGCGTCGGCCGCGACCGCGTAGACGACCATCGTGATCGACGGCGGGATCAGGATGCCGAGCGTGCCGGCGGTGGCGAGGCTGCCGAGCGCGAGCCGCTCGTCGTAGCCGCGGCGCAGCAGTTCGGGCAGCGCGACCTTGGCGATGGTCGCGCAGGTCGCCGCCGACGAGCCCGAAACCGAGCCGAAGATGCCGCAGCCGAGGATGGTCGTGTGCATCAGCCGGCCCGGCACCCGCGACAGCAACGGCGACAGGCCCTCGAACATCTCTTCCGAAAGGCGGGTGCGGAACAGGATCTCGCCCATCCAGATGAACAGCGGCAGCGCCGCCAGCTCCCACGAGGCGTTCGAGTCCCACAGCGCCGAGAACAGGTTCTTGCCCCAGACCGCCGGCGGAATATTGGTGAACAGCACCATGCCGATCCAGCCGACCAGCGCCAGCGTCACGGCGATCCAGATCCCGCCGGTCAGCAGGATCAGCATCACGATCAGCAGGAAAGATCCGACTTCGACGACGCTCACTGCCGGCCTCCCTGCAACGACCGAAGTGCGCGTGGAAACCGTTTCATATCAACTTCCCCGTGCTGCTGTGCGATACCCGTGTCGCCCGACGCCGACCGAGCCAGGCAGTCACCACGGATCCGGCTCCGCCGGTCCGTCGGTGACGCCCCCCGTCGTCCCCGGCATCGGGTGCCGCTCTTACTCCTACATCGCCGCCCGCAGCCCGACGCAATGCTCCACGCCAAGCAGTCACCACGGATCCGGCTCCGCCGGTCCGTCGGTGACGCCCCCCTTTCAAGGGGGGTAGGGCCGCAGGCCCAAGGGGGGTTGACTCATATCGTTTCGCTGAAGTCGCCGCGCGCATGCCGTTCCTCGATCGCGGTGACGTACACCGGCCGGGCGCCGGCGGCGACGCGCAGCAGTTCGTCGAGCATCGCGACGAACAGCAGCGCCGACCCGATCACGAAGCTCAGCTGCGGGATCCAGAACGGGATCGCGATCTGGCCGCCGGCCATGTCGCCGAACCGGTAGCTGTCGCGGACGTAGGCGAAGGTCGACCAGGTCATGTAGCCGAGGAACCCGGTGCCGACCGCGAGC
>JBFWQR010000091.1:0-30137 GCA_050249335.1 Lautropia sp.
GGGCCTGGACCGCGGCGGGGGGATATTCGTCGTGAACGTCTTGCAGGTGGACATGGCTTCCTCCCGGTTCGGCGAGCTCGCCGAACGCCCCGGGCCCCATCCTGGAGCGGGCTAGATGGCCGCACAGATCGAGTGCCTGGCATAGACACGGTCTATGACGCGCATCACCCGGTAGCGGCTACCGCGATGATCCCGCGCTCCCTAGACTATTTTCATGGCCGATCTCGAAGCTGGCGCGAGCGTGCGCTCGGAGTCGAGCGAAACGGAGCATCAACGTCATGGCGCAAGCGCCGATTCGTCATCGTCGCCCGAACGCGTTGGAATATCGACGCATCGGCGTGCAACCGTGTACGCCGGCCATCGGTGCGGAGATCTCGAAGGTCGACCTCTCCCGGCCGCTCGACCAGGAGACGGTGGGAGAGATTCGCCGTGCTCTGCTCGACCATCTCGTCGTCTTTTTCCGCGATCAGACGATGGATCGGGAGCAGCACAAGGCCTTCGGCCGCCGGTTCGGAGAGCTGCACCGCCATCCCGGCGCGACACTCGCCGGCAATGACGCCGAGATGACCCGGATTCACGCCGACGAAAACACGAAGATCGTTGCCGGCGAGGGCTGGCACTCCGACCTGACCTGCGATCCGATCCCTCCGATGGGCAGCATCCTTCATATGCATGTGCTTCCCGAAAGCGGCGGCGACACGATGTTCTGCAGCGCCTATGCCGCATACGACGGCCTGTCGGACAAGATGAAGGCGTACCTCGAAGGCATGACGGCGCATCACGATGGTCTGCGTGTATTCGGTCCTGCCTATGCCGCCCGCGGCGTCACCAAGCAGGACTACCCGCATGCCGATCATCCGATCGTCTGTCGCCATCCTGAGACCGGACGCAAGCTGCTCTTCGTCAACCCGGAATACACCAGCCACATCAATGGTGTGAGCCGTGACGAAAGTACCGCGATCCTGAGCTACCTCTATTCCCAGATCGGTCTGCCCCAGTACTCCATGCGCTTCCGCTGGCAGAAGAACTCGGTGGCCTTCTGGGACAACCGCTCGGCGCAGCATATCGCCGTGTGGGACTACTACCCGGCGGTGCGCACCGGACTGAGGGTGCAGATCCAGAACACGGTTCCCCCTCAGATGTGACATCCGAAATTCTGGAGATATCCAATGCTCGACCGCCGAGGCTTTCTCTCGTTTGCCGCACTGGCGCCGCTCGCCCGCGATCTGCACGCGCAGGACAGCTCGCGGAGCCGGCCGATCCGGATCGTGTCCGCGGGGGTGCCCGGCGGCACCAACGACGTGCTTTCGCGCTTCCTCGCGGAACCGCTGAGCAAGCTCCTGGGCCAGCCGGTCATCATCGATAGCAAGCCCGGCGCGGGTGGTGCCATCGGCACGCAGTTCGTGGTTCAGCAGCCTGCCGACGGCCTCACGCTCCTGACGCACCACAATGGTCTCGTCACCACGCCGCTGGTGCGAGCCAACCCCGGGTACGAGGTCAAGAGTCTGGCACCTGTTTCGCTCCAGGGCACTTCGCCGCTGTTACTCATGACACACCCGTCGATGCCTGCCACGCTGGCGGAGTTCGTCGCCTTCGCCAGGGCCAATCCCGGCAAGCTGGAATGGGGAACGGGTGCGCTGGGCGGTGTCGGCCATCTCGCTACCGAGGTGTTTCACGACATGGCCGGCATCAAGGACATGGTGCGCGTGGCCTTCTCCGGCTCGGTGCAGGCCATCCAGGCTCTGGTGGGCGGGCAGATCAAGTACCTGATGTCCGTGCCCTCGTCTTCCACGGCGGGTTTGGTGAAGGAAGGCCGCTTGCGCTATCTCGGCCTGTCGTACCCCACCCGGTCCGCCGCCATGCCCGACGTGCCCGCCATCGCCCAGTCGGTGCCCGGCTTCTCGGCCGATGCCTGGTATGGCTTGTTCGCCAGGGCCGACACGCCGGAGCCGGTGCTGGACCGGCTCTCGACGGCGCTTGCAACGGTGTTGAGCAATCCCGGGGTCGCGGAACAGTACGCCTCCGTGAACGTTCTGGCCAAGGGCGGCCGTCATGAGCTGGCGGCGATACTGGAGCGCGACAACCAGCTCTGGGGCCGGGTGATCAAGGAGAGAAACATTCGCCTGGATTGACGTCGTGGCGGAGCCTGGTGAGGCAAGGACAGGCTCCTAGAGGTCGAGCACGAGCCGCTCGCTGCGGCAGCCGGATACGCAGGGCAGCATGACGCGGTTGGCCGCCCGCTGCTTCGGGGTGAGCAGCGAATCGCGATGATCGGGTTCGCCCGCCAGCACGCGAGTCTCGCAGGAGCCGCAGATGCCTTCTGCGCAGCTGAAGGGCACATCGATCCCGAGCGCCAGCAGGTGACGGTAGAGCGACTTCCGGGGCGTCACCTCGAAGGTGATCCCGCTGCGGCGCAGCTCCACGGTGAAGCATGAGCGTGCGTCGGGCGCCGCGGCATGCTCGACGGCGCTGAAGCGCTCGATATGAGCATGGGGATGCCCGAGGGACGAGCAGATCTTCTCGAACGCATCGAGCATCACCGTCGGGCCGCAGGCGTAGTGGTGAGTCTGGCCGTCCGGCACGCGGCGCGAGAGCAGGGCGAGCAAGTCTGGCGGACCGCCGGCTTCGTCGTCGAAATGGAGCGTCGTGGGAGCATCCAGCGCCTCGATTGCGGAAACGAAAGCGGCGTTGCGACGCGAGCGGCAGGCGTACACGATCTCCAGGCTGCGACCGAGCTTCTTCAGGCGGCGCGCCATGCACAGGATCGGCGTGACGCCGATCCCGCCGGCGAGCAGGACCGTATGCCGCGCGTCCTCGTGCAGCGGGAAGTGGTTGCGCGGCGCCGAGATCGCCAGTACGTCGCCGACATGCAGACGTTCATGCACGTAGCGCGAGCCGCCTCGGCTGTTCGCCTCCTTCAGCACGGCCACCAGGTAGCGGTAGCGCTCATCGCTGTCGTTGCACAAGGAATAGCTTCGCACCATGCCGTTGGCCAGGTGCAGGTCGATGTGCGCGCCCGGTGCGAACGCCGGCAGTTCCGCCCCCTCGAGCGGCCGCAGATCGAGCGTGACGACTCCTTCTGCCTCGTGGCGCAGGGCGTGAATCCGCGATTGGATGGCAGGCGTGGTCATGGGCGATGTCTGATCTCGACAGGCAGGGGGAATACTAGGCAGCGGAAGTCAGGTGCAGAAGCCGCGATTTGATGATCTCGGTCATAGACCAGATCTTTGGCGGGCGGGCATCGATCTCGTCTATGCCCGGAATCATCCGATAACGACTACCCGATCCGGGACGCGATTCCTAGACTCACCCTGTCGCTCGCGAGATCGGGCAACCTTCACCTGGGGAGCTGAATGCGTTCGAACGTCGACATTGCCCACATTCAGGCGGTTGTGGCAGAGGCAGAGAAGGTCCTGGGCACCGTCGATCAGGCCGGGATCCTGCCAGCCGATGCCTACATCGACGCGAATTTCTGGGAGTTCGAGTGCCGCTCGATCTTCTCGAAGGAGTGGCTGTGCGTGGCCCATGTCAACGAGATCCCCAAGCCCGGTGACCATCTGCCCGTGACCATCCTGGGCGAGCCGCTGATCATCGTCAGGGACCAGGAAGGGACCGTCCGCGTGCTGTCCGCCGTGTGTCAGCACCGGGGCCACCCGCTGATCGGCGGCGTGAAGGAGGCGCCGCCGGCGGGCAAGTGCCTGAACGCGCGCGCGCTGGTCTGCCCCTACCATGCCTGGACGTACGAGCTCGACGGCAAGCTGCGGGGTGCGCCTTCGATGGAGTGCATCCCGATCGCGGAGCTTCGGGCCGGGAACAGCCTGCCCGAGATCCGCAGCCAGATCTTCCACGGGCTCGTGTTCATCACGTTCAACGCCGACGCAGCGCCGGTGGCCAGGAAGCTCGCGAAGCTGGACCAGGAGTTCCGCAACTACGCCCTCGCGGACTTGATGCCCGGGCGCGCCTACGGGCTGAGCGACCTCAAGTGGAACTGGAAGCTCCATCACGAGAACGCGCTGGAGTCCTATCACACGAGCTACGTGCACCGCGGCTATCACGACGCGGTGCCGGCGAAGCTGACGCGCTTCTACGACATCGACGCCGGAGACGGCATGGTATTTCGCACCACCGGCTTCGAGGAGGCGGATGGCGACCTCTTCGAGAGCGAGGGGACGCGTCGCCTGCCCACGATCGAGGGCCTGACCGACGAGCAGAAGGGCCGCGTCATGTTCGTTTCCATCCTGCCTTGCCTGGTGATGGTCCTGCAGCCCTCGCTGGTCTCCATCACGTTCATCAATCCCACCTCGGCCGAGCGCATGAACTCCCGGCGCGTGAACCTCTATCCGAAGGCCGCGGCCGAGTCGCCCGACTTCGCGCAGATCGAGATCCAGCAGTTCGAGAAGATGAAGACGATCGTGGAGCAGGACGCAGCGACGCAGACCGTCCTGCAGCAGGCCTACCACTCGCGCTTCAAGCCGCGTGGCCGGCTCTCCCGGCTCGAGTCGGCTATCGCCCAGCTGAACAGCTGGATGGTGCGCCGCTATCGCGAGGGTCTGGCTGCGCTGGACGCAGACCGCAAGCACGAAGCGGCCGCGTGACGGGGCACGTCGAGGTCGCAAGGGAATTGCATGTACGAAACCGTGTTTCGCGGTGGCACTGTCGTCAGTTCGGAGGGTCTTGCACGCGCCGATGTCGCGGTCAGCGGCGGCGTGATCCAGGCCGTGGCCGAACCGGCTGCGGCCCTCGCCGGCGCTGCGGAGGTGGATGCCAGCGACAAGCTGCTGCTGCCGGGCCTGATCGATGCGCACGTGCACATCCCCGGGCACTTCCTCGCGAGCCGGCTCGACAACTTCGATACGGCCACGCGAGCGGCCGCCGTGGGCGGCGTGACGACGATCATGCTGCAGCCGACGGACGATCCCCGCACCGCCAATCCGGCGTACTTCGAGCGCAAGCGGCGAGCCGGCGAGGGTGCCTCCTTCGTGGACTTCGCCGTCCAGGCCATGGTTTCGCCGCGCAGCGAACGGGCGGAGATCAAGGAAATGGCGGACATGGGAGCCATCTCCTTCGAGATGTACCTGTCCTACGGCGGCAACCCCGAGTTCATCGTCAGCAACGACGACTACGAATTGCATCGGCTGCTGACCGCGATCGGCGATGCGGGAGGCATTGCAGGCGTCACGCCGCACTCGCCCACGCTGATCGCCCGTAACACGGCCGACCAGAAAGGCTACCAGCAGAACCGGAAGATGCTGTATCGGACGGAGCGGGAAGACCCTCCGCCGTTGATCCAGGCGTTCGTCGCCACGCGTCCGACCCTGTCCGAGTCCCTGGGCATCACGCGCGCCTGTACCGTGGCATCGGAAACCGGGACCAAGGTCCACTTCCGCGCGCTGTCCTCGCGCACCAGCGTGGAGCATGTCGCCCGCTTCCAGGGCGGGTCTGCGCTGACCACCGAAGTGATGTCGCACCACCTCGTGTTCACCGAGGACGAGGCCTTCGCCATGGGGCCGTACGGCGTCATCGTGCCGCCGATTCGTCCCAGGGCGGATCGCGATGCATTGCGCGATGCCGTGCGAGCCGGAAGCATCGACATGGTCGTCAGCGACCACTCGCCGGTCCTGATCGAGGACAAGGATCGCGGCTGGGAGGATGTCTGGAAGACGGCGCCGGGCATGCCCGGCCTGCAGACCCTGCTGCTGTCCATGCTGGCTCTGGTGGACGAGGGTGCCCTGTCGCTGACGGACATCGCTCGCAGCTGTGCCGAGCGGCCGGCCCGTGCTTTCGGGTTGTTCCCCCGCAAGGGCGCGATCGTCGCCGGCGCGGATGCCGACATCGTCGTCCTCGATGGCTCGCGGTCCACGCTGGTCCGTGACAGCGACCAGTTGAGCCGTGCCCGCTACACCACGCTCAAGGGCCGGGTCGTGAAGGGATGCATCGAACGCGTCTACCTGCGCGGAAACATGGTCGCGCAGGACGGCGCGATCGCCTCCGGTCCCATGGGAATCTTCGTCAGGCCATGAAAGGTGTCTGGCGGAGGTTCCGCCGAACTGCATTCAGGAAAGAGAGACACATGCTCAAACTCGTCACGCTCTGCGGCAGTATTCGCAAGGACTCCTTCAATGCGGCACTGGTCCGCGCACTTCCCGGCCTGGCCCCCGGCGACCTGGAATTCGTCGAGGGAACGAGCGTCGCGGACGTGCCGATCTACGACGGCGATCTCGAGCGCGTGAGCGGGATGCCGGCTGCCATCACGGCGCTGGCCAATACCATTCGCGAGGCGGATGGCGTGGTCATCGTCTCGCCCGAGTACAACTATTCCATTCCCGGCGGGCTGAAGAACATGCTGGACTGGCTGTCGCGCGTGCCCACCCCGCCCATGATGAACAAGCCGGTGCTGATTCAGTCCGTGTCCGGCGGCGGCCTGGGTGGTGCGCGCATGCAGCACCACCTGCGCCAGGTTCTGGTGGCGCTCGGCGCCCGGGTCTTCGCCAAGCCGGAAGTGATGATCGGCCCCGCCAGCCAGCGCTTCGACGATGGCGGCAACCTGACCGACCGCCAGACTCGCGAAGTGCTGCGTACCCAGATAGAAGCCTTCGGAGACTTCGTACGCGAAGCGGCCGATGCCGAAGCCTATCGCCGTGGCGGCAGATAAGGAGGGAGCCATGAATCAAGAGGAAAGACTGCGCGCCATCTGGGACTGTTCGGTCGGAAAGCTCAAGGAGGTCGTCCGCGAATTCAAGATCACCGAGGACGAATTGCACATGGCCGGCGACTACTTCAACCGCCTCGGCCAGTCCGGCATGAGCCGCAGCCTGATCGACGTGGCGCTCGCCATGACCAGCATCGACGCGGCGCAGCACGCGCGCGAGGGAACCCGCTTCAACCTGACGGGGCCGTATCATGCAAAGCATCGGGTGCGGGCGGACGGCAAACTCTGCGATGTCGAGCCGGAGGACGATGCGCCGCGCCTGATCCTGTCCGGCGTGGTGACCAATGCGCTGACCGGCCGGACGATCGCCAATGCCGAACTGGACTTCTGGCACGCCGACCACAAGGGCATCTACGACCGCAAGGGCCAGCATCTGCGCGGCATCATCGTGACCGACCCGGCAGGCCGCTACCGCGTCGAGACGCTGCTGCCCAACGACTACTCCGAGCACGACTTCGATCCGCTGGGCGAGCTCTTCCGCGCCATGGGGCGCACCAACACGCGCGCCGCTCACGTGCATCTGAAGGTCCGCGTCGACGGCATGGAGGTGCTGACGACGCAGCTGTTCATGTCGACGTCGCAGATGCTGGACCACGACTATGTGGAGGGTGCCGTCAGCGACGATCTGATCGTCGCGCTGAATCGCAGCGTCATCGACGGTGCGCCGACCTACACTGGCCACTTCGACGTTTCCGTCGTGGTGGCCGGAGCGGGCCTGGCGGCATGAGGCCCGACGGACCGGCTGCCTTGCGGCGGTTGCTGTCATCGCACGAGACCGCGGCCGTGCCGGGGGTGTACGATCCCGTCACCGCTCGTCTGGTCGAGCAGGCGGGTTTCCCGGCGGTCTACCTCGGCGGCAACGGCTTGGGCATTTCCCTTGCCAAAGGGCAGCCCTTGATCGGTCTGACCGAGACCGTCGATTGCGCCGCGCGCATCGTTCGCACCACGGATCTGCCGCTGATCGTCGATGCCGGCTCGGGCTTCGGCACCGCCAGTCATGTGCATCGCACCGTTCTCGAGCTGGAATCGACCGGGGCAGCGGGTCTGCATATCGATGACCAGCCCCATCCGAAGAGCCCGAACTATCATCGCGGGCGAGGCGGCCTCGCCGATCTGCGCACGGCGGCGGACAAGATCGAAGTGGCCGCGAAGGCGCGGCGCAGCGACGACTTCTGCATCATCGCGCGTACCGACGCGTTCCGCGTCACCGGCTCGGTGGAAGAGTTGAGCCGGCGTTGCCGGGCCTACGTGACCGCAGGTGCCGATGCGCTGCTGCTGCTGGACGTAGAGCGCGTCGAGCACCTGGAGGCGGTGCGTGCCGCCGTGCCCGCCGTGCCCTTGCTGTGGATCGGTGGCGTGGTGCCCCCGGTACTCTCCATGCAGCAGCTCGCGGACGCCGGGTTCAGGCTGGCGCTGTACCCCTTCAACACGATCGCCGCCGTCGTCCAGGCGGTCTCGGAGCTCTGGCGCGCGGTGAAGGCGACTGGCCGCGTGCCGCAATCCGACGAGTTCCTGCGCTACATGCGCGGCGACCTGTCCGTCCTGGCCGGCTTGAAGACCTACTGGGATATCGACGACCAGTTGAGCCGCCGCGAAGCGGATGCGACCGCAGGGCCCCGGGCATGAGCGGACCGATCCTGTCCGAGCGGGGCGTGTGCGACGCGCATTGCCATGTCGTCGGGCCGGCGCAGCGGTTTCCGCTGGTCGAAGGCGCGACCGGCCATCATCCCAAGGAGGCGCTGTTCGACTTGCATCGCCGGCTGGGCATCGAGCGTTCGGTCATCGTGCAATCCGCACGCCACGGCCGGGACAACTCGGCGGTGGAAGACGCCATCCGGTCCGGGGCGGGGCGCTACTTGGGCGTGGCCATCGTCGGCGTGGAGGCGTCGGACGATGAGCTCGTTCGGCTGGCCCGGGCCGGCTTCCGGGGCGTGCGCTTCAACTTCATGCGCCACCTGCATGCCGCCGAGCCGATCGAAGCCGTGATCGAGATGACGCCGCGGCTGGCTCGTGCCGGGATGCATCTGCAGGTGCACTTCGAGAGCGATCTCGTGCATTCGCTGGGGCCGCACCTGAAGCGCTCGCACGTGCCGGTCGTCATCGATCACCTCGGTCGCGTGGATGCGTCGCGCGGCGCAGCGCATGCGGATTTCGCGGCGCTCCTGCAGCTGCTGCAGGACGAACGCTTCCACGTGAAGGTCAGCGGCGTCGACCGCATCGATCACGAGCCGCCGTATGCGGCCGGTGTCGAGCTGGCGCGCCTGCTCGTGCAGGCGTTGCCGGCCCGCTGCTTGTGGGGAACCGACTGGCCCCACCTCAACCACCGTCACCAGCCCGATGACACGCGGCTGGCCGAACTGACCGCGTCGATCGCGCCCGATCCGGAGCTGCGTCACCGGCTGCTCGTGACCAATCCCGAAACCTTCTACCGCTTCCAGCCGCTGGAGATCCGATGAGCGGTATCCGTGACAAGAAGGACAGGGGCGAGTGAAGCAATGACCGGACGAATGAATCCAGGCGGCGCGCGGGGAGTGGTGCGCATCGGCGCGGGCGCCAGCTATGCCGGAGATCGCGTCGAGCCGGCAACCGATCTTGCGGCCCGTGGCTCGCTCGACTACCTCGTGTACGAGACCCTGGCCGAACGGACGATTGCGCTGGCCAATATCGAGCGTGCCAGGAACCCGGAGCTCGGCTACAACGAATTGCTCGAGGATCGCTTGACGGCGGCCTTGCCTCACTGCAAGGCCCAGGGTATCCGTGTGGTCACGAGCATGGGCGCCGCGAATCCACTGGCGGCCCAGCGCAAGACGCTCGAGCTGATTCGGGGACTGGGGCTCTCTCCGATGACGGTCGCGGCCGTCGTTGGCGACGACGTGCTGGAATATTGCCGGGCCAACGCCGAGACCCTGCGGATCATGGAGACCGGTGTCCCGCTGTCCTCCCTGGCGGGCGAGATCGTCTCGGCGAATGCCTACCTCGGCGCGGACAACATCGTGGCTGCCTTGAGGCAGGGCGCGGACATCGTCCTTACCGGCCGAGTCGCGGATTGCTCGCTGTTCCTCGCCCCGATGATCCACGAGTTCGGGTGGTCCCAGGAGGATTGGGACCGGCTGGGCAAGGGGCAGATCGCCGCGGACATGGTCGAGTGTGGCGCCAACGTCTCGGGCGGCTTCTTCGCGGACCCCGGCTACAAGGACGTGCCCGCGCTGCACGACCTGGGATACCCGATTCTGGAGGTCAGTCCGGACGGGAGCTGCGTCGTCTCCAAGCTCGAAGGGACAGGGGGCGCCATCACGCGCGCCACCTGCCTGGAGCAGATGCTCTACGAGATCCATGATCCTGCCGAGTACATCACGCCCGATGTGGTGGTCGATTTCACGACGGTGCGCCTGGATGAAGTCGGGCCCGACCGCGTTCGCATCAGCGGTGGCACCGGCCGCCCGAAGCCCGCCCGGTTCAAGGTATCCGTCGGCATCAAGGAGGGGTGGATCGGCGAAGCCGAGATTACCTACGCCGGCATCGGCTGTGTCGCACGTGCCCGCCTGGCCGAGCAGGTCGTGCGCGAGCGCCTGCGTATCGGCGGCGTGACATTGCAGGAGTTGCGGGTGGACTACATCGGCATCGACTCCCTGCATGGGGCGCAGTCCCTGCCGACGGGCCATGAGCCCTACGAGATGCGCTTGCGATTCGCCGGCCGCTCGGTCGACCGCAGGAACGCCATCAAGCTCGGGAATGAAGTCGAGACCCTGGTGGGGAAGGGGCCCAGTTCGTCGTCGCTTCCGCGCAAGAGCGTGCGCGAAGTCATCGCGATCTATTCGTGCCTCGTTCCACGCGAAGCCGTGCGGGCTCGCGTGCTCATGGAGATCGCATGAGTCCGAAGATCTTCCACCTGCGCGAGATCGCGCATTCGCGCGCCGGCGACAAGGGTGACACCAGCAATGTCTCGGTCATCGCGTATCGGGATGAGTTCTTTCCGGTCATTGTCGAACAGGTCACGGTGGATGCAGTCCGCGCGCATTTCGGCGCGCTGGCGAAGGGGCGCATCAGCTGCTACGCGTTGCCGCAGTTCAGCGCACTCAACTTCGTGCTGGAGGAGTCGCTGGGCGGTGGCGTGACCCGCTCGCTGTCGCTCGATCCGCACGGAAAGTCGTACTCGGCTCTGATGCTGGCGCTGCCGGTGGTGATCGACGAAGCGCTGTCCGCGATGCTGGTCGAAGCGGGCCGCCGGCCGATCGACGGCCGCTTGCTGGCTCGCCTGGGCGAGCTGGGGCGGCTTCCGGCGCATGTCATCGAGGCGCTGAACTGATGTTCTCTGCCACACCGTCCATTCCGGTCGAGCGAGTCCGCCTCACCCTCGACGAAGCTTCACGCATTGCTTTCGACGCGCTCGTGCGCGTCGGCTACGACGCAGGCGATGCCCGGGTGGTGACCGAGCACCTGATCGACGCTGCCGCTTGCGGCTATGAGTACTCCGGGCTGCCCAAGATCCTGGAGATCGTCGAAGCAGCACGAGCCAGGGAGCCGCGGCGCCCGGTGCGATGGCTCCGGGAGACGTCGATGTCGGCACTGCTCGACGGCGGAAACAACGTGGGCATGGTGGCGATGCACCATGCGACGGACCGCGTCATCGAGCTGGCCCAGGCGCAAGGCTTCGCCATCGTCGGTGTCACGCGCAGCTGGATGTCGGGGCGCAGTGCCTACTACGTGGAACGGGTTGCCCGCAGCGGCCTGGTGGGATTCCACACCGTCAGCTCCGCCAGCCTGGTCGCGCCGCCGGGTGGCGCGCGCCCCTCCATCGGCACCAATCCGATCGCCTTCGGCTTTCCCTGCAGTCCGGACCCGCTGATCATCGATATCGGAACCTCCGCCATCATGGGTACGGAGTTCGGGTTGATCCGCCGCCGCGGCGAGCAGCTGCCGGAAGGCGTGGCCCTCGATGCCCAGGGACATCCGACCCGTGATGCCGAGGCCGCCCGCGCGGGCGCATTCCTGCCGTTGGCCGGCTACAAGGGCTTTGCGCTGGCACTGGCTGCGAAAGCCCTGGGCGTGCTGGCGGGTTCCGCTCTCAACGAGGCCAAGGACTACGGCTACCTGATCATTGCCTTCACGCCCGAGCTGATGATGCCGCGAGAGGAGTTCGAGCGGGAGCTCCGCGCGATGATCGACCGCGTGAAGGCAACGCCGAGGCAGAGCGGTGTGGCGGAGATCCGCATCCCGTCGGAGCGATCGTTTCGCGATCGCCGTCGCAGCGCAGTGCAGGGCATCGAAGTCGATGCGCCCATTCTGGAAGCTATCGAATCACTGGGTATCCCCGCCCGACGTGGCGATCACTGAGAAAGGAGCGCGAATGTTCAGGAGAGCTTTTGCCGGCGCGATGGCGCTCTCTGCCCTGGGGCTGTATTCCAGGGCAGCGACTGCTCAGCAGGATTGGCCGACCCGGCCACTGAGGTTCATCATCGGATTTCCACCCGGGGGCCTGAACGATGTCCTGGCCCGGCTCTTCAACGAGCATGTCGGAAAGGCGCTCAACCAACCCGTCGTCATCGACTACAAGCCCGGGGCGGCCGGGCGCATCGCGATGGGCGAGATGGCGCGCGCCAAGGCTGACGGGTATACGCTGGCACTGGGCAACACGGGTGCCCTCACGGTGCTGCCCAACCTCTATTCGGACCTCCCGTACGACCCCCAGAAGAGCTTCATCCCGGTCACGGCGCTCGGCCAGGCGCCGCTCGTCATGGTCGTGAGAAACGATGCTTCGGCACGCTCGTGGAAGCAGCTGCTCGAAGAGTCGAAGACCAAGCAGATGGCGCACGGCTCGCTCGGCATCGGATCGCCGCATCATCTGGCGTTCGAATTCCTCAAGTCCAGGGACAACTTCCGCATGCCCCACGTTCCCTACAAGGGGACGGCCGAACAGTCCCTCGCCGTGCTGTCGGGGGAGATCAATGTCGGGGTCGATATCCTGCCGTCCATGCTGCCGCTGCTGAAGGAAGGCAAGCTCCGGGCACTGGCGGTCACCACGGCCGGGCGCGTTCCCCAGCTGCCCGACGTTCCCACCTTCACCGAGCTGGGCTACGAGGGGGCGGTGATGACTTCCTGGTACCTGGTCCTGATTCCTGCCGGCACGCCGATGCCGATCGTCGACCGGCTGGCAGCCGAGTTCCGGAAGGCTGCCGAATCGGCCAACGTGCGTGAGTACATGAACACCCAGGGCCTGATGCCGTTCCCGGCCACGCGCCAGGAGATCTCGGCCGCGATCAAACAGGAAACCGAGCGGTGGGGGCGGTTGATCAGGGAGCGGAACATCAGCGTCACGAACTGATCGCCGGGAGCCTGCAAGGCAGGCTCCCGGCGATCACACCGGCGCTCCGCTCACGGGTGGCTATCGCAGCTGCCGGCTGATCTCCGCCGCGGCCTGCGCCAGCCGTGCCGGCACCTCGCCGGCCCGATCGGGGCTCAGGCGATCGGCCTGCGAGATGACCGACAGCGCCATCACCATCCGGCCCTCCGCGTCGCGAATCGGCGCGCTGAAGGCGTTCACCGCGATGCGGTGCACCGGCGACGGCTCCGGATTGGCGGCGCAGGCGATCCCGCTCGTGCGGGCATGCGCCACTTCGCTCTCGAACGTCGCACGCTGCTGCGCTTCGGTTTCCTGCGTCGAGCGGGACAGGCGCAGGTCTTCGTCGATGAAGCTGCGGGTGATTTCGGGTGGGAGGAAGGTCGCGAATGCCCGGCCGGTCGCCGACCGGGTGACGCTCACGACGAACCCGGTGCGAAGGTGGGAGCTCACCGGTTTCGCTCCCGGCTCGAAGCGGACCGTCGTGGGGCCGTGATTGCCCCACACCGCCAGGCATAGCGAGTGATCCCCCAGCGCCTTGCTGATCGCAGGCAGCGCATCGGTCGCGATACGGATGGCCTCGGTACTGGGCATCGGGGCCTGGCCGATTCCCAGCGCCATCGGCCCCAGGTCATGCGCATAGGGAACCATGTAGCGCCCCTGCCCGAAGGCGAGCGGCCGACGCCCGCCTTGCGTGATGCGCTCCACGCGCCCCAGGAAAACGACATGGTCACCACCCGGGTACGATGCCACCTTCACGCATTCGATGTGAGCGGCCGCGCCATGCAGCACCGGCGAGCCGCCGACTCCGTCCGAGTGCTCGATATCGCTGAACTTGTCGTCGGCCGACTTCGCGAAGTGGTTGGACAAATGCACCTGGTCGTCGGCCAGGATGTTCACCGCGAAATGCTCGCTGTCGCGAAACGCCGGATGGCTGCTCGACGATATCGACTGGCTCCACAGCACCAGCGGAGGGTCGAGCGATACCGAGCTGAACGAATTGGCCGTCACGCCGTAGGCCTTGCCGCCGGCAGCCCGCGTCGTCACGACCGTGACGCCGGTGACGAAGGTGCCGAGCACGCTGCGCAGCTCACGCTTGTCGATGGTGGGAGTGCTCAAATCCGTCTCCAGGGTCTGCCTCGAGCAGGCAGGCGCCCCTATCGGCCCGTCATCGCCGGCACGACCTGCTTCCAGATGTCACTCTCGCGGCGCAGCTGTGCGGCATAGGCTTGCGGCGTGTCGGGCGCGGGCGTGTAGCCGCCTTCCGCGAGCCTGTTCACCAGCTCGGGCGCCGCGAGCGCGCGGACCAGCGCCTGGTTGAGGTGCCGCACGATCGGCTCGGGCGTGCCGGCAGGGGCGAACATGCCCCACCAGGCACCGCCGTCCAGCGGCGCGACGTCGACACCGACTTCCTTGAAGGTGGGCGTGTCGGGGTAGCGCGGGCTGCGCTTGTCGCCCGTGATCGCCAGGGGCTGCAGCTTGCCGCTGTCGATGAACTGCTTGATGTTGACCGAGCTGGTGAAGGTGAAGTCCACCGTCCCTCCGACCAGGTCGGTCATCGCGTTGCTGATGCCGCGATAGGAAACCATCGTGAAAGGGGCTGGCGCACGCATGCGCACGAGCTCCGCCATCAAGTCCGGCGGGGTCCCCACGCCGGAGCCGCCGAAGTTGAGCTGGTTCGGGTTGGCCTTGGTGTAGTCGACGAACTCCCGCAGCGTCTTGAACGGCCGCGCGGCGTTGGAAACCATCAGCAACTGCGTCGTCACCACCCTCGAGATCGGAACGAAGCTGCGTTCGACGCTGTACTTCGCCTCCTTCTGGATCATCGGGCTGAGCAGGACGTTGATGCTGTTGACGAGCAGCGTGTATCCGTCGGGAGCAGCGCGGGCGACGTATTCGTTGCCGATGTCACCGTTGGCGCCCGGCTTGTTGTCCACCACGACCTTGGCGCCCAGCTCCTTCTCCAGATAGGGTACGACCTGGCGAAACATCACATCGGTGCCGGCACCGGCGGAGAACGGGATGACGATACGAACCGGCGCTTCGGGGTAGGCGGCCGAGGCGGAATGGCCCGCCGCGAGTATCACGAGGGCAGCGACGATCGAACGAACTGCGGGTCTGCTCATGGCGTTACCTCATTGGAACGGGATACGGTTCGCTGGTAGCGGCTCACCGGGCGCTCGAGCCCCAGGTTCTCCCTCAGGGTAGAGCCCTCGTACTCGCGACGGAACAGGCCGCGGCGCTGCAATTCGGGAATGACGGTCGTCGTGAAGTCGCTGAACCCGCCCGGCAAGTACGAGGGTTGCAGCAGGAAGCCATCGACGGCTTCGCTCTTGAACCAGTGCTCCATGTCGTCCGCGATCTGTTCCGGTGTCCCGACCACCGTGCGCTGCCCACGTGCGCCCGCGTAGCGTTGAAAGAGCTGGCGCAGCGTGAGGCCGTCTTCCTTCGTCATGCGGTAGAGCTCCTTCAGCGTGGTCTTGGAAGCGTTGGACTCGGGAATTCCGTCCGGCAGCGGCTTGTCCAGGTCGCAGTTCGACAGGTCGAATCCGCCGCACGCGGTCTTCAGCAGCTCCAGGCCCACCGAGGGCTGGATCAGGCTTTGCAGGTACTCGTGCTTCTCCCGCGCTTCGGATTCGGTGCGCCCGACGATCGGGTTCAGGCCGGGCATGATCTTCAGGGCGTCCGGGCGGCGGCCGAACTTCGCCATGCGGCCCTTCACGTCCGCATAGAACGCCTGTGATCTCGCGAGCGAGTTCTGCGAAGTGAACACGAGCTCGGCAGTCTCGGCCGCCAGATCCTTGCCGGGCTCCGAGGAGCCGGCCTGGGCGATGACGGGATGGCCCTGCGGCGGGCGCGCGAGGTTGAGCGGACCCCGAACCTTGAAGAACTCGCCGACGTGATTGAGCGTATGGACCTTCGCAGGGTCGAAGTACCGGGCGGACTTGCGGTCCCGCAGGAAGGCGTCATCGTCCCAGCTGTCCCACAGGCCGAGCACCACTTCGACGAACTCCCGCGCGCGCTGGTAGCGGTAGCCGTGCTCGTAGTGCTCGTCACGGCCGAAGTTCCAGGCCTCGCTCAGGTTGGCCGACGTGACGACGTTCCAGCCGGCGCGACCGCCGCTGATGTGGTCCAGCGACGCGAATCGCCGGGCGACGTTGTACGGCTCGTTGTAGCTGGTCGTGGCCGTGGCGATGAAGCCGAGGTTCTTGGTCATCGCGGCGAGGCCGGCGATGAGCGTGGTCGGCTCGAAGAACACCATGTACTGCGGCCACCGGCTCAGCACATCCAGATTGCCGTCCCGCACGGCCACCGCATCGGCCAGGAAGATGGCATCCAGCTTGGCGCGTTCGGCGATCTGCGCCACCTCGACATAGTGCTGGAAGTTGGTGCCGGCATCGATCTGCGAGCCGGGATGCAACCACGACGCGACATGATTGCCGGTGGGATGGATCAGCGCTCCCAGCTTGAGCATGCCGCTCCTGGCTTTGTTCGACATCTCCGAGGCTCCCGAGAAAATCGTCCCGGCGCAGTATGGGATTGGCCCCGGAAGCCGTCCATTTCAAAGATCAGAGCGGCTTGTTGCCTTTGAGTGAACGTCCCGCGGCCCTGCGAGGCCGTCTCGACTCTGCTTCGAGACCGCGCAGCACGCCGATCAGCTCATCGACGAACCCGCGCACCGATGGGGCGAGCTGCGGCCCCTGCCTCACGAAGACGGTGAAGTTGCGCGGGCGCGCGTCGACCAGTGGAATGTACCGAAGCGACCGTTGTTCGGCCGCGCGGCGGCTGAGCGGCTCCGAGAGCACTGCCAGTGCCAGGCCCGCCGCGCACGCGGCACGGAGCAGCTCGTACGAGTTGCTGACCAGTGCGCGGTCCGGTCGCAGCTCTGCCCGGTTGAAAGTCTCCTCGGTCACCCGCATCAGGTGCATCGAGGCGTCCGCCACCGCCATCGGATATCCGATGCAGTCCTCCATCCGGACTTCGGATCTGCTGGCGAGGGGATGGTCGTCGCCGACCAGGATGCAGGTCGTCAGGCTGCGCTCGTAGACGGCTCGCACGCCGGGCAGCATCAAGGGACTGAACACGAGGGAGAGATCCAGCTCGTCATCCCGCAGCAGCTCCATGAGCCGCGTGGAGGTCGCCACCTGGACCCGGAAATCGACATCGGGGTGCCGCCGACGGAAGTCGGCCAGGAAGGACGGCATGAACTCCTGGGTCAACGCCTCGGGCATGCCCATGCGGACGATGCTTCGTTCGGGATGCTTGAGCGCACGCATCGCGGTGCGGGCACGCTCCTCTTCCGCTTCCATGCTCCGCACCAGGGCCATCAGGATTTCGCCTGCGGGCGTCAGGCGCATCGATGCCTTTCCCCTGCCGCGCTCGAAGAGGGGCGTGCCGAATTCCTTCTCCAGCAAGCGCAGCTGCCTGCTGATCGCGGAGCCTGCGACGAAGAGGCGCTCCGCCGCGACACGCAGCGATGCGCATCGGGCGACTTCGGCGAACTGGCGCAGGGCGATGGAAGAGAGCATCAGGCGCTGGAAAGAATTTTCGGCACATCATCCCGCCGCGGCACGCACCGCAGCAACTGCAGCAAGAATCGCTTCGCCGGTGGCGGGAGCATTCAACGAGGGCGCCACCCGGTCATCGCCGACGCTTGCCACCGCATCGCGGATCGCGAAGAACACCGAGAACGGCAGCAGCAAGGGGGGCTCGCCGACTGCCTTGGAATGGTGCACGCTCGGGTGCGTATTCGTATTCTCGTACAGGCGGATGCGCAGGTCCCGCGGGCAATCGGAGACGGCCGGTATCTTGTATGTCGAGGGCGCATGCGTCGTGAGCCGGCCCTCGGCGTTCCAACAGAGCTCCTCGGTGGTCAGCCATCCCATGCCCTGAATGAAGGCGCCTTCGATCTGGCCGATGTCGATCGCCGGGTTGAGGGACTGGCCGACGTCGTGCAGCACGTCGGCGCGCAGGAGCTTCCATTCGCCGGTCAGCGTGTCGATCACGACCTCGGAGACGGCAGCACCATAGACGAAGTAGGCGTAGGGACGGCCGCGCATCGCGTCCTTGTCCCAATGGATGCCCGGCGTTGCGTAGAAGCCGTCCGACCAGAGCTGCACGCGCCGCGTGTACGCCTTGCCGACCAGTACGCGAAACTCGACGGCTTGCCCGTTCACGTGGACCTTGCCGCCGGCGAACCGGACCTGCTTCTCGTCCCCACCATACTCGGCCACGGCCACCTGCGCCAGGCGCCGCCGTACCTGTGACGCCGCATCCTGCGCGGCCTTGCCGTTCAGGTCGGCGCCGGTCGAGGCAGCGGTGGCGGAGGTGTTGGCGACCTTGCTGGTGTCGGCGGCCGTGACCCGCACGCAGGAGAGATCCAGGCCGAGCTCGTGCGCCACGACCTGTGCCACCTTGGTGTTGATGCCCTGGCCCATCTCCGTGCCACCGTGGTTGACGAGCACCGAACCGTCCAGGTACACGTGCACCAGCGCGCCGGCCTGATTCCAGGCCGTCGCTGCGAACGAGATCCCGAACTTCAGCGGGACCACGGAGATGCCTTTCTTCAGCACCGGACTGGTGGCATTGAAGGCCCGCACTTCGGCGCGCCGCCTCCGGTAGTCGCTGCTGGTCTCCAGCTGCGCCACCAGCTCATGGACGACGTTGTCCTCGATCTTCTGACCGTAGTGCGTGACGTTCCGGCCTTCCGCATCGCTCCGGCCATAGAAATTGAGCCTGCGCACATCGAGCGGATCCCTGCCGAGGCTGCGCGCGATGTCATCGATGATGTACTCGATGACGAGCGCGCCCTGCGGGCTGCCGAAGCCGCGGAACGCGGTGTTCGACTGCAGGTTCGTCCGGCAGCATTCCGCGGCGATGTCGACGTCGGACAGGTAGTATGCATTGTCGAAATGCAGCACCGCCCGCGTGGCCACCGCCGGTGAAAGGTCCGCGGAGAAACCGGCACCGAGCAGCATCGCCACCTGGGCGGCCAGGATGCGGCCATCGCTGTCGAAGCCGACGGTGTAGTCGAAGTCGAAGCCGTGCCGCTTGCCGGTCACCATCATGTCGTCGTCGCGGTCGGCGCGCAGCTTGACCGGGCGACCCAGGCGGCTGGCGGCGAGCGAGGCGCAGATTGCCCAGATCGCGGACTGCGACTCCTTGCCGCCGAAGCCGCCACCCATGCGGCGGCACTCGACGGCGACGTCGTGGGCGTCGAGCGCGAGGGCATGGGCCACCATGTGCTGCATCTCGGTCGGATGCTGGGTGGAGCAGAACACCCGCATGCCACCACCCTCGCCAGGGATGGCGTAGGAGATCTGACCCTCCAGATAGAAATGCTCCTGCCCGCCGACATGCAGCCGGCCCGACAGGCGATGCGGGGCGCGCTCGAGCGCTCGCTCGTACTCGCCGCGCCGCAGATAGAGCCCGGGCGAGACCAAAGCGCCGGCCTGCCGGGCCTGTCTGGCGTCGAAGATGGCCGGCAGCTCCCGGTACTGCACCTTCGCCTTGCGCGCTGCGCGGCGGGAATTCTCGTGCGAATCGGCCACCACCATGAAGATCGGTTGCCCGACAAAGTGCACACGCCCGTCGGCGAGCACCGGGTCATCGTGAACGATCGGGCCGCAATCGTTGACACCGGGGATGTCGCTGGCGGTGAACACGGCCACCACGCCGGTCGCGTTGCGGACGGCGTCGAGATCCAGCGCCTCGATGACGGCGTGCGCCTTCTGCGACAGGCCCAGTGCGGCATGCAGCGTGCCGTGCACCTCCGGGATGTCGTCGACATAGATCGCCTCGCCGCTGACGTGGAGCGCGGCGGACTCGTGCGGGCGGGATCGGCCGACTTCGGCCCAGGCATCGGCTTCGGCAACCGCTGGATCCGGGGTGATGTCTCGCCGCATGGTCAGGCGCTGGCGAATGCGTTGACGGCACCGCTTTCCAACGGTGATTCGAGGCGCGTTTCCAGCCAGAAGCGGCGCAGCAGGTTCTGCGCCGCTCGCATTCGGTAAGTGCTGGAGGCCCGCATATCGGTCAACGGCGCGAAATCGCGCGTCAGCGCGTCCATGCCCTGCGCCAGCACGGCCTCGCTCCACGGCCGGCCCAGCAGGGCCGCTTCGGAGTTCGCCGCCCGCTTGGGGCGCTCGGCCATGCCGCCGAAAGCGACGCGCACTTGCTGGATCGTCCCGCTGCCATCCAGCCGTATGGCGAACGCGGCGCAAACGGCGGAGATGTCCTGGTCGAAGCGCTTGGACAGCTTGTAGGCGCGGAAGCGCAGGTCCGGCGTCGGCAGCGGCACGCGCACGCTGGCGACCACTTCGTCCGGCTTCAGGTCCTTTTGCTGGTAGCCGAGATAGAAGTCCTCGAGCGGCAGCAGGCGGCGGCCAGCCGTCCCGGCCAGCTCCAGCTGCGCCCCCAGCGCGATCAGCCAGGGCATGGAGTCACCGATGGGCGAGCCGTTGGCGACATTGCCGCCGAGCGTGCCGGCATGGCGGATCGGCAGCGAAGCGAAGCGCTGCCAGAACGCCTCCAGTTGCGGCCAGTGGCGGCAGGCGGCTTCATAGGCGGATTCCAGCGTGACGCCGGCGCCGATCACGAGGGCGCCGTCCTGCTGCACCAGCGTCTGCAACTCCGCGACCTCTCCCAGGTAGATGACATCGCCGAGCTCGCGCATCTGCTTGGTCACCCAGAGCCCGACGTCGGTCGAGCCCGCGATCAGGCGGGCACCGGGGCGGGCGGCTCGCAGCGCGAGCAGCTCCGCGAGCGTGCGCGGAGCGTCGAATGCCTGGCCATGGGCGGCGTAGCTGAACCTGGTGCCGCGCGCCAGCGTGCGCAGCGCTGCGGCGAGGGCGTCGCGGTCGAGCTCCACCCGCGGCAGATCGCACATGCGCTGCGCCGCCTCGATGATCGGCCGATAGCCGGTGCAGCGGCACAGGTTGCCCGACAGGGCGCGATCGATCTCCGCGCGTGCCGGCACTCCGTCCTCCGGGCCGCGCTGCAGGTACAGATTCCACAGCGACATCACGAAGCCCGGCGTGCAGAAGCCGCATTGCGATGCATGGCAGTCCACCATCGCCTGCTGGACCGGATGCAGCCTGTCTTCCGGCAGCTTGAGGTCCTCCACGGTGAACAGTGCCTTGCCGTCCAGCGTCGGCAGGAACTGGATGCAGGCGTTGACGGGCCCGAGCTCGACGCCGTCACCGCGCAGCTGGCCGACGACGACGGTGCACGCGCCACAGTCGCCTTCGGCACATCCTTCCTTCGTGCCCGTACAGCGAAGGTCCTCGCGCAGGTGCTGGAGGATGGTCCGAGTGGGCGGGGCGCCGGCAACCTCGTGGACGGTGCCGCGGAAGTGGAAACGGATCGGCTCGGACATCTCGCAAGACCGGATTCGATGGGCTTATTCTGCGACGGCGGGCACCCGGTGTCGCGGTTCGCTGCCGAGCCAGGGGGCATCGAGGTCCTCGGGCGGGATGGCTTGCACCAGGCGGCGGGTGTATTCGTGCCGGGGCCTGGCGAGCACATCGTCGACCGGGCCGCTCTCCACCACCTCGCCCTGGTACATCACCAGCACGCGCGAGCAGAGGTAGCGCACGGCTGCCAGGTCGTGGGAGATGAGCAGCAGCGAGATGCGCGATGCCTGGCGCAGCTGCAGCAGCACGCGCAGGATCTGCGCCTGCACCGAGACGTCGAGGCCGGACAGGATCTCGTCGGCGACCAGGATCCGCGGCGTGTTGCACAGGGCGCGCGCGATGTTCACCCGCTGGCGCTGTCCGCCGGACAGCTGGCTCGGATAGCGATGGACCATCTCCGGGCTGAGGCCGGTCGTGGCCAGCAGCTCGCGTGCACGCGCCAGGCGCCGCGCGGCGCTGGCGCGGCGTTCGCCGTTCACCATGGCGTAGGTGACCAGGTTGGCGACGGTGCGGCGCGGGTTGAGAGCCGACTGCGGGTCCTGGAAGATCATCTGCAGGCTGCCGATACGGGCTGCCCGCGTGGCGGGGTCATCCGCCAGCACGCTGCGTCCGTCGACCAGTACGTCGCCAGCCGTGGGCTTCTCCAGCCCGAGCAGCAGCTTGGCGACCGTGGACTTGCCGCTGCCACTCTGGCCGACGATACCCACGAACTCACCCGCCTGCAGCGAGAGATCGAAGCCGTTCACGGCCACCACCGGCTCCCCCTGGCCGAACAGGCCAGCCGCACGGCGATAGTGCTTGTGCAGGCCGCGTACTTCCAGGATGGATCCGCCCCGGTCGCCGGCGGCGTCGGCGAGCAGCGGTTGCGGCGCAGGCCCGCCGATGCCGATGCGGTCCGCGGTGATGCAGCGTACGTCATGCAGGGGCTGCAGCATGCGCAGGTCGATTGCCGCGACCCGGCAGGCGTCGGATGCCTGCGGGCAGCGCGGGGCGAACCTGCAGCCGTGCAGGCTGGCGAGCTCGCCGAGCGAAGGCATATGGTCCGGCAGCGCAGGCAGCACTCGCCGCGGACCGTCCAGCGGCGGATTCACCTGCCGCAGGGCACGGGTGTAGGGATGGAGCGGGGCTTCGTGCAGCATGCGCGACGATCCGCGTTCGGCGATCTCCCCGGCGTAGAGCACCGTCGTGCGGTCGCATACATGGGCCGCGAGGTTGAGGTCGTGGGTGATCAGGATCGCCGCCGTGCGGTGGCTGCGGCACAGGTTGGCGAGCAGGCGCATGATGACCGCCTGCGTGTCCACGTCCAATGCGGTCGTGGGTTCATCGGCGACGATCAGGGCCGGCTGGCTCATGAACGCCATCGCGATCAGCACGCGCTGACACTGGCCGCCGGAAAGTTGGTGCGCATGCCGCGCCAGCATGCGCTCGGGCTCGTACAGCTTGACCGCAACCAGCGCTTCGAGCGTCACGGCGCGGCGGCGGTTCCGGTCCCGGACTCCGATGTGGCGCAGATGCTCGTCGAACTGGCGCCCGATCGACATGACCGGATCGAGCGCGGCTCTCGGCTCCTGGGGAATGAAACAGATCTCGCGGCCGAGCAGCGCACGGTGCTCCTCGGCCGACATGGCGCGCAGGTCGCGTCCCTGGAAGCGCAGCTCGCCGCGCGTGATCGCGAAGCTCGCGGGGAGCAAGCGAGACAGCATCCGGCCGATCATGGATTTGCCTGCCCCCGACTCGCCGATCAATCCGACGATTTCGCCGGGGCCGACCTCGAGCGAGACGTCCCGCAGGGCCAGCACACGGTGCTCGCCCAACCGAGCCTCGACGTCGAGCCCGGAGATCGACAGCGTGGACACGTCAGTGGCGCCCGGCCGTCCGACGCCACTGAGGTACCCCCGCGGACGGCAGCGAGCGCAGCGAACGTGGGGATCGTTTCATTTCAGTGATTCCGGTTCTGGTTCAGGCGCGGATCCAGGTGGGTCCGAAGGCCTTCGCCCAGCATGTTGAGGCCCAGCACGGTGACGAGGATCGCGGCAAAGGGAAAGAACAGGGCCCACGGATTCTGGAACACCTGCAGCCGCGCGTCGGCGATCATCACCCCCCAGGCGGGGATGTTGGCCGGCACCGAAAGGCCGATGAAGCTCAGGATGGCCTCGATGGTGACCGCCATCGCCATCTCCAGTGTCAACAGCGTGATCACCAGCGGCAGCACCGCCGGCAGGATCTCGCGCACCATCACCTGCAGGTGCGTGAAGCCGGCCAGGCGCGCAGCGGCGACGTAATCGCGATGGCGCACGATCAGCACTTCGGATCGCAGCACCCGGGTGAAGCGGGTCCAGTCCACGATGATGACCGAGAGGATGACGTTGTTGACACCGGGACCCAGAGCGATCATCAGCGTCACGCCCAGAATCACGGGCGGAAACGCCATCCACAGCTCGGTGGCGCGCGAGACGATCCGGTCCACCCAGCCGCCGAGGTAGCCGGCGGCCACCGCCAGCACCGTGCCGACCAGCGCGGTGAACGAGCCGGCGAGCACCGCGACATACATCGCGATCCGCGCGGAGTGGAGCAGTCGCGAAAGTACGTCCCGCCCCAGCGAATCGGTGCCCAGCAGGTGGGCCGGTTCGCCGCCGGCGATGAACGAGGGCGGCAGGTTGATCGCCAGCAGGTCCTGCTCCAGTGGGTCGTGCGGCGAGATCCACGGCGCGAGCAACGCGCAGGCGAGGAGCAGCGCGACGATGGCACCACCGGCCAGCACGCGGCCGGGCGGCATGCGGAGCGACGATCCGGGGCGCACGGACCGGGACAGGGCCGCCGTGTTCATTGCGGACGCAGGCGGGGGTTCAGGAGCAGGTTGAGCATGTCGACGCCGGCGTTGATCAACAGCACCACGATGCAATAGGTCAGTGCAACGCCCTGGATCACCGGCAGGTCGTGATTGTGAATGGCGATCGTCATGAGGTTGCCCATGCCCGGAAACGTGAACATCACTTCGATCAGTAGCGTGCCGCCGAACAGGAACGCGGTCTGCACGCCGACCATGCTCAGCGTCGGCAGTGCCGCGTTGGGAAATGCATGCGCGAGCAGGATGCGGGCCTCCGACAGGCCGCGCTGGCGCGCCGCGGTCACGAAGTCCTCCTGCATCGCGTCGAGCAGGCTCGAGCGTGCCACGCGCATCACCATCGGTGCGAAGCCGAAAGCCAGGGCAGTGGCCGGCAGGGCGAGATGCTCCAGCGCGCTGATCAGGCCGGCCCAGTTGCCGGCCAGCATCGCGTCGAGCAGCAGCATGCCGGTGATGCGCTTCACCGAAATGCCGCTGTCCAGCTGGCCGATGAAGGGCAGCACCGCCCAGGCCACGCCGAACAGCAGGATCATCGCGATCGCCCACAGGAACTCGGGCGTCGCCTGCATCAGCGAGGTGACGAGATCCGCCGAGTGATCGGCTTTCGGGTTGTCGCGAAGGTGGAACCACGCGAGCCCGCCGCCGATGCCCAGCAGGAGCCCGAGCACCAGCGCGCACAGGACCAGCTCGATGGTGGCGGGCAGCGTCTCCAGGATCAGGTCGAGCACCGAGGCCTTGAGCGCCAGCGAATCCCCGAGATCACCGACCGCGAGCTCGCCCAGCCAGCGCACGTACTGCCGCCAGCCGGGCAGGTCCAGCCCGTAGGCATGGCGCATGGCCGCGATGGCCTCCGGCGTCGCATCCGGCGGCAGCAGCATGGCCAGGGGATCGTTCGGCAGCAGCCGCAGCAGCGTGAATATGACCAGGGAGACGGCCAGCATCATGGGTACCAGCAGCGCGGCGCGTTCCAGCAGGACCTTGCCGGCGATGCGAAGCATCATGGGGACTTTCCGTCGGGCGGCGGGCTGCGGATCTATCCCCAGTAGTAGGGCAGTACCCAGCCGTTGCTGAACGGCTTGAAAGGCAGATCGCGCTTGTGCACGATGGTGCTGGCGTTCTGGAACAGCGGCACTGCGTAGCCTTGTTCCGAAGCCCAGGTCTCGAGCTTGCGGTAGCCCTCGATGCGCGCGTCGTAGTCGATCTCCGCTTCCAGCTTGTCGATCGGCGCCCGCAGGTCCTCGCTCTTCCACGTGGAGAACGGCTTGGCCGGATGCAGCATGTTTCCGGCATATACGCTCGGGTCGCCCAGGCCGTTCTGCCAGACGTAGAGACACGGGCCGTCCACCTTGCCGGCGGCACTGAGCGAGGCGAACTGCGAGATGTCCACCGAGCGCAGGTCGGCGTCTATACCCACCTTGCGCCACATCTGGACGATGGCACGGGCGATGTCGAAGTCGCTGGGCCCGCCGCCGATGGTGGTGATGAAGCGCACCTTGACCGGCTTGTCCGGCGAGAAGCCCGAGGCTGCCAGCAGCTTGCGCGCCTTCTCCGGGCTGTATTCGATGGCGAATCCTTGCGGGTAGGCGGGCGTACCGGGACCGGAGAAGGTGGAGATGGGCTGCACCATGCCATTGAAGAACGCCTTGGTGAGCGCAGCCTTGTCGATCGCATGGTGCGCGGCGAGGCGGACGTTGCGATCCGTCCAGGGGCCGGTGTTGACCATCTGGAGCGTGTAGATGTCGAAGGTCGGGCGCACGAGCCCGGCAAGGCCGGCCATGTTGCCGAGCCGGCTCACTTCACGGATCGGCAGGTTCACCGCGAGGTCGACCTTCCCGGCCTGCATGGCCGAGACGCGCGCGGTGCCGTCCTTCACGATGTCGATGGTCACTCGCCTGATCTTCGCCGGGCCGCGCCAGTACTTGTCGTAGGCCTCGAAGACGATGCGCGCATCGCGCTGGTACTCGACCAGCTTGTAGGGGCCGGCGCCGACCGGTTTCCTGATGAATTCCTCGCGGCCCACTTCCTCGAAATACCTGCGCGGCTGGATGAAGGCGGCGGTATAGGCCAGGCGCTCGCGGGCGATGGCCATCGGCGAGTTCAGATGAACGATGGCCTTGGTCGGCGATGGCGTCTCGATGTCGGCGATCGGCCGCCAGACGGCGCCGATCGCCAACGTCTTGTCGGCGCGCGGGCGTTCCAGGAACGTGAACTTGAAGTCGCTGGAGCTGAGCTTGTCGCCGTTGTGAAAGGTGACGTCGTCGCGCAGCGTGAGCTCGAACGCGCGGCCGTCGTTGCCCAGCCACTTGAACTCCCTGGCGATCGCCGGCTCCAGCTTGCCGCTGGGGCCGATCGTGAAGGGCTGGTCGTTCAGGCACTTCATCAGCGGCATCGTCGGCAGGCTGGCCTGCGCGATGCCGTCCCAGGTCAGCGTGTCGAAGGGAAAGGCGATGGAGACGGTGTCGCGGGGAGCGGCGAAGCCGATCGCGGGAAAGACGGTGGCGCCGATGGCGGCCATGGAACCGTTTCTGAGAAAGTGTCTGCGGGTCTGCATCGGGCGATCCTCGGCGATTTGGGGGGCGGGACAATAGCGGCTGATCGAAGTCAGGCGGGCACCTCGCCCATCACCCAGCTGCGGTGCATGGTCCGGATGTATTTCTGCTTGTCGAACGGCGTGCCCGTGTGCAAGGTGCAGCGGTTGTCCCAGACCAGAAGGTCGCCCGCCTGCCAGCGGTGGCGGTAGACGAAACGTTCCTGCGTGGCGAAGGCGAGCAACTCCCGGATCAAGGCCTTGCCCTCCTGTTGCGGCAGGCCGACGATGCCATTGGGCGTGGTCGTCGACAGGCCCCACAAGGTCTTGCGACCATCGGCCGGATGGGTGCGCACCAGCGGGTGGAAAACGTCGGGGTAGTCGCGTTTCTCGTCGTCCGTCAGTTCGCGCCTGGCGCGGATCGCCAGGTTGGCATAGCTGTGGTGCACGATCAGCCCCTGCAGTTGCTCGCGGCGGCTGGCGGGCAGCGCGCGGTAGGCCGCACAGGTGTCGGCCAGCAACGTATCGGAGCCCTCCGCCGGAACCTCGATCGCGTGCAGGAACGTGTAGGCCGCCGGACGCTGCGCGTAGTTGAGGTCGGTGTGCCACGCGGTTCCCGCCTCGGCCTCGCCGATGAATCGGCCGTTTTCGACGCGATTGGAGATCACATAGATCTCCGGGAAGTCGGGAACCACGTACTCCTTGCGCGGATTCGGCGCAGGGGCGCCGAAGGCACTGGTGAACTGGAGCTGGTCGCGGGCGCTGAGCGATTGTCCGCGCAGGAGGATTGCGCCGTGACGCCCGAGGGCCGCCTCGACAGCCTGGAGCGTAGGGCCGTCGGCATCGCGCACGTCCACACCGAGGATCTCGATCCCGAAGTCGGGCATCAGGGGCCGGGTTTCGAGTCGGGGCAGGGCCGGGTCGGTCATGGCGTGGCGATCCCGGCGGACGGACGGGACGCATGAGCCGGTGCGGCTGGCGCGACGGGGAGTTCGAACTCGTGGAAGAACAGCTTGCGCGACGCCTGGACGTACAGGCGGTTGTCGGCGATCAGCGCCTGGCCCTGGGGGGTGGCTGCGCCCGCCAGCAGGGCCGACTCGTCACGGAACCAGGACTCCGACAGGCCGTCGATCCGAACGCCGTGATCCCGCAGGCCGGCGGGATTGCGCAAGTGGTCCAGGACGAGGAGCTGGTGATAGCGGCTGTGACGGCCGGCTGCCGCACGGGCCAGGGGCCGGTGCACTTCGACCCAATGACGCAGGAACTGCTGGTGGCTCCAGCCTTCCTTGCGCACCAGCACCACGAGGCGCTTGATCATGGAATCCGTAGGCTCCCCGGCCTCCAACGCGTCGACGACTGGAGCTTCCGTGAACCGTACGATGGTGAGCGCCGAGAGTGGCAATGCGGCGAACAGGCGCTCGAGATTCTCCGGCGACGCGAACACGGACATCGCGGCTTCGTCGCGCAGCCAGAATTCCTCGATACCGTCCACGACCATCGACAGTTCGGGCGAACCTGCGGGGGCTCGCGGCGGTGGCTGGATGCGTAGCTGTGCGTAGCGAAGAACGGCCGGGTCCTGAAGACCGGTGCGCGCCGCCTGCCACGCAGTTTCGAAATCGCGCGCTCCAAGCCCCGCATGCGCGCCCATGAAGCAGAGCAGGCCGACCCGGTTGCCGGGCAGCGTTCGTGGCTCGAGACGACTGCTTTCCTCGACGGCGTCGATACATGTCATGAAGATAGTTTAGGGAGCGCGAAGTCGCGGCGGTAGCCTTCATCAGGCGATGTGTGGCATAGATCGTGTCTATGCCGAGCTCACCTGGAATCGCGCCCCGGGGCGGTGCGGACAGCTCGATCGCTTATCGCGGAAACAGGCCCATCAGCGCAAGACTGACGCCGCCGTCGATGAGCAGATCTTGCCCGGTGATATAGCTCGCGCGTGGACTGGCAAGAAACAGGATCGCGTCGGCGATCTGCCGTGGTGTGGCGATATCGTGCAGTGGAACGAAGTTGCGGCGGCGCTCGAGCAGCGTCGGATCGCCATAGAACTTCTCGCTCAACGGCGTGCGCACCATCGCCGGGCTGACGACGTTGCTGCGGATGCCGCGCCCGGCAAGCTCCAAGGCGAGCACGCGCGACATCATCGCTATCGCTGCCTTGGTAATGCTGTATGCGCCGCTGTTGGGTTGCGGAAACTGCCCGGCGATGGATCCGACGTGAACCATGCTGCCGCCGCCACGGGCTTGCATCTGACGGCCGAAAGCCTGCGCGCACAGCGTATATCCGGTGACATTCACCGTGAATTGCCGCAGCCATTTCTCGAGCGTGATTCCGTCGAGCGCGTCGGGGCGCCCCGAAACGGCCGGCGTATTGACCAGTACGCCGCACGCGCCGAGTTCGCGTTCGCTGTCTCCGGCGGCACGGATCACATCCGATTCGTTGCCGATGTCGGCGCCGATGGCGATGCAGCGACCTTCGAGCAGATGGATGTCGCGTACGACCTCGGCGCACCGATCGCGATCCAGGTCGATCAGCGCGACGGCCGCTCCGGCGCGCGCGAACTCGATGGCGGTAGCGCGGCCGATGCCGCCGGCGGCGCCGACCACGACGCAGACGACCCCCTTCAGCCCGAGCCAGTCGCTCATTGTTTCATCAGCCTGCGCAGCTCTTCGGCCAAGGTGCACCTACTCCGTTGCCAAGCCGAGCCGGTCGATAACGGGCCGGTTGGTCTTGATCATGCGCGCCAAGGTTTCGCGGTAGTTCGCTGCATCCATCCAGGTCGCATACGTGGCGACGCGCTCGAAGCGTTCCGCGATATCGGGCATCTCGGTGATCTTCTTGAACTCGCGCGCGAGCTGGTCGATGATCTCGGACGGCGTGCCGACTGGCGCCGCAAAGCCATAGACGACCGGCGTGAAGATCTCGGTGGGATACCCGAGTTCGCCGAGCGTGGGGATGTTGGGGAAATCGGCTGCGCGCTTATTTCCTCCGACCGCGAGCGCCCGCAGCCGTCCGGCCTTGATGAGCTCGGTGGAGCTCGTCATCGCCACCGCATCGACTTCGCCCGCCACGGCAGCGTGATAGCTGGCGGCTCCGCCCTTGTATGGGACATGCAGCAGGTCTGCTCCCACTTTGGCCGCCAGTGATTCGAAGCTCAGCTGCGGCCCGCTTCCCAGGCCATGCGTGCTGTAGCGAATCCGCTTCGGCTCGGACTTGGCGAGCTGCACGAGATCCTGGAAGCTCTGCGCCGGCACCGAGGGGTGCACGGCGATGATGAAGGGGCTGGTGATTCCGATGGCGCTGATGTA
>JBFWQR010000092.1:0-30126 GCA_050249335.1 Lautropia sp.
AGCGACTTGCCGACGCGCGCGTCGATCGAGACCGCGACCTGGTCGTGGCCATCCTTTTCCAGCGACAGCGCGACGTCGAGCAGATAGCGTACCGGCAGGTTGTCGATGCAGAAAAAGCCGGCATCCTCGAGGACCTTGACGGCCAGCGACTTGCCGGACCCGGAGATGCCGGTGACGATGATCAGCTGCATGCGACTCCGACTGCCTCCTAGTCGCCATCGGCCTCGGTCAGTTGCGACTCGCTGATCGCCTGTTGCTGGCGCTTGACGAATTCGCGGGTGGTGTCGATGCCGCGCAACGACAGCACCGTGGTCCGTACCGCGGCCTCGGTCAGCACCGCGAGATTGCGCCCGGCCGCGACCGGGATTGCGACCTTGCGGACCTGCACGCCGAGGATATCCTGCGTCAGTTCCTGCAGCGGCAGGCGCTCGTACTGATCCTCCATCGTGCTGCGCCGGACCAGGTGGACGATCAGCTTGACGCGCATCTTGCGGCGGACCGCGGTCTCGCCGAAGACGGTCTTGATGTCGATCAGCCCGAGCCCGCGGACTTCCAGCAGGCCCTGCAACAGCGGCGGACAGCGGCCTTCGAGCGAGTCCGGGCCGATCCGGTCGATCTCGACGACGTCGTCGGCGACCAGGCCGTGGCCGCGGCTGATCAGCTCGAGCGCGAGCTCGCTCTTGCCGAGCCCGGAATCGCCGGAGATCAGCACGCCCATGCCGAGCACGTCCATCAGCACGCCATGCATCGACGTGCTGTCGGCGGTGTTCTTCGAGAAGAAGTAGCGCAGCGATTCGATGACCCGGGCACCGTCCATCTCGGTCGCGAGCAGCGGCTGGCCGCTTTCCTCGCAGCGGGCGATCAGCGCTTCCGGCGCGCTGACGCCGTTGCTGACGATCAGCGCCGGCGGCCGCGCCGCCAGCAGCTCGGTCTGCAGATGTTCGCGCCGCGCCAGCGACAGCCGCTCGTAGTAGGCGACCTCGTGCGGCCCGAAGACGCTCAGCCGGTTGGGATGGATCAGGTTCAGGTAGCCGACCTGGTCGACGGTGTTGCGATCCGGTTCGCCGACGGTCCGCGCCGCCCCGCTGTGGCCGGCCACCCAGCGCAGGCCGATGTGACTCTGCTGGGAGTCGACGAACTCCTGGATCGTCATCGGCATCTGGGCACCCTGCGCGCTATGGCAAGCCTGAAGGATAACCGCTTGCGACAACATGACCGTCGGAAGCCCTGCTGGCAGCGCCAGCAGATCAGTGGGCCGAACCGGGCACCGACCTGCGGTCAGGCCGCTGGCCGGTAGGGTTCCCAGCTCGACAGCACACGGAAGATCGCCGCCGGGTCGGCGGCATTCAGCAGCGTGTCGCGGATCGTGGCGTCCGAGAGGATTTCAGCGAGTTCGGAGAGGATCTCGAGATGTTCCTCGGTTGCGTGCTCGGGCACCAGCAGCACCACCAGCAGCTTGACCGGCTGGGCATCGGGCGCTTCGAACGGCACCGGCTGTTCGGCGCGCAGCACCGCGATCAGCGGCGCCTTCAGCGACTTGATCCGGCCGTGCGGAATCGCGACGCCCTGGCCGAGGCCGGTGGAGCCGAGGCGCTCGCGGGCGAACAACGAGTCGAAGACCTTGTTGCGCTCGAGCCGATGCTCGTTCTCGAACAGCAGCGCCGCGTGTTCCAGCAAGCGCTTCTTGCTGGTGGCCGGCACGTCGAGCAGGATGTTGCGCGCCGACAAGAGCTTCGAGATTCGATTCATCCGTTGGCATTCCTTCCGGGCGGCCGTTTGCAGCACCGCTGGGTGAGCCCGCGCGCCGGTCGCGGTTGCTGCAATGCACTCACCTGCTCTATTTTCGCGTACTCGGCCGAAACCGCGAGCGGATTATATGCACTGGTCGAACGGGGAAAACAAGCGGAAAGGGTAATTTTTCCGCACTGCAGTATGGAAAATTCGACAGGACCTTGCCCGCTTCGTGCGCTGCCGTGCGCAAACGCTTGAACCGACTGGGCTTGTTCGGCCGGCCGCGGTACCGGTACCGGTACCGCGGCCAGCGCAACAGCGGGGCCGGCGTCAGGTCGGACTATCCTGGTGCTTGAGCGCCTCGTGGCCATGGCCATAACGCTTCTGTTTGTATTTGATGACCTGGCGGTCGAGTTTGTCGGCAAGGCAATCGATCGCGGCATACAGATCGGCGTCGGTGGATTCGACGTGGATGTCCTTGCCGGCGACGTGCAGCGTGATTTCGGCCTTCTGCACCAGCTTTTCGACCGACAGGATGACGTTGACGTCGATCACCTGGTCGAAGTGGTTGCGGATGCGTTGCAGCTTGGCGGTGACGTAGTCGCGCAGCGCAGCGGTGACGACGAGATGATGACCGCTGATCGAAAGATTCATGCCTTGACCTCCTGGCGTTGGAACGGGAGCCTGGGGCAGGAGCCGGTCAGAACGCCCTGCGTTGCGCGACCGGCGGCACTTTCAGCGCCTCCCGGTACTTGGCCACGGTCCGGCGGGCGACGACGATTCCCTGCTCACCAAGCACGTCTGCGATTCGGCTATCCGATAGGGGTTGGTGGGCGTCCTCCTCATCGATGAGCTGCTTGATCAATGCGCGGATCGCGGTGCTCGATGCGGCACCGCCGGCTTCGGTGGCGACATGACTGCCGAAGAAGTACTTCAGCTCGAGCGTGCCGAACGGCGTCAGCATGTACTTCTGCGTGGTGACGCGGGAGATCGTCGATTCATGCAGACCGACGGCGTCGGCGACTTCACGCAGCACCAGCGGCCGCATCGCCACCGCGCCGTGGCTGAAGAAGGCCTTCTGTCGATCGACGATTTCCTGGGAGACTCGCAAGATCGTATCGAACCTCTGCTGGACATTCTTGACCAGCCAGCGCGCTTCCTGCAACTGTGACGCCAGGCTATTGCTGCCCTGGGTTCCATTGCTGCCAGAACGATTGTCCGCCTCTCCGCCGCCGGCGTCGGCCCCCGCCGATGCCGCCGGTCTGGCTATTGCCGGCCGTCCAGCAGTTCCGATGCCCGGGCCGGCGCTGCCGCGGCTGCCGGCCGCGGCGCCGCGGCCCCCGGCCTTGCCGGCCCGGTGGTGCTTGAGGATCTGCGCATAGAGGTCGTTGACCCGCAACCGTGGCATCACGTCGGGGTTCAGGAAGGCCTGCCAGCCGTGGCGGGTCTTGCGGACGATCACATCGGGCGCGACGTAGGCTGCGGTCTGCACGCCGAAGCGGTTGCCCGGTTTCGGATCGAGCGACTGGATCAGCTTCTGGGCGTCGCGCAGGTTTTCGTCGTCGCAGCGCAACAGTTTGCGCATTTTGCTGAATTCGCGGCCGGCGAGCAGTTCCAGATGGTCCTCGATGATGCGTTGCGCCAGCATCGCCACCGCCGGCGGCGCCGCGATCCTGGCGACCTGCTGCGGCAATTGCAACGCCAGACACTCGGCGACCGATCGCGCCCCGACGCCTGCCGGTTCGAAGCTGTGCAGCAGCCGCAGGGCGGTGATCAGCTCGTCGGCTTCGATCCCGAGTTCGGGCGGCAGCGCTTCGGCGATCTCGGCAAGATCGGTGCGCAGATAGCCGCTGTCCTCGATCTCCTCGATCAGCAACTGCACCAGCGCGCGGTCCCGCCGTGAGCAGCGGGCGCCGGCCAATTGCGCCAGCAGATGTTCCTGCAGCGAGACGCCGATCGGGCCGGCATGCTGTGAAACCCGATCGTCATCGGGATCGTCGCTGCCGCGGCCGCCGGCCTCGCCGCCCCACAGTTCGCTGCCGTCGGGCCGGTCGGCACGGTCGCCGTCCTCGCGATCGGCGCCACGGTCGGCGTTGCGGTCGGGGCCGTCGTCCGACGGTGCTTCGCCGCTGCGGATCTCACCGTCGCCGGCGGCTGCCGGATAGCCGTCGTTGTAGCTGCCGGCGGCAGCCCCGGCATCGGCATCGCCACCGATCTCGATGCGGACATTGCCGTCACCGTGCAGCCGGACCTCGGCGGCGTAGGGGTCGTCGGTCCGCTCGAGCAGCGGATTCTGCGACAGGATCTGCTCGATCTCCTGGTTCAGCTCAAGGGTCGAGAGCTGCAGCAGCCGGATCGACTGCTGCAGCTGCGGGGTCAATGCCAGGTGCTGACTCTGGCGGATCTGCAGCGACGGCTTCAATGCGTTCGGGCCCAGGTCGGTCGGAGGATGCGCGACGAGGACCGATCCGGTGACAGGCGTGCCGGGCATCGGCCTGTCCCCGGGCCTGGCAGCCAGTGCACCTACATCCGAAAATCCTCGCCGAGGTAAGCCTTGCGCACGCGGTCGTCCTGGATGATCTCGTTCGGCCGGCCGGAAGCAAGAACAGTACCATCGTTAATGATATAGGCCCTGTCGCAGATGCCAAGGGTCTCCCGAACGTTGTGGTCGGTGATCAGGACGCCGATACCACGGTTCTTCAGCAGCGTGACGATGCGCTGGATCTCGATCACCGCGATCGGGTCGACGCCGGCGAACGGCTCGTCGAGCAGGATGAAACGCGGCGAAGTGGCGAGCGCACGGGCGATCTCGACCCGCCGCCGCTCGCCGCCCGACAGCGAGATCGCGGTATTGGATCGGATATGGTCGACCTGCAGCTCGCTGAGCAGCGCCTCGAGGCGCCGGGTCTGCTCGGCGCGCGGCAGCGACCGGCCGTTGCGATCCTGCTGCAGTTCCAGCACCGCCAGGATGTTCTCTTCGACCGTCAGTTTGCGGAACACCGACGCTTCCTGCGGCAGGTACGACAGGCCGAGCTTGGCGCGGCGGTGGATCGGCAACCGGCTGATCGACTGATCGTCGAGCGCGATGCTGCCGCCGTCGGTGGCAACCAGCCCGGCAATCATGTAGAAACAGGTGGTCTTGCCGGCGCCGTTGCGTCCGAGCAGGCCGATCACCTCGCCGCTCTCGACCTCGAGCGAGACGTCGCGGACCACGATCCGGCCGCCGTACGACTTCATCAGGTGGCTCGCCGTGAGCCGGCTGGCGCGCTCGCCTTCCATTCGCCGGGCAGTGCCGTCGCCGGTCGCGGTCCGGGCGGCCGCGATCAGCGGGCAGTCTGCGCGCCGGGTGCGCGCGGCAGCTCGAGTGCCGCGGCCGGCTTGAGCGGCAGCGCAGCGCCGGGCGGGCATTTGACTGCGCCGCCGGGTGCGGTCTCGCCCGGCTTGCCGTCACCGGTCTTGCCGTCGTTGCGCGGCTGGATGACGATCCGGACCCGGCCACCGCTGCCGCTGGCGGCATCCTTGCCGTCGACGGTGAACATCTCGGTGCGGGCGTTGTAGACGACCACGGCCCCGGTGATCTCGTCGATCGGCGCTTCGCATTCGAGGCGCCGGATCATCGCGTCGCCGGTCAGCCGCAGGATTTCGGTGCGCGAATCGTAGTCGATCTCGTTGGCCATGCCGTTGATGAACTGATCGAGCCCCTCGCGCTTCTGCCGGAAGCTCGCCCGCCGGCCGGTCGCGACCGCCGACTGGGTATTGTTCTCGAACTGGCGCAGGATCACCCGGTCGCCGCGGATCATGATCGTGCCCTTGGTCAGCACGACGTTGCCGGTAAAGACGGTGACCTTCTTGGCGTCGTCGTACTGGGCGCGGTCGGCCTCGATATTGGTCGGCTTGTCGCGGTCGGCGCGCTCGGCCATAGCCGGCGCGCAACCGAACCCGAGCGCGAGCGATGCGATCAGTGCTGCTGCCTTCATCCGAACGTGGCTGGCCGAAATTCTCTCAGGCCGTCGAGCGGCCGTTGGCGGGCCGTTAGTGCGCACCGTTCCGGCCCGGCGACGGCGGCGGGGCTTCGCGCGGGCCTGGTGCGATCTCCCCTCTGACGCGTGAGTCTACCTGCAACTGGCGGCGGTCGCTGTCGAGTTGCATCCCGATGCCGGTCAGCCGATTGTCACCCATCCGGATGTCGACCGGCTGATCGGTGACGATGATCTTTTGCGGGATCAGCACCGTGGCCGCGTCGGTCACCGCGACCAGCTCCGCGCTCTTGCCGTCGGCCTCGCGGACGATCCGGACGTTGCCGATCAGGTCGGTCTTGTCGCCGGTCTCGGGCGCCCGGCCGGTGTCGGCGGTGACGCGGATCACCGGCTTGTTGTCGGTCAGCGTGACGATCCGCGGGGCATCGAACTCGATCGTCAGGTCGTCGGGGAAGTGGCGCATCCGTACCGCTTCGATCCGGACCGCCGGCTCGCCGGCGGCATTGGCCTTGAGCAGCGTCATCCGGTCGACGAAATAATCGGGTTCGTGCGACAGCTGGCGCGGCGTCGACGGCCGCGCCAGCCGCTCGGCCTGCTGCGCCAGGAAGTAGCTGAGCATGCCGAGGCCGATCAGGATCAGCATCGAGGCGGCGGCGGCCAGTCGATCGAACAGGCGCGGGCTCACTGGACTACCCTCCGCGCTGTGCGCTCCGGGATGAGCGCTTCGGAGCGGCCGCCTGGAAACGCGCTAGAGCGGCGGCGCGGCCGTCGCGCGCGTCGAGCAGCAGCATCGCCAGCTCGCGCACCGCGCCGTCGCCGGCCGGCGCGGCGGCGATCCAGTCGGCCGCCGCCAGCACTTCGGGCACTGCGTCGGCCGGCGCCGCCGCCAGCCCGCAGGCCGCCATCGCGCCGAGATCGGGCCAGTCATCGCCGATGAATGCGGCGTCGGCGAGCGGGATGCCGAGTCCGGTGCAGAGCCGGGTCAGCACGGTGCGCTTGTCGCCGACCCCCTGGTGGACGTGGCGGATGCCGAGCTCGGCTGCACGCTGCTCGACGATCGCGGAACGCCGGCCGGTGATCAGCGCGAGCTCGATTCCGGCTCCGGCCAGCAGCGTCAGGCCGAAGCCGTCGCGGACCGAGAACGTCTTGTAGAGCTCGCCGCCGGCACCGATCCGGATCGTGCCGTCGGTCAACGTGCCGTCGACGTCCATCGCGAGCAGCCGGATACGCTGCGCCGCGGCGCGCACCGCATCGGGGTCGCGGCGGTCGGGCGCCGCCGTTGCCCCGCCAGCCGTTGCAGAACTCATACGACCTTGGCCGCCAGCAGGTCGTGGAAATGCACCGCGCCGAGCAGCCGGCGCTCGTCGTCGACGACCAGCAGCTGGGTGATCCGGCGTTCCTCCATCGCGCGGACCGCCTCGACCGCGAGCGCGTCGGCGGCGATGGTGACCGGCGTGGCGGTCATGACGTCGGCGATCGCGAGCGACGCGAGGTCGGATGGCGCCCGGCCGAGCACGCGGCGCAGGTCGCCGTCGGTGAAGATGCCGTGGATCCGGCGCTCGCCATCGACGACCGCGACCATGCCCATCCGCTTGCGCGAGATCTCGAACAGCGCGTCGGTGAAGCGGCAGTCGAGCGGCACCGTCGGCAGCGCGTCGCCGGTGCGCATCACGTCCGACACCAGTGTCAGGAGCCGCCGGCCGAGCGATCCGCCCGGGTGCGACCGCGCGAAATCGGCGTGACCGAAGCCGCGTGCCTCCAGCAGCGCGACCGCGAGCGCGTCGCCGAGCGCGAGCGCCGCGGTGGTGCTCGCGGTCGGCGCGAGGTTCAGCGGACAGGCTTCGCGGCGGGCGCCGGCGAACAGATGGACGTCGGCATGGCGCGCCAGCGCCGACTCGGCGTTGCCGGTCAGCGCGATCAGCCGGGCGCCCTGGCGCTTGACCAGCGGCACGATCGTCAGCAGTTCCTCGGTCTGGCCGGAGTTCGACAGCGCGACGAAGACGTCGTCGCGGGTGACCATGCCGAGATCGCCATGACTCGCCTCGGCCGGGTGGACGAAGAACGCCGGCGTGCCGGTCGAGGCGAAGGTGGCGGCGATCTTGCGCGCGATGTGGCCGGACTTGCCGATGCCGCTGACGACCACCCGGCCGCGGCAGGCGAGGATCAGCCGGCAGGCCGCGACGAAGTCGTCGCCGATCGTGGCGACCAGCTCCTGCACCGCGCCGGCCTCGATCCGCAGCACCTCCTGGGCGCGCGCGCGCAGGAGATCGGCGCTGACCTGCGCCGATGCCGTCGGTAGAATCGGCGCCTGCATCGGGCCAGTATAGCGTCCGGTGTCGGCCCGGCTTCGCTCCGCCACCGCGCCGAAAGGAACCCCGGGCCGACGCCATGCACGCAGTCGAACTGACCCTGATCCTGCTCGGCGCGAGCATCGCGATGGTGACGATCCTGCGCCGCTTCGGGCTGCCGGCGCTGGTCGGCTACCTCGCGGTCGGGGTGCTGGTCGGGCCCTACGCCGGCAACCTCGCCGGCGACTCCGAGGCGGTCTCGACGCTCGCCGAGCTCGGCGTCGTGTTCCTGATGTTCACGCTCGGCCTGGAGTTCAGCCTGCCGAAGCTGGCGGCGCTGCGCACGTTCGTGTTCGGCCTCGGTCCGGCACAGGTCGGGCTGACCATCGCCGGGGTGCTGGCGGCGGTCCTGCTGCTGCCGCGCGACTGGCTGGCCCGGCTGCTGCCGGGCGGCATCGACTGGCGCAGCGCGATCGTGATCGGCGGCGCGATCGCGATGTCGTCGACCGCGCTGGTCAGCAAGATGCTGACCGACAGTCGCGAGCTCGAGACCGACCACGGCCGGCGGATCTTCGGCATCCTGCTGTTCCAGGATCTGGCGCTGATCCCGCTGCTGATCGTGACGCCGGAGCTCGGCAGCGGCGGCGACCGCTGGCAGCTCGATCTCGGGCTGGCCTTGCTGAAGGCGGCGGTGGTGCTGTTCCTGCTGCTGAAGTTCGGCCCGCCGCTGATGCGGACCTGGTTCCTCAACGTCGCCCGGCTGCGCTCGCACGAGGTGTTCACGCTCAACGTGCTGCTGGCGACGCTGCTGTTCGCCTGGCTGACCGAGCGGGCCGGGCTGTCGATGGAGCTCGGCTCGTTCGTCGCCGGCATGATGATCTCCGAGACCGAGTACCGCTTCCAGGTCGAAGAGGACATCAAGCCGTTCCGCGACCTGCTGCTCGGGCTGTTCTTCATCACCATCGGCATGAAGCTCGACGTCGCGGTCGTGGTCGCGGCCTGGCCGGCGGTGCTGGCGCTGCTGCTGCTGCCGGTGCTGCTCAAGTTCGTGCTGGTCGCGGCGATCGTCCGTTTCAGCGGCGCCAGCACCGCGACCGCGATCAAGACCGGCATCTGGCTGGCGCAGGCCGGCGAGTTCGCGTTCGTGCTGCTGGTGCTGGCGATGCAGTCGGGGCTGCTGCAGTCGGCGGCGCTGCAGCCGATGCTGGCCGCGATGCTGCTGTCGATCCTGGCGAGCCCGCTGTTGATCCGTCAGGCCGAGCGGATCGCGCTGCGCGCGTCGGGCCAGGAATGGATGCTGCGTTCGTTGCAGCTGCAACAGATCGCGACGCGCTCGATCGCCCGGCAGCACCATGTGATCCTCTGCGGCTACGGCCGCAGCGGCCAGAGCCTGGCGCATGTGCTCGAGGCCGAGGGCATCGACATCGTCGCGCTCGACCTCGATCCGGACCGGGTCCGCCAGGCCGCCGCCGCCGGCGAGTCGGTGGTGTTCGGCGACGCCAGCCGGCGCGAGACGCTGCTCGCCGCCGGCATCCACCGCGCCAGCGCGCTGATCGTGACCTACGTCGATACGCCGGCAACGCTACGGCTGCTGTCGGTAGTCCGGCAGCTGTCGCCGACGCTGCCGGTGCTGGTCCGGACCGCCACCGACGGCGATCTCGACCTGCTGCGCGCTGCCGGCGCCACCGAGGTCGTGCCCGAGATCGTCGAGGGCAGCCTGATGCTCGCTTCCCATGCGCTGGCGCTGACCGGCGTGCCGCTGCCGCGGGTGCAGAACCGGATCGGCCTGATCCGCGACAGCCGCTACCAGATGCTGCGCGGCTATTTCCGCAGCGCCAGCGAACACGAAGCCGAGATCATCGAGGAGTCGCATCAGCGGCTGCACACGGTGACGATCACCGCCGGCGCCAGTGTGCTTGGCAAGGCGATCGCCGACCTGCCGATCGACGGCTGCCGGATCACCGCGCTGGTCCGCGGCGGCAAGCGGATCACCGACCCGCCGTCCGGCTTCGCGATCGCCGCCGGCGACACACTGGTGCTGGCCGGGACGATCGAGCAGGTCAACGGCGCCGAGGCGGCCCTGCTGCGGCGTTGATCCGGCGGCCGCGCCGGCTGTTGCAGCGGCCCCGACACGTCCGGGCCCCGGCGGCGGCGGGGCCCGGGTAGAATCGCCCGACCCTGGGGCCCCACGCCCCGGCCGCCCCCCGCACCACGGCAGCTCTTGGACAACGACTACCTGCTCACCGTCGAGTCGCTCAGTTTCGGCTATACGCGGGAGCGGCCGATCCTGAAGAACCTCAACATGCGTTTTCGCCGCGGCGCCGTCGTCGCGCTGATGGGCGGTTCCGGCTGCGGCAAGACGACCGTGCTGCGGGCGATCGGCGCGCAGGTCCGGCCGCAGCAGGGGCGGGTATTGCTGAACGGCGCCGATGTCCACCGGCTCGACCGCGAAGGCCTCTACGCGGCGCGCAAGAAGATGGGGATGCTGTTCCAGTTCGGGGCGCTGTTCACCGATCTGAACGTGTTCGAGAACATCGCGTTCCCGCTGCGCGAGCATACCGATCTGCCGGGCAGCATGATCCGCGATCTGGTGCTGATGAAGCTGCATGCGGTCGGCCTGCGCGGCGCTTCGCGGCTGATGCCGTCGGAGATCTCGGGCGGCATGGCGCGGCGGGTCGCGCTGGCGCGCTCGATCGCGCTCGACCCGCCGCTCCTGATGTACGACGAGCCGTTCGCCGGGCTCGACCCGATCTCGCTCGGCACCATCGCGCACCTGATCCGCAACCTGAGCTCGGCGCTCGACGCGACCACCATCCTGGTCACCCACGACGTCGCCGAGACCTTCCAGATCGTCGACTATGCCTACGTGATGAGCGCCGGTGAAGTGATCGGCGAAGGCACCCCGGCCGAGCTGATGGCGTCGACCGACCCGCGGGTCGCGCAGTTCCTGAACGGCCGCCGCGACGGGCCGGTCCGCTTCCACTATCCGGCGCGGCCGATCGCCGAGGAGCTCGGCCTGTGAAGCTCGGCGTGCTGCTCGACGACATCGGCCGGCTCGGCGCCTGGGCGCTCGCGCAGTTCCAGCTGCTCGGCTTCGGGCTGCGCTTCCTGCTGCGGCTGTCGTGGCTCGCGCTGGCGGCACTGCGCCGGCCGCGGCTGGTCATCGAGCAGCTCTACTTCATCGGCAACCGCTCGCTGTCGATCATCACGATCTCGGGCCTGTTCGTCGGTTTCGTGCTCGGCCTGCAGGGCTACTACACGCTGCAGCGCTACGGTTCGTCGTCGGCGCTCGGTCTGCTGGTCGCGCTGTCGCTGGCCCGCGAACTCGGGCCCGTGGTGACCGCACTGCTGTTCGCCGGCCGCGCCGGCACGTCGCTGACCGCCGGCATCGGCTTGATGAAGGCTGGCGAGCAGCTCGCGGCGATGGAGATGATGGGCGTCGACCCGATGGCCCGGGTGCTGGCGCCCCGGTTCGCCGCGACGCTGATCGCGATGCCGCTGCTCGCCGCGATGTTCTCGGCGGTCGGCATCATCGGCTCCTGGATCGTCGGGGTCCAGATGATCGGTGTCGATCCCGGCGAGTTCTGGTCGCAGATGCAGGCCGGCGTCGATTTTCGCAACGACATCCTGAACGGCATCATCAAGAGCGCGCTGTTCGGCGCCATCTGCGGCCTGATCGCGCTGTTCGTCGGCCACGAGGCGACCGCGACGCCCGAAGGGGTCTCGCGTGCGACCACCGCGACCGTGGTGGCATCCTCGCTCGCGGTGCTCGGCTTCGACTTCGTGCTGACGGCACTGATGTACGGCGGATTTTGAGGACGCCCCCGTTGCGCCTGCGGCGCAGGAGATAATGCGCAAATGGCAATGCAACGACGCAAACTGGACATCCTGGTCGGGCTGTTCGTGCTCGCCGGGATCCTGGCGCTGTTCTTCCTGGCGCTGCGTGCGGCCAACCTCGGCGCACTGGTCACCGAGGACGGCGGCTACCATCTGACCGCGCAGTTCGACAACATCGGCGGGCTCAAGGCGCGCGCGCCGGTGCGCAGCGCCGGCGTCGTCGTCGGCCGGGTCGAGCGGATCGGTTTCGACACCAAGACCTTCCGCGCCGACGTCAGGCTGGTGATGAACGAGCGCTACCGCTTCCCGAAGGACTCGTCGGTCAAGATCCTGACCGCCGGGCTGCTCGGCGAGCAGTACATCGGCATCGAGGCCGGGGCCGAGGAGAAGACGCTCGCTGACGGCGACAAGGTCGCGATGACCCAGTCCGCGGTCGTGCTCGAGAACCTGATCAGCCAGTTCCTCTACGGCCGTGCCTCGGAAGGCGAGGGCAGCAACAGCGGCTCGGGCGGGGCGCCGAAGTGATCCGGTGGGGCAGTGCGGTGCCCCGGCGGAGCGTTGCGCCGGGCCGGTCTTCCGCGCCGCTGCGGTCGTCGTCGGCGCGCTGGTTGATCGCGCTGCTGCTGCCGCTGCTGGCGGCCTGCGCGACCAGCGGCGCCAATCCGCGCGATCCGCTCGAATCGTTCAACCGGCCGGTCTACCAGTTCAACGATGCGCTGGATCGCTATGCGCTGAAGCCGGTCGCGCAGGGCTACCGGAAGGTCGTGCCCGATGCGCTGCAGCTGATGATCTCGAGCTTCTTCGCCAATCTCGGCGACCTCTACACCGGCGTCAACAACCTGCTGCAGGCCAAGCCGAAAGCGGCGCTGATCGATGTCTCCCGCTTCGTGCTGAACTCGACGCTCGGCTTCGCCGGCGTCGCCGACATCGCGAGCGCGATCGGCATGCCGAAGCACTACGAGGATTTCGGCCAGACGCTCGGCTGGTGGGGGGTGCCGTCGGGGCCGTACCTGGTGCTGCCGTTCTTCGGCCCGTCGACGGTTCGCGACGCGCCAGCGCGGATCGTCGATACCTACGGTGACCCGGTCGCCATGTACCACGATGTCCGGCTGCGCAACACCGGGCTCGGGCTGCGGCTGGTCGATACCCGGGCCTCGCTGCTCGATGCCGAGCGCGTCGTCGACAGCGCCGCGCTCGACCGCTACTCGCTGATCCGCGACGGCTGGCTGCAACGCCGTCGCAACGCGGTCTACGACGGCGATCCGCCCGACGAGGACGAAGAGCCGCTCGAGGACGATTCGGGGTATTCGGAGAGCAAGGCGGAGGAGCGCAAGGCGGACAAGGCGGCGGCGCCGGGAGGCAGCGCCGGCGCCGCGGCGCCGGCCGGTAGTCCGGCCGGCGGCGGTGCTGCGGGCGGCGGTACCGGTGGCGGGGGTACCGGCGGCGGCGGTAGCGGAGGCGCGGGTGGTGGCGGCGGGGCTAGTGGCGGCTCCGCCAACTAATCGGCCCGGGGTCGCGATCATCGGGTGTTGCGGCCGGCGGGTGCCAGGCGTCACCGATTGTTGCATGTTTGCAACGCCCGGATACGTCCGAGTGGGATAATCCGCCCCGCATGCCCGGTAGCCCGGGCGGCGGTCCTCGCGACCGCCGGTTCGGACGTTGTGATCGGACGCGCCGGGCATGGCGCTGGCCGCAACGGTGGCGGATGCCGCCGTGGAATCGGAACGCTGCTGAGGAATCGAAATGAACGCTGGATCGTTGATGAATCGAACTTCCCGGATCGCCGCGCGCGGCGCGGCGCTGGTGGCGTCGCTGTGTCTGGCGACAGCCGCGCTGGCGCAGCAGGCGCCGAATGCGTTCATCGAAACGCTGTCGAACAAGGTGATCGAGCAGGTCCGCGGCGACTCGAAGATCCAGTCGGGCGATGTCAAGGGCGTCGCGCAACTGGTCGAGACGACGCTGATGCCGAACGTCAATTTCGAGCGGATGACTGCGCTGTCGGTCGGCCGCGCGTGGCGCGAAGCGACGCCCGACCAGAAACAGAAGGTGATGGAGGAATTCCGGATCCTGCTGCTGCGCACGTATGCGAACGCGTTCACCGCGGTCAAGGATCAGACGATCCGGATGAAGCCGTTCCGCGGCGAGGCCAGCGACGAAGTGATCGTCCGCAGCGAGGTCGTGCAGCCGCGCGGCGAGCCGATCCAGCTCGACTACCGCCTCGAGAAGGCGGGCGAGGGCTGGAAGATCTACGATGTCAACGTCCTGGGCGTCTGGCTGGTGCAGACCTATCGCAATCAGTTCGCGCAGGAGATCTCGGCCGGCGGCCTCGACGGGCTGATCAAGAGCCTCGCGGAGAAGAACAAGGCGTTCGCTCCGGCATTGAAGTCCTGAACTTGGACACCGCGACTCCTGGCCGGGCGATGGCCGGCGGCGTGCCGGCGAATCCGGCGGCACTGCCGGTGCCGGCGCGGATCGACGCGAGCAACGTGCTCGAAGTGATCGCGCAGCTCGGCATCGAATGCGCCAGGCACACCGGCCAGGCGCCGCCGACGCTCGACTTCGCGCCGCTGAAGACCTTCGATTCGTCGGCGCTGTCGCTGCTGCTCGAGCTGTCGCGGCGGCTCGGCAAGCGCGTCACCGTCTGCAATCCGCCGCCCAAGCTCGCCGAACTCGCCGAGCTCTACGGCGTCGACGCGCTGCTGTTCGGCGACGGCAAGGAGCGCGCCGCCGATTGAGCGCGCCGTGCCGGCGACAGTCGCGGTGCCCGCGGCCGTCGCCGGACAGAGATCAGCAAGCAGAGAGGGGACGACGCCGCGATGCCGGCTGCCATCGAGATCGACGCCGTTGCCAAGCGCTACGGCACGGTGCAGGCGCTTGCCGGCGTTACGTTCGCGATCGAGCCGGGCGAATTCTTCGCGCTGCTCGGTCCCAACGGCGCCGGCAAGACCACGCTGATCTCGATCATCGCCGGGCTCGCCCGCGCCGATTCCGGCACCGTCCGGGTGATGGGGCACGACGTCGCCAGCGACTATCTGGCCGCCCGGCGCCAGCTCGGCGTGGTGCCGCAGGAGCTGGTGTTCGATCCGTTCTTCTCGGTCCGCGAGACGCTGCGGATCACCTCGGGCTACTACGGGCTGCGGCGCAACGACGCCTGGATCGACGAGATCCTCGACGGCCTCGGCCTCGAGTCGAAGGCCGACGCCAACATGCGCGCGCTGTCGGGCGGCATGAAGCGGCGGGTGCTGGTCGCGCAGGCGCTGGTGCACCGGCCGCCGGTGATCGTGCTCGACGAGCCGACCGCCGGCGTCGACGTCGAGCTGCGGCAGTCGCTGTGGGCGTTCGTGCAGCGGCTCAACCGCGCCGGCACCACGGTCGTGCTGACGACGCATTACCTGGAGGAGGCGCAGGCGCTCTGCCAGCGGGTCGCGATGCTGAAGGCCGGCCGGATCGTCGCGCTCGACCGCACCGAGAATCTGCTGAAGCGCTTCGCCGCCGGCGCCGTCGTGCTGAGCCTGTCGGGCGCGCCGCTGCCGGCATCGCTGGCGGCGCGGCGGATCGAGGGGCCGCCCGGCGACGACCGGACCCGGCTCGACATCGACCGCTTCGAGGACGTCGCGACCATCGTCACCGAGCTGCGTGCCGCCGGTGTCGTGATCGACGAGATGGAGATCGTCCAGACCGATCTCGAGGACGTCTTCGTCAAGGTCATGAAAGAATGACGCCCCCCGTTGCGCCTGCGGCGCTCCCCCCCACTGGGGGGCGCCGCCAGCGGCCGGGCAAAGCCCGCTCCGCGGCGACTGCTTGGTTCGAGCCGCTTCATTCGATGCGATTGCGTTCTGGTTGTCGGGTTGTGGAAGGGTGATGGACGGATTCGGGACCTTGTTCTACAAGGAGATGCTGCGGTTCTGGAAAGTCGCGGTGCAGACTGTCGCTGCGCCGGTGATGACCGCGCTGCTCTACCTGCTGATCTTCTCGCATGCGCTGCGCGGCCGGACCGAGGTGTTCCCGGGCGTGCCGTACACGTCGTTCCTGATCCCGGGCCTGGTGATGATGTCGGTGCTGCAGAATGCGTTCGCGAACTCGTCGTCGTCGCTGATCCAGAGCAAGGTGACCGGCAACATCGTGTTCGTGCTGCTGCCGCCGCTGCGGCCGCTGGCGCTCTATCTCGGCTACGTGCTGGCGGCGATGGTGCGTGGCCTGATGGTCGGCCTCGGCGTGTTCGTCTGCACCGTCGGCTTCCTGGAAGCCCGCTTCGAGTATCCGTTGTGGGCGCTCGCGTTCGGCATCGCCGGCGCCGGGATCCTCGGCACGCTCGGGCTGATCGGCGGCATCTGGGCCGACAAGTTCGACCAGACCGCGGCGTTCCAGAATTTCCTGATCATGCCGCTGACGTTCCTGTCGGGCGTCTTCTATTCGGTCAACAGCCTGCCGCCGTTCTGGCTCGCCGCGTCGCACCTGAATCCGTTCTTCTACATGGTCGACGGCTTCCGCTACGGCTTCTTCGGCCATTCCGACGCGTCGCCGTGGCTGTCGCTCGCGATCGTCGGCGTCGCCTGGGCGGCGGTGGCCGCGATCGCGCTGCGGATGCTGGCGACCGGATACAAGTTGCGGTACTAGGGGGCTGTCGGACGATGGAAGGGGCTGCGCGACCCCCTCCCATCGTCCGACAGCGTCCTAGTGCCGGTTACAATTTCCCCCCGACACCGCGCTGGAGTGGATCCGTGGTCACCCCCGAGAACGTCCGAGCCTACATTGCCGCGGGGCTCGCCTGCGAGCATCTCGAGGTCTCCGGCGACGGTCATCATTTCGAGGCGGTCATCGTCTCGTCGGCGTTCGACGGCAAGCGGCCGATCGCGCGGCATCAGCTGGTCTACCAGGCGCTCGGCGACCGGATGAAGGCCGAGATCCATGCGCTGTCGATGAAGACGCTGACGCCGGCGGAATTCCAGGCGGCCGGCCGGCCGACCGGCGGCGAGGGGCGTTGATGGACAAGCTGCGGATCGAAGGCGGCACGCGGCTCGCCGGCGAGATCACCGCCGCCGGCGCCAAGAACGCGGCGCTGCCGATCCTGTGCGCCGGTCTGTTGACCGCCGATGCCCTGACGCTCGACAACGTCCCGGAACTGCAGGACATCGCGACCACGCTGCGGCTGCTGAGGCTGCTCGGCGTGCGCGCCGAGCGTCACGGCGAGCAGGTGACGCTGCAGGCCGCGGCGCCGACCAGCACCGAAGCGCCTTACGAACTGGTCAAGACGATGCGCGCGTCGATCCTGGTGCTCGGCCCGCTGGTCGCGCGGTTCGGCGAGGCGCGGGTGTCGCTGCCGGGCGGCTGCGCGATCGGCCAGCGGCCGATCGATCAGCACATCAAGGGCCTGCAGGCGATGGGGGCGCAGATCGAGATCGAAGGCGGCTTCGTCGTCGCGCGGGCCCGGCGGCTCAAGGGCGCGCGGATCGTCACCGACATGGTCACGGTCACGGGCACCGAGAACCTGATGATGGCGGCCTGCCTCGCCGACGGCGAGACGCTGATCGAGAACGCCGCGCGTGAACCCGAGGTGCTGGACCTGGCGCGGGCGCTGATCGCGATGGGCGCGCGGATCGAGGGCGCGGGGACCGACCGGATCGTGATCCACGGCGTGCCATCGCTGCACGGTGCCCGGTACCGGGTGATGGCCGACCGGATCGAGACCGGGACCTTCCTCTGCGCGGCGGCGGCCTGCGGCGGCGACATCATCGTCCGCGGCGCCGAGCCCTGGTCGCTCGACGCGACGCTGGAGAAGCTCGCCGAGACCGGCGCGACGGTGACCACCGGCGCCGACTGGGTCCGGCTGCAGCTGCAGCAGCGGCCGCGCGCGGTGACGGTGCGGACCGCGCCGTACCCGGGCTTCGCGACCGACATGCAGGCGCAGTTCATGGCGCTCAACTGCACGGCCTCCGGCACCGGCGTGATCACCGAGACGATCTTCGAGAACCGCTTCATGCACGTGCAGGAGCTGCTGCGGCTCGGCGCCGACATCCGGATCGAAGGCAATACCGCCGTCGTGATCGGCACGCCGCGGCTGTCGGGCGCGACCGTGATGGCGACCGACCTGCGGGCGTCGGCGAGCCTGGTGATCGCCGGCCTCTGCGCCAGCGGCGTCACCACCGTCGAGCGGATCTATCACCTCGACCGCGGTTACACCCGGATGGAGCGGCGGCTGGCCGCGCTCGGCGCGCGGATCGAGCGGGTCGTGCCGGCACCGCCGCCGCGCTACGGCCGTCGCGCCGGCGATCGCTCTGCGGGCGGCATGGCTGCTCCGGCGTCGAACGTGGCGGGGTCGAAAGCATCCGTTTCGAAGGCGTGATCCGATGCTGACGCTCGCTCTGTCCAAAGGCCGGATTCTCGACGATGCCGCCGGCCTGCTGGCGCGCTGCGGCATCGCGGTGGACGCAGCGCTCGCCGACAGCCGCAAGCTGATCCTGCCGACCGGCGATCCCGGCCTGCGGCTGCTGATCGTGCGCGCCAGCGATGTGCCGACCTACGTCGAGCATGGCGGTGCCGACCTCGGCATCGCCGGCCGCGACGTGATGCTCGAGCATGGTGGCGAAGGGGTCTATCAGCCGGTCGATCTCGGCATCGGCCGCTGCCGGATGTGCGTCGCTGCGCCGCAGGGCTTCGACTACGGCCGGGCGGTCCGGCGCGGTCAGCGGCTGCGGGTCGCGACCAAGTATGTCCGGGTCGCGAACGAGCACTTCGCGCGCAAGGGGGTCCATGTCGACCTGATCAAGCTCTACGGCTCGATGGAGCTGGCGCCGCTGGTCGGGCTCGCCGACGCGATCGTCGACCTGGTCTCGACCGGCAGCACGCTCGCCGCCAACAACCTGGTCGCGGTCGAGGAGATCATGCCGATCTCGGCGCGGCTGATCGTCAACCAGGCGTCGATGAAGATGCAGCAGGCACGGCTCGCGCCGCTGATCGCGGCGCTCGAGCGCGCCGCGCAGGGCGGGCCGCCGGCCGTGCAGCCATCAGCCTCGGAGCCGCCGGCCACGCAGCCATCAGCCGCGCAGTCGTCGGCCGCGCAGTCGTCGGCCGCGGGAGCGCCATGAACGCACCGGACCGGCCGCCGGTACCGCCGCGCGCGACGATCAATCGCCTCGATGTTGCCGATGCCGACTTCGACGCGCGGCTGACCCGGCTGCTCGCCTACGCGCCCGAGCAGGACGCCGGCATCGAGCGCGCGGTCGCCGATATCGTCGCCGACGTCCGTGCCCGCGGCGACGCGGCGCTGCTCGACTACACGCGCCGCTTCGACCGGCTCGACGTCGCCGATGCCGGAGCGCTGCGGCTGCCGGCGCCCGCGCTGCAGCAGGCGCTCGACGGCATCGGCCGCGCCGAACGCGACGCACTCGAGATCGCCGCCGACCGGATCCGCCGCTACCACGAACATCAGCTCGCGCAATCGTGGAGCTATGTCGAGCCCGACGGTACGCGGCTCGGCCAGCGGGTGCTGCCGCTCGACCGTGTCGGCCTCTACGTGCCCGGCGGCAAGGCCGCCTATCCGTCGTCGGTGCTGATGAACGCGCTGCCGGCGCGGGTCGCCGGCGTCGCCGGGTTGGCGATGGTGGTGCCGACGCCCGACGGCGTCCGCAACCCGATGGTGCTGGCGGCGGCGCGGCTCGCCGGCATCGACGAGGTCTATACGATCGGCGGCGCGCACGCGGTCGCGGCGCTCGCCTACGGCACCGCCACCATCCGCGCGGTCGACAAGATCGTCGGCCCGGGCAACGCCTACGTTGCCGAGGCCAAGCGGCGCGTGTTCGGCACCGTCGGCATCGACATGATCGCCGGGCCGTCGGAGATCCTGGTGGTCTGCGACGGGTCGGCGCCGGCCGACTGGATCGCGATGGATCTGTTCTCGCAGGCCGAGCACGACGAGATGGCGCAGGCGATCCTGATCTCGCCCGACGCCGCGTTCCTCGACGCGGTCGCCGCCTCGATCGAGCGGCAGCTGCCGGCGCTGCCGCGCCGGGTGGTGATCGCCGCATCGCTCGCCGACCGCGGCGCGCTGATCCGGGTCGAGAACCTGGCGCAGGCGGCCGAGCTGGTCAACCGGGTCGCGCCGGAACACCTCGAGATCGCGGTCGCCGAGCCGGCGCCGCTGCTCGATGCGATCCGCCACGCCGGCGCGATCTTCGTCGGCCGCTATGCGTCCGAGGCGATCGGCGACTACTGCGCCGGTCCGAGCCATGTGCTACCGACGATGCGCACGCCGCGCTTCTCGTCGCCGCTCGGCGTCTACGACTTCCAGAAGCGCTCGAGCCTGATCGAGCCATCGCGGCGCGGCGCGCGCGAGCTCGGCCGGGTCTCGGCGGTGCTGGCCCGCGGCGAAGGGCTCGAGGCGCATGCGCGCAGCGCCGAATACCGGCTGAGCGATGCCGCCGCGGCCGCGGCTCCGGCCGTTCCCGGGGCCTCGGCCAGCGGCGCGGCCTCCGCCGATGTCGCGGCCTCCGCCGGCGCCGCAGCCTCCGCCGGCGCCAGTGCCTCCGCCGGCGCCAGTGCCTCCGCCGGTGCCGCAGCGCCGGCCAGTGTCGCGGCGACGCTGGTCCGCGCCGACGTGCGTGCGATGTCGGGCTACCACGTGGCCGACGCGACCGGGCTGATCAAGCTCGACGCGATGGAGAATCCGTACCGGCTGCCGCCGGAGTTGCGCGACGCGCTCGGCCGCCGGCTCGCCGAGGTCGCGGTCAATCGCTATCCGGTGCCGTCGTACCGCGAGCTGAAGGCGCAGCTGCGCACGCGTTTCGGCGTGCCGGACAGCGCCGGGCTGGTACTCGGCAACGGCTCCGACGAGCTGATCACGATGCTGGCGACGCTGCTGGCCGGCCTCGATGCGACGGTGCTGGCGCCGGTACCGTCGTTCGTGATGTACCAAGTCACGTCGCAGCTGCTGCGGCTGCCGTTCGTCGGCGTGCCGCTCGCACCGTCGTTCGCGCTCGACCGCGGCGCGATGCTGGCGGCGATCTCACGGCATCGGCCGGCGCTGATCTTCCTCGCCGATCCGAACAATCCGACCGGCAACGCATTCGACGTCGCCGACGTCGAGGCGGTGCTGCAGGCGGCGCCCGGCCTGGTCGTGCTCGACGAGGCCTACGAGCCGTTCGCCGCCGGCAACTGGATGGCGCGGCTGGCGCAATATCCGAACCTCGCGGTGCTGCGGACGCTGTCGAAGCTCGGGCTCGCCGGTGCGCGGCTCGGCTTCCTCGCTGCCGGCGCCGACTGGATCGAGCAGCTCGAGAAGGTCCGGCTGCCGTACAACGTCGGCGTGCTGAACGAGGCGGCGGTGTGCTTCGCGCTCGAGCATGCCGACCTGTTCGCCGGCCAGGCCGCCGAGATCCGTGCCGAGCGCGGCCGGCTGATCGACGCGTTGACACGATTGGTCGCGCCCGCCGGCCTCGCCGAAGTGTTTCCGTCGCAGGCAAACTTCGTGCTGGTCCGGGTCGCCGGCGATCGTGCCGGCGACTCCGCGGGCCGCAGCCTGCGCGTCGCCGCGCGGATGCGCGATGCCGGCGTGCTGATCAAGGACGTCAGTAGAATGCATCCGCTGCTCGCGCAGTGCCTGCGGTTGACCGTCGGCCTGCCCGAGGAGAACCGCCGGATGCTCGCCGCGCTGACGCAGGCGCTGGCCGCCGCCGGTTAGCCCAGGCCCAGGAGCCCCTGATCGTGACGATGCGCCGTGCCGAAGTGATCCGCAATACCGCCGAAACGCGGATCCGGGTCGCGCTCGACCTCGACGGCAGCGGCGCGGCGCGGCTCGCGACCGGAGTGCCGTTCCTGGACCACATGCTCGACCAGATCGCGCGCCACGGCCTGGTCGACCTCGAGGTGGAAGCCGCCGGCGACCTGCATATCGATGCCCATCATACGGTCGAGGACATCGGCATCACGATCGGCCAGGCGCTGGCGCGGGCGGTCGGCGACAAGCGCGGCATCCGGCGCTACGGCCACGCCTACGTGCCGCTCGACGAGGCGCTGTCGCGGGTGGTCATCGACTTCTCGGGCCGGCCGGGGCTGGAATGGCACGTCCGTTTCACCCGTGCGATGATCGGCCAGTTCGACGTCGACCTGGCGCACGAGTTCTTCCAGGGACTGGTCAACCATGCGCAGCTGACGGTTCACGTCGACAACCTGCGCGGCGAGAATGCCCACCACCAGTGCGAGACGATCTTCAAGGCATTCGGCCGTGCGCTGCGGATGGCCGCCGAAGCCGATCCGCGCAGCGGCGCCGCGATCCCGTCGACCAAGGGCACGCTGACCGGCTAGAACTCACATGTCCACTGGACAACTGATCGCCGTCGTCGATTTCGGCATGGGCAATCTCCGCTCGGTCGCGAAGGCGCTCGAGCATGTCAGTCCGAAATCGCGCATTACCGTGACCAGCGACGCCGCGGTGATCCGCCGCGCCGAACGCGTCGTGTTCCCGGGGCAGGGCGCGATGCCCGACTGCATGCGCAACCTGGTCGGATTCGGGCTCGCCGATGCGGTCCGTGAAGCGTGCGCCAGCAAGCCGCTGTTCGGCGTCTGCGTCGGCGAGCAGATGCTGTTCGAGCACAGCGACGAGGGGCCGGACGGCGGCACCGCCGGCCTCGGGGTGCTGCCGGGCCGGGTGGTCCGGTTCGCGCCGGCGGCGATGCGCGCGGCCGGCGGCCTCAAGGTGCCGCACATGGGCTGGAACCAGGTGCATCAAAGCCGTGCGCATCCGCTCTGGGACGGCATCGCGCAGGACGCGTATTTCTACTTCGTCCACAGCTACCATGTCGCGCCGGCGCAGCCCGAACTGACCGCTGCCAGCAGCGCCTACGGCGTGGACTTTACCTGTGCGGTTGCCCACGCTAACATTTTTGCGACTCAGTTTCACCCCGAGAAGAGTTCGGCCAGCGGACTGCGCCTCTACCAGAATTTCATCCAGTGGCAACCCTGACGGGTTGTCGAAACGGCTGTCGAACCCGCTGTCACCCATGCTCCTGATTCCCGCAATCGACCTGAAGGATGGGCGCTGCGTGCGCCTGAGGCAGGGCAAGCTCGAAGAAGAAACCGTCTTCTCCGACCAGCCGCAGGAGGTCGCGCAGCGCTGGCGGGACCAAGGTGCCGCGCGGATCCACCTGGTCGACCTGAACGGCGCGGTTTCCGGCAAGCCGCAGAACGCCGCTACGATCAAGGCGATCGTCGACGCGGTCGGCGCCGAGGTGCCGGTGCAGCTCGGCGGCGGTATCCGTTCGCTCGAGACGATCGAACGCTACCTGGACAACGGCATCAGCTATGTCGTGATCGGCACCGCGGCGGTCAAGAGCCCGGGCTTCCTGCACGATGCCTGCAACGCGTTCCCGGGTCAGGTGCTGGTCGGCCTCGACGCCAAAGATGGCAAGGTCGCCACCGACGGCTGGAGCAAGCTGACCAAGCACGACGTCATCGACCTCGCCAAGAAGTTCGAGGGCTACGGCATCGAGGGCATCATCTACACCGACATCGGCCGCGACGGCATGCTGACCGGCGTGAACATCGAGGCGACGGTGCGGCTCGCGCAGGCGGTGACCGTGCCGGTCTACGCGTCGGGCGGCGTCAACGGGCTCGACGACATCGACCGGCTGCTGGCGGTCGAGAGCGAGGGCATCGATGGCGTGATCCTCGGCCGCTCGATCTACGAGGGCACGCTCGACTTCGCGGCGGCGCTCGAACGTACCGGGCCCGCGTGACAGCGGCGCCCGCTGTCCCGGCCGCCGGTACCGGCTCGCGGCTCACCAAGCGGATCATTCCGTGCCTGGACGTGACCGCCGGCCGCGTCGTCAAGGGTGTCAACTTCGTCGACCTGCGAGACGCCGGCGACCCGGTCGAGATCGCCCGGCGCTACGACGCCGAGGGCGCCGACGAGCTGACCTTCCTCGACATCACCGCGTCGTCGGATCAGCGCGACATCATCGTGTCGATCATCGAGGCGGTCGCCGACCAGGTGTTCATCCCGCTGACGGTCGGCGGCGGCGTCCGCGCCGTCGATGATGTCCGCCGGCTGCTCAACGCCGGCGCCGACAAGATCTCGATCAACACCGCCGGCATCCGCGAGCCGCAGCTGATCGCCGACGCCAGCGCGCGCTTCGGTGCGCAGTGCATCGTCTGCGCGATCGACGCCAAGCGCCGCGCCGACGATCGTGGCTGGGAGGTGTTCACCCATGGCGGCCGCAACGCCACCGGGCTGGACGCGGTCGACTGGGCGCGTCGTGTCGCGACGCTCGGTGCCGGCGAGATCCTGCTGACCAGCATGGACCGCGACGGCACCCGGTCGGGCTTCGACCTGGCGCTGACCCGCGCGGTCGCCGATGCGGTCGAGATCCCGGTGATCGCATCCGGCGGCGTCGGCAACCTGCAGCACCTGGCCGACGGCGTCACCCTGGGCGGCGCCGATGCGGTGCTGGCCGCCAGCATCTTCCATTTCGGCGAATACACCGTCGGTGATGCCAAGCGGCTGATGGCGGAGCAGGGCATTCCGGTGCGGCCGGTGCAGGGAGGCCAGCCGTGAGCACGGATCGGCCGGCCGGATCAGGCGGCAATGGCTCGCCAGGCGGCGGCTTGCCAGGCAGCGGCTCGCCAGGCAGGGGTAGCGGCTCGCCAGGCAGCGGTAGCGGCTTGCCGGACGACGGCAGCGACTGGCTCGCCGCGATCCGCTTCGACGCGCAGGGGTTGGTCACCGCGATCGCGCAGGAAGCCGGCAGCCACCGCGTGCTGATGGTCGCGATGATGGATCGCGCGGCGTTGCTGCAGACCGCGCGGACCCGCCGTGCCGTCTACTGGTCGCGCTCGCGCCGAGCGCTCTGGCGCAAGGGTGAGACGTCCGGCAACGCCCAGCGCGTCGTCGAGATCCGCACCGACTGCGACGGCGACGTGGTGCTGCTGACGATCGAGCAGGAAGGCGGCGTCGCATGCCATACCGGCCGCCACTCGTGCTTCTTCAACCGGCTCGAGACCGGCGCCGACGGCCGGGCGCATTGGATCGTCACTGATCCGGTGCTGGTCGATCCGGCGGTGCTGTACCCGGCGCCAGCGGGTGTGCCGGCGGCGGATGATCAGCCGGCCGCGGCTGCCGCTCATGCGGCCACCCCCGCCGCTGCTGCCGTTCCCGTTTCCGCGACCGGCACTTCCTCCGCGGCCGGCGCTTCCTCCGCGGTCGCCGCCTCCGCCGCGGTCGCCGCCTCCGCCGCGGCCGGCGCCTCCATCGCGGCCGGCACCACGGCCGGCGATAGCACACCACCCGACGCGCTTAGCCGCCTCGCCGATGTCGTCGAATCGCGCCGCGGTGGCGACCCGGAGCGCAGCTACGTCGCACGGTTGCTCGGCCGCGGCGAAGATGCGATCCTGAAGAAGATCGGCGAGGAGGCGACCGAAGTCGTGATGGCCGCCAAGGACGGCGTGCCCGAGCGGATCGTCGCCGAGACCGCCGACCTGTGGTTCCATAGCCTGCTGCTGCTTGCGCACCATCGCCTGCGGCCGGAAGACGTGACCGCGGAGCTCGAGCGCCGCGCCGGCGTATCCGGCCTGGACGAGAAAGCCGCACGCAAGGTACGGGAATAGGCCCCTGGTCCGAACCGGAGACCCGATGACGTCCGAATCGACTCAGCCGCCGGCCGCCGCAGCGGCCGAGGCCACCGGCCCGGCGCCAGCGCCGGACTGCCTGTTCTGCCGGATCGCCCGCGGCGAGATTCCGAGCCGCAAGGTCTACGAGGACGACGAGATCCTCGCATTCCACGACATCCACCCGGCGGCACCGGTCCACTTTCTGGTGATTCCGAAGCGCCACCTGGTCAATCTGTATGATGCCGACGAGCGCGAGGCGCCGTTGCTCGGGCGGTTGTTCGGACTCTGCGGGCGGCTCGCGACCGAACAGGGAGCGACCGACGGCTTTCGAACGGTCGTCAATAGCGGCCGCGTCGGCAGGCAGGAGGTGTATCATCTGCACATCCATGTGATGGGCGGACCCGAGCCTTTGCGGTCAGGGCGCTAGCGTCACGTTTCGTCGCGTCCAGGTTCGGCGCGGGTTCCAAGGAGTTACGACATGGGTTCAATGAGCATCTGGCACTGGCTGATCGTGCTGGTGATCATCATGCTGATTTTCGGGACCAAGAAGCTGAAGAACATCGGTGCCGATCTCGGCGGCGCGGTCAAGGGTTTCAAGGAAGGGGTCAAGGAAGGCAGCGCGGATACGCCTCCGCAGCAGGACGCCAAGACCATCGACGTCGACGCCAAGCCGAAGGTCTGACGCAGGCGCCGCCGCGGCCCGGCCGCCGCGCCCCGGTGCCTGTGGGCCGCGGCGCGACACCGGCGGCAGCGGTCCGATCCCGGCTTTCCCTGATCCCGCCAATCCGATCCAGCTCGACCCGGCCCGCGCGGGCAATGCCGCCGCCGACCCGCCCGATTTCCCCGCATGTTCGACATCAGCTTCACCGAAATGCTGATCGTGGCCGTCGTCGCGCTGGTCGTGATCGGTCCCGAGCGGCTGCCGAAGGTCGCGCGGCAGGCCGGGCAATGGATCACCAAGCTGCGGCGCTATGTCGACGACGTGAAGTCGGACTTCAACCGGCAGATCGAACTGTCGGAACTGCGCAGTCTGAAGAAGGATGTCGAAGACGCCGCCAAGTCGATCGAGGGCAGCGTGACCGGCGCGGTATCGGACGTGCGATCGTCGTTCGATTCGGTGAATCAGGCGCTGCAGGAACCGGGCGGCAGCTCGACCGCCGCCACCGAACCGGCGACCGACTGGGACAAGATCTATGCGATCCGCCGTACCCGCGAGCGGATCAAGGACCGGCGGATCGAGCGGGAGCGCGAACGCGGCTTCAAGCGGCCGCCGCGCCGGCCGACGTTCCGATGAGCGCGGAACCGAGCGTGGGGACGCGTGAGCGGCAGGTCCGCGAGCGCTCGAGAGCGGCGACGCGATGATCTTCGGATTCGGCAAGCGCAAGGGGGCGGGCGACGCCTCGGTCGAGGACGACGAGAGTTTCGTCTCGCACCTGATCGAGCTGCGCGACCGGGTGATCCGGTCGCTGGTCGTGGTGCTGCTGCTGTTCGGCGTCTGTTTCTACTTCGCGCCCGACATCATGCGGTTTCTGGCGCTGCCGCTCGAAGCGGCGCTGCCGCCGGGTTCGAAGGCAGTCTTCATCGCCGGCGAGGGGGCATTCTTCACGCTGACCAAGATCGCGTTCCTGACCGCGATCCTGCTGTCGCTGCCGTGGGTGCTCTACCAGGCGTGGGCGTTCGTCGCGCCGGGTCTCTACCAGCATGAGCGACGCTTCGCGCTGCCGCTGGTGGTCTCGTCGATGTTCTTCCTGGTGCTCGGCATCTCGTTCGCCTACTACTTCGTGCTGCCGGCCGCCTACAAGTTCTTCTTCGCGTTCGCCGAGCGCACCGGCGCCGACGTGATGCAGGACCTGCAGCGCTACTGGGACTTCACGCTGGCGATCTTCTTCGGTTTCGGGCTGACGTTCGAAGTGCCGGTGGTCGAGATGCTGCTGGTCAAGCTCGGCATGGTCACGCCGGCGCAGCTGCGCGAGGTGCGCCGCTACGTCATCGTCGGCGCGTTCATCGTCGCCGCGGTGCTGACACCGCCCGACGTGCTGTCGCAGTTCATGCTCGCCATCCCGCTGATCATCCTTTACGAATTCGGCATCTTTCTCGCCGGCTTCGTCGCGGCCTACAGCAGCGCGCCGGACGGCGATCCGGAGGAGGGCGGCGGCGCGAAGGCGAGCTCCGAGACCGAGGCGACGGCGATGGCCACTGCCGGCGCGGGCGCCGGGGCGGCCGGGGCTGCTGCTGCAGCGACCGCCGCAGCGACCGACATCGCGGCGACCGATGTTCCGGCTGGCGACCCGGCTACTGCCACTGCGCCGCCCTCGTCCGTTGCCGACGAGGCCAAGCCCGCCGGATAGCCGCAGCGCGGCCGTGCCACCGAACCCGTCGGCGCTTTCCGGCCGCTTTCAGTTCCGCCCGTCGGCCGGCGCCGGTTTCGGGTTCGGCCGGGTGCCGATCACGATCGGCAGTTCGATCTCGGTGGTATCGCGCAGGAAGCGGAACCTCGCGGTCGAATCCGGCGGCAACCGCGCGATCGTGTTGAGCATCAGTGTGACGTTCGAGATCGGCTGATCGTTCAGCGCGATCAGGATGTCGCCGACCCGGACCCCGGCGCGGTCGGCGGGGCCGCCGCGCATGACGCCGGCGATGATCGCGCCGTCCTGGCGCAGCAGGCGAAACGCCTCGGCGAGCTCCGGCGTGACATTCTGCGGCTCGACGCCGATGTAGCCGCGGATCACCCGGCCGTTCCGGATGATCTGCGTCATCACGTCCTGGGCGGTCGACGACGGAATCGCGAAGCCGATGCCGAGCGAACCGCCGGTCCTGGAATAGATCGCGGTATTGATGCCGAGCAGCCGGCCGTTGCTGTCGACCAGCGCGCCGCCGGAATTGCCGGGATTGATCGCGGCGTCGGTCTGGATGAAGTTCTCGAAGGTGTTGATGCCGAGCTGGGTGCGGCCGAGCGCCGAGATGATGCCCATCGTCACGGTCTGGCCGACACCGAACGGGTTGCCGATCGCCAGCACGACGTCGCCGACCTCGGCGTGGCCGGCGTTGCCGAACTCGATCGCCGGCAGATCGCTGGCATCGGCCTTGAGCACCGCCAGATCGGTCTCCGGGTCGCTGCCGACCAGCCGCGCGCGGATCCGCTGGCCGTCGGCCAGCACCACCTCGGTCTCGGACGCTTCCTCGAGCACGTGGTGGCTGGTCAGGATGTAGCCGTCGCTGGTCGCGATCACGCCGGAACCGAGGTTGGCGCTCGGGTCGATCCGCGTCGCCCCGTCGCCGCCGAGGGAACGGCGCTGCCGCAGTTCGCCGAGGAATGGATTCGACGACTGCGGATTCGGCGGGCCGCTGCGCACCTGGGCGGTCGACAGAATACTGACCACCGCCGGAGTCGCGCGGCGGGCAGCGTCGCTGTATGACAGAATTACCCGGGGCGTGGTGCCATTGCGGTCACGGGCAGCGGTCATGTCGCCGGCGGAGCGGCCACGCGGTTCACCACGCGGCTCCGGGCGGGGTTCACCGCGGTCGGGGCGCAGCGCGGCGCGCGAATCGGTGAAACTGCCGCCGGCCGGCGGGCGCTGCAGCGGCGCCGGCAGCCATTCCGGGCGCAGCGTGGCCACGACGAACAGCGCTGCGAGCGCGAGGGTCACACCCTGAGCGAACAGCAACCAGTACTTCTTGACCATGCAGCGGGCCCCGGGCGTGGTGGGCGTACGGACCCCGGAACCACCGGGAACGAGGGCATCACTTGGACGAACCGAAATCCGGCCGGCAACGAACGCCGGGCATCTCCGCCGGCGACGGTGAGGGTGTAGCGACCGCGGCCCTGGTCCGCTATCTGGACGAGTTGCTCGGCGCTGCCGTCATCAAGGATTATTGCCCAAATGGTTGGCAGGTGGAAGGTGCCCCAACGGTCCGCCGGGCGGTCTGCGCGGTCACCGCCAGCCTGGCGGTAGTCCGTGCGGCGGCCGCGCGCGGTGCCGATGCGTTGCTGGTCCACCACGGCTATTTCTGGCGCGGCGAGGACCCGCGCGTGCTCGGAGTCCGCCGGGCCCGGTTGCGGGCACTGCTGTCGGCCGACATCAACCTGATCGCCTACCATCTGCCGCTCGATCTGCATGCTGAATTCGGCAATAACGCCAGCTTGGGCGCGGTCATGGGCTGGCCGATCGCGGCGACCGGCGGTGAGCACGGCCTGATCGCGCTCGCCGACCTGCCGGCGCTACAGTCGGCCGCCGATCTGCGCGCGGCGCTGACCACGCGGCTCGGCCGGGAGCCGCTGCTGGTCGGTGCGCTGGAGCGTCCGATCCGCCGGATCGGCTGGTGCACCGGTGCGGCGCAGGACCTGCTCGAAGCCGCGATCGACCTCGGCGTCGACGCCTTCGTCAGCGGCGAAATCTCGGAGCGGACCACTCATCTGGCCCGCGAGGCCGGGGTTGTCTACGCGGCCGCGGGGCACCACGCGACCGAGCGCTTCGGCATCCAGGCACTGGCCCGGCATCTGACCGATCGCTTCGGCGTGCCGGTCGAGTTCATCGACGACCCGAATCCGGTCTGACGCGGCCTGGCGGTCGGCTCAGCGCTTGAGCGAATCGCGGATCTCGCGCAGCAGAATGACGTCCTCGGGCGTGGGCGGCGGAGCAGCGGCGGGAGCATCGGCGACGACGGCGCGGCGGGCGCGGTTGAAGAGGCGGATC
>JBFWQR010000093.1:0-29973 GCA_050249335.1 Lautropia sp.
GGCGCGACGCGCGCTACGCGGCGAGCGCAACAAGACGCGATGGAGCGTCCGATCGACGGGGCGAGCGCGGCAAGAGGCGAGCACAACAAGGGGCGATCGCAGCGTGCGGCGAGCGCAACGCAGGGCGAGCGCAGCGCCCTGCCGGCGCTACCTGGCCGACTGCGGTGCAGGCGGCGCCAGCACGACTTCGGGCATCTGGCCGGCCTGCAGCTGCAGGCAGGAAGCCAGGAAGTTGCGCAGGTGCGCGTCGGGCGGCTGCGGCTGCTCGAAGACCTCGGCGACCTGGCGGCGCAACAGATCCGCTTCCGCGTCGCCGTAGACGAACCAGCGGGATTCGACCGGCAGTGAGCCGACGACCTGGAGGTCGCCTTCGAGCCGTTCGGTGAAGACACGGGCACTGATGCCGTTATCGCGGGAGAGCGCCGCGTTTCGGATGAAGTCCCCGCCCTCGCCCCGGCGTTCCCGTACCCGTCGTCCACCCGGATCAGCGACGACGACCTGACCGGCCGGATCTCGAAGCTGCGGTCGCGCGGGTCAGGGCATCATCGGCGCGGAAAGGCGGGTTCGCCGCATTGTCTACCGGCCTCGAACGACCCGATGCGACACCGGCGACGCGTGGCGGCGACTGACTTCACGTCGAACGAGGCCGTGGGCCGCATCCTCACTGGGGCTTGATCCCGGCATCCTGCGCGGCCTTCTGCCAGCGGACCTGTTCGGCCTGAAGGTGCGCCGCCAATTGCTCGGGCGAGGACGAGACCATCGTGATGCCCTGGGTGCCGAATTGGTCCACCACTTCCTTGTTCTCGATGATGCGGACGATCGCCCGGTTGATGCGCTCGACCACCGGCCGGGGCATCTCGGGCGGCCCGACCAGCGCCGTCCAGGCGGTCATGTCGAAGTCAGCGTAGCCGAACTCGGCCACCGAGGGGATGTCCGGCGCCAGCGGCGAACGCTTGGCGCTGGTGACCGCCAGCGCCTTGACCTTGTCGGCCCTGCTCTGAGGCAGTACCAGCGATATGACGTCCAGCGTCATGTCGATCTCTCCGCCCACCAGCGCCATCAGGGCCGCATTCCTGTAGGGTACGTTGAGGATCCGGGTACCGGTGGCCGACGCGAACTGCTGCACCGCCAGGGCCTGGAAACTGCCCAACGTCCCGGCGCTGACGCTGTCGGGCTTGGCCTTGGCCAGACTCACCAGTTCCGGCAGGGTGCGGGCAGGCATCTTCATGCTGGCGGCCACCACCATCGGCTGGCTGTACACCATGCTGATGGGCGTGAAACTCTTCAGCGAGTCGTAGGGTATCTTGGCGAACGTGACCGGGTTGACCGAGAACACCGAGACGCTTGCCAGGAGCAGCGTATGGCCGTCGGCCGGCGCCGTGGATACCACCTCGGCGCCGATCATGCCGCTCGCACCGGCGCGATTTTCCACCGTCACCGGCTGACCCAGTTCGGTCGCGAGGCGGGTGGCGAGCGCCCGCGCCACGCCGTCGATGCCGGTGCCGGTGCCGGTGCCGAACGGTACGACGATGCGCACCGGCCTGGACGGATAGTCCTGGGCCGATGCCGGCGCAGCGATGGCGATGGCCGTGAGCGATAGCGCCAAGGCGCGCAGCTGTCTGCAGAACATGGCGGTCTCCTTCGTGATGGCTGTCCTGTGGCAGTCTGCCGCGGACCGGACGCGCGCCCGGCCGCCGGTCAGTTGACGCGAATGTTCGCGCTCTTGATGATGCGCGACCAGCGCTCGTTCTCGCGCGCATAGAGGGCGCCGAACTGCTCGGGCCTGCCGCCTTCGGCCACCATGCCCAGGTTGGCGAGGTCGCGCCGGACTTCCGGGTGGGCCAGGGCCTTGCCCAGCTCGGCGCTGAGCTGATCGAGGATGTGGCGAGGTGTCGCGGCAGGCGCCATCAGCGCGAAGAAGGCCGTGGCATGAAAGCCCGGATAGCCGGATTCGCTCATCGTCGGGACATCCGGCAGCATGGGCGAACGTTCCGCCGAAGTGATGGCAAGCGGCTGCAGCTTGCCCGCGCGCACCTGAGGCGCGGTGGTGACCAGCACGTCGAACAGCACGTGCACCTGGCCGCCGATCACGTCGATCAACGCCGGCCCGCCGCCCTTGTAGGGCACATGCAGGATGTCGACGCCGGCATCGGACTTGAACCACTCGGCGTACAGGTGACCCAGCGTACCGTTGCCGGCCGAGGCATAGGTCACCTGGCCGGGATTCGCCCGGGCGAAGGCCACCAGCTCCGGCACGTTGCGGAACGGTCCGCCGGGCCGGGTGACCAGAACCGATGCGGCGGTCGCCACCAGCCCCACGGGCACGAGGTCGACGGCCGGGTTGAACGTCATGGGCTGGCCCAGCAGCGGCGACGTGACGATGCTGTTGGAAACCATCACCAGCGTGTGGCCGTCCGGCGCGGCCTTGGCCACCGCGCCGGCGCCGATGTTGCCGCTGGCGCCCGGCATGTTCTCGACCACGAACGACTGGCCGAGCGAAACCGACATGCGCTGGGCCACGATGCGCGCCAGGCTGTCGGTGGATCCCGCCGGGAACGGAACGACCAGCCGGACCGGCCGGGATGGATAGCTCGCCGCCTGGCCCTGGGCCTGCGCCGGCAGGCCCGGCATGATGCCGATGCACAGTACGGCCAGCGATGCGGCGCCGCCCGCGAACGCGCGGCGTGTGACTCGGGTGAAGATGTTCATGCCGCCTCCATGCTCGTCTGCAGCGCGGTGCGAACGCTGCGCACCAGCCTTCCCGGCAACTCGCCGGTCACCTCGCCGTGCCAGTGCACCGGAATTCCCGATACCAGCGTGGTCAGGATGCCGCTGCACCGCTGCACCAGGCGCCTGCCGCCGCCGGGCAGGTCGTACAGCACTTGCGGCGTGCCGAGCTGCATGACGGAATGGTCGATCACATTGATATCGGCCTTCATGCCCGGCGCGATCAGCCCGCGATCCGACAGGCCCAGCGCCAGCGCGTTGTCCCGGGTCAGGCGGCGTACCGCCCAACCGATCGGGAAGCGGGCGCCGCGCGTCCGGTCGCGAGTCCAGTGGGTGAGCAGGAAGGTCATGACGCTGGAATCGCACAGGTGGCCGACATGCGCACCGCCGTCGCCCAGTCCGACCAGGCTGTTCGGATGCTCCAGCATCTCGCGGACGGCGTCCAGATTGCCTTCGGCGTAGTTGCTCATCGGCCGATAGAGGATGCCGCGGCCGCCGTCCCGCATCATCACGTCGAACGCGACCTCGTCGGGCATGCGCCCCTCGCGCCGGGCCATGGCCGCCACGCTCTGCTCGGGGGCGGGCTCGTAGCCGGGCGGATCCCCCAGCGGGAACAGTCGCTCCCAGCGGTTGTGGCGGTCTGCGAACTCGGCATCGGTCGGCTCGGATAACAGGCGTGTGCGGAACTGCTGGTCGCGCAGCCGCTCGATCTGCTGCGCGAACGGCAGCGCGGCGATTTCCTTCCAGGCAGGCCTCCCGGTGAACGGGTTCTCCGACAGTTCGAAACCCAGCAGCACACCGGTGGCGCGGGTGCTCACCTGGCCCGTGATCTGCAGGCCATCGCGGTTGGCCTGCGCGATCATCTCCAGCACTTCACGCCACTGGCCGGGCTTGGCATCCTTCTGCAGCATCGAGATGGTCATCGGCCGGCCCGAGCGCTCGACCAACCTGCGGAGCATGCCAAACTCGGCCTGCGCGTCGTCGAAGTCGGTGATCAGCTGCAGCCACCCGCCGCCGGCATCGCGCAGGCCGTCGGCGGCGGCGGCCAGCTCGCCTTCGGCTGCGTCGTAGGAGGGTACGTGACGGCCGTCCGGCGCGCGATGGCTGCGCGAGCGCGAGGTCGAGAAGCCGAAAGCCCCGGCCCGCACCGCCTGCGCCACCAGGGCGCGCATCCGCGTGCGTTCGGCCTCGCTGCTCGCGCCGCGTTCCATGGCCTTGTCGCCCATCACGAACACGCGCAGTGCCGAATGCGGCAGCTGGGTGCAGACGTCGGCATCGAAGCGCCGAGCGGCGACGAAGTCCATGAACTCCGGGAAGCTGCTCCAGCTCCAGGGAAGCCCCTTTTCCATCACTTCCAGCGGGATGTCCTCGACGCCTTCCATCAGGAACATCAGCGTCCGGCGGTCGGCCGGTGCGCAGGGCGCGAAGCCGACGCCGCAGTTGCCGACCACGAGAGTGGTGACGCCGTTCATGGTCGATGGCGTCAACCGGTTCTGCCAGCTCAGCTGGGCGTCGTAGTGGGTGTGGGGATCGACCAGGCCCGGGATGACGAGGTGGCCCGACGCGTCGATTTCGCGCGCGCCAGGAAGCTCGCGCGCGGCATCAGGGCCGACGGCCACGATCGACCCGTCGCGCACTGCCACGTCGGCCCGGCTGGGCGGAGCACCGGTGCCGTCGACCACGCTGCCGCCACGGATCACGATCGGGGAACACTCGGATTGCGGCACGGTCGTGTCTCCAGTATCTGTTTCGGCGCGGTCTAGCGGGTGATCACGAGGTTCAGGTGCCTGTCCACCGTCACCTCCTGCCCGGGCTGGACCAGGATGGTGCTGTCGAACTGCTCCAGTACGGCCGGGCCCGTGAACCGGTCGCCCGCCCGCAGGCGGGTGCGGTCGTAGACCGTGACTTCGGCGGCGCCACCGCGGCCCAGATGGATGACGCGGCTGCCGGTACGGGCGCGTTCGGTTCGCTGGTCGCCTTCGGCCTGCAGCTCCATCGTCACCGGCCACAGGCTGCCCACTGCCGATACCCGCAAGCCCACCATCTGGACCGCAGACTTCTCGCTGGCATAGCCGTAGCGGGTGCGATGGGCCGCGTGAAAGGCGGCTGCCACCTGCGCCAGCGTCTGCGGGGACACGGGGCCGTTGGGTATCGGGATCGACAGCTCATAGGACTGACCGCGGTAGCGCAGGTCCAGCGCACAGCCGATCACGCGGCGCTCCGGCGGCAGCCCCTCGGCGGCGAGTTCACCGTCCACATGCTCGACCATGTCCTGCAGGATGGACTCGACCTGCGACGCGGGCACCTGCGACAGATCCCTGATCCGCGAGCGTACCTCGTCGCGCCGCAGGTCGGTCAGCAGCAGGCCGAGCGCCGAGAACAGACCCGGCTCCGGCGGCACGATGATGGTCCTGACGCCCAGTGCGGCGCCGAGCGACGCCGCTCGCATCGGACCGGCGCCACCGAACGCGATCATCGCCACCTGGCGCGGGTCGACGCCGCGCTCCACCGACATGATGCGCAGCGCGCCCAGCATCGCGGCGTCGGCGATCTCGATGATGCCGCTGGCTGCTGCCATCGGCGCGATACCCAGCCGCTTCGCCAGCTTCTCCAGGCCACGGTACGACAGCGCCGGTTCCAGCTTCATGCGACCGCCCAGGAAGTTGTCCGGATCGATCACGCCGGTGACCACGTGCGCGTCGGTCACCGTGAACTGGTCGCCGCCGCGGCCATAGCACATCGGCCCCGGATCGGCGCCGGCGCTGACCGGGCCGACGTGCAACCCGCCCGATGCATCCAGCCAGGCGATGCTACCGCCACCGGTGCCGACTTCGACCAGGTCCAGCACCGGGACGCGAATCGGGTAGCCGCTGGACGAGGCACCGACCGAGCGGCCGTGGGTCGGCCCGCCGACCGCGTATTCGCTGGTGGTCAGCGGCACCCCGCCACGGATGAGCCCGACCTTGGCGGTGGTGCCGCCCATGTCGAAGGACAGCACGTCGGCGTAGCCGGCCAGCGTGCCGAGGCGCGCCGCGCCGATCACGCCGGCCGCGGGACCGGACTCGACGAAGTTGATCGGCCGGCCCTTGGCGGAATCGGCCCTCATCATGCCGCCGCTGGACTGCATCAGGTACAGCGGCGCGGCCACGCCCTGGCGCTGCAGCTCGCCGCCGAAACGCTCGATGTAGCCCTTGAAGGCAGGCATCGTGACCGCGTTGACCACGGCCGAGGACATGCGCTGGTACTCGCGGTACTCCTGCACCAGCTCGGAGCTGATGCACAGCGGGACATGGGGTGCCAGTTCGGCGACGCGGGCGGCGACTGCCCGTTCATGCTCGGGGTTGGCGTAGGCGTTGATCAGGCAGATGGCGATGCACTCCACGCCTTCGTCCAGCAGGGCCTGCACCGCCGCATCGATCTCTTCACGCACCACCGGCCGCAGCGTACTGCCGTCGGCCATCACCCGCTCGGTCAGTTCCATCACCCGCTCGCGCGGTACCAGCGGCGTCAGTCGCTCGACGTTCAGGTCGTAGAGGTGCGGCCGAACCATCCGGGCGATCTCGAGCACGTCGCGAAAGCCCTGGGTCGTGATCAGCCCGCCGCGGGCGGTGCGCCGCTGGAGCAGCGCGTTGGTGATCACGGTCGTGGCATGGCAGACGTAGCCGATGGCGCCCATCCGCGGCGCCGCATCGCGCAGTTCGTCGACGCCGGTCATCGCACCAATGGACGGATCGGCCGGCGTCGTCGGTATCTTGGCGCGGCCGGCAAGCCTGCCGGTTGCTTCGTCCAGCAGCAGCAGGTCGGTGAAGGTGCCGCCGATGTCGATGCCCATGCGCATGCGCTGCGCATGGCCGGGAGCGCCATTCGCGCCGACCCGGTTCATGCCTGCACCTCGGTGTCCTGCTTCGCCGCGGCCGGTCGTGTGTCGACCGCGGCCGCCTCGCCGGCAGCGGCCCGCAGGGCACGGGTGCCGGCCTCGTCCACCGCCAGCCTGCCCGCAGCGTCGCGCTGCAACGCCACGCAGTACACGGAGAGCGCGCGCGCCTCGCTCACCTTGCCCTGCCGCACGTCGCGCAGCACGGCTTGCGGATCACGCTCGGCGGCACGGCCATAGCCGCCGCCGCCAGGCGTTTCGATGCAGACCGACTTGTCCGGCGCCACTCGCACCGTCGTCTTGGAGTCGATGATCCGCTCATCCTGCTGGCCGCGTGCCATCACATAGCGCAGCCCTTGCGCCTGTCCGCCGCCGTGCACGCCGCGCGGTCGGAAACGCTTGCCGTCGGCCGGGGCCGACCAGTTGACCTCGTGTCCCCGGAACACCAGCTCCTTGCGGATTCCCAGTCCGCCGCGCAGCCGCCCGGCGCCTTCGGAATCGGGGATCAGCTGGAAACAGCGGACCTCCACCGGAAACGACGCCTCCAGCTCCTCGACTTCGGCATCGGCGGTGTTCTGGGTGTGCGGCTGGATGCCGTCGATGCCGTCCTTGCCGGCGCGCGCGCCGTAGCCGCCGCCGATCGCCTCGAAGAAGGCATAGGGTTCGCCGGTGGCCGGATTCATGCCGCCGTAGCCGGTGACGCCGATGGTGCGCTTGCACTGGGCCAGCGCGCGCTCGGGCATCGCCTCGGCCAGCGCCAGCAGGGTGGACTCCAGAACGCGGTTGGATGTCTCCCAGCCCATTGCCACGGCGGCCGGGCGGCGCGGGTTGCAGACGCTGCCCTCCGGCGCGATCAGTTCGACCAGCCGGTAGCAGCCGCCGTTGACCGGGCCGTCCGGATCGACCATCGCCTTGATCGCGTAGAAGGCCTTGGAGTACGCCTGCGCCGGCGTGCAGTTGAACGGGCCGCGCACCTGCGACGCGGAAGGCGAGAGGTCCACGACGATCTTGCCACCGCCCACCTCGAGACGCACCGCCAGGTGCACCGGCTCGTCGGTGATGCCGTCGTCGTCGAGCCAGTCCTCGCCGAAATATTCACCCTCGGGAATGACCGACAGCGCATGGGCGAAGCGCTTCTCGGCCTGGTCCAGCAGCGCGTCGGTATAGGTCTCCAACGCCTCGCGGCCATAGCGCTGCTGCAACTCCTCCAACCGCATCTGGCCGGTGCGAAGCGAAGCGATCTGGGCAGTGAAGTCGCCGATGTTGTCGGCCTTGGTGCGCACGTTGGCAACGATGAAATCCAGGATCTCCTGGTCCATCGCGCCTTCCTTGACCAGGAGCACCGGCGGGATGATCAGGCCTTCCTGGTAGACCTCGGTGGTATCGCCGACGTAGCCACCAGGGGCACGGCCACCCATGTCGGAATGGTGGGCGATGCACATCAGGTAGGCGTAGGGCTTGCTGCCGTCGCCGGCGAACAGGGGTGTGAAGAGGGCGACGTCCGGCAGGTGGGTGGCCCACAGGAAAGGATCGTTCACCACCAGCACGTCACCGGGCCTGAGCCGGTTCTCGCCGTAGCTCTCGCGGATCTTCTGCGCGAACATCACCAGCGCGCCGACGAAGCCGGGCTGGCAGATCTTCTCCGACTGTGCGAGCAGCCTGCATTCGCGGTCGAACACCGCGCAGCTCATGTCGAAGCGGGTCTTTATGTTGACGGAATAGGCCGCGCGCACCAGCGTCACGGTCATCTCGTCGACCACGCCCTGCAGCGCGTAGCGCACGATCTCCAGGGTGACGGGGTCTGCCGGCGGCGCCGATGTCGGATTGTCGTGCATTTGATCCTTCGCGCGCCTGTCTCCCGGCGCTTCTCCATTCTGTGCGGGTTGGCCCGCGCACGCCACCGGGCACCGGCGCGCCGGCCGGGCAAACTTTCATGATGCGAACCAGCGGTTTGCCGCGGCGCGTCAGCGCCGCTACGCTGAGAAGTCACCGGCGCCGAGGCGCCGGGCAAGCACATGCCATCCATGCAACCGTGCAAGGAGACCGAGCCGTGAGCCAATTTCCGAGCTTGTCCTGGTTCCGCCAGGCGGCGAAAAGCCTCGAGAACGACGAAGACTTCCGGCGCCATGGGCGCTGGCTGCGCACTCGCGTCGCCCTGCGAGTGGACCAGGACTGCTGGGTGATGCATTTCGACCGCGGGCTGGTGCTGGACGTGCAGGAAGGCATGGATGCGCACGATTTCCTGATCAGCGGCACGGCGGAACGCTGGGACTTCCTGTTTCGGCAGGGCTGGGGACTGGTGCGGCTGTACCGTACCGGCACACTGGAGATCCGCGGCGATGCCATCGAACTGATGAAGAACTGGAAGGCCTTCTTCTTCATCGCCGAAGGCCTCAAGCGCCACCATGCGCTCGGCGCCGCCTGAGCGGCAGGGAATCGGTCATGCCCTACCTCTCGGTCGCCGGCGTGCGCACCTACTATGAAGACCAGCCCGCCCAGCAGGCCGGCCCACGCGAGCCCCTGCTGATGATTCACGGCGCCAGCGCCGATACCCTGGCCTGGCAGGACAACATCGGGCACTTCGCCCGCACCCGCCGCGTGATCGCGATCGACCTGCCGGGGCATGGCAAGTCGGCACTGGTCGACGGCAGGCCGACGCAGGCCACCGAGGAGTTCGCGCAGCACCTGTCGTCCTTTATCGAAGTGCTGCAGCCGGGCCCGGTGCTGCTGGTCGGCCATTCGATGGGCGCGGCGATATCCATCACCTGCGCCATCGAGCATCCACAGTCGGTTGCCGGCGTGGTGGCCGTATGCGGCGGTGCGGCCTTCCGTGGTGCGGCGGGGGTGGGCTTCCAGGGCGATCTGCTGCGCAACGTGGCGGTCAATCCGACCGACTGGCTGGAAACCACCTTTCACTCGGTGCTCGGTCGCAGCACCAGCGATGCACGCCGCCGCGAAATGGCCTTCGACGCAACCCGGGCCTCGCCGTACGTGGCCTTCGCCGATCTGTTGACCTACACCAGCTTCGATTTCAACGCCACGATGCCCCGACTCACGCGGCCGGTGCACTGGATCGTCGGCGAGGACGACTGGTCGACCTCGCCGGCGATGGCACGCGACACCAGTGCGCGGCTGGTGGCCATGGGGCTGGCCAGTTCGGTCACCGAACTGGCTGGCGTCGGCCACATTCCGCATTGGGAACAGCCCGCGGTGTTCAACCACGCGCTCGAGATCGTGCTGGAGAAATTCCCATGCCGCGGCTGAAGCGTTCCGGCAAGGCCACGCTGCACTACGAGATCGACGATTTCACCGACCCATGGGACCGACGGCCGGTGCTGCTGCTGCAGCACGGCTATGGCCGCTCGGGGGTGTTCTGGTACCGCTGGCTGCCGCTGGTTGCCCGGCACTTCCGCGTACTCCGGCCCGACTGGCGGGGCTTCGGCCAATCTCCGGTGGACTTCGACCCCGAAACGCAGATGAGCGTCGAGGATCTGCTGGATGACCTGCTCGCGGTGATCGATGCCGCAGGCAACGGTTCCGTGCACTACTGCGGCGAATCGCTGGGCGGAACGCTGGGCATGCTGCTGGCAGCGCGCCACCCGCGAAAGGTGCGTTCGCTGACGGTGATCTCGTCGCCCAGCGTGGTGCCGGTGGCCACGCGCGAAGGCATGCGCTTCGGCTATCCCACGTGGACGGATGCGCTGCAGGCCATGGGTACGCGGGCCTGGGTGGCGGCCGGCAATGACAGTACGCGCTTTCCGCAGGGAACCGATCCCGGCCTGGTCTCCTGGTACACCGACGAAATGGGCAAGACCGACCTGAGATCCATGGTCGCGATGGGCCGCACCGCCCACACCATCGACGCGCGGCCCTGGCTCGGCCGCATCCGCGTGCCGGTACTGGGCCTGTATCCGACTGCCGGCCCGGTCACCGGAGCGGATGAAGAATCGATCCGCAACGAGATTCCCGACATCCGCTTCGTGCGCCTGCCGATGCGCTTTCATGCCATTCAGTTCCTGATGGCACGCGAGTGCGCGCAGGCCGTGCTGGAGTTCGCGGGCTCAGGTCGACCGGGGTGAGATCTGCGCAACCAGTTCCTCGATCGCCAAGGCCTCCTGGCTGAGGACTTCCACGACTGCGCGGTAGCGGGCGATCGGAAAATCCCCGGTCGGTCCGCCGGCATTGACCGCGGCGAAGGGCTTGCCGGCGGCATCACGCACGGCCACGGCGATCACGGTGGTGTGCGGGGCGATATGTCCTTCGGAGACACCGAAGCCCAGGCTGCGCGAGCGCTCCAGGATCTGGCTGGCGGCATCCAGCCGGCCCACTCCACCCGGTGCCCTCAACTCCTCGAGACAATCCGCGATGATGGCGGCGGCCTGCTGCGGCGGCATGGCCAGCAGCATGGCCGCGCCGCCGGCGGTATGCACGATGGGCCTGCGCGAACCGATTCGACCCATCATCGCCTTGATCGGAGCGCGTCCGGCCTCGGCGGCCCAGACGACGTCGTTGCCGCTGCGCAGGTACAGGTAGGTCATGCAGCGCAGGCGCTGCGCCACGCGTTCCAGCGGCTGCTCACTGGCCTTGCGCATCTCCAGCAGGTCCGGTCGTCCGAGGCTGAGCTCGAACAGCATCGCGCCCAGCCGGTAGGCCCGGGTGACCGGGTCGCGCTCGACCAGTCGCCCGCGCACCAGCGCGGAGAGGATGCGGTGCGTGGTGCCCTTGTCCAGGTCGCTGCGCTGGGCGAGGTCGGTCAGGCCGCAACCGGCCGGACCCCGCATCGCGATGCGGCGCAGCAGCAGCACAGAGCGGTCGATGCTCTGCGTACCGGTTGGTCTCGTCTCTTCCATGGGACTTGTGCGGCCCCCGCGAGGGCTCTGCGAAGGTTCATATTACAAAACTACGTCCGCCAAGACACGAACGCGACGCGGGCGCGAAACCTACAGTGCATGGACACGGGACGCGACCGACCGCGGCCTACACCACGGAGACAGATCTGCCATGACGCCGGGACTGGACTGGATCGATCCGCGGCCTGCCCGCCCGGCTGCGCGCCTGGCCGCTCGCGCGGGCGGCACCGGCCGCAGGCTGGTCTTCTTCGACAACAGCAAGCTCAGCCCGCCGTACGACCGCTGGGTGCCGCTGGCACCGCCGATTCTCGCAGCCATGGCGGCGATGGGTTCGGTGCAGCGCGAATACTGCGACCTGCTGATGGAGCCGGTGGCACGACATGCGCAGCGCGTCGCGGGCTGGAAGGCGCAGCGCATCGACGGCATCTTCTTCGGCCTGTGCGATGCCGGCGTGGTCCAGCCGACCTTGCTGCTGGCGACGGCTGCAGAAGCGGCGGGCATTCCGACCGCCGTGCTCTGCACCAGCCAGGTCATCGACCTGGCCGCGGTGTCGGCCAGCTTTCTGATGCCGGGAATTCCCCTGCTGCTGATCGAGGCGGACCGGCTGGCCGGCCCTGAAGGCCTGGGTGCGGCCGGTTCCGCCATCGCCCCGGAAGTCGTCCGCGCGCTGACTGCGCCTCCCGCCGACTTGGTCGCGGCGGCGCAATCGCGCTTTCCCTTCATCGAGGGACTGGCACGAGGTGACGGCGCTTCCGTATCGCCGGACGCGTTCTCCGCCTTCGCCGAGCAGGTTCGCATCAGCGATGGCCTGCCGGTGATCCAGCCGACCCGTGCACGGGTTGACGCCATGCTGGCAGCCGCGGGCCGCGACGGCGCCGAGATCCTCGCCCCGTCCGTGGCACCCAGCGGCGCACCGCTGTGCGTGGAGCAGGCGGCGGCCTGCGCCGTGATGGCGGGTTGTTCGCCGCGGCGCTTCCCGCTGGTGCTGGCCGCCCTGGAGGCGATGGCCGACCCGGCCTACGAGCTGCATCTGGCGACCATCACGACCCATCCCGGCGGCCACCTGCTGCTGTTCAGCGGGCCGGCGGCCCATGCGGCCGGCATCGCGTCCGGCCGCGGCTGCATGGGACCGGCGCAGGTCGCGAACATGCAGATCGGACGATCGGTCGCGCTGGTGTTGCAGAACGTCGCGCGGGCCATCTCCGGCCTGTCGATGCTGTCGACCTTCGGCTCGCCGGCTCAGTTCGCCTGCTGCTTCGCCGACGCGGAGAACGGATCGATAGCACCGCTGCACACGCGGGTCGTCGGTGAGGACGAAACCATCTGCTGGGTCTTCAAGTGCGAATCGCCGCACAACGTGCTGGACCATCTGTCGGAGACGCCGCAGTCGCTACTGGGCACCATCGCCGATTCGGCCACCACGCTGGGTTGCAACAATGCCTACATGCCCAGCGACCTGCTGGTCATCATGAACCCCGAGCATGCCCGGCTGTGCCGGCGGGCCGGGTGGGACCGCACGGAGATCGCGACGTTCCTCTGGGAGCACGCGCGGAATCCGCGCGCCGCGCTGGCCGGCCGGGGCGCCAAGAATGGTTGGCCGGCGGGGTGGAAGGATTGGCCCAGCCTGCCGATCGTCGAGAGCCCGGAGCGCATCGTCATCGTGGAGGCGGGAGGGCCGGGGCCGCAGTCGATGGTGGCGGTTCCCTGGGGCTACAACCGGCCGACCTGGACGCGGGTCCGGCAAACCGGTACGCCGCCGCGGATCGCCCGACAGTAGCGAAATTCGCAGATCTGGCGTCGGACGCAGCGAGCGGCTGCATCACCGGCCGGATCACCGAGATCAACGGCGGCCAGCTGATGCCGTGAGGCCCGGCGCGACGCGCGCTACGCGGCGAGCGCAACAAGACGCGATGGAGCGTCCGATCGACGGGGCGAGCGCGGCAAGAGGCGAGCACAACAAGGGGCGATCGCAGCGTGCGGCGAGCGCAACGCAGGGCGGGCGCAGCGCCCTGCCGGCGCTACCTCACCGACCGCGGCGCAGGCGGCGGCGCCAGCACGACCTCAGGCATCTGGCCTGCCTGCAGCTGCAAGCAGGAGGCCAGGAAGTTGCGCAGGTGCGCGTCGGGCGGCTGCGGCTGCTCGAAGACCTCGGCGACCTGGCGGCGCAACAGATCCGCTTCCGCGTCGCCGTAGACGAACCAGCGGGATTCGACCGGCAGCGAGCCGACGACCTGGAGGTCGCCTTCGAGCCGTTCGGTGAAGACACGGGCACTGATGCCGTTATCGCGGGAGAGCGCCGCGTTTCGGATGAAGTCCCCGCCCTCGCGGCAGTCCTGATGCGTCAGGAACCGGGCCGTTGCCGGCGCGGCCGCCGACAACAACAGCGCTGCCACGGCCACGAGGCTGGCGGTCAGTCGCGCGGGTGAAGCCGGTCGTGCCGGCACGGCCCGGCGCGCCGTGCGATCGATGGAGCCGGGCGCCGATCGTCCGCGGTGCATGGATTCTCTGCTGCGCATCGATTGTTCCTGTGGATCCGCTGCGGCAGCGCTCGAGTCGCCTACCAGCGGCCGTGGTCGAAAGCCCGCAGGCGCATCGCGGCGAAGCCGACCCCGGCCACCAGCAACGCGACCAGCACGATGGTCGACAGCGTGAAGCAGGCCCCCGTGACCAGCGGCGACGCCATCACGTCCGATGCCGTTCCGACGCTGACCAGCGCGATCAGCATCCGCAGGTACCGGAGCATGTAGATCGGCAGGAAGCGCAAGCCGCGATCGCGATTGCCGCGGACGATCGCCGCGCGCTGCATCGTGTCGGCGCGCGCCGGTACGGCGTCGAACAGCCAGACGAACGTCAGATAGCGCCATACCAGATTCGAGAGTGAGGTCGTGTGCATCGCTTCGGCTTCCGGGTGCGAGAAAGGGGTCGATCCGATGGCTGCCTTCCCGCGGTTCTGCCTTCCGACCAGTGTGCGCCGGGACCGACTTCCCGGGACGCGCCGCGACGCCGGCCGCGCCGAACGGCGGCCGGGGCCCGCCAGTCGTTGTCGCGCGATGCGCCGATGCCACGTTCGCGTTGCACTGCAGTCCTCGGGCGCAAATATCGGACCCAGCGGGAGTCCGGCGAGAGCCCTCGAAAAGTCTACGCCGGCCGATCCGTGCCGGGTGGGGACCGGGTCGGCTACCGGGTAAGTACCGAGCCGCCGGCGGCCGGTTCAATCCTCGCGTGCTCGCGCCTGTGCCAGGCGATCAGGTCGGGGGCATAGAGCCCGCGCTTCATCGAGCCATGTGCGCCCCCGACGGGTGCAAGAGCTGCCCCGGCGGTGAGCCGAACGTTTCAGCATCTCTGACGGCGGCAGCACCGATAGATCGACATAGTCCTTCAGGCGACTGTTCGTCATGCCCAACAACGTGATGGCACGAAGCTTTTCCGCGACGACGGTGTAGGCGCGTTCTCTCGCGCGCCAAGATCGCGTAGCACGAACTGGACCGCACCCGCTGCGAAGTGATGCAGATCTCCGAACAGGGCAGCGGTAGCCTCGCCGTGGGCTTGGGCGCCGCGCCGTCGTTGATCGGCTTGGCTTGCGCGACGAAGACCTTCCGGCGCGACAACCCGGCCGCCCGCGTGCGCGCCGGCACGCTCGACTTCACGATCGGGCCCAAGCCCACGTTCGGGCTCGGCGACGACTTCCACGTCGAGACGCTGCTGCCGAACACCAGCGTCGTCGTAGCGTGGCGCTGGCATCCGCTCGCCGGCACGCGCAGCCTAGCTGATCTACTGGATGCGGACTGGATCCTGACCAGCGGGACCAAGCAGGCGCGGGCGGAGTTCGAGCGGTTCTTCACCGCGCACAGGCTGACGCCGCCGCAACCGGCGGTGGAGTACGAGTACGTGATCGCGTTGCTGGCGCTACTGACCGGGAGCGACGTAGTGACGCTGCTGCTGCGGCAGCGGGTCGAGTCGGGCGTGACGCGGGATCTGGTCGGGCGGATCGCGGTGCGGGAGACCATCGCCTGTGATGCGTCGGTGCCCGAACTCGGCGAGCTCTCCATGTATTACACAGGGCTGCCCCCGGAATCGGGGCACGATGTCGGAACGAACGATTACTCTCAGTCAGATAGGCCGCGCGAACCAGCGAGCACGCGCTTTCAACCCGATTCGTCGTTCGGACCTTGGGCTTGAGTGACTGCTCAGCAGCGATTGTTGTACTTCGCCGACGCGGACTCGATTCACACTGACCGCCATAAAGCGGCCATTCGGCCAAACCAGCGGCACCAGTTCGACTGGCCGCTGTCAGGAGTGAAGTGGTCAAAGGGCGCCGACACCTAGCCAGCTTGCGGCTGACCGCTTCCTCATGCCGCGAACTGGAGATCACGACCCAAAAGCGGTCGATCGATTCCAGAGTGGTTGGATTGACAAAGTGCGGCGTCGGCAGGTCGCAGCTACTTCAGGGGCGGAAGCCTGCCAGGTGAGCAAGCTCTTCTACTGCGATTCGCAGACCGTCACGCACGCGGTCAATGTCGTCTTGACGGGCGTTGAATCGGCGGTTGTGCGCCGACAGGTCGCCCAACTTTTTGAAGTCGCGCAGACCCTGCATCGCGTTGCGTCCCACGCTAAGCTTCTTGTCGTGCTCCACCACTCTCAGAAGACCACTGAACATGTGAAAGTGCCCATCAGGGCCCTTAATCTCATCCGCACGACCGACGTGTTCGTACACCTCAATGATTAAAGTTTCCAGTGTTCGACGGCACATGACGGCGCAGCAGTCGTACAGCTGAGCGTCATAGCTCGCATTCAACTGGGTGACCACCTTAACCAGGTAGCCGCGTGCTTCAACCAACGCTGTCGGCAACACGCTGGACGTGTCCCGCACCGGCTTGGAGACGAGGAAAGTCTTGTACGTGTCGTTCAGCTCCGACCGTGCGCGCGGATGCAGTCGCCGCTCTCCGTTTGAAACCGCTTTGCTGGTGCGGCAGTCATTAACGAGCTTCCCATTCAGGCGTGAGGAGTTCTGCTTTGGAAGGCCGGTCGCCTCGAGCTTTTCGCAGATCGTTCGGGCGGTCAACCCGGCCGTAGGGTCGACTCGACCTGCCCACCACAACAGACCGACTGCCCGCTCATAGATGGGCACATTCTGCTCGTGCAGAGCGCCGAGAAACTCCAACTCCGTCATTCGGCGGCACTACCCTTCCAGGTCAAGTCCGTACGCCAATCCTGTTGGCAGAATGCGCGCGCCAGCGCTGCGGCGCGCCGAATACGAGCGGGGTTAACGACCACGACCCCACCCGGTCGTCCCTGCAACCACTCAGTCCCAGCGATGGCGCGGGCCGCGTTCGGATCGCGCAGATTGATCGTCCCGAGCACCTTCTGCGCTTCGGCCTGGGTTGCGCTTCCAAACTTTGATGCCTGTGCCCACAGAGCCAAGAGAGTAGCAGCCATGGCCATAGGCCCGACAGACCCCGGGCCTCGGGGCGGCGTCTCATCCTTGAAGGTGTTCCAACAATGCATGTCCAACGTCAGGTACGGCGACCCCCGAGAGGGAGAGCATGCGCCCAGCACTTGCTCAATCGAAGCACCAATGCTTTTGGCAAAGCGGACGACGGCCTCGTCGGCTCCCTCCGGGATGGCGTCCAAATGACTCGCCCGTTGGCTCGATGCATCGACCTGGCGGGAGCCGTCGGCCTTAGCGGGCGCCTGAGCCAGCCCGTCGATATCGCGGCTGTTGATCGCGACAAGCACGCGCTGCCATAGAGCAGGGTCGTCACTCTCTGCCACAATCGTCTCGTCGGCTTGCAGCACCACTTTCAGCCTAGCCTTTACGCCGTTCACGATTCGCATTTCTTGAATTTGACACAACGACGATGTTAATGACTTAGTCAATTAAGTCAAGTAAGACGCAGTCCTGATGGATCAATTGGCTGTGGCCGACCACGCCGCCGCGATGACGGGGCCCGAGTAGCTAAGCAGTCGCAGCTGACCGTTTCTGGCCAATACCGTGAGGCCGTTGACCCACCGGACAGCTGCCGTTCGCGTCCGGCCTCCGGCCCGAGCAAGGGCGGCCAACCGTCTCGTGGATCAGATCGCCGTTCCTCGGAGATCTTGAGGGCGTCATCGACCTCGATGCCGGCGTACCCACTGTCGACTCATGCTTGGAGTCACCAAGCGGCGACTGAACGGCGCGCAGGTTCTTGGGGCGCCGGTAGATCAGTGTCGCGCACCCTTCGGTTCAGGGGCGGACTGCGGCCGTTAGCCGTCGAGTACCGGTCTCAGTCGTGCTGCGGTCTTTCGAGGCGCTGTCCCCGAGCGACTGGTGATGACCTCGGCAGTCGTTCACGTCGTGGACTGCGGATGACTCAGTTCAGTCTGAAGCAGCCCTCCGCTACCGCCAAATTGAAGGCCCGCTCCTCGCCGTAGAGGCGTCGTTGCAGTTCTGCACCGCTTCAGCATCTCACCCGGTGCCGGAAGTTCTCTACGCTGACAGCACCAATAATCTCTCACGCCCCATCCGCGTCCAGAACCGCCAACCACTCCGCCACAACCCGGAACGACCCATCCCCCTCCTCCGGATCCAGTGTGATCGCCCGGTACCCAGCAATCGTCGAATCAGGACTCAACACGATCCGCTCATGCCGCCATTCGCCGTCCTCTGACGCGACCTTCTCGCTCGCGTAGACCTTCACCGTGTAACTCCCGCCGGTATCCGGATCCTCGATGCTCCGGTGCTGCACGACGACAACCTTCCCCTGCCGCGTCCCCGTCGGGTTGGCTCTGAACAGGCACCAGGCCCCGTTCGGTATCCGCCGATTCATCGACTCGCCGACCACCTGCGCGACGAACAGTCCCGGCTGAGGTCGCACCCAATCCGGTAACGAGACCCAGTCGGTCGCGCCCTCCTCCAGCGACTGGACATCCGAAAAGGACCCGGCGGCAATCCGAAGGTCAATGACCGGGACGGCAGCGACACCGGTAGCCCGCTCTTCCGGTGTGATCCGGCGAAGCGGGATGACATTCGCCTGACGGCGAGTCTCCTCCCACCCGGGTGAAACGGTTCGGACCGCCCCCAGTACGCTTACCCGTTCGGATTCGGATGCAGGCCGCAGGCGGCTCCGCAGATAGTCCGCGAGCGCCGTGTCCGTGCAGTACACGAAGCAACCCTTCATCCCGCGCGTCATCAACGTCCGGTAGGTGTTCTTGACGATCCGGTCCGCCAGCACCCGCGCGCCGTCCGGATCGGTCGTCAACATCCCCTTCAGCCCCTTGACCGACTGGTCCGACGACGCCCGCTGCGTCGCGTCGGTCACGATCCGGCCATCCCGATAGACCAGGTCCGGCCCGATGATCACGCCGACGTACTCGAGCTCCAGCCCCTGGCAGGTATGGATGCAGCCCACCTGCGCCTCGGAGCCGGGCGTGACGATCCACAGGCTGCCGTCCTTATCCAGGTTCCACTGCCGCCGATAGCCGAACTCCCGCAGTTCGATGTCCCAGGCGCCCGGGTTCTTCTTGCTCGGCCACTTCCAGCAGTATCCCGCGACCACCCTGGACCGATTGGTCTTCTCGTTCCTGAGCTCGATCAGCCGATGCAACTCGTTCGGATCGTCGAGCACACGAAAATCGAACTCGTCCGGATCGAGTGCCGTGTTGGCTGTCGGCCGGATCTCCAGCGTGTCGTCCAGCCAGGCGAGGTAACCGTCGGACCCGTTGCATCGGAACTGCGACGACAGTTCCAGCTCGGTGATCTCGGCACCCGCCGCTCGGGCGTGCCTGCGCAGCTCCTCGCTCAGGCCGATGTCCTGGAGCGTCACCTGCTGATCGTCATCGACGAAGAAGACCGTGCATCGCGCGGCCCGGATCAGCTCCTTGATCTGGTTGTCGCCTTGGTTCCGATAGAGGCCGCTCTTCTCGTTCAATCGATGAGCTTCGTCGACGATCAGCGTGTCGTACACGTCCGGCTCGCCGTCGACGAATGCTCCGGATCCCGAGAACAGGTTGGTAATCCGGGACTTGCGGAAGAGGCCGGTCAGCTTGGCTTCGAACACCGCGCGGGGCGCGGCATTCTTGGAAACATAACGGGCATTCCGACCGCGCCCGATCAGCGTGGCCAACAGGTTGACCGCGACGACTGACTTGCCGGTGCCGGGCCCGCCCTGCACGATGACGACCCGCTTGCGATCCCCGACGCTCGCCTCGACCTGCAGGATGCTTTCGTAGACGACCTTCTGGTCATCGATCAGGATGAACTCGGTCTTGCCCTGCAGCAGACCGGCGACGCAATCGATCAGCAGCTTCGACGGACGGATCCGGCCGTGCTCGATCGCGTATAGGGCCTGTCGGCGATCGCCGTGGCGCACGTGCTGGCGGATGAAGGCCTGCAGCTTTGCCCGTTCGCGGGCCAGGAACAGCGGCGCCCGCGCGATATGCTCCCGGTAGTGGCCATGGTCGATCTCGCCGTCGCGCGGATGATTGTGCAGGTAGGCGCAGGGCTGAAGCCCGATAGCGTCGTTCTCGACGGCGGCATTGAAGTCCTGCAGGTAGGCCGCATAGGACCAGGCCTGGTACGACGGATGCGGCCCTTCCCGCTCCCCGGTCCGCCCGCCGCGCCGAGCCCAGACGATGCCGTCCTTCTCGCTGCGGCGAGACGCGGACCACTGCTTCAGCTCGATGATCAGCACCTTCGGGCTGCCATCGGCGCCTTCTCCGGCGATCAGGAAGTCGATCCGCTTGGAGGTCTGCGGCAACTGGTACTCGATCGCGACGCCGGCATCCGACGGAATCTCCTCATCGCCCAGCACCCGCGCCATCTCGATCAGCGAGTTCCGCCAGGCCTGGCGCTCGCCCGGCCCTGCCCCGTGGCCCGTCGCAGCAACGAAGTGCCGCCCGACGATCTCGTCGATGTCGTCCCGCCAGGCCTGCTGGAGGAACTGCGCCTTCGTGGCCTGGTAGATGATCACGCCCCGGCCTCCGGCCCCTCCCAACGCGCTTTCCCTGCCCGCCCCGCTTCCTCTTCCTGCCGCGCCGTCCCTCGCGCGCCGCCGGCCGGAAACCGCCCCGCGTTGACCGCCAGCTTCTCTCGCCCCGCTGCCACCACGTCGACCCCGAGCACATTGCCGAGCTGCACCAGATACAGCAGCACGTCCGCCATCTCGCCCCGCACTTCGGCGAGCTTCTCCGGCGACAGCGTGCGGCTCTCGGCCTCCGTCATCCACTGGAAATGCTCCAGCAGCTCCGCGGCCTCGACGATCAGCGCCGAGGCCAGGTTCTTCGGCGCGTGGTACTGGTGCCAGTCACGGTCGGCGGCGAACCGGTCCAGGTCTCTGGCGAGGTCGTGCAGGGAGTCGGGCATGGTGGCAGTGATCGGAGTCTGTTGCGACTGAGCCGGTCCGGCGGACCAACGATGAAGGACCTGCGGGGGAAGGCATGATCATAGTCCCGAGGTCGGTAGCGCCGGCTCGGCACCCCGCCCCAGGCAAGATAGGCCGCCGTCGGACCTGCGGCGAGACAGGCCAGGCTCGACGCAATCTCCGAGCGCAACCAACCGTCATGCCGTTGAAGCCTGCGCGGCCTGTGGATGGCTGCCGAGACTTCCCTGGTTTCTCGTGGCCTGACCCGGTCCTTGAACCTCACTCCCGGCCCGGTGTCGACCGACGGCATTCGGGCGTTTCGCCAGCACGCTTCAGATAGGCAATGAGATCGCTGCGATCCTGCGCGTCGGCTACGCCGTCGTAAGTCATCGTGGTCCCCGGGACGGTTTTCATCGGGTTGGACAGAAACACGTCGAGCGCCTGTTCCTCCCAGGTGATGCGCGAATCCCTCATCGCCCTGGAATAGGGGAAACCGGGCAGGCTGCCCGCACGTCGGCCCAGCAGACTGCAGTGGCGAGGACCCACGCGGTCATGGGCGAGTGCATGGCAAGCCGCGCAGCGCGCATAGACCTGCTCACCGTGCACCGGGTCGGGTGCGGCTTGCAGCGCGTTCGTGGCCAAGGCCGCCCCGACGGCCGCCAGCCAGCAGCGCAGCCGCGTCATGACACGAAAGCGGAGGGAACCGGAACATCACCCAGGGCCTGGCGCAGGATGGCCCAGTGCATCGCCTCGTCACCCAGGATGCTGGCGGCGGCCTTGGCCAGGTCGCGATTGCCGAACAATGGAACGGCGCCCAGGTAGGCGCTGACGGCACCTTGCTCGAGTCTGGCCGCGAATCGAAGCACGTCGGCCTGCGTCTTCAACTGGTCGGTGGGGAAGTCGTAGCGGCGTTTGGCCGGCACCGGCTTGCCGCCGAGCTTCTCGACTGTCTTCGCCAGCAGGTCCGCGTGCTCCTTGTGATGTCCCTGGAAAGACACTGCGAGATCCAGCACGCCCGCTTTCAGCAGCTGGCTCTCGGCGCCCAGCTGGTAGGCGGCAATGGCTTCGAGTTCCGCGCCCAATGCGGTATTGAGGATCTGAATGTCCTTGGGGGCGTCGCTCGCGGTTCGAGCGCCCAGCGCATCCCTGCCGGCGAGCAATGCGACGGCAGCGCCGGAAAGGGCGAGGCCCGATCGACAGAAGAACGAACGGCGTGCCGCCGCGGCATCGGCAATTGGAAGGAACGACATGACCATCTCCATCGAGGTTGGCGACTCCCGACGCGATCGGACCGGTGATCGGCTCGTTCGTTCAGGGAGCGCATCTGTCCATTGGATGGACCGACGGCGCGCTACGTTCCCGTGACGGAATCGCGTGCCGCCGTTGCGTCCAGCGACGTCGCGATGAAGCGTGAAGCAGCGGTCGAGCGCGCTTTGCTATCGGGGCGCTCTGTGGAGCACCGCCGCGACCACGCGGTCGCACCGCACGCCATCGAACGAGAAGGCATCCCGAAGGGCGATGTCGACATCGAGCGACAGCCCCTGACGGAGCAGGCTCCGCGCGCGGAAGAACCGGGTGCGTACGGTCGCCTCCGGAATCTCGAGCGCCTGGGAGACCTCTTCGACGCTCAGTTCCTCGACCGCGCGCAGCACGAATACGCTGCGGAAGGCATCCGGCAGCAGATCGATACGGGCTTCCACGATTTTGCGGATCTCCGAGCGCATCGCTACGCGGTCCGGTTGCCGATCCACGTCGTCTTCGAGCCAACCCTGGTCGCCGGATTCGGTGGGATTCATCATGGCATCGAGAGGAATGACCTGGGCCTTCCGCCGACGCAACCGGCCCAGTGATTCGTTGATCACGATGCGCGCCAGCCAGGTCGACAGTCTGGCATAGGCGCGGAAGCTGCCGAGCGCTTGCCAGGCGCGCAGATAGGCCTCCTGCAGCGCATCCTCGGTCTCGTCATCGTTCTTCAGAATGCTGCGCGCGGTGCGAAAGAGCAGGCGGTTGTGCCGCCGCATGATGGCTTCGAAAGCCGCTTGATCGCCGCTCGCCGCACGAGCCGCAAGCTCCGGATCCGTGGCCTGCGCCGTGGCGAGCGCCTGTGTCGGGTGGGTATACATTCTGGCCTCCCCCGGATTAGATGCTGCGCCTGGCCGGAATGTTCCCGAAGTCGCGGAGAAGGCTGACGCCGGCGCCGCCGCCCCGGCGCGACGCCACGGCTTCGGAGACTGGCGTCGGTGTGACAATAGCCGGCCCATCCCCGTGCCCGCCTGCCGACACCGTGCGACTCGCCGATCTGACCCGCCCTGTCGCGCCGCTGGCGGCGATCGTCACGCTGCTCGTCCTCGCCTGGGCCTTCTGGGTCAGCCCCGCCTGGCTGAAGCCGTGCGCCGGCCTGGCGCTCTTCCTGTTCGGCATGCAGTGCCTGGAGGACGGTCTGCGCGCGCTCGCCGGCAGCCGGCTCGAGCAGCTGATCGGGCGCGGCACGGACACGCCGCGCAAGGGTCTGCTGTTCGGCATCGGCGCGACGATGGCGCTGCAGTCGAGCACGCTCGTGTCGCTGCTGACGATCGCCTTCGTCAGCACCGGGCTGCTGAGCCTCGCCGGTGCGCTGCCGATCCTGTTCGGCGCCAATCTGGGCGCCACCAGCGGGATCTGGCTGCTGGCGCTGGCCGGCCAGAACTTCAGCCTCGCGCCGGCGACGCTGCCGCTGCTGGTCGCCGGCGTGCTGGCGGGCGTGTTCGGCAGCCGGGCGAAGGCGGCCGGGCGGGTCGTGCTCGGTGTGGCCTTCATCTTCCTCGGGATCGACTGGTTGAAGCAGGGCTTCGAGGCATTGAACGACGGCTTCGACCTGAGCCGGCTCACGGTCGGCGGCGTGTCGGGTCAGACGCTGTTCACCGGGATCGGCCTGCTGATGACGGTCGTGCTGCAATCCAGCCATGCCGCGCTGATGCTGACGCTGGCGGCCCTTGCGAGCAATCAGATCGATCTGCACCAGGGGCTGGCGATCGCGATCGGGGCGAACGTCGGCAGCAGCGTCAGCACTGCGGTGGTCGGCATGCTCGGCAGCGATCGCGGCGGGCGGCGGCTGGCGCTCGCCCATGTGCTGTTCAACGGCGTCACCGCGGCGGTGGCGTCGTTGCTGCTCGCGCCGCTGGCCTGGCTGGTGCAGGCCGTGTTCACGCCTTTCGGCCTCGGCGCGAACAGTCTGCTCCAGCTCGCGCTGTTCCACACGCTGTTCAACGGCATGGGCGTGGCCCTCTTCTGGCCCTGGCAGGCCCGGCTGGCGAGCTGGCTGACCCGCTGGCTGCCGGATCGCCCGGAACCCGCGGTGCTGATCGCGCCGGAGGCAGGCGATGCAGGCAAGACGCCGCCGAAGCACAAGCAGGCGCGCTACCTGAGCGACAGTGCGCTCGCCTCGCCTGCCACGGCAGCGATGGCCGTCGCCCGGGAGCTGCTGCACCTCGAGCGCCTGAGCCTGGAAGTCATCTGCCTCGCCCTTTACGTGCCGGCGGCGCAGCTGTCGCAGGTGCTGCACGACGAGCAGCGGCTGCAGGCGACACCGCCGCCGGACGCCCCGGATGCCGCGACGCTCTACCAGCACCATGTCAAGGGCGTCTACGGCGACCTGCTGGTGTTCATGGCCCGGATGGAGAACCTTCCCGACGAGGCCCACCAACGGTTCTGGAACGACTGCAACCTGGCGGCGCTGCAGCTCGTCGAAGCCGTCAAGGACGCGCAGCACCTGCAGAAGAACCTCGGGCGCTATCTGCGCGGCGAGCCGTCGGAGGCCCGGGACGCCTACGTCGCGCTGCGCCGCTATCTGCTGCAGGTGCTCGCCGGAATCCGCGACCTGGGACGGGAAGGCGCGCCCGCGGGCGACGGCGCGGTGCCGAGCGATACCGCGGCGACCAACGATACCGCGGCGCCCTCGGCACCCAGCGATGCCGGGGCGCGGAGCGATGCCACGGTGCCGCGCGACACCACGGTGTCGAGCGACGCTAGAGTGCCGGGCGACGCTACGGTGCCGAGCGACGCCACGGCGGACGTCCAGGCGCTGGCCGCTGAGAGCCTGCGCCAGTGGCTGAGCCCGCTCGACCAGCAGGCCGCCGATTTCGACGTGCGCTTCCGGGCGCGGCTGCTGGAAGCGCTGCGCCATCGTCACCTCGACGGCCTTGCCCTCAGCTCGCTGATCAACGATCTGGGCTACGCCAACGGCATCGTCCGCAGCCTGCGCAACGTGCTGGCGCTGGCGCAGGGGCATCGGATGCTGCAGACGCTCCGGCGGCAGGCGGGCGAATGGGCGGAGTCGCCGGTAATCGACGAGGCCTCACGGTAATCGACGAGACCTCGCAGTGATCGACGAGATGTCGGACCGGTCGTCGTAGGTAGACGGCCGTCGCTTCGGAGCGGCGCCGTTCGGCCGCCTGCCCGCGCCGGCTAATCGAAGCTGTACGAATACATCAGGTCGACCGCATTGTCGCTGCCGCTCTGCGCGCGCACCGACAGCCGCCGCGTCAGCGTGTACTGGATCCGCAGCAGGTTCCAGATGCCGCGCACGCCCTGCTCGTAGCTGACGAACAGCCGCGAGCCGATCCGCTTGCCGAGCGTGACGACTTCCTGCTGCGCCGCCGAGGCGGTCGCGGTGTTGGCGCCCGGCAGCCCGGTCGGCGACATGCTCTCCTTGACGCCCTGCGCCGGCCCGGTGTCCGAGCCGTAGCCGAAGTTGAAGACGTCGAGCCCGAGACGCTCGGCGACGCCGGGCTTGTACGAGCCGTCGTCGTCGGTCAGCAGCGAAGTCGCGGCCTGGCGCAGCACCAGCGTCTGCGCCGCGTTCGGCGCCTGGCTCGGATCGGTGCCGAGCACCAGCCAGGTCAGCCGGTCGGTCTCGGACATCTCCGGCGTCGAGAACAATGCGATCTTCGGCGCCAGCGCGGTACCGGTGATCGCGATGCCGACCTCGACCGGCAGGAACGGCCGCTTCGCGGTGATGTCGAGCGACGGATTGTCGACCGGGCCGTTGAAGCGGACCATGCCCTTGTCGATCCGCAGATTCTGGCCGTACGCTTGATAGGAACCATCGACGATGGTGATCAGGCCGGTCAGCCGCGGCTGCTCCGGCAGCAGTCCGAGCACGCGCAGGTTGCCGGTGAGCCGCGCCGCCAGCCCGTTGCCGGTCACCCGCAATCGCTCGCCGAGTTCGACCGCCAGATCAGTCGCGATCCGGATCGCGCTCGGTGGCGCTTTCTCTTCCTTGCCGTCGGGCGTGCGCGCAGCCGTGCTGCCGCCGGCGCGCGGATCGACGATCTTGACGTCGGCCGGCATCGCCGGTGCCGACGAGCCCTGGATCTCGATGATGCCGTTGTCGACGCGGAGCTGTCCGCGCAGGCCGAGCCCGTCGGCGCCGCTCGCCAGCTCGGTGCGGCCCGACAGCGCGACCCGCTGCCCCGGTCCGATCGGCACCTGGAAGCGCGTCGCGGTCAGCTCGAAGCGGCCGTCGAGCGGCAGCGTCGACGCCGAATTCGGATCGACCTTGCCGGCGCGCGCCGGCCGCGGTGCCTCGAGCAGGTTGGCGCGGCCGCGCAGCTCGACCGAGCCGTCGCCCGACTGGAACTTGAAGGTCTGCAGGTCGACCGAGCGGCCGGCCAGTCGCGCGTCGAGCGCGCCGTCGGTAAGCCGCCAGCCGACGGAGCGCTGCAGCACCGCAAGCCGCTCGCCGGTGACCGTTGCGTCCCAGAGCGGCCGAGCCAGCGTGCCGGCGACCTTGCCGGCGAGCCTCAGGCTGCCGTCGAGCACCAGGTCGGGTGCGGTCAATGGGTGGGTGAACGCGAGCGACGGCAGCGCCAGATCGAACCGGCCGTCGACGCGCCCCTGCGCGAGCCGCAACTGGATGCCGTTGTCACCGCTGAGACCAAGCGGGCCTGAACCGGCAGCCGCCGGCGCGGTCGTCTTCGCCCCGGGCACCGATGCGCCAGATGCCGATGCGCCGGACGGCGACGCGCCCGACATCGAAGCGCCAGGCGCTGCCGCGCCGGATGCCGGCGCGGCCTCGCGCAGATCGACGCGCGCCGTGCCGCTGAGATCTTCGATGCCGCTGCCCTTCAGGTCCCAGTCGGCGCCGAGCCGCAGCGCCCGCAGCGCATCATAGGCAGGGTCCGATTTCGGATCGACGCCGGCCAGCGCCATCAGCCCCGGAATCGCGAGGTCGCGGGCGCCGCCGCGCGCGGCGAACGTCGGCGTACCGGCCCAGCCGACATCGGCGCGCTCGAGCCGGATCTCGCCGCCGGCGAGCGCGACGCCGAAGCGATCCAGCCGCAGCGACTCGGCATCGACGCGCAGGTCGGCCGGCGCGGCGAGCTGCAGCGGCACCGCGCCGTCGATCGCCAGCGTCGCCAGCCGCGCGCGCCACGACGGCGCGCCATCGAGCTGGGCGCGGCCGTCGCCGTTGAGCCGCAGCTTCTGCCCTTCGCCTTCGGCGGCGAGATCGAATCGATGCGATTGCGTCGAGCCGTCGACCTTGAGATCGGCCGATGCGAGCGTCCGGCCGGCGGCAGTGGCATTGCGCAGCTGCAGCGCCAGCGCGAGCGCTGCCTGCGGCGGCGGCCGCGCGGCCAGCGGCGCGTTCGCATCGATTCGCACCGATCCGAGCCGGACGTCGCCGTCGGGCTGCACGAAGCGGATCCGCTCGCCGCGCAGCGCGAAGCGGCCGCGCAGCCGGTCGAACGCGCCGGTAACATCGCCGTTGAGCGTCGCGCGGCCGGTCAGCCGCGGCTCGAAGCGCTGCGGCGCCGGCAGATCGACGTCGAGCGTGAGCTTGTCGGCGGGCTGGCCGAGCGCGCCGTTGGCGCGGACCCGGTTGGCACCGAGCCGGACGTCGACGCTGGTCTGCGCCAGCCGCTTCGGCGCCCACTGCGCGTCGAGCATCGCGCGCGAGCGGATGTCGGCGGTGAGGGGATCGCCGGCGTACGTGCTGTCCGCCAGCTTCAGCGTCAAGGCGCCGTCGAAACCGGGCAGCACCGACCCGTCGACCGACCAGTCGCCGCTCAGGTTGCCTTCGCGCCAGCGCGGCTCCGGGGTCAGATCGCGCGGCAGCCACTGCGCGAGATCGATCCGCTTGAAGTCGCCGCTGAACTGCAGCCGGTACGGCTCGGTCAGGCCGGTGCGGCCCTTGGCCGTGACGCTGCTCGGACCGAGCCGGACCTGCGCCTCGTCGAGCCGCAGCACGTTCTCGTCGACCCGGCCGCGCGCGATCACCGCGGCGGCGCCGACGGCCGCCGCAGCGCTGGCCGGCAGCAGCGCGCGCATCCGCTCGGCCGACTGCGACAGCGCCAGCGCGAAGACATTGCGCTCGATCGTCAGTTCGCCGCCGAGCGCGGTCGCCGGCCACTGGCCGTCGAGCGACTTTGGCGCGAACGCGGTGATGTCGATCGCGTCGAACACCAGCTTCGCGACCGTCTCCGGTACCGCCGTGCCGGCCAGCGAGATCGACCGGTTCGGCTGGACATCGACACTGCCGGCGATCGTCGCGTCGGCCGCCGGCTTGCCGGCGCCGCCGCGCGGGCCCGGCAGCGTCAGTTTCAGGCCGTCGAGCCGCAGGCGGCTGTCCGCCGGGTCGGCCGGCTGCTGCCATTCGACCCGCGATGCCAGCGCCGCCAGCGGCAGGCGGCCTTCGGCATAGCGGCCGCTGTCGCCGTTGCGCAGCGACAGGGTGGCGTCCCATGCGGTGGGCAGCGCGTCGGGAGTCGGCGCCGGCCGCGGCGTGACCGTCGCATCGACGTCGATCCGGGTCCGCGGCAACGGCGTGGCCGGCGGTGTGCCGGACGGCGCAGCGGGTGGCGCGGACGGCGCAGCGGGCGGCGCGGGGGGCGCACCGGGGGGCGAGGCCGACGCACCGGGCGGCGCGACCGATATGCCGGGCGGCGTAGCCGACGTGCCGGGTGGCGGCGTGGCCGATGGCGCCGCAATCGCGCCGGCCGCAGTCGCGCCGCCCGCCGACGCGCGGCCATCCAGCGCCGGCTGCAGGTTGCGCAGGTCGAGCCCGGTGAGCTGCAACCGCGCGCTGCGGAGCGGCATCACCGCGAGCGGCGCCAGCTGCGACTCGAGGTCGAGCCCGGCATCGGCGACCCGGCCGGCGAGCTTCGCGGCCGCCTGCGCCAGATCGCCGTCGGCCTGCAGCGCGAGCGCATAGCCGAGCCGCTCGACCTCGCCCTGCAGATCGGCCCGCAACCGCAGCGAATGCGGCTCGGCGTCGCCGAACTCGACCGTGCCGTTGGCGAGCCGCCCCCACTGCGTGGTCGCCGTGAGCTCGTCGATCCGGTAGCGGCCCTGGCCATAGCCGAGCCGCGCGGCGATCGCGTTGACCACGATCGGCGCGGCCGGCGGCTCGCCGGCGGCGACCCCCGGCGTGACGCTGAGCTCGCCGACCGCCAGCCGCTGCAGATCGAACGTGACCGGCAGCGCGAGCGAGCCCGGCATCGCGGTCGGCGCCGGCGGCGGCGCCGGCTCGGTCGAAGGCGGCGGCAGCCGCACCGCCAGCCGCGCAACGCTCAGCTCGGGCACCAGCACCAGCCGCTGCAACAGCGCCGGCAGCGACCAGCGCGCGACCAGCTGCTCGCCGTCGGCCGCGACGCCGCTGCCGTCCCACGCGAACCGTTCGACCCGCAGGCCGCGCCACAGGCTGCCGGCAACACCGTCGAGCCGCAGCGTCATGCCGCTGTCGGCCAGCGTCCGCTGCAGGCGCTCGACGATGAAGCGGGTGCCCGAATCGCTGCCGAGCCACCAGAGTCCGCTGGCGACCGCGAGCAGCACGACCAGCAGCAGCAACGCGAGCGCACGCAGCACCCGCCCGGCGAGGCCGCGGCGGCGCCGGGCCGGCGGCTTCGCCGCGACCGGCCCGGCGGCAGCGCGCGCATCGAGGCCGGCATCGGCGCCGGCGCGGGTGTCGGCGCGGGTGTCGGCGTCGAAGTCGGCGGAGCCGGGTGGCGGATCGCCTCGCGTTGCCATCAGAACGTGTACCCGATCGAGAAATGGATCCGGTAACGCGACACCGCCTGGCCATAGGCGACGTCGAGATTGATCGGGCCGATCGGCGTGCGCGCACGCAGCCCGACACCGTTGCCGGCGACCGGATCGAAGTTCGAGCGCGAGTCGCCGGCATTGCCGTAGGCGACGAACGCCGCCG
>JBFWQR010000094.1:0-29839 GCA_050249335.1 Lautropia sp.
GATCAGCACCGTATGAGGCGCGAGCGACCGGGCGAGTTGTGCCACGGTCGCAGGCTCGTGTACGGCGGACATGACCAGGAAGAAGATTCTCGGTGCCATTCTTTTTCGCTACAGCGAGCAACCCCTGACGTGCCCGACAGTGTCGCACGTGGGCTGCGGTCCGCCTGCGTGATCCGTCGCACTTCGGCTCGCCTGGGGGGCATGGCCCGACCGGCGGTTGCCGTCGTTGCACCAGCGTTGCGCCCTCTCGGGGCCCGTCAGGGCTTGTCGATCGCCTCGAGCTCGGCCACCGGCCGCGGTTCGTCCGCGCGCGGCGGCCGCAGCTCGCGCGCCGGCATTCCGGGCACCGGACCCGATGCCGGCATGCCGCGCCAGATCCGGACGATCTCCCGCTTGAAGAACGGGTAGAGCAGCGGCGCCGTGACCAGCCCCGGCACGCCGAACAGCGCCTCGCCGGTCAGCATCGCTGCCAGGATTTCCCAAGAGGCGACCGAGACTTTCGAGCCGACGGTGCGCGCGTTGATGAAGTACTCGGTCTTGTGGATCGCGATCAGATAGATCAACGAAGCGGTCGCGAGCCACGGCGAAATCGCGAACGAGATCAGCGCCAGCACCGTGTTGGCGAGCAGGTTGCCGAGCACCGGCAGGATGCCGGTCACCAGCGTGAACATGCACAGCAGGCCGCGGAACGGCAGCACGAAGCCGAACCACGGCAGGATCACGAACAGGTAGAGCGCGGTCATCGCGGTGTTGAACGCGGCGATCCGCAGTTGCGCGATCACGACGCGCTCGAGCACCAGCAGCAGCCGGGCGATGAACAGCCGGTCGGACTGCAGCCGCTTCGGTTGCCAGGTGGCGATCGCCGCGAGCGCGCCGACCAGAATGGCGAACAGGCCCTGGACGATGGTGTGGAACACCGAGCCGCCGAGGCTGCCGAGCTCCGACGCCTTGCTGCGCAGGATCGAGAACAACTGGGTCTTCAGCGCGGCCAGGTCCTCGGGGATCGAAACCGCGGCCCAATCGGGCAGCGCCTGGCGCAGCACGTCGAGCGAACCTTCGATGCGCAGCAGGAAGATCCGCAGGTCGTTGGTCGAGCCGAGCCGGATCGTCCAGAACGTCAGCAGCACGAACGCGGTGATGACCAGCACAGCAACCAGCGAGCCGCTCGCCACCGCCGGCCAACGGGGCGCGGCCAGCGTGCCGTCCGGTGCGACCGGCGCCGGGGCCGGATGAAACCGGTCGGCGAGCAGGCAGGCCCAGGCATAGACCAGCAGCCCGAGCAACGCCGGCACGATCAGGCCCTTCCAGACGATCACCAGCGCAGCGAACGCCGTGACCAGCAAGCCGGCTACCGGCAACAGGTTGGACGGGAACAGCATCGGGATCGGGATGGCCTCGGGTGGCGCAGCGCCATTCTTCGAGCGCCAAGTGTAGCCGCCGCGACCGCCGGCGCGTCACTCGGCCCGACCCGGAGCGGGTCATCCCGGATTGCTGGAGCCGGAGCGGCCCGGCTGGCGTGCAGCCGGAGGCCGGTCCGGCGACCGGATCAGTACTCGTTCAGCGACGCGCCGAGCAGCGTGATGTTCGAATTGACCATCACCGCCGACAGCTGCGCGATCTCGGTCGATTTGGTCTTGTCCTTGCGGCCGACGATCAGCGCGCCGCCGGCGCGCTGGCAGATCACCAGCGCGTCCGAGGCTTCCTGGGCCGAGGGGGTGTCGATCAGGATCACATCGAAGCGGCTCGCCAGCACGCGCAGCAATTCGGCAAAAGTGTCGCGTCCGAGCAACTCTTGCGGGTTCGGCGGCTGTGGACCGGACGGCAGGACCGACAGGTTCGGCAACGTCGGCAGGTCGACGATCTCTTCGAGTCCGGCACGGCCGCTGAGGATGCCGGACAGCCCCATCGGATTGCGCAGCCCGAAATTCAGATGCTGTGTCGGGTGCCGCAGGTCACCGTCGATGATCAGCGTGCGCTCGCCGATTTGTGAAAAAACAACACCGAGGTTGGCGCAGACGAAGCTCTTGCCGTCGCCGCGATCGACACTGGTGATCCCGAGCGTCGAGCGGCCCGGCGAGCCGTCGAACCAGCGCATCATCAGCTGGCTGCGCAGGCCGCGCAGCGCCTCGGCGAACGGCGAGTACGGGTTGACGGCGCTGGTGACCTTGTTCGGCAGCGCCAGGGCGGTCGCCCGCGACGACGAGTAGCCGAACTGCAGCGTCAGCGCTTCCTCGACGTCGGCATGGGTGACCAGCCGCATCTTGATCGCCGTCTCGCCGAAGCGCAGGCCGGTCACGCGCTGCTCGTTCAGGATCAGATCGACCTGATCCTGGCGCAGCTTGCCGTTGGCGACCAGGATGGCGCCCATCATCAGAGACTTCCGGACGGCATTGCGACTGGTCAACAACGACGATCCGGTGTCGTTCGGAACGAGGGGGGACCCGTTTTGTTGCTGATCCATTGAATCGTCCGCGGTCTCTGCAAGCATGGCCATTTCGCCTAATAACATCAGAACTCGGAGACTCCGTGCCGCAGCCGGCGGCGGGTCTGCAATGAATTGTCGCGGTTCTGACTTGGCACGTCCAAGCCGTCACCGACCGTGGTGCGCGGATGCCGACAGTTCGGCCCCGCGACGTTTGGATTGTGGGTTCCCGGCCGCGGCCGGACAAGGAAGTACCGCACTGCCAGCGTCGGGTGGAAATCGCGATGCCCTCGGAATGTCCGATTGTGCATTGCAGCGACCGGTATTCATTGCCACTGTCAGGGTCTTTCGATTGCTGGGGGCGATCGTGCCGCGGCTGGGTGACCGGTCCGTTCGGGCCGTGGCCGGATCACGCGCCGATTCTAGGGGGCGGCAGGAACCGGGCGCGGCAGCGGGGCGATGGATGCACGGCAAGAGCCGATCGGTGACGTCGGCGGCGTCGCCGATCCGCCAGGCGTCATCCGGGCGCGTCCGGATGGCAACGTCGAATCGGACGGTTGCTGCGACAATCGGGGGTCGGTCGGTGACTGCCAGCCGTGTCGTCTGTCGCATCGGTGACGTAGTTCATTTCGCGGACAGGCAGTCTTGCCGACAATGCCGACTCTTCCGCTGATGTCCAGGTAGCGAACAATGCGCTTCGATCTTCTCTTCGGAATTCTCCGCTCACGGTTCTGGCTGATCGTGACGGTTCTGGCAGTGACCACGCTGATGGCAATCGTCGGCAGCCTGCTGATGACCAAGCGCTATAGTGCTTCGACGACGATCTACGTCGACGTCAACACGGTCGACCAGGTTTCGGGCAACGTGACCTACTCCCGCGAGACGGTGCGCAACAATCTGGCGACCCAGATCGAGATCATCAAGAGCGACGCGGTCGTCGACCGGGTGATCAAGAAGCTCGCGCTCGACCAGGATCCGACGATCCAGCTCGAGTGGGTCAAGGCGACGGAAGGCAAGGGCGAGTTGCTGACCTGGCTGACGCCGGGCCTGCTGCGCAGCCTCGACGCGACCGCGTCGATCGACGGCACCACCATCACGCTGGCGGTCGAGCGGTCGTCGGCCAAGCAGGCCGCCGACATCGCCAACGCATTCGCGACCTCCTACAAGGAAGCGGCGCTGGAGCTGAAGACCCGGCCGGCACAGGAGTACGCCGAGCGCTTCTCCGAGCAGACCAAGAAGTACAAGGACGCGGTCGAGCTGGCGCAGACCCGGCTCTCGGACTTCCAGCGGCAGAGCGGCATCATCTCGTCGGACGAGCGGCTCGACGTCGAGAACCAGCGCCTGACCGAGCTGTCGACCCAGCTGGTGCAGGTGCAGTCGCAGCTGTCGGACAGCCGTTCGCGCAGCGCCGCGGCGGCCCGCGGCGGCGATGCGGCGATTCCCGAGGTCGTCGCCAACGTGCTGATCCAGACCTTGACCTCCGAGCTCGGCAAGGCCGAGGCGCGCCTCGGCCAGATCGGCTCGCAGTACGGTCCGAACCATCCGGTCCGGCTCAGCGCCGCGGCCGAAGTCGACGAGCTGCGCAGCCGGCTGCGCCAGGAAACCGCGCGGGTTCGCAGCAGCGTCCAGACCGCCAACGCGATCAACGTGCAGCGTGAGCGCGAGTTGCGTGCCGCGGTCGACGCGCAGAAGGCCAAGGTGCTCGAGCTGAAGGACAAGCGCGACAAGGTCGCGATCTACCAGCGCGAGCTCGACAGCGCGCAGCGCGCGTTCGAGCTGGTCGCCCGCCGGATGACAGAGACCACGGTCGGCCTGAGCGCCGGACTGTCCAACGTCAGCATCCTGACCCCGGCGGTGACGCCGTTGCTGCCGACCCGGCCGAACCTGGTGCTGAACACGCTGGTCGGCGTGCTGCTCGGCCTGTTCATCGGCGTGCTCGCCGCATTCACGCTGGAGGCCGCGCAACGTCCGCTGCGCAGCGCCGAAGACCTGCTGCAGGCGGCCGGCATCCCGGTGCTGGCAGTGCTGCCGCCGTCGAACTCGACCCGGGCGCAGCGCCTGATCGGCGGTACCGGTCCGTCGGTCGCGCCGCCGTCGCTGCGGCTCGGCAACTGAGCGGCCGACGGGGCTGCCTCGCGCCGGGGCATCGGACGTGCTGTCCAACCTGCTGAATCCGCGGCTGCTGCCGTATCTGCTGACGCTGGTGTTCGTCGGCGCCGGCGCGGTCGCCGGCCTGGTGGTCGCGACCGGCAATGTCGTGATGATCGCGCTGGTCGTCGGCGCGATCGCCGGTATCCTGCTGCTGAACGCGCCGGCGGCCGCAGTCTGGGTCCTGCTGTTCGGGATCATGCTCGTGAACGGTCCGGTCGGCTTCTTCACGCCGGCACTGGCGCGGATCGTCTGGTTGTTCTCGCTGCTCGGCATCTTCGTCGCCGGCATGGCACTGCTGTACTCGGCGGTCGGCCGCTCGCGGCCGAACCGACCGATGCCGGCGTTCGTCTGGCTCGCCCTGGTGTTCGCGATCATGGCCGGCGTCTGCGCGCTGTTCTCGAACGGCTCGCTGGCCGAGATCGCGGCCGGGGCCAAGCGCCAGTTCCAGTTCTGGGGCCTGGTGCTGCTGCTGGCGCTGGTGCCGTTCAAGTGGACGACGGTCCGCTACTGGATGCTGTTCCTGTTCGGCGTCGCGCTGGTCCAGGTCGTGCCGGCCCTCTATCAGCGGGTCGTCCTGGTGCCGCAGGTGATGGGCTTCGAGATGCCCGGTTTCGTCGCGTTCGACATCGTCGTCGGCACCTTCGAAGGTTCGCTCTACGGTGGCGGTTCCAGCGCGGTGATGGCGATGTACCTGGTCATCGCCGGCGTCGGCACGCTGGCGGCGCTCGGCGAGCGATTGATCGGTCCGGTCCGCTGCCTGGTGCTGCTGGCGGCGATCTTCGCGCCGCTCGCGCTCGGCGAGACCAAGGTGGTGCTGGCGATGGTGCCGACGGTGCTGCTGTGCGCCTACTACGACGCGATCGCCAAACGGCCGCTGGCATTCCTCGGCGCGGCGGTCCTGACGCTGATGATCGCCGCGGTGCTTGCCTACGTGTACTTCCTGGTGCAGGTGACCGGCGATCTGAACTGGCGCGACAATCTCGAGCAGACGTTCGCCTACAACTTCGGTGAGCGCGGCTACTACGGTACCGGCGTCAACCGGCTGACGGCGGTGCCGTACTGGTTCCAGCAGCAGTCCTGGGCCGAGCCGCTGCGGGCGCTGTTCGGCTACGGCGTCGGCAGCTCGTACGGCGTCGACGGCCGGGCACCGCTGCCGGGTCACATGTTCACGGCGCACGCCGGCATGTACATCGACCTGGTGGCGGCCTCGCTGCTGCTCTGGGACTATGGTTTCGTCGGTGCATCGCTGTTCCTCGCGGTGCTGCTCGGCGCCGCCGTGACCGCGGCGCGCTGCCTGCGCGAGGCGGTCACGCCGTGGGACCGGACGTTGTGTCGCGTCCTGCTCGGGTCGCTGGGCGCGTCGGCGATCATGCTTTTCTATTCGGCGTCGATGGTGGTCACCGTCAGCCACAGCTTCCTGCTGGCGATCATGCTCGGTCTGATCGCCTGGCGCGCGCGCCACGGCCCGCTGGTCGGCGCGGCCGCCGAGCGCACGGCGCCGCGCCGGCCGCGACGGGCGCCGGCCTGGGCGACGCCGCTGCCGCCGGTCCAGTCGGCATTCGCCGCCGTGCCGCCCGGCGCCGGCGCGACACCGGCGGCCGGCTACGGCGGCGCGTTCGCGAATACGCCGTTCACGGCCGGAGATACCTTGCCGGGCGACCCTTCCGCCCGGGACTGGAGTGCGCCACCGCCGCGTCGCGAACGGCCGGCGCCGACCGCCCGTGGCCCGGTCGAGCGGGGTCCGATCGAGCGGGGTCCGATCGAGCGGGGTCCGATCGAGCGGGGTCCGATCGAGCGGGGTCCGATCGAGCGGGGTCCGATCGAGCGGGGTCCGGCTGCGCGGGGCCCGGTCGAGCGGGGCCCGGGTGAACATGATCCGGTCGAGCGTGATCAATACGGTCGGATCGAGCCGATGATTCGTTCCGAGCCGTCGGCCTGACCGGGTGACGGCCCGCCACCGCCGCAGCGTCCGTCCGGTCGCTGCGACCGACCGTCGATCCCTCGCGACGGTGTGACGTCGGCGAGGCAGCACGGCCGGTCGCCTGTGATCTACTAACGACCTGCCAACGAACGCCGCACCGTGGCGGCCCGGGACGGGCCTGCGGCGCCGCTCCAGCCTCGTCATGAGCCCCTCCGAACAGAACCCTTACAGCGCCAGCCGGATCAGCCGCGGCCTGAAGCATCTGCTGCTCGGCAAGGGCCTGACGTCGGCTGCCGGCATCGGCACGCTGCTGCTCGCCGTCCGCGGGCTGAGCCTCGCCGAGTTCGCGGCGTATTCCGTGCTGATCGGCCTGGTCGAGATGATCTCGGCATTGACCAACGTCGGCGTCGGCCAGGTCATGACGCGGTTCGTGCCCGAGATCTACACGCTCGGCTACCGGCGGACGTTGCGGCGGATGGTCAACTCGCTGCTCGGGCTGCGCTACGCCGTCCTGATCGGCGCATTGCTGCTGATATGGGCGTTCCTGCCGGTGGTCAGCCGCTGGATCGGCCTCGAGGCATGGATCAGCGCATTCCAGCTGTACCTGCTGACCGTGCTGTTCCGGACCGTGACCGCGAGCGGGTTCCAGGTGCTCGAAGCGATGCTGCACCAGGGTGGTGGCCAGATGGTGCTGGCAACGGTGACGGTCACCCGTTTCGTGCTGGTCGCGCTCGCCTACGCGCTGTCGGCGCTCGACCTGACCACGCTGATCTGGATCGAGATCGGCACCGATCTGCTCGGCGCCATGCTGATGCTGGGAATGCTGGCGCGCGGCCTGCGAACCAGCGCGCCGGTCAGCGCGGCGGAAAGGGGCTGGCTCGGCGCCAATCGCGACCGGATGGTGTCGTTCGGGCTCAAGGGCTATCTCCAGCATCTGATCATCATGCCGTTCAGCGGCGTCGCCAACCGGCTGGTGATCGGCGGCCATCTGGCGCCGCTGCAGGTCGCGCTGTTCGGCTTCGCGCAATCGATCTTCGACCTGATGCAGCGGTTCCTGCCGGCGCAACTGTTCGTCGGGCTGATCCGGCCGGTGATGGCTTCGCGCTATACCAGCCATCAGGCGTTCGACGAACTCGAACTGGTCGCCAACCTCGTGCTGAAGGTGAACCTGACGCTGATCGGTCTGGCCGCAGTGGTGATCGCCGGCGGCGGCGACGGCATGCTGCTGTTCGTCACCGCGGGCAAGTACGGCGCGCCGGCGGTCGATCTGCTGCTGGTGATGTGCCTGCTGATGGCGCTCGAGTCCTGGCGCCACGTCCTCGATCTGCTCAGTCATACCGTCGAACGCTACGGCATGCTGGTTTTCAGCAACGCGATTCTCGGGGCATCGTTGCTGCTCGGCATCGCCCTGCTTCCGTTCATCGGCATATTCGCGCTTCCGGCGGCCAATTGCGCCGGATTGATCATCGCGAATCTGGTCGTGGTCTACTGGTTGCATGCGACCGGCTTTCCGTACCGGCACGACTGGCGCGCAGCGGTCGGCATCGCGGTCGCGGTCGGTCTGGCGGTACTCTGCGTGAGTTTGCTGCGTGACTATCTGGAGAACTGGTCGCTGCTCGCCGCCGTAGCCGTCATCGTCTATGCATCGTCCTGCTATGCCGTTCTTCGTCCCCGCGGTGCCGAGCGCGATCTCTGGTCCAAGTTGCTGGTCACCGGCCGCGGTTGACCGATCGAGTCATGCAACGTCTGCTTTCGATCAATAACTATCACTATCGACGCGGCGGCGCCGACATCGTCTATCTCGAGCATGGCGCGTTGTTCGAGCGGCTCGGCTGGCAGACGGCGTATTTCTCGATGCAGCACCCGAAGAACCTGCCGAGCCCCTGGTCCGAGTACTTCGTCGAAGAGATCGAGCTGGGCGGCGACTACACGCTGCCGATGAAGGTCGCCAAGAGCGTCAAGGCGATCTATTCGTTCGAGGCCCAGCGCAAGCTGCGCCTGCTGCTGTCGCGCTTCGAGCCGTCGATCGCGCACCTGCACAACATCTACCACCATATCTCGCCGTCGATCCTGCCGGTGCTCTCGCAAGCCGGCGTACCGGTCGTGCTGACCGCGCACGATCTGAAGATCGCCTGCCCGAACTACCGGATGCTGAGCGGCCAGGACGTCTGCCAGCGCTGCAAGGGCGGCAACTACCTGAACGTCGTGCTGCAGCGCTGTGTCCACGGCTCGCTGACCGCGAGCTCGATCGTCGCGGTCGAAGCGACCGTGCATTCGCTGCTCCGCAGCTACCGCAAGCATGTCGACCGGATCGTCGTGCCGAGCCGGTTCTTCGTGCAGAAGTTCGTCGAATGGGGATGGGACGAAAAGCGCTTCATCCACATTCCGAACTACGTCGATGCCGAGGCGTTCGAGCCGCAGTTCCAGCCCGGCCGCTACTTCCTGTATTTCGGCCGCCTGTCGTTCGAGAAAGGTGTCGCGACGCTGATCTCGGCCGCCGCCCGGGCCGGCGTCCCGCTGAAGATCGCCGGCACCGGACCGGATGCCGATTCGCTGAAGGCGCAGGCGGCCAAGCTCGGCGCCGAAGTCGAGTTCCTCGGCTATCGAACCGGCCAGGATCTGCACGACCTGGTCCGCGGCTGCCGCGCGATGGTGCTGCCGTCCGAGTGGTTCGAGAATGCACCCCTCAGCGTGCTCGAGAGCTTCGCGATGGGCAAACCGGTGATCGGTGCGCGGATCGGCGGTATTCCCGAGCTGATCCGGGAGGATGCGACCGGCTGGCTGTTCGACAGCGGCTCGGTCGAGGCACTGGCCGACGCGTTGCGCCGCGTCCAGTCGCTGCCGGACGTCGAGCTCGCCCGCTTCGGCCGCAACGCTCGCGAGGACGTCGCGCGCAATTTCAGCAAGAACGCCTACGTCTCGGCGGTATCCTCGCTCTATGCGGAGCTGCAGTCGCGTCGGGCGCTGCCGCGCGCGGTGTCCGCCTGAACATGCGAACCCGTGCATGGGATCTGCAATGCCAATGAAGAAGTACGCCTCCGACGATCCCGATCGCCGCCCGCCGGTGCGGGTCGCCGCCGTCGGCCTGCGCGGAATCCCGCACGTGCAGGGCGGCATCGAGTCGCATGCGCAGAGCCTCTATCCGCTGCTGGCGGCCACCGGATTCGACGTCACGGTCCATGCCCGGCGCGCGTTCCTCGCGCCGGATGCGCCGCGACAGTGGCAGGGCGTCCGGATCGATCCGTCCTGGTCGCCGACCAAGGCCGGCGTCGAAGCGCTGATCCACACGATGCTGGCGACGCTGCGCGCCGCGCGGCAGGGCGCCGACATCCTGCACATCCACGGCATCGGCCCGGCGATCGTCACGCCGCTGGCGCGGTTGCTCGGTTTCAGGGTCGTCGTCACGCACCACGGCAAGGACTACGAGCGGGACAAGTGGGGCCGTTTCGCCAAATGGCTGCTGCGGACCGGAGAGGCCTGGGGTGCCCGCTTCGCGCATCGGATGATCTGCGTCTCGCAGAACGATGCCGATCGGATCAACGCGACCTTCGGCAACGACGTCGCACGCGCGATCCCGAACGGTGCGCCGAGGCTGGCACCGCCGGATGCCCCGGCGGTGCTCGGTCAGCTCGGCCTGACACCGGGCCGCTACCTGCTCAATGTCGCCCGGCTGGTTCCGGAGAAGCGGCAGGCCGCGTTGATCGCCGCCTTCGGCCGACTGGCGCCGCCCGGCTGGAAGCTGGTGCTGGTCGGCTCGGCGCAGAATCGGTCGGACTATCCGGCCGAGCTCGAACGCGCGGCGCGCTCGGTCCCGGGCTGCGTGCTCGCCGGCCAGCGCGGCGGCGCCGAACTGTCGACGCTGTATGCCAACGCGGCGTTCTTCGTGCTGCCGTCATCGCACGAGGGCTTGCCGATCACATTGCTCGAAGCGCTGAGCTTCGGGTTGCCGTGTCTGGCGTCGGACATTTCGGCCAATCGCGAGATCGGCCTGCCGGCGACCCAGTACTTCGCGGTCGACGACTTCGATGCCCTGGTGCGGTGCCTGCGGCGCGAGATCGAGAACGCCGAGCGCGCGCCGGCGCGGGCCGGCGGCCAGCAGTCGCTGCAGCGGCTGCCGGCGGCGTTCCGCTGGGAATCGGTCGCCGACACGACGGCGCGGCTGTTCGAGGAAGTCGCCGGCCGGAAAGTGCTGGTCACCACCGAGGACTGAAGTCCGGCGGTCAGACGAACGGCGGCGGATTCTCCAGGAACTCGGCCTTGTCGATGCCGCGCCGTCCCGGCGGGTCGGTGCGGCCGACATCGTTGAACGTCATCGCGCTGATCGCCTGCCAGCCGTTGCCGAGCCGCTTGAGCCGCGACGAAACCACTGCCGGTGCCGGCACGCCGTCCCACTTGAAATCGAGCGACTGGTAGTAGTCGGCGCCGATCTGCATCAGCAGCTCCGCCCGATCGCGGTCGTCCGGCCGGCCCGGGTCATCGACGACCAGCCGGCCCTGCATGGTCACGAAGACGGCGCGGATATCGGCCGGATCGAACGGCACCGCGACCCGGCCCTTGGTCCACCAGCCGTGGAACGCGAGGTCGCTGCTGTCGGGCATCCGGATCGCGACCGACCCGTCCGACCGGATGCGCAGATCGCGCAGACCCGACGAACGCGACATCGACGGTTTGAAGTAGAAGTCGCCGAACACGCCGCGTGAGCTGCCGAGCGAATGCCAACGCCGCGTCGACCCCTGCAGCATGAACAGCCGGACGTTGGCCAGCTCGACGCGGAAGTTGCCGGCGACATGCCGCTTGCCGTCGGTGACCAGCACCCAGGGCATGATCGCGGTCATCCGGCGCTCGAGGTCGAACCGCGAGCCGTAGCCGTCGATGAACCACTTGCCGCCGTTCTTCAGGCGCGGATCGTTCCCGAGCATGGTGTGCCCGGGGCCGACGAACCAGCCCGACGTGTACTGATCGAAGCCGCGCAGCGGCGCGTCGTTGCGCCGATCCATGTCCTGGATCACCAGCGCGGTATCGTTCGGCGCGAGCGGCGTCGCCGCTTCGGCGCTTTCCAGCGGATCGAGGCCGAACATCTTGCGGCCGCGATCGAGCACGCGCGTGAACAGGCTGCGCTCGTCGGACGCGCCGCCGGCAGCGGCCGCCGGCGCCGGCCACTGCCAGGGCGCCGCGGCACAGAGCATTGCCAGCGCACGCCGGCGCATTCGGTGGAAATCCGGATCGGTTCGCAATGATGTTCCGTCTGATCGGCGAGCCATCGCCGGGGCGGTCATCATAGCAAGCGACCGCGTCCCGGTGGGCCGCGGCCGCCATGCGTCACTCGAGCGGCGGCGGCGCCGCCCGGAACGCCGCTTCGCTGATCACGCCGCCGCCCGGGTCCTGGATCGCGCTGTCGATCGTCGCGAAGTTGAAGCCTTGCCACTCGGTCGTGACCAGCTTCGATCGCGACACACCGATGCCGGGGAAGAAGTAGGACGGCCCCATGTCGGTGACCCGGGTGCTACGCTCCGGGTAATAGTCGCCGCCGACGTGGATCAGGTACTTGGCAGCGCCGCGGTCGTCGTTGCCGTTGGCATTGTTCAGCACCAGGCGCGCCTGCATCGTGACATAGACGGCGGCGATATCCGCCGGGTTGGTCAGATCGATCAGGCTGCCCCAGCCGTGGAACACCGCGTTGCCGCCGGGCGGCAACACCGACGTCGTGCCGTCCGCCTCGCGGCGCACGTTCGGCGTGCCGATATCGAGCCCGGTCAACGCCTTGGTGAACAGGCTGCCGTCGATCGCGGTCGCGTGGCTGATCCGCTCCCAGGCGCCGGTCGACTTGCGTTTCAGATACATCCGCAGGTTGCGCATCTGCACCCGGGTATTGCTGGCGCCGTTGCCGACGCCGTCGAAGATCACGACCCATGGAATCGCGGCGTTCCAGTAGGCCGCGCTCTTGTAATAGCTGTTGGAGACCCGGAACCAGGATGGCGTGTGCGAGCCGCGCGGGTCCGCGCCCATGATGACGTGGCCCGGACCGGTCGCCCAGCCCTGGCCGCCGCTGACACCGGCGAGCGGCAGATCGTTGCGCAGCTTCATGTCGTTGACGATCGCGTCGACCGAGTTGGCGGCGGTCGCTGTCGGCGCCGCGCTCGTGGTGGCTGCCGCCGACGCCGGGGTCGGCGTGGCGACGCTGGGCGCCGGAGTCGGGGCCGACGCTGCGCTGCCGGTCGTCGGCGCGCCGTCGCCGGCCGGTTCGCGGGCCGGCGCCGCGGCGTCCGGAGACTTGGCAGCGGCGTCGAGTTCGGCAGCGGATTCGGCTGCAGCGGCATCGCCGAGGTCCTCGCTCAGGCCGCAACCGGCCAGCAGGCCGGCGATCAGGCAGGCACCGGCCAGCAGACCCATCCGCCGGGCCGTGTCCGGATGCAGCCCGCCGGCGATGCAGCGGTCGGTGTCGAAGCGATCCATTCGATTCCCCTCCTGTTCGGTCGGAGTCGTGCGCGATCGGCACGCTCCATGGCGCATGGCGCTGAATGGCTGACGGCGCGGCAAGGCTCGGGGCGCCGGCGGGGCCGCGCGGCGTGAGCGACCGGCGCCGTGCGGCGCCGGTCGCGGCAGGGCTTTACTCGAGCGGCGGCGGATTGGCCCGCAGCTCGGCGGTGGTGATGCCGCCGCCCGGTTCCTGGCTGCCGACGTCACTCAGCGTCGTCATCGTGATCGACTGCCATTCGGAGGTCAGCATCTTGGCCCGCGACATGCCGACCGCAGGCAGCACGGTATCGGCCGAGCGCGCCGCCGGGTAGTAGTCGGCACCGACCTGGGCCATGTACCGCGCCTGCGCACGGTCGTCGTTCGCCCCGTTGGTGATCAGTCGCGCCTGCATCGTGGTGATCACGGCCGCGATGTCGGGCCCGTTGATCTCCTTGAAGCCGCCGTACCAGCCGTGCAGGTTGAAGCCGACCTGCGGCAGCGACGAGACCCCGCCGCTCGGCTCGGACGTGATCGTCGCGCTGGTCTGGCAATGGAAGTAGTTGCTGCCTTGCGGGCACAGGATGCCGTCGGCGCTCTGCGTCGAAGTGACCTGCGTCCAGGCGCCGGTCGCGCGGCTCTTGGTATAGGCCTTCAGATTGCGCAGATGGATGCGCGTGTTGTAGGCAGCGTTCTCCTGGCCTTCGAAGATCACGAACCAGGGCAGCAGGAAGTTCCAGTAGTTGCCGTTGACCATCCACGGATACTGGGCCTTGTACCAGTCCGGCGTGTTGGTGCCGCGCGGGTCGTTGCCCATGATCACGAAGCCCGGGCCCTTGGCGAAGCCGTAGGATGGATTGACGCCCTTCAGCGTCATGTCGTTCATCCGGGACATGTCGCTGAGCATCGTGTCGATGCTGTTGACCGTCGCCGGAGCCGGGCTCGGGGTCGGCGACGGGCTCGGGGTCGGCGTCGGCGACGCGCTCGGGCTTGGGGTCGGGCTCGGGGTCGGGCTCGGTGACGGAGTCGGCGCGGCGGCAGAAGGCGCCGGTGCCGGAGTCAGCGAACTGTCGCCGGCTCCGAGCGAGCCGTCATCGGTGGGGCTCCCGGTCGCCCCCGGTGCGGCGGCCGGCGGGGCCGACGTTTCGAGGCGCGCGGCCGGCGGCGGCGTGTCGGTCGCCTTGGCCTCGATGCCCGCCCCATCGCTGTCGCTGCCGAGTCCGGTCCAGCCGCAACCGCTGACCAGCGCTGCGATCACCGTGGCGCTTGCCAGCGAGCGGGTGCGCTGGAACAGGCGTGCGGAGACCGGATTTCGGAATTCCTGGCGGGCTCGGGCTGTATGAATAATTGCAGTCATCTCAACTTGTCGCTGGTGCCGTCGACGCGAACGTTCCGGTCTGCGCAGACCCAAGCAGAACGGCCGAACGAGCGGTTACGTGCGAAAGTGCACACGGGCACCTTATCGACCGTGGTAGGCGTGATGTAGCTAAAAAGAGACAAGCGGTAGTTGAAGCCGGATGGACGTGCGGTATCGTCCGGGCCGGTTTGCAGGGGTCGGTGATGGCGCAGGAGGAAAGCGACGGATGAGGATTCGACTGAGGCAGTACGCGTTCTGGTGGATCGGCTTGGCATTCCTGATCCTCGCCAAGCTCCAGCATCTGACCCGGGGCTACCGGACTCCACGCGCGTTCTCGGCTGCCGACACGGAACGATCGATCGACTATGTGCGTCGCGAAGTCGCCGAGTGGCAGGCGGCCCTGATCCGCTATGGCGAGCCGCAGCGGCCGTTCGCCGGCCGCCGCATCCTCGAACTCGGGCCGGGGCCGGACCTCGGCGTCGGCGTCGCGCTGCTCGCCAATGGCGCGACCAGCTACGCTGCCATGGACGTTCATGAGCTCGCCTATGGAGAATACGGTGACTATTACCCCAGACTACTGACAGCGCTTGGCACGTCGCCGGAACTGACCGTGGAGCTGCAGGCCGCGGTGACCGCCGCCCGGCAGGGAAATCCGCTCGAGCGGCTCGAATATCGGGTGCGCCCGGACTTCGACCTGGTCGATGCTTTCCGCGGCCGCCGGTTCGACCTGTTCGTCAGCCAGGCGGCATTCGAGCACTTCGACGACATCGAGCGCACCATCGCGTCGCTGAGCCGCCTCGCCGCCGCCGACGCGCGGCTGGTGTTCGGCATCGATTTCAAGACGCACAGCCGCTGGGTCGGCGACAAGGACGTCGATCCGCTGAGCATCTACCGGTACAGCGACTGGCTCTATCGGCTGCTGTCGTTTCGCGGTATTCCGAATCGCCGGCCCTATTCGGCCTATGCCGCGGCGCTCGCCGCCAACGGCTGGACCGATCTGCGCTATTTCGACGAAAGCAGCGTCGACCCGGAGACGTTCGCCCAGGTCCGGCCGCATCTGCAGCCGCAATTCCGCGCGGACGAGAACCGGCTGCTCTGGATCATGTTGTGCGCGCGCCGCGCCGCGCCTTCGGCGCCGGCGACTTAGCCGCCTGCGCGGCAGACGGACGGGCCCGCGCCGCGTCGGCCACCGCCTGCCGCAGCAGCGCCGACGCGGTCCAGTAGGCGATCTCGCCGACTTCCTCGTCGCTGCAGCCCCAGATATCCTTCAGCACCACGTACGGCTCGATGCCGTAGACGACGCTGACGGCCTTGCACAGCCGTTCCACCGCGCCGGCCGACATCGTCGCGCGCAGCGGCGCGAAGGTGCGTCGCAGGATCGCGACCCGATAGCCGCGTCGGTACGCTTCTTCCTCGAGCCGGCCGGACGCGGCGAGGGCGCCGTGTTCGAGCGACAGCTGCAGCGCCGAACGCATCTGCGGCTCGAATTCCTTGAATCGGGTGAAGGTGGTACGAAACAGCTCCTCGAGCCGGGCGTCGGCCTGCGGCAGCACCGACGCGAACCGCCGTACCGGACCGAGGCTGAAATCGACCACGGCCGCGATCAGCTTGCTGCGTGAGCGGAAATAGCGGTAGGCGGTCGCGCGCGAGACGCCGGCCACCTCGGCAACGTCGCTGATCGTCGGCACATGGCCTTCACGCCGGATCAGTTCGCAAGCGCCGCGCAACAGCTGTTCGCGGGTCCGCGCGGCGACACCGTTGCCGGCCGCCGGCACCGGGGACGGCACCGGCGATGACACCGGCAGCACCCGCGACGACGACGATCGCCTGATGGACTTGGATCGTACGGTACCGATGATCGATCGCCTCCCACGCGCGACGAAGCCGCGCAAATACCCCCCAGCTTGACGCCGGTGTTTCAGCGACTATTATTGGCAAGGACAAAATGAGACTCAAGTCTCAGGTGATCGGGCCGTCGATCACGGCCCGGGGAAATGCGGAGACAGGCCGCGGCTGCGGCAGGGGACCAAGGCACCCGTGAAGCTGGCCACGTTTCGATGGGGAGGGCGCCGCCACGCAGGCCTGGTCGACGAAGATCGCCGGTCGGTCACGCCGCTCGCGTTCGGCGAACACGGCGAGCGGCGCGGTGCGCTGGCCGCGATCGAATCCTTGGCGCAAGGCCGGCCGCTGCCGCGGCCGTCGGGGCCGCGGCTGCCGCTCTCGGCGATCGAGCTCGAGGCACCGATCCCGGTACCGCGCCGCAATATCTTCTGCATCGGGCTCAACTATCGGCCGCATGCCGCCGAATACCGTGCCAACGTCGCGGACGCATCGCTGGCGGCGCAGGCGTCGGAGGTCCCCGAGCATCCGATGGTGTTCACCAAGTTCCCGGAGAACGTGATCGGCCCCGGCGCCGCGATCCGGATCCCGCGGGAGCTATCGACCCGGATCGACTACGAAGCCGAGCTCGCGGTGGTGATCGGCCGCGGCGGCCGTGCGATCCCGGCCGGCCGGGCGCTCGAGCATGTGTGGGGCTACACCATCGTCAACGACGTGACCGCGCGCGATCTGCAGGTGCGCCATCGCCAGTGGCTGCTCGGCAAGGCGCTCGACACGTTCTGTCCGATGGGCCCGTGGCTGGTCTCGGCCGATGCGGTCGACGGCCTGGCCACGCGGATCCGCTGCTGGGTCAACGGTGAACTGCGTCAGGATGCCAACACCGCGGAGCTGCTGTTCCCGGTACCGAAGCTGATCGAGACGATCTCGGCCGGCCTGACGCTGCAGCCCGGCGACGTGATCGCCACCGGCACGCCGGCCGGCGTCGGCATCGGCTTCGTGCCGCCGCGCTTCCTCGCGCCGGGCGACCGGGTGCGGATCGTGATCGACGGCGTCGGCGAGCTCGAGAACCCAGTGGTATGAGGTCGAACCCGGTCGAGAACCGAGAAGGTTGCGGAGCCATCCGATGAGCAACGTACTGTTCGCCAACGTGCGGATCTTCGACGGTACCGGCGCGCAGCCGTTCGCCGGCGAGGTGCTGGTGCAGGGCAACCGGATCCTGAAGGTCGGCCGCGGCCCGCGGTCCCTGCCGACCGCCGGCATCGATACGATCGATGCCGCCGGCGCGACGCTGATGCCCGGCATGACCGAGGCCCATACGCACTTCTCGTGGAACGACCAGCCGAGCCTCGGTGCGATCCAGAAGATGCCGCTCGAGGAGCACATCCTCTGGTGCGCCAGGATCGCCGAGCGCTACCTGTCGCGCGGCTTCACGTCGTGCGTCGGCGCGGCCTGTGCCAAGCCGCGGCTCGACGTCGCGACCCGCAACGCAATCGATTCGGGGCTGATCCCGGGCCCGCGCTATCTCGCCGCGAGCCAGGAGATCACGATTCCCGGCGGCCTCGGCGACGAGTCGCCGCCGCACCTGCCGTATCCGGAGTTCAGCTTCGGCGCGGTCGTCAGCGGCGCCGAGGAGATGCGCCGCTGCGTGCGGATGTTCCTGAAGAACGGCGTCGACACGATCAAGCTGAACCTGTCGGGCGAGTACATCGCCGGCATGCCGGCCGAAGTCACGCAGATGACCGACGACGAGATCGCGGCCGCGGTCGCCGAAGTCCGGATCCGCGGCAAGCGGCTCGCCGCGCATGCGCGCTCGAGCGATTCGGTCAAGCAGTGCGTGCGCCACGGCATCGACCTGGTCTACCACGCCAGCTTCGCCGACGAGGAGGCGCTCGACCTGCTCGAGGCCAACAAGGACCGGCACTTCGTCGCGCCCGGCATCGGCTGGCTGATCAACACGTCGTTCAACGCCGCGCAATGGGGCATCACGCCCGACGCCGCCAAGGCGATGGGCTATCACCGCGAGCTCGAGATCGCGGTCGAGACGCTGAAGAAGATGAAGCGGCGCGGCATCCGGATCCTGCCGGGCGGCGATTACGGCTTCGCGTGGATGGCGCACGGCACCAACGCGAAAGACCTCGAGTACTTCGTCCGCTACCTCGGCTTCACGCCGATGGAGGCGCTGCTGTCGGCGACGCAGCTCGGTGGCCAGATCATGATGAAGGGCAACGAGCTCGGCCAGATCCGCGACGGCTATCTCGCCGACCTGCTGCTGGTCGACGGCGATCCGCTCGCCGACATCCGGATCCTGCAGCAGCCCGAGCGGATCCTCGCCGTCATGAAGGACGGCCGGTTCCACAAGGCGCCGCAGCTGCGCGGCGTCCGCAGCCGGCTGATCGCATGACGGCTGATCGCATGACGGCGGCCGCCGGGTCCTGGACCCTTGCCGGCGTCGAGCGTCGACCCGCGGGTGGCCGATGACGACCGCGACGGTCGAGCGGATCGTCTACGAGGTCGACCACGCCGGTGCGACCGGCGGTGCGGTGCTCTGCATCCACGGTCTCGGCGGCACGTCGAACACCTGGACCGCGCTGTTGCCGGCGCTGGCGCGCGAGCAGGTGATCCGGCTCGACCTGCCGGGCTCGGGCCGATCGGCGCGGGTCGAGGGCGAGCTCAGCATCGACCGCTTCGTCAAGGCCTGCCTGCGCGTGCTCGCGGCCTGCCGTGTCGAGCGGGTGCGCGTGCTCGCGCATTCGATGGGCACCATCGTCGCGACCCACCTGGCCGCCGCCGAGCCGGCCCGGGTCGCGAGCCTCGCGCTGTTCGGCCCGCTGCTCGCGCCGGCCGATGCGGCTCGGCCGCCGCTGCAGGCGCGCGCCACGAAGGTCCGCGCCGAAGGTGTCGCCGGCCTGCAGGCGGTCACCGACGCGCTGCTGCCGCTCGCGCTGGCATCGCAGACGCATGCGGGCCGGCACGCCGCGGTCGCGTACGTCCGCGAGACGCTGATGCGCCAGGACCCCGACGGTTACGCGCGCAGTACCGACGCGCTCGCCGCCGCCGTGCCGGCCGACCCGGAGCGGATCGGCTGCCCGACGCTGCTGGTGACCGGCGATCAGGACAACGTCGCGCCGCCGAGCGCGGTCCGCCAGATGGCGGACCGGATCCGCGGCGCCCGGGTCGAGGTGCTGGCCGGCTGCGGCCACTGGACCCCGATCGAGCGGCCCGACGCGTGCATCGACGCGCTGCGCCGCTTCCACGAGCGCCGCGCCTGAGCGGCCGCGACTGCAACGAGGAGCGCACCATGGGAAGCTACCTGTTCAGCAACGTCCGGATCATCGACGGCTCGGGCGCATCGGCCTATGCCGGCGAGGTCCTGGTGCAGGGCAACCGGATCGCGCGCGTCAACCGCACCGGCGCCGGCATGCGGGCGCTGCCGACCGCGGGGGTCACCGTCGTCGACGCCCGCGGCGCGACGCTGATGCCCGGCATGACCGAGGCGCACACCCATTTCTCCTGGAACAACGCGGCGTCGCTCGACGGCATCCAGGTGATGCCGACTGAAGAACACATGCTCTGGGTCACGCACGTCGCGCGCAAGTACCTCGATCACGGCTGGACCTCGTGCGTCGGCGCCGCTACCGCCAAGCCGCGGCTCGACGTGGTGATCCGCAACGCGATCGAGGCCGGCGAGTGGCCGGGCCCGCGCTACCTGGCGGCGAGCCAGGAGATCACGGTCGCCGGCAGCCTCGGCGACGAGAGCCTGCCGCACATCACCTATCCGGAGTACAACTTCGGCGCCGTCGTCAGCGGTGCCGAGGAGATGCGCAAGGTCGTCCGGATGTTCCTGAAGTACGGCGTCGACACGATCAAGGTCAACCTGTCCGGCGACAACATCCTGGCCCATGCCGGTGCCAAGACCACCTGGATCACCGACGAGGAGTTCCGGGTCGCCTGCGAGGAGACGCACCTGCGCGGCAAGCGGGTCGCCGTGCATGCGCGCTCGCTCGAAGGGGTCCGGATGGCGCTGCGCCACGGCGCCGAGCTGATCTTCCACGCGAGCTACACCGACAGCGAGACGCTCGACGGGCTCGAGGCCGCCAAGGACCGGATCTTCATCGTGCCGACCTTCTCGGTGCTGGTCAAGCTGCTCTACGAAGGCGAGCCCTACGGCTTCGACCGCAAGACCGCGCTCGCGCACGGCTACGAGGAGGAGCTCGAGGCCTGTGCCAGGACGATGACCGAGCTGCACAAGCGCGGCGTCCGGATCCTGCCGGGCGGCGACTACGGCTTCGCCTGGGCACCGCACTGGACCAACGCGATGGATCTGCAGTACCTGGTCAAGTACTGCGGCATGACGCCGATGGAGGCGATCGTCGCGGCCACCCGGCATGGCGGCGCGATCATGATGCGGCCCGACGAGCTCGGCCAGATCAGGGAGGGCATGCTCGCCGACCTGCTGCTGGTCGACGGCGATCCGGTCGCCGACCTGGCGCTGCTGCTCGACCAGAAGCGGCTGCTCGCGGTGATGAAGGACGGCGCGTTCCACAAGTCGCCCGAGCTGCGCAGCGAGCGCAGCCGCTGGGACCGGAGCGCCGCGTGACCGGACTGCGGCGCTGGTGGCCGGCGATCGTCATCGCCGTGCCGCTGCTGGTCCTGTCGGTCTTCGCGATCGCGGACAACTCGCGGCTGTACTTCGTGACGCTGCTCAACGGGCTCACGCTGGCATCGCTCTATTTCATCGTCGCCGCCGGCTTCACGCTGGTGTTCGGCCTGATGCGCAACGTCAACCTCGCGCACGGCTCGCTCTATCTGCTCGGCGGCTACATCGGCTACACCGTCGCCGAGCAGACCGGCTGGTGGGTGCTCGCGCTCGCCGCCGGCTTCCTCGCCGCGGCGGTCGTCGGGCTGCTGATCCAGGTCGTGATCCTGCGCCGGATGCAGGGCGAGGAGCTGCGCCAGACGATGGTCACGATCGGCCTGTCGATCGTGATCGCGGACCTGCTGCTGTGGGCGTTCACCGGCCAGGTCCACCAGATGGAGGCGCCGGCGTGGCTGTACGGGCCGATCCGCGGGCTGCCGCTGGTCAACGCCTATTCGGCGTACCGGCTGTCGCTGCTCGGCTTCGGCATCGTGATCGGGGTCGGGCTCTGGCTGTTCCTGAACCGGACCCGGCTCGGCATGATGATCCGCGCCGGCGTCGACGATCGCGGCATGCTCGCCGCCGCCGGCGTCAACGTCGACCTGCTGTTCGCGATCACCTTCGCGATCGGCGCCGGGCTGGCCGGCTTCGGCGGCGTGATCGGCGCGGTCGAGCTGTCGATGGTGCCGGGCGAGGACACCCGGCTGCTGCTCGCCTCGCTGATCGTCGTGATCGTCGGCGGCATGGGCAGCGTCGTCGGCGCCGCGCTCGGCGCGGTGATCCTCGGGCTCGCCGAAACCTACGGGCTGGCCTACGCGCCGACCTACAGCGTGGTGTTCACGTTCGTGATCCTGGTGCTGGTGCTGGCGTTCCGGCCTCGGGGCATCCTCGGGAGGGCGGGATGAGCGCGGCGCAATGGCGCAAGGCGATGAATTCGGGGGCCGGGCGGCAGGCGTGGCCGCGTGCGGGCCGCGGCGCTGGCTCGGGTCGCTGGCCTGGCGCTGCTGGCGGCGGCGATGCTCGCGCTGCGGCCGCTCCGGTCGCGCGGCCGGGCGCGCCGGTTCGGCCGCCGCTCGTGCGCGATCCCGATGCCGATGCGCCGGCGTGGCTGCGCTGGATCTGGGCCCGGGTGTCGGCGCGGCATGTGCTGATCCTGATCGGCCTGCTGGTCTATCCGCTGGTCGCGACGCCGTTCTTCACCTACCAGATCGGCGCGCAGTCGCTGGCGCTCGGGCTGGTCGCGCTGTCGCTGACCTTCCTCGGCGGCTACGGCGGCATGATCTCGCTGGCGCAGATGACGGTCGCCGGCGTCGCCGGCTACACGATCGGCATTCTCGGTGTCAACGGCACGCCGGGCATCGATGTCGATTGGCCGTGGTGGGCGATCGTGCCGATCGCGCTGGTGTTCGCGGTGCTCGCGTCGACCGCGATCGGCTGGCTGTCGGTGCGCACCGAAGGCATCTACACGATCATGATCACGCTGGCGATCGGGGTCGCGTTTTACTACCTGGTGCTGCAGAACTACAGCGTCTTCAACGGCTTCCAGGGGTTGCAGCGGCTGCTGCCGCCGACCGTGCTCGGCGTCTCGTTCGAGCGGCCGGTGCCGTTCTACTACCTGGCGCTGTTCTGGGCGCTGGCCGGCTACTTCTTCGTCAAGCACGTGATCCGGACGCCGTTCGGCATCGCGCTGCAGGGCATCCGCGACAACCCGCGGCGGATGAACGCGCTCGGCTTCAACGTCACCGCGCACCGGGTCGCCGCCTATGCGGTCGCCGGCCTGATCGCCGGCGTCGCCGGCGTGCTGCTGGTCTGGTACAACCGGCTGATCACGCCGGGGTCGGTCGGCACTTCGTGGTTGATCAATATCCTGGTGATCGCGGTGCTCGGGGGCATGCGGCATCCGATCGGGCCGTTCCTGGGCGCGATCGTGTTCGTGCTGCTGCAGACTTTCGCGATCGACCTGATCGACCGCGAGCGCTTCAATCTGGTGATCGGCGGGGTGTTCCTCGCGATCGTGCTGTTTTCCCCCGATGGACTGCTCGGGCTGTGGGCGCGCTTCTCGGCGCTTGCCACGGCCCGGCAGCAGCGCCGTCAACCCGCGGCCACCGGGCCGTAACTGCGTAACTGAACACCCAGAAACCTGGAGGAGATGATGCAAGCGAAACGATTGTTCGTGCAGACGCTGGTCGGTGCCGCGGTCGCCAGCGCGTTCGCGGCCGGCGCATGGGCGCAGCAGGGGGCTCCGATCAAGATCGGGCTGCTGGCGACGCTCGAGGGTCCGTTCGCCGCCGGCGGTGCCGACGGCATGCGCGGTGCCGAACTGGCGGTGCGCCAGCGCGGCGGCATGGTCGCCGGCCGCAAGATCGAGATCATCAAGGCATCGTCCGACGCGCGGCCCGACGTCGCGGTCAATGCGACCCGCAAGCTGGTCGAGCAGGACAAGGTCGACATCATGGTCGGCCCGCTGTCGGGCGGCGAAGGGATCGCCGTCAAGGACTATTCGAAGACCCAGCCGCAGGTGACCTTCATCAACGGCGGCTCGGGTGCGCAGGGTGCGACGCTGGTCGACCCATCGCCGAATTTCTTCCGCTTCAACACCGACGGCGGCCAATGGATGGTCGGCCTCGGCAAGGAGGCGCTGAAGCGCGGCTACAAGCGGGTGATGGTGATCGCAGAAGATTATGCGTTCCCGTATTCGCAGGTTCAGGGCTTCATGACCGAGTTCTGCGGTGCCGGCGGCAAGGTGCCGGTCAAGGCCTGGGTACCGCTCGGCGGCAAGGACTATTCGTCGGTAATCGCGCGGGTGCCGAAGGACGTCGATGCGCTGGTGGTCGTGCTCGGCGGCGCCGACGCGGTCAACTTCCTGACGCAGTACGAGGCCGCGGGCGGCGACAAGCCGATGATCGGCGGCTCGATCACGGTCAGCCAGGACGTGCTGAACTACCGTGGCAAGCGGCGCGATTCGCTGGTGGGCACGATCGCCGGCTCGCCGATCGCCGACGCCTACGATGCGCCCGAATGGAAGGCGTTCGTCGCCGACTACAAGAAGAACTTCCCGGACGGCTATCCGAGCCCGTCGCTGTTCGCGCTGGTCTATTACCAGAACATGACGGCGGCGCTCGACGGCCTCGAGGCGGTCAAGGGCGATCTGTCGGATGGCCAGAAGAAGTATCGCGAGGCGCTGCAGAAGCTGACGGTGAAGTCGCCGACCGGCGACATCACGCTCGACCACAATCGCCAGGCGATCGGCGCGACCTTCATCACCGAGGTGGTCAAGGACGACAAGGGCAACCTGTTCAACAAGGTCGTCAGCAAGGTCGACAAGGTCGAGCAGACGCTGGGCATCAAGCCGGCGGACTTCAAGATCGGATCGCGCGACGAGCCGAATTGCCCATAGGGGTCAACCCCCCTTGGGCCTTCGGCCCTCCGGCCCTCGGCCGGAGGCCGACGGCGTTCGGCAGGCATGAACAGTCCGCAGGGACTGTTCATGTCCGGCCTCACCCCCTTGAAAGGGGGGCGCCGCCAGCGGCCGGGCAAAGCCCGCTCCGCGGCGACTGCCGGCTTGCGTCGGTGACACGCGACCTTGGTAGGGCTTGAGGGGCATGGGAATGTGATGGGGATGAGATGGCAGTGAACGGCGGGGCGATGGCTACGGCACCGATGCGCGGTCGCGCATCGGCGCCGCGGCTGACCGGTGACGCGCTCGTGCTCGAGCGCGTCACCCGGCGCTTCGGTGCGCTCGCCGCGATCGAGGATGTATCGATCGCGGTGCGCGCCGGCGAGCGACGCGCGGTGATCGGCGCCAACGGCGCCGGCAAGACCACGCTGTTCAACTGCATCACCGGCGATTTCCCGCCGACCAGCGGCCGGATCCGTTTCTTCGGCGACGATGTCACCGCGATGCCGCCGTACGAGCGGATCCGCGCCGGCCTGCGGCGCACCTATCAGTCTTCGTTGTTGTTCCGCGACCTGTCGGCGCGCGACAATCTGTTTCTCGCGGTCCGCGGCGTGACCCGTGGCCGCTACAGCCTGCTGCGGCCGGGCCGCGGCAGCGCGTCGCGCGCGGCCGCCGACGAACTGCTCGAGCGCGTGCACCTGACGGCGGTCGGCGACCAGCTGGTCGCGGCGCTGTCGTACGGCCAGCAGCGCCAGCTCGAGATCGGCATGGCGCTCGCCGGCGCGCCGCGGCTGGTGCTGTTCGACGAACCGGCGGCGGGCCTGTCGCCGGCCGAGCGGGTCGACCTGGTCCGGCTGTTCGAGAGCTTGCCGGCGCACATCGGGTTCGTGCTGATCGAGCACGATCTCGACATCGCGCTGCGCGTCGTCGAGCGGGTCACGGTGCTGCACAACGGCCGGCTGCTCAAGGAAGGCACGCCGGCCGAGATCGAAAGCGACGCCGAGGTCCAGGCGATCTACATGGGCGAGAAGCACGCCGAAGGCCATGCGCAGCGCGAGGGGGCAGGATGAGCCCGGCGCCGGGCCGCCCCAAGCCGGGCTCGCGTCCCCCCCGGGGGGACCGGGCGCAGCCCGAGGGGGCAACATGAGCTGGTTCTCGCGGCGTGGCCGCGATCATGGCGCCGGCCCGGTGCTCGAGGTCGAGGGCCTCGACGTCTTCTACGGCCGCGCCCATGCGCTGCAGGGCGTCTCGCTGACGCTCGACCAGGGCACGCTGGCGGTGGTCGGCCGCAACGGCATGGGCAAGACCACGCTGTGCAATGCGGTCACCGGCCTGCTGCCGGCGAGCGCGACCGCGCGGGGCGCGGTGCGGCTCGGCGGCGAAGCGATCCTCGGGCTGCCGCCGAATGCAATCACCGATCGCGGCGTCGCCTATGTACCGCAGGGCCGCCGGGTCTGGCCGTCGCTGTCGGTCGACGAGCATCTGCAGCTGATCGCCAGTGGCCGTCCGGCCGGTGCCTGGACGGTGGAGCGGATCTACCGCAGCTTCCCGCGGCTCGCCGAGCGGCGCGGCAACGGCGGTGCCCAGCTGTCGGGCGGGGAACAGCAGATGCTGGCGATCTCGCGCGCGCTGCTGCTCAATCCGCGGCTGCTGGTGATGGACGAGCCGACCGAGGGGCTCGCGCCGGTGATCGTCCAGCAGGTCGCCGAGATGCTGGCGACGCTCGCGCGCGAAGGCGAGATGGCGATCCTGCTGATCGAGCAGAACCTCGGCGTCGCGATCACCGTCGCCGACGTCGTCGACGTGATGGTCAACGGCCGGATCGCACGCTCGATGCCGGCGGCCGAGCTCGCCGCCGATCGCGAGCTGCAGCAGCGGCTGCTCGGCGTCCGCTCGAGCGGCGAGGCCGGCCCGGAAGCCGGCGATCCCCAATCCGCGGCCGGCGCCGCCGACGACCGGACCGGACGCTCGGCCGCCGCATCCGATTCCGCAGCGGGCATCGGAGCCGATGCCGGCCCAGGGGCCGATGCCCGGGCCGATGACGGCGATCGGCACGAAGTCCGGATCTTCACGATCCGCCGCGCCGGCGACGACGATGCCGCGCCGGCGCCGCGCGGTGCCGGCGAGCCGCGGACGGTCCGCGACATCACGCGCTGGAATGCCGCCGATCCGCAGACCGCGCCGCGCGATCGGCTGCTCGAAGGCCGCGCCGAGGCGCCGGCGCCGCTGCCGTCGCTCGTGCCGGCGGCCGCATCGCTGGCCCGCGTCGGCCGGGAGGCGCGGGTCGGCGAGCTGCCGATCGCGGCGACCACCGAGCGCGCCGCCTACGTCGCCGGCACCTTCGACACCAAGGGCCGGGAACTGTTCTATCTGAAGAACTGCCTCGAGCGGCTCGGCATCCGCACCGTCACCGTCGACCTGTCGACCTCGCGGGCGACTTCGACCGCCAACGTGCCGCCGCGCGAGGTCGCGCGGCACCACCCGCAGGGCGAGCGCGCGGTGTTCAGCGGTGATCGCGGCGCCGCGGTCGCCGCGATGGGCGTCGCATTCGAGCGTTTCCTGCTCGGCCGCCGCGACCTCGGCGGCATCGTCTCGGCCGGCGGCTCGGGCGGGACCGCGCTGGTGACGCCGGCGATGCGGGCGCTGCCGGTCGGTATGCCGAAGGTGATGGTGTCGTCGGTCGCGTCGGGCGACGTCCGGCCCTACGTCGGTCCGAGCGACATCTGCATGATGTATTCGGTGACCGACGTCTCCGGCATCAACCGGATCAGCGAGAAGGTGCTGGCCAACGCCGCGCATGCGCTGGGCGGCATGATCGCCCACGCCCGCACCGGCGAAGGCACGACCCGGCCGGCGCTCGGCCTCTCGATGTTCGGCGTCACCACCACCTGTGTGCAGGCGGTCACCGCGCAGCTGCAGGACGGCTACGATTGCCTGGTGTTCCATGCGACCGGCACCGGCGGCCAGTCGCTGGAGAAGCTGGTCGATTCGGGGCTGCTCGCGGCGGTGCTCGACATCACCACGACCGAAGTCTGCGACGAGATCGTCGGCGGCGTGCTGTCGGCCGGTCCGGAGCGATTCGACGCGATGATCCGCACGCGGATCCCCTACGTCGGATCGTGCGGCGCGCTCGACATGGTCAACTTCTGGGCCTACGACACGGTGCCGGCGAAGTTCCGCGACCGCCGGCTGGTCCGGCACAACCCGAACGTCACGCTGATGCGGACCACGCCCGACGAGTGCCGGGCGATCGGCGCCTTCATCGTCGACAAGCTGAACCGGATGGAAGGTCCGGTCCGGTTCGTGATTCCGCAGGGCGGCGTCTCGGCGCTCGATGCGCCCGGTCAGCCGTTCCACGACCCGGAAGCCGATCGCGCGCTGTTCTCGGCGATCGAGAGCCGCTTCAAGGCGACGCCGAACCGGCGGCTGATCAAGTCGCCGCTGCATCTGAACGATCCGGCGTTCGCCGACCTGCTGGTCGCGCAGCTGCACGAAGTCGCCGCCGCCGGCCAACCGAGCATCCGCCGGACACCGATCACCCGCTAGACGAGACCGCAGCGATGGCCCGAATCCCACGACAGCAGATCCTCGAACGATTGCGTGCCAAGGTCGCGCGCGGCCAGCCGATCGTCGGCGGCGGCGCCGGCACCGGCCTGTCGGCGCGCTGCGAGGAAGCCGGCGGCATCGACCTGATCGTCATCTACAACTCGGGCCGTTACCGGATGGCCGGCCGCGGCTCGCTCGCCGGCCTGCTCGCCTACGGCAATGCCAACGACGTCGTCACCGAAATGGCGCGCGAGGTGCTGCCGGTGGTCCGGCACACGCCGGTGCTCGCCGGCGTCAACGGCACCGATCCGTTCATGATTCGCGACCGCTTCCTGCGCACGCTCGCCGACATGGGCTTTTCCGGCATCCAGAACTTCCCGACGGTCGGCCTGATCGACGGCACGTTCCGCGCCAACCTCGAGGAGACCGGCATGGGCTATGGCCATGAGGTCGACCTGGTCCGGGCGGCGCGCGCGCTCGATCTGTTGACGACCCCGTACGTCTTCGACAGCAGCGAGGCCGCCGAGATGGCCCGGGCCGGCGCCGACATCGTGGTCTGTCACATGGGGCTCACCACCGGCGGCGACATCGGTGCCCATACCGCGCTGAAGCTGGCCGACTGCGTGCCGATGATCAACCGATGGGCCGAGGCGGCGCTGGCCGTCAACCGCGACGTGCTGGTGCTGTGCCACGGCGGCCCGATCGCGACGCCGGAGGATGCCCGCTACGTGCTGCAGCACTGCCCGGCCTGCCACGGCTTCTACGGCGCATCGAGCATGGAGCGGCTGCCGACCGAGACGGCGTTGACCGAGCAGACCCGCCGCTTCGTCGCGTTGACCCGCGACTGACCCCGTTCGAGACTGCCCCTTCGTCGGCAACACCCGTACCAACCGACCGTACATCGCTTCACCGGAATCGGAGAACATCATGACCGGCGCACAGTTCGGCAACTTCCTACTCGGCCTGATCGTCGTCGCGATCGTCGTCGCCGTGGTGGTCTGGCTGTTCCACTGGCTGTACCTGCGATCGTCGAAGGAGCGCAGCTTCGTGCGCACCGGCCTCGGCGGCCAGCGGGTCGTGCTCGGCGGCGGCGCGTTCGTGCTGCCGATCGTCCATGACGTGATCCCGGTCAACATGAACACGCTGCGGCTCGAGGTCTCGCGCGGCCGCGACAAGGCGCTGATCACCCGCGACCGGATGCGGGTCGACGTGGTCGCCGAGTTCTATGTCCGGGTCCAGGCGTCCGAGGAAGCGATCGCCAATGCGGCACAGACGCTCGGCACCCGGACCATGCAGCCGGAGGAGCTCAAGGAGCTGGTCGAGGGCAAGTTCGTCGATGCGCTGCGCACCGTCGCCGCCGAGATGACGATGGAGGAGATGCACGAGAAGCGCGGCGAGTACGTCAAGCGGGTGCGCAGCGTCGTCGCCAACGACCTGCTGCTGAACGGCCTCGAGCTCGAGACGGTCTCGCTGACTCAGCTCGACCAGACGTCGATGGAGTACTTCAACCCGTCGAACGCGTTCGACGCCGAGGGCCTGACCCGCCTGACCGAGCAGATCGAGCGGCGCAAGAAGATCCGCAACGACATCGAGCAGGACACGATGATCCAGATCCGCAACAAGAATCTGGAGACCGAGCGCCAGGCGCTCGACATCGACCGCGACCTCGAGAACGCGCGGCTCGCCCAGGAGCGCGACATCGAGGTGCAGCGCGCGGCGCAGCGCGCCGAGCTGGTCCGCGAGCGCGCCGAGCGCGAGCTCGACGGCGAGCGCGCACAGATCGCGACCCGCGAGGCGGTCGAGCGCGCCCGCATCAGCACCGAGCGCGCGATCGAGGAGGAGCGGATCGCGCGCGAACGCGAGATCCAGGCGCTCGAGATCGAGCGGCGCAAGCAGCTCGAGCTCGCCGAGCAGCAGCGCGCGATCGCGATCGCGCAGGCGAGCCGGGCGCAATCCGAGGCGCAGGCCGAGGCCGACCGGGCGCGCGCCCCGGCGGTCGCCGAGGAGGAACGGGTGTTCACGGTCCGCGAAACCGAGATGGCCGAACGGCGCAAGGCGATCGAGCTGATCGGCGCCGCGCAGGAGGCCGAGCGCGAAGGGCTGCGGCTGCGGCTGGC
>JBFWQR010000095.1:0-29730 GCA_050249335.1 Lautropia sp.
TGCCGGCCAGACCCGAAAAACCCTGATCTTCAAACGATCGCCGAGATGACAGCCCCCCTTCCGCTGACGATGCCCAACTTCGGGTTGACGATGACCGAGGGGGCCATTGTCGAATGGCCGATTCCGGTCGGCCAGACCTTTGCTGCTGGCGACACGCTGGTCGTCATCGAAACCGAGAAGGTAACCAATGAGCTCGAAGCGACCGGGGCAGGCCGGCTGACGCAGCTTCTGGTGGAACCGGGCGAGACGGTGGACGTCGGAGCGCCGATCGCACACTGGGAGGCTGTCGACGTCGATCCGAAGCGTGTCGAGGCTGCGGAACCGGAACAACCTGCCGCGGCTTCAGCCCCGCGTTCCGGCAAGTCTGCGCCGGACGCTACGGCTGTCGGGCCGCTGCGCCTTCGAGCCGCCCGACGTATGGCCGAGTCGAAGCAGACGATCCCGCACTTCTACCTGGGCAGCAAGGTACGAGTCGACCGGCTGGAAGCAGCGCGGGGCGACTGGAACGCGGCCGGGCGCCGTCCCAAGGTGACGTTGACGCATCTTCTGCTGGCTTCGCTCGGCGTCGCGCTTGGCCGGTTGCCTGCGCTCAATCGCGTGTGGGGCGAGGAGGCCTACCTGCCGCTCGACGCCGTCGATGTCGGCCTGGCGATCGACACGGATGCAGGCCTGGTTGCGCCGGTCCTGCGCTCGGTCGACAAGCTGAGCCTGGTGGAACTGACGGAAGCAACCGGGCGGCTGATCGAGCGCGCCCGCCAGCAGCGGCTGACCGCCGAGGATTTCGGCGGCGGCATGTGCACGCTCTCCAACGCCGGAATGCACGGAGTCAGCTGGATGGCATCGATCATCAACCCCGGTCAGGCCGCCATCCTTGGGGTCGGCGAGTTGCAGCGCGGCATCGAACTGGACTCCGACGGCGTGCCGCAACCGGCCACGTACCTCGAGATCGTCTTGTCATGCGACCACCGGGTGCTGACCGGTGTCGAGGGCGCTCAACTCCTGCGCGAGATCCGAACGGCCCTGGAGTCGCCGGAGCAGCTGTTCGGCTGCAGCTGACGTCAGCTCGATCGGGCTAGCGGTCGATGAACAGTGTGTCGACGACCTTCAAGCCGCGCCCAGCCGCGTAGACGATCACGGGATTGAACTCGACCTCCTTGATCCAGGATTCCCGTTCGATCAGGCGCGAAAGGTTGACCAGCAGTTCCGCCAGGGCCTCCGTGTCCGCTGGAGGTTCGCCCCGAATACCTCGGAGGATCCGTGTACCGCGAAGCCGAGCGATCATCCGCCTGGCCGCGGCGGCGTCCAGCGGCAACGGCACCACGACCGAGTCGTTCAGCACTTCGGCATAGGTGCCGCCGAATCCAAGCAGGATCTGCGGTCCGAACGTGTCATCGCGCACCATCCCGACAAGCATCTCGCACCCCGGGGCCGCCATTTCCTGCACGAGGACGCCTTCCACGATGGCATTCGGAGCGTAGGCGCGAGCGCTGGCCAGGATTGCATCATAGGCGCGCGCGACCTGCTCTTCGTCCTGCAGGTCGAGCTGGAGTGCGCCGGCATCCGTCTTGTGCGGGAGATCGGGTGACTCGACCTTGAGGGCGACCGGAAAGCCGATTGCGGCCGCGGCCTGCATGGACTGCTCTTTGCCAGTGACGATCTTTGTCAATGCGACCGGAATCCGGAACTCGCGCAACAGGTCGGATCGACGTGCATACGACCAGTCCGCCGGCCGTGACGACACACCTGCCGAAGTCGGTTCGGCGACAGCTTCGCCGGTGCCGTGCCGCGTCATGCCCTGGAACGCCCAAAGAGCCGGGCGCATCGTCAAGACGTCGAATCCAAGCGCCGAGAGCCCGGACACGTTCGCCGGATCCGGGGTCGCACTGCTGTAGAAGATCACCGGCTTGTTGCCGTCGCGGGCAATCTGCCGCAATGTCGGTTCCAGCATCCGAACGGTGTCGGGAATGGCCAGGTTCAGGACGGCGAGGGTACCGTCGACCTCATCACTGCGATGCATCGCTGCCAGCGTCGCGCCGAACCTGCGCCCATCGTCATCCATGGTCGTGCCGACGTCGATCGGATTTTCCAGGCTGCCATGGGCAGGGACGATGTCCCGCAGTGCGTTGCGGGTGTCGGCGGAGAGTGACGGAACAACCAGCCCGTTCGCCTCGAACAGGTCGCTCGCGATGCCCCCGGCGCCGCCGCCCGTCGTGACGATGGCCAGCCGATTGCCGGCCATCCGTTTGCCGCGAGCGAGCAGCCGTGCGACCGAGACCATCTCGTCGGCGTCCCAGACCCGTGCGACCCGGTATCGCTCGAAGACGGCATCGTAGGCCGCGTCCGACCCGGTGAGATGCGCGGTGTGTGATACGGCGGCGCGCACACCGGCGCTGCTGCGCCCGATCTTCATTGCGATGACAGGGATCCCCTGGCGAACCGCACGCGCCAGTGCCCGAGCGAACCGCTCGCCGTCGCCGATGCCCTCGAGGAAGAGCAGGAACGCGTCGACGGGCTCGCTTTCGAGCAGGTACTCGAGCAGCTGCGTGACGTCGAGGTCGGACTCGTTTCCCGGCATCAGGACGCTGGAGACGGACAGACCGGCATCCTGGCAACGCTCGAAGATCCCGTGCGCCGTGCTACCGCTCTGGGAAATGATCGACACCCGTGGGGCGGCGGGCCGGCTGGAGAACCGGGCCGGATCCATCGGGGCGAAGGTGACCGCCAGGTTCGCCAGCGGTCGATAGAACCCCAGCGAGTTCGGCCCGAGGATGTGCAGATCGCGTTCGCGCGCGAGCTGCCCCAGCCGGCGATGCACCTCGCGCTCCTGGTCTGGCGGAATGCCGGAAAGAATGACCAGGCTGCGAATCCCGACCTCCGCACACTGTTCCACGGTCTTCAGGACCGCCGGCGCAGGCACCGCGATCACCCCGAGATCGGGCGTCTCCGGTAGCGCATGCACGTCCGGATAGCCTTTCAATCCCTGGACCTCCGCACGGCCCGGATTGACGGCGAACACCTTGCCCGTGTAACCGCTGATCTTCAGGTTCGCGATCGGGCGGCCCCGGATCCTGGTCGGATCCCCGGCTGCGCCGATGACGGCAATCGAGGATGGGTTGAGCAGCCGGCTCAAGCCGGCGAGTCGAGATGGCCGCATCGTCCGATGATAACGCTCGCCTGAATCGAGATTCAAGAAAAAATTGAAGCAAGATTCAAAAGAAGCGACTTTCAGGGTACACTGCCCGGGACTTGAGTGAGACGGAGCTCTTGAATGGCACAGCAAGGCCGAACCGCCGAGAGCGAGGAGGCGCCGGTGCTGGTACGGCGAGCCGGCGAGCACATCGGGATCGTGACGCTGAACCGGCCGCGGGTGCTCAATGCGGTCAACGCCGAGGTGGCGGCGGTGGTCCGAGCCGCGGTGGAGGAGTTTGAATCAGACCAGCGGATCCGCGTTGGGATTCTGACTGGAAGCGGTCGTGCTTTCTGCGCCGGCGCCGACTTGAAGGAATTCACCGCCGGACGTGACATCCGGGTGCCGCGCGTTGGCGGCTTTGCGGGGTTCACGAACACCGCCCGCTCGAAGCCCTGGGTCGCCGCGTTGAATGGCTCTGCCTATGGCGGCGGTACGGAACTGCTGCTCGCTTGTGACCTGGCGATCGCGGCTGCCGGGACGGTCATCGCGCTTTCCGAGGTGACCAAGGGGCTGGTCGCATTGGGCGGCGGCGTGGTGCGTGCGCCGCGCAGACTGCCACTCGCGATTGCCAACGAACTGCTGCTGACCGGCGAGCCGATGACGGCCGAGCGCGCCTACGAGCTGGGGCTGGTCAACCGCGTCGTGCCAGCGGACAGCGTTCTCGAGGAGGCGATCAGGCTGGCCGGCAAGATTGCCGACGCGTCTCCGTTCGCAGTCCGGACCAGCTTGCGTCTCGCGAGTCAGACGGTCGACCTGCCGATCGACGAGATGTGGCGGCTGAACCAGGAAGCGACGCAGGCGCTTCACGAGTCCGGCGACTTCAAGGAAGGCCCGCGTGCCTTCGTCGAGAAGCGAAAGCCACGCTGGCAGGACATCTGAAGGACGGGGTTCGGCATGGAACAGTCGGAGCGCGCGCCGGTCATCGTTGGCGTCGGTGACATCATCGATCGACCGGCCGATCTGCTGCAGAGTCGTGAGCCACTCACCATGATGGAGCAGGCGGCGCGAGCGGCCGAACGCGACGCGGGCGCACGACTGATCGGCGACGTCGACTCGATCGATGTGGTGAAGCAGGTCTCTGTCGCCTATCCGGACCTCGCGCGTCAGCTTGCCGACCGTCTCGAGCTGGATCGGAACTGCCGAGCCGTCGTGAGTACCGGTAGCGGCAATGGACCGCTGCGCGAGCTGCAAGCGGCTGCGGCCAGGATCCAGCGAGGCGAGTCCACGGCGGCCCTCGTATGCGGGGCGGAAGCGCAGTGGTCGGTCGATCAAGCCCGCAAGCGGGGCATCGAGCTTCCCTGGATGCCCAAGCAGGGCGGCGCGGGTCTGTTCCAGATCCAGAACCCGCAGGTGTACGCGAATCCCCTGGCGATCCGGTACGGTCTGATCACTCCGTCTCAGGTCTATCCGCTGTACGAAAACGCAGCCGCGGCGCGGTGGGGGCAGACACCTGCCGAAGCAAGGGAAGAATCGGCCGAGATCTGGTCGGCAATGTCCGAAGTCGCCAGCCGCAATCCGTTCGCCTGGCTCCCCCGCAGGCACGACGCTTCACAGATTGCCGAGCCGTCGGCGACGAATCGGCCTTTGGCATGGCCGTACTCGAAGCTGATGGTTGCGCAGCCGTCGGTCAACCTGGGTTCGGCGGTGCTGCTCACGAGTGTCGGCCACGCAAGAGAGGCTGGTGTCCCTGCCGATCGGATGATCTACATCGGTGCCGGCGCGAGCGCGCTCGATATCGACGACTACCTGATGCGCGACCGGTACGACGAGAACATCCATCAGACAACGGTACTTCAGTCCATCCTGGCTCAGCTGGACTGGCGGCACTCGCAGTTCGATCTGGTCGAGCTCTACAGCTGCTTTCCGGTCGTCCCGAAGATGGCACGCCGTGTACTGGGGATCGCGTCGGGGACGCCGCTGTCGGTTGCCGGTGGACTGACCTTCATGGGCGCGCCGCTGCATAACTACATGTCCCACGCGATCACCGCGATGACCCGGCAACTGCGAGCGAAGAGCAGGGGAGCCGGGCTGCTCTACGGGCAAGGCGGCAACGTTACCAAGCACCATGCCACCGTGTTGACGCGCAAGCCGCCACGGACACCCTGGCGTGATGACGTCAGCGTGCAGGTCGAAGCCGATCGCGCCCGCGGGCCGATCCCGGCGTTGGTCGACCGCTATGCCGGGCCTGGGCAGATCGAAACGTTCACGGTCCAGCACGACCGCGACGGTGCCGCCGCCTATGGCGCCGTCATGGTTCGGATCGAATCGGGGCGCCGCACCCTGGCGCGCGTGCCGCCCGACGACGGGCAGACCCTCGAGACCTTGACGAGTCTGACCAGGTCGCCGGTGGGTGCGCCGGTGAGGGTGCGCATCGGAAGTGACGACGTGAACTTCGTGTCCTTGGATTGATGGCCGGACAGTTCCGGCGTCCATTTCCTCTCCAGCAACGAACGACCACGGAGACCTGAATGAATCGCCTCTTCGCAACGACTCTGCTGCTATCGGCCAGTGCCTTGACGATGGTACCTGCGGCTGTCGCGCAGCAATATCCGGCACGACCGGTGACGATCATCGTCCCCTATGCGGCCGGTGGTGCCACGGACCTTCTGGCCCGCTATGCTGCGCAGGGGCTGACGACGGCCTTTGGCTCCAGCGTGGTGGTCGAGAACAAGCCGGGCGCGAGCGGACTGGTAGGAACGACACTGGTTGCGCGTGCCCAGCCTGACGGCTACACCCTGCTTGCCTCGTCGTCGGCGACCACCGTCAACGGCGCGCTCTCGAAGACCCTGCCGTTCAATGTTCGGAACGACTTCATCCCCATCGGCATGATCGGCTGGGGCGACGTCGCGATCCTGACGAACAAGGCGTTGCCGGTCAAGACGCTGGCCGAGTTCATCGAGTACGCGAAAGCTCGACCCGGTGCGCTGAACTTCGGCACGGCCGGCAAGGGCACGGGCGCCCACTTGTCGGCGCTGGAATTCATGGGGCAGACCGGGATCAAGGCGACGCATGTACCCTATAGTGGCAGCTCCGCTGTGCTGACCGGGCTCGTAGGCGGCCAGGTGGACTTTGCGGTGGATGTGCCGGGCGGCTACGCGGAGTATGTCAAGCGCGGGGATGTGCGTGCGCTGGTCGTAACCGGTCCCGAGCGTTCCCACCTGATGCCGGACGTGCCGACGGTCAAAGAGGCCGGCTATCCAACGCTTGCCTACACCTTCATGATCGGGTTGATGGCGCCTGCGAAGACGCCTGCGGCGGTGATCGAGAAGGTGAGGAGCGAGCTTTGGAGTGTCACGCGGCAGCCGGAGGTGCAGAAGCGGATGCTCGGCCTGAACTTCAAGCCGGACGACGGAGCCCGGGGCAGCTTCGAGAAGCTGATCTCCGACGACCTCTCCTATTATGAGCGCGTCGGATCGGAGCGCGGATTCAAGCTCGAGGACTGAGCCGATGGTCGACCCTTTCGCGACGTTTCCGACTACGTAACCCGATGGACTGGCTGCTCAGAGAACACCGGCCGGTACTCGATCTCGCACGCCGGTTTCTGGAGCGGGAAGTGATGCCGTACGAGCCGGTCATCATGGAGCGCGAGTCGCAAGGACTCGGGCGGCTTCTGGCGGCCGAGGAAATCGTGCAGCTCGATCGAAAGGCCGAAGAGTACGGGTTGCGAGGGATCGACACGCCTGAGAGCCTGGGGGGCTTCGGTCTACCGGCGGGGGTATCGATCGCGCTCTGGGAGATTCTTGGCCAGTCGGCGGTCTTCTACCTGTTTCCGCCCGATTCATCGAACCTGCAGATGCTGCTCTCGCTGGCCGACTCGGAGCAGTTCAAGCGTTACGTCGAGCCCTTGTCGCGAAACGAGCTCAAGATGTCGATCGCGGTGTCAGAGCCGGAGGCTGGAAGCGACCCGTCCGCGATGCGTACCAGGGCGGTCCGCCGCGGTTCGGACTGGGTGCTCTCCGGCCAGAAGACCTGGATCAGCAACGTACCTGCGGCCGACATCGTGATCGTCATGGCGCGGACAGGAACGCAGGAGGAGGGCAGCAAAGGCATCTCTGCGTTCATTCTGGACAGGGAGATCGCCCAGCGCACGATCTCGCGCAAGATTCCGATGATCGGCGGCTGGTACACCTACGAGCTGACGTTCGATCAGTATGTCCTGCCGGCTGCGCAGCTGCTTGGCCCAGTGGGCGGTGCATTCGCGGCAATGGCCTCCCGGCTGTCCCATAAGCGCCTGCAACTGGCCGCCTGGGCGCTCGGCATGGCGCAGCGGGCGCTCCGGATGATGATCGAACATGTGCAGCAGCGGCGGGTCTTCGGCGAACTGCTCGCGGATCGTCAGTCGATCCAGTGGTGGATTGCCGATTCCACCACGAAAATCCATGCGGCCCGGCTGATGCTCTACGATGCGGCCTACAAGATACAAGAGGGCAGGGACCCGCGGGTCGAGGCGTCCATGGTGAAGGTGTATGCAGCCGAGGCTGCAGGCGAAGTGCTCGATCACGCGATGCAGGCCTTTGGCGCGAGCGGACTGTCGAAGGAGCTGCCCCTCTCATTGATGGCGGATACGGTCCGCTGGATCCGGGTTGGCGAGGGGCCTTCCGAGGTCCATCGGATGGTGATCGCCCGCAAGGTGATGCGAAGCGACTTTTTTGCACCGCGATGAACGCAATCGGACCGACATGGATGCGAAAGTAGGCGAAAAGTACCTGCGCACGAAGGCGAAGATCCTGCGTGCCGCGGAGACCGTGGTGGCCCGGATCGGCTACGACAAGGCAGCGGTCAGCGAGATCACGGCCGAGGCGGGCGTCGCCACCGGTCTCTTCTATTACTACTTCCCGAACCGCGAAGAGCTGCTGAATCAGCTCCTGCCTTCGATCGGTGAAGAGCTGATCGACTTCATCGGCCATCGGGTGCGGCCGCTCGAGTTCGGCATCGAGCGCGAGATCGCCAGCTTCGAGGCCTACTTCGATTTTCTGGCCCAGCGGCCGTCGTTCTATCGCGTGTTTTCGGAGGCGCAGGTCTACACGCCGCGCGCGTACGAGACGCACTTTCGCATCATCATGGACAACTATGTGGCGGCCCTGAAGCAGCAGAAGCGCGCCGGCTTCATCGATGCGCCTGACAGTCACCTGCTGCCGCTCGCTTATTCGCTGACGGGCATCCGGAACTATCTGACCCAGCTCCTTGCCCAGCAGGATCCGGAGCTCAAGCGCGCGCCGCGCAGCTTCACCCGGATCTATCGTCAGTTCCTGACCAAAGGCGTCTTTGTCTCGTGAATACCGCGGCCTGCAGCCTTTTCGGGATCGAAACGCCCATCTTCGCGTTCTCTCATTGCCGAGACGTTGTCGTCGAGGCGACAAAGGCCGGTGGGCTGGGCGTGCTTGGTGCTTCTACTCACAGGCCGGAGCAGCTGCGCATCGATCTGGCGTGGATCGAAGCGCGGGTTGGGGGGCGGCCTTACGGAATCGACGTCATCATGCCCAGCGCAGACCGCCCGAACTCGGAGGGCGGACATCGCCGACTCGACCTTGCGATCCTCGAGTCGATACCTGCGGGCCATTTCGAGTTCGTCGAGTCTCTATTGAGTGAGTATGGCATCCCCGATTTGCCAGCCGAGGAGAAAGAGCGCAGTCTGCGCGAGTACATCGAATCGATGACGTTCTCGCGTGTCGAGGCCGAGCGGCGCCTGGAGGTGGCCTTCGATTGTCCGAATCTCCGGCTCGTCGTCAGTGCGCTTGGCCCTGCACCGACGCATGTTGTCGACCGGGCTCATGCCAAGGGGATCAGGATCGGAGGGATGGTCGGGAACGTCAAGCATGCCAAGGTGCACGTGGCTGCTGGCGCGGATCTGATCATTGCAACCGGTTACGAGGCCGGCGGCCATACCGGGGAAGTGACCACCATGGTCCTGGTGCCCGAGATAGCCCAGGTCATCGCCCCGGTGCCGGTCCTAGCAGCAGGCGGAATCGGCAATGGGCAACAGATGGCTGCTGCGCTCGCGCTCGGTGCGCAAGGGGTCTGGTGCGGCACCATCTGGCTCGGTACAGTCGAGAGTGAGGCTTCTCCGGAAGTCCAGGCAAAGATCTTTGCGAGCTCCTCGGCCGATACGGTGCGGACTCGCTGCAACAGCGGTAAGCCGGCGCGGCGATTGTTGACGGCATGGACGGAGGCCTGGGATCGGGCCGATACCCCGGAGCCATTGCCGATGCCCTTGCAGGGCATCCTCACGCATCTCGCGCTCAAGCGCATCGAACGAGCCGGTCAGTCTGCGCTGCTCACCTATCCTGCAGGGCAGGTCGTCGGCCAGATGAATGAGCAGACCACGGTGCGCAACGTGTTTCGCGACATGCTGAGCGGCTATGCCGAGGCGATCGAGCGGCTCGAGTCGACCGTGGGTGCCTGAGTGCACGGCTAGTCGGCAGCGGCGCGCTCGTACTTGCGTAACTCGAGCTTCGCGATCTGGGCCCGGTGCACTTCGTCGGGACCATCGGCGAGCCGCAGAAGGCGTGCGGTCGCGTACGCGCTGGCCAGGCCGACGTCGTTGTTCGTGCCGCCGCCGCCATAGGCCTGAATCGCCCAGTCGACGATCCTGCACGCCATTGCCGGTGCCGCGACCTTGATCATGGCGATCTGCGCCTTGGCGGCCTTGTTGCCGAGCTCGTCCATCAGGCTTGCGGCCTGAAGGGTGAGCAGACGCGCCTGCTCGATCAGGATCCGAGATTCGGCGATGCGTTCCGACCATACGTCGTGACGGATGATCGGCTTGCCGAAGGCCTCACGCTCGAGGCCGCGCCGGCACATGGTCTCCAGCGCACGCTCCGCGAGTCCGACGAGCCGCATGCAATGGTGGATACGGCCCGGGCCGAGCCGGCCCTGGGCGATCTCGAACCCGCGCCCTTCGCCCAGCAGCATGTTCGATACCGGTACGCGCACGTTCTCGAAGACGACCTCCGACGCCCGGTCGGGCACGCCGTAGAAGCCGAACACGGCGATCGGGCGGAGCACCTTGACGCCCGGCGAGTCCATCGGCACCAGAATCATGGACTGCTGCTTGTGGCGGTCCGGATTTGCCGGGTCGGTCTTGCCCATGAAGATCGCGATCTTGCAGCGCGGATCCGTGGCATTGGTCGTGTACCACTTGTGGCCGTTGATCACGTACTCGTCACCGTCGCGAACGATCGAGGCACGGATATTGGTGGCATCGCTGGACGCGACGGCGGGCTCCGTCATCGCGAAGCAGGATCTGATCTCGCCTCGTAGCAGCGGTTCGAGCCAGCGCTCCTTCTGTTGTGCCGTACCGTAGCGCTCCAGAACCTCCATGTTGTCGGTGTCGGGTGCCGAGCAGTTGAAGACTTCGGGCGCCAGGTGCGACCGGCCCATCACTTCGCACAGCGGCGCGTAGTCGAGGTTGCTCAGTCCCGCGCCGCGATCGGACCCGGGAAGGAACAAATTCCACAAGCCCGCTGCACGCGCCTTGGGCTTGAGCGCCTCGACGACCGGGTACACGGCCCAGGGCCCCAGGCGCTCGGCCTCCTCGTAATAGCGCTTTTCGTTCGGATAGACGTGCTCCTCCATGAAATCGCAGAGGCGCTGACGCAAGTCAGCCACGCGGGGCGAAAGTTCGAACATGCGAAGAGCCTTCGGGTCGAGCCGTCGGCCGGACAAATTTTGTCAGGCGATCCTGACAAGTATGCCAGGCAATCAGTGCGGCGCAAGGACGCCGACAGTGGTCGATATAATCCCGTCATATCGGCTCTTCCACGCTTCATGCCCCCCACCGACACCGCCGCGCGTCGGGCGCCGGCTGCGACGCCCGGCGCCGCGAAGAAGCCCCTGAGCACACCCGAGCGCGTCGCGGCGAGCATTACCAAGGGGCTGCTGCGCCGCGAGCTCAGCGTCGGGCAGCGGCTCGTCGAGGCCGAATTGACTGCCCGGATGGGCGTCGGGCGAAGCACCGTGCGCGAGGCCCTCAAGATCCTCGCTTCACAGGGTGTCGTCGAACTGATTCCTCATCGCGGCGCGGTGATCCGCGGCCTCACATTGAGCGAGGCGCGCGATCTTCTCGCGGTTCTGGAGGTGCTGACGGGGCTCGCGGCACGTCTCGCTGCCGAGCGCATCGAGCTGGCCAACCATCGACGGCAGTTCACGGAGGCGGCACGTCCCTTGATCACGCCGGAGGACGTCACCGAGCTCGATCGCGTCCTCGATCAGCGAGCCAGGTTCTACCAGGTCATGTTCGACATTGCCGGAAGCGAGGACCTGAACCGCGCCACGCCCAACTGGCGGGCGCACTTGTTCCGCAACCAGTTCTACAGCTTCGTGACCCGCGGGGACCTGCGCGCCATGGTCGGCGAGTATCGCCAGATCGCCGAAGCGATCCTCGCCGGCGACCCCGGAAAGGCGGAATTGCACACGCGCAGGCACCTGCAGAAGACCGGGGATCGAATCCTGCCGTTCCTGCGTTGAGCGAGCGGCTGCCTGCCATTGCCCGAAGGGCACGTGCACGTACGCTTCGGTAATCTCGTCGAGCCGCTGCTTCAGTTCGGCTGGTAGGTCGGCCAACTGGCGGATACGTCCGACGGTGGCGACCATCCGCTCGTTCCAGTGCCGCTGCCGACGTGTGCGACGCGCGGTTCACCTCGGCGGCCTGATCGTCGCCAAGTGGTTGGCTCAGGTCGATCGGCACACGATCTCCCCGCCCATCAGCTCCGACAGGCGCTTGCCGTACCTGCGGCAAGTCATCGTTCGCCTCAAGTGATGTGCCGGACAAATTTCTTCAGATTGCCGGACAATCACGCTAGAATCTCCCGACTCCCGAGGATTGGAGACATGGGCCAGTCGCAGCAAGCTCCGGACCAGATCGTGGCCTCGCCACTGCCAGACCGCGCCGGCACGTTCCGGCTGTTTGGCCCCAGGTGCCGGCGGCTCCATCTCCGGAAATCACGGTTCGCCGTTGGGGAGCGCACGCACGGCAGACGGCGCCCGGGGATTCGGCACGGCGAAGGCCCGACCCACCTCGCACCCGAACGGCCCCACTGAACAGGTTCGCGCTTTTTACTCCCTACCGGACCAACCTGACTGGAGACACCATGCGCCGCCGCTTCTTCCACATCGTTCTTTCCGTGTTCTGCGCTCTTGGTACGGCATCCGCCGCGCATGCGCAGGCTTATCCCAACAAGCCCATCAAGCTCCTCGTCGGCATCGCGGCGGGCGGGGCGACCGACGTGATCGCCCGTCTGGCGGCCAAGAAGCTCGCCGACCGCATGAACCAGCCGGTGGTGGTCGAGAACCGCGCCGGTGCGGGGGGCATGCTTGCCGCCGAGGCCGCCGCCAAGTCGCCCCCGGACGGCTACACGCTTCTGCTTGGCACTTCCTCATTGCCCAGTTGGCGTTATCTGTATCCGATCCGCTTCAGCCCGGAGGAGGACCTCGTTGCCGTCGGCGGCATCGCCAGCAGCGCGCTCGTACTGATGACCAAGGCCGCTCCGGACGCACCATCCGTTACGGAATTCGTGGCGCGGGCGCGCGCGAAGCCGAATTCGGTGAGTTTTTCTTCCTCGGGCGTCGGCGGCGTCAGCCATCTCGCGACGGAATCGATGTTGCTGGCCGCCGGCGTCCAGATGCTGCACGTGCCCTACAAGTCGTCGGCGGCAGGGATTCTCGACGTGATCTCGGGGCGGATCGACCTCGGCATGGACGGCATAGCCACCGCCCTGCCGCAAATCAAGGCGAATGCGCTGAAGCCATTGGGCGTAACGAGCCCCGCGAGAAGCAGTTTTCTGCCCGACGTGCCAACGCTGCAGGAGGCGGGCATCCCTGGGTATGCGCTGCAGGCGTGGCTCGGATTATTTCTGCCTGCGGGCACGCCGAAGCCGATCGTGGACACGCTGTCGGCTGTTCTCCACGAGATCGCGTCCACTTCCTCCTTTCGCGACGAACTCGCCACTTTCGGGCTGGAGCCATTCCCGATGACGTCGGCGGAGCTCAGCGCAAAGGTCCGCAGCGAATCCGAAGGCTGGAGCCGCGCAATCCCTGCGATGAAGCTCGACAGCAAGCAGTAGCCGCAAGGTGGAAAGAAGATGGCGGAAGTGCCGCAGCTCCTGGTGAAGCATGAGAGCCCCATCGGAAGGCTCGTGATCAGCAATGTCTCCCGCCGCAATGCCGGCACGAACGACATGTTGCTCGCCTTTGCTCCCGCGCTCGATGTGCTTGTCGCTGATCCAGACATCAGGGTCCTTCTTCTCGAAGGAGACGGCGGGGAGGCCTTCATGTCCGGCATGGACATCGGTGAATTCAGCGCGCGAATGGCGCAACCCGACGCTGTCAGAACCGTCGAAACAAGCCTGCTGCAGGCATTCGGGGCTCTCTGCCGCTGTCCGAAGCCGGTCATCGCCGCTATTCGGGGCTATTGCCTTGGCGGCGGGTTGGCGCTGGCGCTGTCTTGCGACATGCGAATCAGCTCCGAGGACGCGAGATTCGGCATACCGGCGGTGAAATTGGGAGCCGGTGTGGCGGCAGACGTCTTCGTGAAGCTTCGTGAGCTGATCGGGCCCGCCTTCGCCAAGGAGATCGCGATGACGGGGCGTCACTTCCCGGCGGTGGAGGCGCTCCGGATGGGCCTGGTCAATTCGGTCGTGCCGAAGGCCGATCTGGCTGACGCCGTACACCGTCTGGCACGCGCCATCGCAGATGCCGCTCCCCTGGCGATCAGCGCCGTGAAGCTGATGGACCGGGATCTGGATCGTGACCCCAGCGAACGCAGCCGCGAATCCTGGGAACGAGCCGTTGCGGCGTGCTACGCCAGCGAAGACTTCAAGGAAGGATGCCGCGCGTTCCAGGAGAAGAGGGCGCCGGTGTTTCGTGGTATCTGAGCCTTCGCGGCAACGCGGGAAATCGGAAACGGAGGGCGATGAATGGCCTCTTGCATCAATGGGATTCGCGTACTGGACCTCTCCAGGCATCAGGCAGGCCCGCGGTGCAGCATGATGCTCGGCGATCTGGGCGCCGAGGTGATCAAGGTCGAAAGACCCGGCGGTGAAGAAACGCGTCGGTCGGGCCCTTTCGTGAACAATCAGAGCGTCTACTTCAGCGCGTACAACCGGGGGAAGAAGAGCATCTGCCTCGACCTGCGCTGCAGCGAAGGGCGGGAGGTCTTTTTCGACCTGCTCAGGACGGCCGACATCGTCGTGGAGAACTTCAAGCCGGGAACGCTGGAGCGTATGGCCCTGGGCTACGAGGAGCTTGTCAAGGTCAAGCCGGACATCATCCTGGTACGGGTATCGGGGTTCGGGCAAACCGGCCCTTACCGCGACAGGCCCGGCTTCGATCCCGTCGGCCAAGCGATGAGTGGGCTGATGACATTGACGGGTACCGGAACCACCGATGGCAAGCCGGTCGGAACCGCGTTTTCCCTCATTGATCGCATGACGGCGCTGCACGCGACCATCGGTGCCCTGGCCGCTCTGCGCCATCGCGACGAAACCGGTACGGGCCAGGTGGTGGACACGTGTTTGATGGACGTGGCGCTCACGACGACCGAGATTCCCACGTCCTACTTTCTCAGCACCCGGACCGTCGGCGGCGAAGAAGGGCGACCGGCGTACGAGGCCAAGGATGGCTGGGTCGTGATTGCCGCGGGTGCCAACGAGAAGATGCAGCGCGCCCTGGCCGAGACCGTGGGCTCCAATCGCGACGGGACGGGCACCGGAACGGCCGAGAAGGCCGGCGCCAGCTATTTCGGTGTGCGAATTCCGGAATTGATGGCCTGGTGCAGGCACCGGACGGTGTCCGAGATCTGCGAGCACTTCCTTGCCCTCGGGGTGCCGGTCGCACCGGTTCTGACAATCCCCGAAGTCGCGAAAGACCCCCATCTTTGGCAGCGGAAGATGCTGATACGCACGGAGGACCCTGTTGCAGGGCAGATGTTCCTCCCGGGGCTGAGCATCAAGTTTTCCAAAACGCCTGGAACAACCGGTCGTGTCCCCATGCCAGGAGAGCACAGCATGGAGATTCTGACGGACCTCTTGCACTATAGCGGCGAGAAGATCGACGCGCTCAAGTCGCGCAGCGTGATCTGAACCCACACGGCGGTTGTTCTTGGCTCACCATTCGGATGCATCGATGACTACCAAGCTCGAAAAGATCTTCTATACCGCAACAGCCCACACCACCGGAGGCCGCGAGGGAACCTCGCGAACCGATGACGGCCGTCTCGAGGTCACGTTGTCGGCGCCCGGCACAGCCGGGGTCGGCACCAACCCGGAACAGCTCTTTGCCGTCGGCTATGCTGCCTGCTTCCTCAGCGCGCTCCAGGCTGTTGCCGCTGCTCGAAAGGTGACGTTGCCGGAGAACAGCGCCATCGATTCCAGAGTCGATCTCGGCAAGTTGGATCGAGGCTATGCCATCGCGGCGACGCTCAACGTGATCCTGCCCGGCGTGGCGCGGGAAACCGCGCAAGACCTGATCGACGCGGCGCACCGGGCATGTCCATACTCGAAAGCCATTCGCGGCAATGTCGAGGTGACGATCAACCTGGTGTAACCGGTGATCCATCCAAGCCGCTGCAGGGATGACGCCGGGCAATCGGGTCAGCGTGCAGATAAACCAAGATCGAAGACCGTAGACACACCATGAACGAGCCGCCGCGCGGCGATGCCGGAGCTGTCAGCAAGATCGGTTCCAACGGAATCTACGAAGCGCGTGCCGGCACCGCGCTGCTGTCAGGCATACAGGCCCTGGCACGTCTGCCGATCGAGCAGCGCTGGCGCGACCAGGCGGCCGGGCTCGACACCGGCGGCTTCATCTCGGGCTACCGGGGATCACCGCTGGGTACCTACGATCAGGAGCTCTGGCGCATCGGCGATCGGCTGAGCGAGCTGAACGTGAAGTTCCAGCCGGGTGTCAACGAGGATCTCGCCGCCACTGCAGTCTGGGGCTCGCAGTACGTGAATCTCTACCCCGGCGCCAAGGTCGATGGCGTGTTCGGCATCTGGTACGGCAAGAGCCCGGGAGTGGACCGCAGCGGCGACGCCTTTCAGCATGCCAACACGGCCGGCACCGCACCGCATGGCGGTGTCATCGCGCTGGTCGGTGACGATCACGCCGCCAAGTCGTCGTCCCGCGCCGGGCAGTCGGACTTCCAGCTCAAGGCCTGCGGCATGCCGCTGCTCTACCCATCCGACGTCCAGGAGATCCTGGACTACGGCTTGCACGGAATCGCCATGAGCCGCTACAGCGGCTGCTGGGTCGCGCTCAAGCTGGTTACCGACGTGGTCGAGACGACCAGCCGTGTCGACGTCGACATGGCGCGGCTGGAGACGATTCTCCCGCCGCTCCCCACCTCGCCGGCAGGCGGCCTGCACATCAGGACCAACGAACCTCCGCTGGAGATGGAAGCTCGGTTGTACGAGCACAAGATCCCGGCAGCGTTGGCTTACGCTCGGGCGAACGGCCTGAATCGCATCGTGCTGGACCCGCCCCGGCCGCGGCTGGGCATCGTCTCGGCGGGCAAGAGCTGGGGCGACGTGCGCAGCGCCCTGGCCACGCTCGGTCTGGACGATGCAGGGGCCGAGGCCGCCGGGTTGCGACTGCTGAAAGTGGGCATGAGCTGGCCTCTCGACCCTCGGATCGTCGGCGACTTCGTCCAGGGCGTCGACCAGGTGCTGGTGGTCGAGGAAAAGCGTCCGTTCATCGAGGAGCAGTTCAAGGCCATTCTCTGGGATCTCGATCCGGGCGCGCGCGTGCGCGTGATCGGCAAGGAACCGCCGGCAGGCATGGGGCGGCGCAGCGAAGGCCAGCTGCCGCTCGCGGGAGAGCTCACGCCGCAGATCGTCGCACGTTCGATCGCGCGATTGGCCGACCTGCCCGTCTCCGACGCAGCGCAAATCCGGATGCCGCCGCCCGGTCTCGTGCGAATGCCCAACTTCTGCTCGGGCTGCCCGCACAACAGCTCGACCGTGGTCCCGGAGGGCAGCCGGGCCATGGCCGGCATCGGCTGTCACGGCATGGCCATGTGGATTCGCGCCGAGAACACCAGTACGGTCACGCACATGGGCGCCGAGGGCATGTTCTGGGTGGGGCAATCGCCGTTCACCGAAGAGAGGCACGTATTCGTCAACATCGGCGACGGCACCTTCTACCACTCCGGCAGCCTCGCGCTGCGCCAGGCGGTCGCCGCCGGAATGCGAGTCACGTACAAGGTGCTGTACAACGGCTATGTCTCCATGACCGGTGGTCAACCTCATGACGGCGACGTCACGGTGGCACGGATCATCGACATCGCGCGTGCCGAAGGCGTCGGGCGCCTGGTCGTGGTTGCGGATGACACCGCCCGCTACGACGGAGTGAGCCTACCGGCCGGTATTGCCGTCCGCCCGCGTACCGAACTCGACACGGTCCAGCGTGAGCTGCGCGATTTCGACGGCGTCTCGGTGCTGATCTACGATCAGGCCTGCGCCACCGAGCAGCGACGTCAGCGCAAGCGCAATCCCGAACTGGACATCGCCAAGCGCGCCTTCATCCACGCCGAGGTTTGCGAGGGCTGCGGCGACTGCGGCGTCAAGTCCAACTGCATGTCGGTCGAGCCGCTGGAGACCGAGCTCGGGCGCAAGCGGCAGATCAACCAGTCCAGCTGCAACAAGGACTTCTCCTGCGTCGAAGGCTTTTGCCCGAGCTTCGTCACCGTGCTCGGCGGCCGAGTCCGCCGGCCCCGGAAAGCCGGGGGCAATGATGCGGCATGGGGTTCATTGCCGCTGCCGGCGCTCCCGGAGATCAGCCGCGGCTACAACATGCTGCTCGCCGGCATCGGCGGCACCGGCATCGTGACGGTCGGCGCCATTCTCGGCCAGGCGGCGCACTTCGACGGCATCGGCGCCAGCGTGCTCGATCTCACGGGCATGGCGCAGAAATACGGCGCGGTGATGTCGCATCTGCGCTTCATGAGGGGCAGCGATGCGCCCCCCAGTTCGCGACTGGCGATGGGGGAGGCCGACGTGGTCATCGGTTGCGACCTCATCGTCGCCGCCGGCCAGGAGGCGCTCTCGAAAATGGCGCCGGGACGCACCTTCGCCGTCGTGAACACCGCCTTGAACCCGACCTTCGACTTCACGAAAACGCCGGACTGGAATCCGAGCGTGCCCGATCTGCTCGCGGGTATCCGCAGTCGCACGGGCGACGGACTGCATGCGCTGGACGCAAGCCGGCTGGCCACGGCGCTGATGGGCGATGCGATCGCGATCAACATGTTTCTGCTGGGCTTCGCCTGGCAGAGCGGTCGCGTTCCGGTGAGGCTGGAGGCGATCGACCGGGCAATAGCGTTCAACGGGATCGAGGTCGATTTCAACCGGCAGAGCTTCGAGTGGGGGCGCCGGGCCGCCGTGGATCTGCCTGCCGTCCAGGAGGCAGCGGCCCCTGCTGCGCAGCAACAGGTGGTCACGTTTGCGCCGGCGCCATTGCAGCGGCCGGCCGATATCGTCGCCGACCGCCAGCGCCGACTGGCAGAGTACCAAGACGAAGCCTACGGCCGGCGATATCGCGACCTCATCGACGCCGTGCTGCGCAAAGACGAAGAGATCGGCGCCCAGGGCCGGCTCGCCCGCGCCGCTGCACGCCAGTACTACAAGCTGCTGGCTCACAAGGACGAGTACGAGGTCGCCCGGCTCTTCAGCCGGCCCGAGTTTCTCCAGCAGCTGCGAGCGCAGTTCGAAGGCGACTACGCGCTGCACTTTCATCTCGGGGCATGGCCCTTTGCAACTCGCGACCCGCGGGGTCGGCTGCGCAAGCGCGAGTTCGGGCCCTGGATGCTGCGCGCCATGAATGTCCTGCAACGCTTGCGGTGGCTGCGCGGCAGCTGGCTCGATCCGTTCCGTCGTACCCCGGAGCGCCGCTTCGCGAACGAGCTCCTCGCGCAATACGAATCCGATCTGCGGCTGATCCTCTCCCTGGCATCGCCCTCCACGACGGAACCTGCCGTGATTCTCGCCGGCCTGCCCGAGCACATCCGGGGTTACGGCCACGTCCGTACGGCACACGCGAGGCGGCTCGAGGCGCAGCGGTCTGCGCTCCGGGCGGAATTGGCATCGCCACCTTCGAACCGCCTGGCGGCATGAGCCGATGACGATCGAGGGCAAGGTCGCCATCGTGACGGGTGGCGGTAGTGGCATCGGTGCCGCCCTGGTCCAGCGCTTCGCTCGCGCCGGAGCCGCCGCGGTGGTTGCAGCGGATATCGATGAGGACCGCGCCGCGGCGGTCGCGGAATCCGTCGGCCCGCCGGCGGCATCGAGATCGATGACTCGGTCTGGGACCGGATGTGGAAGGTTCACGTCATGGCGCACGTCTGGTCTGCGCGCGCAGTGATCCCGGACATGCTCAGCCGGGGCCGGGGTCAGTTCATCGTGACCGCCTCCGCGGCGGGCCTGCTGAACATCGTCGAGAGCGCGCCCTATGGCGTGACCAAGCACGCCGCCGTGGGCTTGGCGGAATGGCTCCGCATCGCCTACGGCCGGCGCGGAGTGCAGGTCGTATGCCTGTGTCCGCAATCGGTCCAGACACCGATGATCGCTCACGGCGCCGGCTCGGCGGGCGCCGACGGGATGCTGAGCGCCGACCAGGTCGCGCAGGCCGTTGTCCAGTCGATGGACAGCAATACATTCCTCTGCCTGCCGCATCCGGAGGTCGAGGACTACATGCGTCGCAAGGCGGGAGACTACGATCGCTGGCTGGGCGGCATGCAGAAGCTCTTCGCGCGCTATGTGGACGAACGCCCCGGCGGAGTCGAGCCGAAAGAGGAAGGACCGGCAGTTGGTTGACCTCTTCTCCCTCGCAGGGCGAGTGGCGCTGGTCACCGGCGGCTCGCGTGGTCTCGGTCGAATGATCGCCGCCGGCTTCCTGCGACAGGGCGCGCGGGTCTACATCAGCTCGCGCAAGGCCGCATCATGTGCCGCTACGGCAGCCGATCTGTCGCAACTGGGCGAGTGCTTCGCGTTACCGGCCGATGTCTCGACGGTAGCGGGTGCGCGATGTCTCGCAGACGAGCTGGGTACGCGCGAGGCCGCGCTGGATATCGCCGTGCACAATGCCGGCAGTGTCCGGAACGAGCGCTTTGCCGCATTCACGGAAGCCGGCTGGGACAAGGTGCTCGATCTCAACCTGAAAAGTCCGTTCTTTCTCACGCAGTGCCTCTATCCACTGTTGCTGAACGGTGCACGCCGCCGGTACGCCAAGGTGATCCATGTCGCGTCCATCGACGGTCTGTCCGTGAACGCCTACGAAACGTATTCCTATGCGGCCAGCAAGGCGGGTCTGATCCACCTGACCCGCCGTCTTGCCTTGCGCCTGATCGAAGACGGCATCGTCGTCAGCTGCATCGCCCCCGGTGCCTTCCCTTCCGACATGAATCGAGATGCGCGTGACGATCCTGAACTTGCAGCAAGCCGCATTCCGGCACGTCGCGTCGGCTCCGCAGAGGACATCGCGGGTGCCGCGATCTACCTCGCTTCGAGAGCGGGCGACTATGTCGTCGGAGAAACACTCGTCGTAGACGGGGGCTGGAGCCTCACGCGCGGCTAGCGCCCCGTCGGCAACCGCGGACTCGCCGGCGGATCGCTATCCTCGGGCGGCGTCGCCCGCCAGTTCTGCCAGCTTCAGCACCGTGTTCCAGTTGCGCGCGGTGTTCGGCACGCCGATGCGGAGCACTTCGATGTCGGTAGCAACGATCAATGCGCAAGCCCGCTTCAGACCGGTCGGGCTGCGCCGGCGCGCAACTGCACGAGCACGGTGTCGATCTCCGCCCGCGTCGTGCCGCGCCCCAGGCTGAAGCGCACCGCGCCCATGCCGACGTGCTCGCTGACCGCCATTGCCGCAAGCACGGGTGACAGTTCGACACGGCCGGCGTGGCAGGCGGAGCCGGTGGATGCAGCCACGCCGGCGAGACGGCCCAGCACTTCGGCGCCGACCTGACCGACGAAGGACACGTTGAGCGTATTGGGGAGCCGATGGTCGGCATGGCCGTTGAGCGCCACGCGCTCCCCGTACAGGCCCTGCAATGCCTGCCAGAAGTGATCGCGCAGTTCGCGGATACGCTCCATCGGGCCGAGGTCCGCGGCGAGCATGCAGGCCTCGCCGAGTCCGGCGGCCAACAGCGCGCTTTCGGTGCCGGCGCGCAGCCCGTGCTCGTGGCCGGCGCCATGAATCAGCGGTTCCAACGCGGCACCCCGCCGCAGGTACAGCGCGCCGACGCCCTTGGGCGCATAGAGCTTGTGGCCGGCGATGCTCAGCGCATCGACGCCCAGGTCATCGACCCGCGTGGCGATCTTGCCGACCGATTGCGCGGCATCGCTGTGGAAGCGGATGCCGCGCTCCCGCGCGATCGCGCCGATCGTCTCGATCGGTTGCACCGTACCGGTCTCGTTGTTGGCGTGCATGATGCTGATCAGAATCGTGCGCGGCGTGATGGCGCGGCGGATCGCATCGGGATCGACCCGCCCCGCCCCGTCGACCGGAAGAACCGTCACCGCAGCACCGAGCCGCTCGAGGAACGCTAGCGGCTGCAACACCGCCGGGTGCTCGGTCACCTGCGTAATGATGTGCTCGCCCTTGCCCCGCAGCGCGAAGAACGAACCCTTGAGCGCGAGATTGTTGGCCTCGCTGCCGCCGCTGGTGAGCACGATCTCCTCCGGCGTCGCGCCGAGCAGCGATGCCACCTGGCTGCGCGCACGCGAAAGCGCGGCACTGGCCGGAATACTCGCCCAATGCCCGCTCGACGGGTTGCCGAAGGCTTGATCGAGCAGCGAGCGCATGACGGCAGACACCGCCGGAGCGATCGGGGTGCTGGCGTTGTAGTCGAGGTAGATGGCGGTCATGGGTATCGGACGGTCGGTGTGCGACGCGACGGCTACGCGACCTGGTCATGCTATCGCCAATCCTCTTGCGGCAGGGTCAGCCGGCTCCGGGGCAGGTTCACTTTCCCGTGGTACGAGACGGCTCCGAGCAGTCTTGTGAAATTTCACGGATATCCCTATACTCGATTCGCACCTCAACGGAACTTCGGCTTCATGGCGGTCGAGCAGGGCGAATCACGGCGGTATACGGCCGGTGTCGACATCGGCGGCACGTTCACCGATGTCGTGCTCCTGGGCGACGATGGGCGGCTGCACACGCGCAAGGTCCTGAGCACGCCGGACGACTACGGTCGTGGCATCGTCGGCGGCATCGTCGCTGCGCTCGGCGATCTCGGCGCTCATCCGTCGCAGGTACTGCGGGTGGTCCATGCGACCACGGTCGCGACCAATGCGATCCTCGAGCATCGCGGCGCGCGGGTGGGGCTCGTCACGACCGCCGGATTCCGCGATGTGCTGGAGATGCGCCGGTTGCGCATCCCGGAGATGTACACCCTCAATTTCGCGAAGCCGGAGCCGCTGGTGCCGCGCCGGCTGCGGCTGGAGGTCCGGGGCCGGCTCGGGCCGAAGGGCGAGGAATGGGCGCCGCTGGACGAGGGCGACGTCGTCGCCGCGGCGCGGCAGCTGGCGCAGGCGGGGGTGGAGGCGGTGGCAATCAGCCTGCTGCACGCCTATGCCAACCCGGCGCACGAGCAGCGGACGTACAGGATCCTGCGCGAGCATCTTTCGCCGGAGGTGTTCCTGTGCTGCTCGTCCGACATCCTGCCGGTGATCCGGGAGTACGAGCGGACGAGCACCACGGTCATCAACGCCTACCTCGGGCCGATCCTGCGCCGCTACTTCGAGTCGCTGCACGCGCACTTGCGCTCGGTGGGCATCCGCGCACCGTTGCAGGTGATGAAGTCCGACGGCGGCATCATGAGCGCGGAGATCGCAGCCGAGAAGCCGGCATACCTGGTCGAATCCGGTCCGGCGGCCGGCGTCATCGGCGCCGCGCGGTTCGGCCAGCGGATGGCACTGGCAGACTGCATCGCGGTCGACATGGGCGGCACCACGGCGAAAGCCTCGATGGTGGAAGGCGGCGAGGTACCCCGCACCGGCGACTACGAAGTCGGCGCCGGCATCAACCTCAGCAGCCGGCTGGTGATGGGCGGCGGCTATGCGCTGAAGCTGCCGGTGATCGATATCTCGGAGATCGGCGCCGGCGGCGGCAGCATCGTCGAGGTCGATGCCGGCGGGCTGCTCCGGGTCGGCCCGCGCAGCGCGGGCAGCATGCCCGGACCGGTGGCCTACGGACTGGGTGGCGCCGATCCCACCTTCACGGATGCGGTCACCACGCTGGGATACCTGAACCCGGGCGGTCTCGTCGGCGGCGGGCTCAAGCTCGATGCCGAGGCGGCGCGCCGCGCGCTGCAAGAGCGGGTGGCGGAGCCGCTCGGCGAGGACGTGCTTCGCGCCGCGTGGGGTGTGTTCGAAATCGCCTGCGGGACCATGACCCGGGCGGTCAAGGCGGTCACCACCTACCGGGGGCGGGACCCTCGCGACTTCGCGCTGTTCGGCTTCGGCGGCAACGGGCCGGTCGTGGCGGCGCACATCGCGACGATGATGGAGATGCGGCATGTGGTGATCCCGCCGCATCCTGGCGTGTTCAGCGCGGTCGGGCTGCTGGTGTCGGACGTCGAGCATGAACGCGTGCACGGCTTCCTGCGCTCGCTCGGCGATCTCGCCGAGGGCGAGCTCACCGCCCGCTTCCGCCAGCTCGAGCACGAGCTGGCGCGTGCGGTCGCCGACGAGCGCGGGCATGCCGGATCGGTCGTGTGGCAGCGGCTGGCGGATCTGCGCTATGCGGGCCAGGCGCACGAGCTCACGGTGCCGGTGCCCGAAGCACCAGGGCCCGACGGCGCGATCGATCCGTCGGCGCTCGCCGAGGCGTTCGCTGCCGAGCATGAGCGCACCTACGGGCATCGATCCGAACGCGAGGCAGTCGAGTGCGTGACGATCCGGGTGGTTGCCCGGATCGCCGCCGGCGAGACCGATTGGATCGGTCGGCTCGGCCCCGGCGCGGGGCGACGTCCCGACGGCGCTTCGGCAGCGCACGGCCGCACGCACCACCATGCGTCCGGCGAGCGTTTCCGCAACGCGCACTTCGGCCCGAAGCATGGCCTGATGCGCACCGCGGTGATCGATCGCGCCGAGCTGCCGGCGCACGGCAGGTCCGGTCCGCTGATCGTCGAGGAATACGATTCGACCGTCGTCGTGCCGCCCGGCTGGCGTGCCCGGCTGGATGCGCATGGTTCGATCCACCTGGAGGCCGAGTGATGCCCGTGCCGGGGCCGATCGGTGCAACGACCGAGGAAGAGGGCTGACGTGACTCGCAAGCTGGACGCCATCACGCTCGAAGTCGTGAACCACGCGCTCGGATCGATCGCCGACGAGATGGCGCTGGTGATCATGCGCACCGCCTATTCGGCGATCGTGCGCGACTCGATGGACTATTCGACCGGCATCTGCGATCGGCACGGCCGGGTCGTCGCGCACGGCCTCACCATGGCCCTGCATCTCGGGTCGTTCCCCGATGCGATGGAAGCGATGCGCCGCGATCTCGGCGAGGCGATCCACGAGGGCGACGTCTACGTCTTCAACGACCCGTATACCTGCGGCGGCATGCACCTGCCGGATGTGTACGTGGTCAAGCCGATCTTCGTCGCCGGCGAGCTCGAAGGCTTTGCGGCGACGGTGGTGCACCAGATCGACATGGGCGGCATCGCGCCCGGCAGCACCGCCGTCTACTCGACCGAGATCTTCCAGGAAGGACTGCGCCTGCCGGTGATCCGGATGTACGACCGAGGCGTGCCGAACGAGACGTTCTTCCGGATCATGGCGCTCAACACCCGGGTGCCGGAAAAGCTGGCCGGCGACATGCGCGCGCAGGTCGCTGCCTGCCGGGGCGCGGAGCGAGCGTATGCGCGGCTGGTCGAGCGCTACGGATCGGACGCGTTCAGGCAGATGCTCGATGACCTGCATGACTACGCCGAGCGCGTCGCGCGCGCCGAGATCGCCGACCTGCCGGACGGCCGCTGGACGTTCACCGACTGGCTCGACGGAACCGGCGACGAGCCCGAGCCGATCGTGCTCACCGCGACCGTGACCATCGCCGGCGACGAGCTTACCGTCGATTGGACCGGGTCGGCACCGCAGGTGCGCAGCGCGATCAATTGCCCGCCGTCGTTCGTCAAGGCGGCGGCGCATCTGATGCTCAAGTGCGTGGCCCGGCGGGAGATTCCGAACTTCGAAGGGTTCTGCCGACCGCTGCATCAGGTGCTGCCCGAGGGCAGCATCGTCAATCCGCGGGCGCCGGCCGCTTGTGCGGCGCGCGCGATCATCGGCTGGCGAGCGATCGACGTGCTGATGGGCGTGTTCGCGCAGATCGTGCCCGAGCGCCTGTGCGCCGCAGGCGAGGGCGGCGTGTCGTTCGCCAGCATCAGCGGATTCGGCCCGGACGGTCGGCGATTCGTCTGTTCGGAAACGCACGCCGGATCGTGGGGAGCGATGCCTCATCGCGACGGCGTCTTCGGCATTCCGAACGCCGGCGGCAACGTGACCAACCAGCCGGTGGAGATGATCGAGGCGCAGTTCCCGCTCGCGGTGGAGCGCTACGGCATGGTGCCGGACTCCGGCGGACCGGGCCGGTTCCGCGGCGCGCCGGCCTATGTGCGCGAGTACCGCGCGCTGGCCGACGACACCATGATCGTGATGCGCTCGGACCGTCGCCGCTGGCTGCCCTTCGGGCTGGACGGCGGCTTGCCCGGCACGCCGTCGTTCAACATCGTCGACCCGGGGGATCGGCAGCGCCTGGTGCCGGTGATGCCGATGGGCCCGGTCATGTTGACGAAGGGCCAGCGCTTCTGTCATATCGGCGCCGGAGGCGGCGGCTGGGGTGATCCGCTCGAGCGCGATCCGGCCCGATGCCTGGACGACCTGATGGAAGAGCGCTTCAGCCCCGAGTACCTGGCGGAGGTCTACGGGGTCGTGCTCACGCCCGCCGGCCAGGTCGACCTGGCCGCCACCGAGACCCGCCGTCGCGCGATGCGCGCGGCGGCAGGTACCGGCAACTCGTCGCAGCCGTCGTATCTGCGCCGGTTCCTCGCACCGCTGGGCATCGAGTCCTTCCGCCTCGACGGCGAGCGCGAGCTGCGGTTCGGCGCACCGGCGGATTCGTCGTCGCACGATTCATCGTCGCATTTCTCGTCGCCATCCCAAATATAGGAGTGCTGTATGAGACCCATGATCCGATTCGGCCTGCTCGGCATCGCGTTGCTGACCGTAGCGATCCAGTCAGGTGCCCAGACCAGCGAACGCCCGACGATCCGCCTGGCGGTGGGATCGGATCCGGCGTTCTCGCCGATCTACTATGCGGCGCAGCAGAAGCTGTTCGAGCGCGCCGGTCTCAATGTTCAGCTGCTGCAGCTCACGCAATCGGCGGACGCGGCCGACGGGCTGATCGCCGGCACGAACGACATGGCCGGCGGCTCGGAGACGACCATGCTCACGCGGGCCGCGCGCGGTGACGTTCGCACCATTGCCGTGTTCGGCCAGTCGGCGCGCTTCATCAAGCTGGTGGCGCGCAACGGCATCGACGATCCGAAGCAGCTGAAGAAGATCGGTATCGTGCCGGGCTCGGCGAGCCAGTTCGTCGCTGGCAAGATCCTCGCGAAGTACGGCATGGACGAGAAGGCAGTCACCTGGGTGCGCGGTGCGCCGCCGGAATTCCCGGCGTTGCTCGCGCGCGGCGACGTCGACGGCTACGTGCTCTGGGAGCCGTGGCCGGGGCGTGGCATGCAGGTCGGCGGCAAGGCGCTTATGAACAGCGGCGACGTCGGCTACAGCTACAACATGCTGGTCGGGGCGTCCGGGCGGTGGCTCGAGCAGAACGGAGGCGCGGCACGTGCAGTGGTCGAGGTGCTGCGCCAGGCCTGCGACGAGATCCGGGCCGACCCGGACAAGGCGGCGCAGGCGACGCAAACCGCGATCAAGCTGCCGGTGGCGCAGGCGCGGGAGCTGCTGAAGGACGTCGAGTGCGTGGTGCGCGATTTCACGCCGCAGGATCTCGCGACCTATGGCGAGATCGCCGAATTCCTGCACGGGCAGAAGACGACGCAGCAGCGGGTGGACGTGAACCGGATGGTGCAGACCGGGTTCGCCCGTGCCGCTGGCCGCTGATCGTCAGCGGCTCGAGGCGGCGCCGCCGGCGGACGGGGCAGCGGGTGCTGCCGCGCCGCGCCGGGGTGTCGGCATCCGGCTCGACGGCGTGGCGATCCGGCTCGGCGAGACCGACGTCGTCCAGGACATCGATCTCACCGTCGAACCCGGCGAGTTCGTCTGCCTGCTCGGGCCGAGCGGCTGCGGCAAGTCGACGGTCCTCAATGCGGTCGCCGGCTTTGTCGAGCCGGCAGCCGGAAGCGTGCGCGTCGGCGACCTGCCGGTAGACGGTCCGACGGTGGACCGCGGCGTGGTGTTCCAGAGCTCGGAATCGCTGTTTCCCTGGCTGACGGTGCGCGAGAACGTCGAGTACGGTCCACGGATGCGCGGCGTGTCGCGTACCGAACGGCGCGAGCTCGCGCTTTGCCACCTGCGGAAGGTCGGCCTGGAGCATGCCGCAGAGCGGTTTCCCAGCGAGCTCTCCGGCGGGATGCGCCAGCGCGCGCAGATCGCGCGCGTGCTGGCGAACGAGCCGTCGGTGATGCTGATGGACGAGCCGTTCAGCGCGTTGGACGCGCAGACGCGCCTGGTGATGCAAGGGGAGCTCGATCGCCTGTGGCGCGAGACCGGTTGTACCATCCTGTTCATCACCCATGATATCGGCGAGGCGGTGCTGCTCGGGGACCGCGTGGTGACGATGACCGCCGGGCCGCGGGCACGCATCAAGACGGAGATTCCGGTGGCGCTTCCGCATCCGCGCGACCTCACCGATCCCGAGGCGGTCACGCTGTTTCGATTGCTGCGTGACGACATCGCAGAGGAAGTCGCTAAATCCATGCGGATCTGAACGGTGACCGACGTCCGCCATATCCTGCGCCGCTGGCTGCTCGCCGCCGCTTCGATCTCCGCCGGGGTGGCCGTCTGGCACCTCGTCAGCCGCAACGTGAACCCCATGTTCCTGCCGTCGCCGGCGGCCACGCTGGCGTCGGCGCGCGAGCTGCTGGAGGACGGCACACTGCCGAGCTCGGTGATCGCTTCCGCGTGGCGCATCCTGCTCGGCTGGAGCGCGGGTCTTGCCATCGGCATTCCGCTCGGCATCCTGATGGGGCAGATCCGCGTGGTCCGGCAGCTGCTCGATCCGTACATCGAGTTCTTCCGGTTCATCCCGCCGATCGCATTCGTCACGCTGGCGATCATCTGGTTCGGGCCGGGCGAGGCATCGAAGATCGCGCTGATCTTCTACACCACGGTGTTCATCGTGATCCTGAACATGATCGCGGGCGTGCTCTCGGTCAGTGAGCTGCGACTGCGTGCGGCTGCCGCGCTCGGAGCGAGCCGGTGGCGGACGGTGACGACGGTGGTGCTGCCGTCGACGGTGCCGTTCATGGTCACGGGCGCGCGCATCGCGATGGGCAACTCGTTCCTGACCATCGTCTCGGCCGAGATCGTCGCCGCGCAGGAAGGGCTCGGTGCGCTGATCTGGTCGGCGCGGAACTTCGGCCGCACCGAATGGGTGTTCGTCGGGATCATCACGCTCGGCATGCTGGGGTTCGCGTTCGACCGCATCGTCAGGCTGGCCGCCGGCCGATTCCTGCGCCGCTACGGGGTCACCACGTGAGCGCGCCCGCCCGGCCGCCCGAAGGGCGCGTAGCGCGGAGGGTAACCCAGTGAGCGCGCAGGGCAACCGCCCCCGGGCACGGGCGGCGGCTCCCGACGCCGGACATGCGCCGGTCGCGCTCGAGGCCAGCTCGTTCCTGACCTCGGTGATCTACTGGACCGGCGTGCTCGAGGACAAGTTCAACGCCGAGTTCATGGCCCGGTTGGGCGCGGGCCGAAACATCATCCCGCGCTGGCGGGTACTGTCGGTGCTGGCGGAGCGCAGCGGCATCACGGTGAACGATCTGGCCGGCATCACGCGCATCGAGCGCAGCGCGCTGAGCCATCTGCTGCCGCAGCTCGAATCCGAAGGTCTGGTGGAGCGCCGGTCGTCGCGCGAGGACCGGCGGCTGGTCCAGGTGCATCTCACCGCCCGCGGGCGGGTCGCGTTCCGGACCATGCTGCCGGTGCGGCGGGCGATCCTGCGCGAGGCCGCGGCCGGGCTGCCGCCGGAGCGCGTCGCAGCAATGCTCGCCACGGTGCAGGCGCTGGTGTCGGGGCTGGATGCGCTCGAGCAGGCACGCACGCCGTCGTCGGCGCAGTGTCGCGCAACCGACGCGTGATGAAGGGAGCGAGCGATGAAGGTCTCCGGAGGGGCGACGTGACCGGCGTGACTGCCTTCGACTTCGCGGTGATCGGCGCCGGCATCGCCGGCGCATCGGTCGCCTACCGGCTGGCACCGCAGGCGAGCGTGGTGCTGCTCGAGCGCGAGTCGCAGCCCGGGCACCATTCCACCGGCCGATCGGCCGCCATGTACATGGAAAGCTACGGCACGCCGGCGATCCGGGCGTT
>JBFWQR010000096.1:0-29638 GCA_050249335.1 Lautropia sp.
ACGTTCTTTGGATCAGCCACGTTCTTTGGATCAGCCACGTTCTTTGGATCAGCCACGTTCTTTGGATCAGCCACGTTCTTTGGATCAGCCACGTTCTTTGGATCAGCCACGTTCTTTGGATCAGCCATGTTCTTTGGATCAGCCATGTTCCGGATCAGCCTGCGCTGGGCGGCCCTGCTCTGGGTCAGCGATGCTCCGGATCAGCCATGCTCTGGACGATTCGGTACGTTTTCTAGACGATTCGATCCCAATCGTACGACATCGGCCGGCACACTGCGGTTCAGCAGCGGCCGACCGCAACCGTGGCCGGCGCAACCCGCAGCCAGCCCGGTGCAACCGCTGCCGATGCAATCCACGACCAGTACCACGAAAGGAGCCCGCGATGTCCCGCATCCGACTGATCGATCCCACCCGCAGCAACGGCGAGCGCAAGCAGATGCTCGACCAGATCCAAGGCGCCTTCGGTGCCACGCCCGCGATGTTCCGCGCCGTCGCCAACTCCAGCGCAGCGCTGAGCAGCATGTGGGGCAGTTTCGGCGCGCTCGGCAACGGCGTGATCCCGGCCCGGCTCGGCGAGCAGATCGCGGTCGCCGTAGCCGACCGCAACGCCTGCGGATACTGCCTGGCCGCCCACACGGCGCTCGGTCGCAAGGCCGGCGCGACCGCCGACGAAATGGCGGCCGCGCAGCGCGGCGAGTCCACCGACGTCAGAACCGCGGCTGCCCTCGGTTTCGCGCTGAAGCTGGTCGACGCCCGCGGCCAGGTGGCTGCAGCAGACGTGCAGGCGCTGCGCGACGCCGGCTTCGACGACGAGCAGATCGTCGAGATCATCGCTCATGTGGCGCTGAACCTGTTCACCAACTATGTCAACCTGGCGCTCGACGTGCCGGTCGACTTCCCGGCGGTCGCATTGCAACGGCGAGCCGCCTGAGCGATCCTGCCGGATACTGTGGAGATCCCGATGCTGATCGAAAGCATTGCGGCCCATGCCGCCCCGGCGCTGCAGGTCACGCACTGGTTCAACACGCCGCGCCCGATCGCGCTCGAGGATCTGCGCGGCCGCGTCGTCGCGCTGCATGCGTTCCAGATGCTGTGTCCCGGCTGCGTCGCGCACGGTCTGCCGCAGGCGGCACGGATGCACGAGCTGTTCACGCCCGATCGGCTCGCCGTGATCGGGCTGCACACCGTGTTCGAGCATCATGCCGTGATGCAGCCGCCGGCCGCGCTGCAGGCGTTCATCCACGAGTACCGGCTGGCCTTTCCGATCGGCATCGATCGACCCGATCCGGATGGCGGCGCAGTACCCGCGACGATGCAGGCGCTCGGCCTGCGCGGCACGCCCAGCCTGCTGTTGCTGGACAAGCGCGGCCGCATCCGGCTGCATCAGTTCGGCCGCACCGACGACCTGCGCATCGGCGCGCTGATCGGCCAGCTGATCGCCGAGCCGGACGAGACGGCCGCCGCACTCTGCGATGATCGCGGTTGCAGCCTGCCCGAAACGGGGAGGCAGGATCCAACGCAGTCAGGATGAACCATCGATGGCACAACGATCGAAGCCCGGTGAACCGAAGAGCGAGATCGAGCCGCGCATGACCCGGCGATCCGGATCGACACGGCCCGGCGCCACGACCAATCGGGGCGCGAAGGCGAAACCAGCGGCGGTGCCGGCCCGTGCAGCGCGGGCCGAGGAACGGCAGAGCGCTCCGGTGCGGCTGCTCTCGGGCGGCAATCCGCAGATCGCGAAGGCCGACGGCGACGCGCCGGTGCAGGCGTACATCGCCGCGATGCCCGGCTGGAAGCGCGACCTCGGCGAACGGCTCGATGCGCTGATCGGGCGCACGGTGCCGAACCTGCGCAAGGCGGTCCGGTGGAATTCGCCGTTCTACGGGACCGAGGGCCGCGGCTGGTTTCTGTCGTTCCATGTCTTTACGCGCTATGTCAAGGTCACGTTCTTCGACGGGCGGTCGCTTCGTCCGCTACCGCCCGGCGGCACCGAACGCAGCAAGGAAGTCCGCTGGATCGATCTCTACGAGGATGCGCCGCTCGACGAGGCCCAGCTGACGGACTGGGTGCGGCAGGCCGCCGCGCTGCCCGGCTGGGTTCCCTGACCGCCCCCCGCTGCCCCGGTTGGCGGGCGCAGACGCTGATCGGCGGAGCGGGCCGCGTGAACCGATCCCCGTTCCCCCGCGACTCAGGCGATGGCCGGTCGAGCGTCGCCGCATGGGGCGGTGCCGCGTCGCCTGGCTGTCTGAGGAACGCAACATGGAACCCGTCAAAGCCGTCTTCCTGCTGTTGATGTCGGCCGCCGCCGCATCGCTGCAGGCGGGCGAGATCAAGGACGTCGTCATCGACGCCCAGCAGGCGCGCAACGTCGCGTCCGGATCGAACGCGCGTGCCAGCCAGTCGATCGGCGTCGCCGACGGCGCCGGCTCGGGCATCCGCGACAGCGCGATCCGCGCCAACAACGCACGCAACACCGCGTCCGGCAGCGGCAGCATCGCGACCCAGGAGATCGGCGTCGCGCGCAGCGGCGGCCAGGTGCGCAATACCACGGTCAACGCCCAGAACGCGACCAACACGGCGAGCGGCGCCAATGCGACCGCCTACCAGGGTATCGGCGTCGCGAGCGGCGGCGGCGTGGTCCGCGACAGCCTGATCAACGCCCAGAACGCCCGCAACCTCGCCTCCGGCAGCGGCTCGACCGCGATCCAGGAGATCGGCGTCGCACGCAACGGCGGCACGCTGTCCGGCGTGACGGTCAATGCCAGCAACGCCGTCAATACCGCCAGCGGCGGCGGCGCCCAGGCGATCCAGCGGATCGGCACCGTCCGCTGAGCCACGGGCAGCCTGCGACCGCAAAACCTTTGAACCTTCCGGTTGCAGCCCGCGACTCAGGATCGGACGGCGAGCAGGTGCAAGCCGCCAACTACCACCCAAACCGCTCTAGTCAGGAGTTCCAGATGAAATTCGCCAAAACCACCGCCGCCCTCGTTCTCGCCCTCTCGTCGGCTTTCGCGATCGCCGGTGAAATCAAGGACGTGACGGTCGATGCGAAGAACGTGAAAAATACGGCCAGCGGCACCAACAGCCGTGCCGACCAGTGGGTCGGGGTCGCGTCGGGCGCCGGCGCCAAGATCACCAACTCGCATGTCAAGGCGACCAACGCGACCAACACCGCGTCGGGCAACGGCAGCCGCGCCGAGCAGTTGATCGGCGTCGCGACCGGCAACGGCAAGATCACCGATACGCATGTTCACGCCACCAACGCGAAGAACCTCGCGTCCGGCACGAACAGCGTCGCCGAGCAGCGCATCGGCCTCGCGGCGAACAACGGTCAGATCAAGAACTCGCGGATCAACGCCGACTTCGCGAAGAACACGGCGTCGGGCAGCGGTTCGCACGCCCGGCAGGAGATCGGTGTGGCGCGCAACAACGGCAAGCTGACCGACGTGACGGTCAACGCCGACAACGCGACCAACCTGGCCAGCAAGTCCGGCGCCCACGCCCACCAGAAGGTCGGCGTCGCCGAGTAAGCGATCCCGCGGGACCGCCCGCCCACCGGACCGGACCCGCCGAAGCGGGTCCCCCCGCCCCGGCCGACGGCCGGGGTTTTCTTTTCTTGGCCGCGAAGCCGCTCGAACCGGAACGCCGATTGAACCGGTACCCCGCCGGCTGCGACCAAGAGCCGTACCACGCGGCGCGTCCGCGTGCCGAACCCAACCAGGAACTCGCCATGATCACCAGAAAAATCCGCCGCTCGACGATCCTGTCGCTCGCCATCCTCGCCTGCGTGCTGCACGGCACGCCGGTCCGGGCGCTCGAGTCCGGTACCTCCGACCTCGACACCCGCTTCAGCGCCAAGGTCGCCAAAGAGCGGACCCGCCAGGGCACGTTGAAGCAGCTCGACGACCGCCGCAATGCCCGCGACTCGCGCAGCAGCAGCAGCGATCTCGACAGCCAGTGCGGCAGCCAGAACATCGGCAACGTCGACACCGGTGGCCGGATCGGCAGCCAGCCGCGCGAGATCTTCGTCTATGCGCCGAACTCGTTCAACGTCGTGACCCGCGGCGGCTGCCGCTGATCGCCGCCAGAACCGACCCGGCAACGACCGACCAGGAGAGCCGATCATGAAATCCGCGCAACGACCCCGGCCCCGCCGCTCGCTGCGGCGCGCGCTGACCCCGGTGCTCGCCGCCGCCGCCCTCGCCGGCTGCTCGACCGTCGCCGTCAAGGGCGACGCCGATCGCCGCTTCGAGGAGGCCAGAAAGGGCCCGGCGGCGGCGCCGTACCAGTCGATCACCAGCTTCTCGCCGGCGCTGCGCTGCATGGACAACATGATGATCGACTACGGCGTGCGCGACATCAGCATGCTGGTCGAGGACATCCTGGATCAGACCAAGAAGGTCAATGCCGGTACCCGCGACATGCTGATCTCGGCGATGTCGGAGATGACGCGGCGCAGCCGCGCGGTCCGGGTCGTCGCGTTCGGCAAGGATTCGGGCAACATCATCAGCTTCCTCGACGCCGCACAGCGCCAGAGCGCCTACCAGACCGTCCCGCAGTTCGACATCAAGGGCTCGGTCACGCAGTGGGACGAGAACGTCGTCAAGACCCAGAAGGACGCCGGCCTCGGCTTCCAGCCGTTCGTCAATTTCGGTGCATCGGGCGATGCCGCCGCCTCGGTGCTCGGGCTCGACCTGTCGATGCTGACCACCGAGGACATGTCGGTGCTGCCCGGCGTCACGTCGCGCAACTCGGTGGTGATCTACAAGCAGGGCAAAGGCTTCGACGGCGATGCCGCCTACAAGAAGTTCGGCATCAGCTTCAGCATGACCTTCAACAAGTCCGAAGGCCAGTCGCAGGCGCTGCGCGGCCTGGTCGAGCTCGCGACCATCGAGCTGATGGGCAAGCTGACCAAGGTGCCGTACTGGAAATGCCTGGGCGCCGACCCCGAAAGCGACGAGATCAAGCTCGAGCAGTCGGACTGGTACTACGCGATGGCGACGACCCCGGGCAACCTGGTCGCCTACTTCCAGAACCAGATGCGGGTCCGCCGCTTCTATGACGGTCCGGTCGACGGCAACTTCAACCCGGCGATCGACGAGGCGATCACCAATCTGCGGTCGCGGCTCGGCATGAGCGCCGAACCGGCGATCGAGCAGGGCCTGTTCACCGCCTACCTGAACGCCGATGTCCGGACGCTGACGCCGCCGGAACAGCCGGCCCGCTTCGCCGAGGCGGCTGCCGATCCGGCGGCGAACCCGGCCGTCGCCGACGCGACGACTGCCACGCCGGCCGCCGGCGCGGCAGGCGGAGCGCCGGGCGCGGCAGGCGGGGCGCCGGGATCGCTGCCGCCCGGCGCACCGGCCGGCTCGCAACTGGTCGCGCTCGACCCGCTGCGGCTCGCGGTTTCGGCCGGCGGCAAGCGCAGCTTCAACCGCGGCGAGCTGGTCGATCTGCAGGTCGCGACCTCGCGCGGCGCCTACGTCTACTGCTACCTGCAGGACGAGAGCCGCAAGGTGGCGCGGATCTTCCCGAACCGGTTCGCGAGCGACGGCTACGTGACGGCCGATCGGCCGCTGCAGCTGCCCGGCGACATGCGCTTCCAGCTGGTGATGAACGGCAAGGGCGTGACCGAGACGGTCGCCTGCCTGGCCACCGCCGGCGACGTCAGTGCCCAGCTGCCGCGCGAGGCGTTCGGAACCGATTTCGAGCCGCTGCCGGTGGCCAGCCTCGACCAGATCCGCCGCAGCTTCATGCGGGTGACCAATGGCGAATTCGCCCAGGAGAACTTCCATGTCCAGCCCAAGTGACCGCGACGCTCGCCGGCCTGCCGCGATCGTGATCGGAATCGCCGTGCTGATCGCTCTCGCTCCGCTGTCCGCCCGCTCCGGCCTGGCCGGGGCACCGGTGGGCGGCAGCGACGAAGCCCCGAAGCTGGTCGAAGCGGAGCCGAAAAGCGCCGACCCGGCACCGAAGGTCCTCGAGCGGCACGATGCCAGGCCGGCGCCGGCGGCGTCCACCGGCACCTACCAGCTGCGCTGCTGGCAGCAAGGCCGGCTGGTGTTCGAGGAGAACGGCGTCAAGGTCGACGTCGAAGACGGCGGCCGCTACAGCACGAAAGTGCGCGGCACCGACCGCCAGGGCGACAAGCTGGTGGTCGCCGATACCCGCAACGCGACCTGCCTGATCCGCGCCGAACGACCGGATGGCCGGCCGCGCTGAACGACGGCGGCGGCGGTTGAACCTCGGCGCCGCCGGCCGCGACTCAACCCTGACAACCGAACCCGCTCGCAGCCCCGATCGCCAATCAAGATGGAGTCCGACATGAAAACCCAGCGCCGCTTCCAGCCAGCCTTCCAACCCGCGTTCCGGCCAGCCCCGCTGGCGGCTGCCCTCCCCGCCGTGACCCGCCCGGCGCTCGCCGCGCTGGCCGGCCTGCTGGTCGCGATCGCGGCGCTGCAGCCGCTCGCCGCCGGCGCCCAGGGCGTGGTCGTCTATCGTGCCGGCGAGCGCGTCGACCCGTCCGCGGTCGCCCGGATCCTTTCGGGTGCCGGCGACGAGGTCGTCCGCCCGGCCGGCGTCCGGACCCGCTCGCTGCGGCTGCTCGACGGCAGCGGCCCTGCGGCCGCGGCACCGGCACCGGCGCTGCCGCCGAACGCGCTGGTGATGGCCGAACGCGGCAGCCGTGAACGGCCGGCGGCCGAGCGCGTCCCGACCTCGCTGTCGCTGCCGGTGCAGTTCGCGTTCGACTCGGCCGAGCTGCTGCCCGACGCGCTGGTGCAGCTGGATGCGGTCGCCGAAGGCATCAAGATGACCGCGCCGGACCGGGCGGTGCTGATCGAAGGCCATACCGACTCGACCGGCCCCGACGCCTACAACCAGTCGCTGTCCGAGCGCCGTGCCGATGCGGTCAAGCGCTACCTGATCGGGACGCACGGCATCGCGCCGCAACGGCTCAATGTGGTCGGCCTCGGCGAATCGAGCCCGGTCGACTCCGCCAACCCGTCCGCCGCGGTCAATCGCCGGGTGCAGTTCCGCGGCGGCTGACCACCGCGCCGGCGAGTTGGTCTACATTCGCAGATCGAGTGTCGATTGGCGAGGGCCGTTCCCGATGTGCCGCAACATCCGCACCCTGTTCAATTTCGAGCCGCCGGTCACCGACGACGAGATCCGCGCCGCCGCGCTGCAGTTCGTCCGCAAGCTGACCGGCTTCAACACCCCGTCGCGACGCAACGAAGCCGCGTTCCATGCGGCGATCCGCGATATCGCCGACATCTCCGGCAAGCTGCTGCGCGAGCTCGAGACGAACGCGCCGCCGCGCAACCGCGAACAAGAGGCCGCCAGGGCGCGGGCACGATCGGCGGAGCGGTTCGCGCGGACGTCCTGACGGCGTTCGCAGGAACCGCGCTCGATCGCAGCTCAGGGCGTCTCGGCGCTGGCGCGCGGGAAGCGGCCGCCGAGAACGCGCGTTCCCTCGTAGGCCAGCGAAACTGCCGTCTGCGCGATATGCGGGATCTGATCGGCCTGCAGCGTCGCCGTATCGGTAGTCAGGCCGATCGACCCGACCGGGCTCGGCCCCGTGCGCCAGACCGGCGCGGCGATGCTGGTCACGCCGGATTGCGAGCCGCTCTCGGAGAGCGCGTACATCCGCTCGCGGATCGCGGCCATCGCCTCGTCGAAATCCTCCCCGGATGCGCGTGCAAGGGCCGCACTCTCGTCGCGACGAGTCGCCGCCGCCCGCGCTTCCTGCAACCGCTCGTCGCCGAGGAACGCCAGAATGGCACGGCCGAGCGCGGTCGCATGGATCGGCACCCGGCGTCCTGGGTCGGAAGCATTCGGCCGGCCGCGGCTGCCCTCGACCCGGTCGAGATAGACGATATCCGGATAGTCCAAGATCGCGAAATACACCGTCAAGCCCGAGATCGTCGCACCGTAGCGCAGCACCGGATGCAGCAACCGGCGGATCTCGTTCTTCGCGATCACGCGCGACCCGAGCTCCCACAGCCGCAACGTCGCGCGGTAGCTGCCGGTCTGGCCGACCTTCTCGCAATAGCCGGCATCGACCAACGACTTCAGGATCCGCTGGACCGCGCTCTTGTCGAGATCGAGTTCTCGGGCGAGCTCGGAGATGCCGCGCGGCGATTCGGAGTCAGCGATCCGCTCGAGCACCTTGAGGCTCTTCGTCAGCGTGGAACTCATCGGGAACGATCCGTCCTCTCCATCACCGGGCGCTCGGGATCAGTCGCGGAAAGGATGTGTGCGGCAATTTTCGAAGGGATGGAGGCGGTATGGGCCGGACGCCCGCTGCGAGGCGTCCCAATGGTATCTCGACTTTCGACAGGGGGCTGCGCCCGGATACGTCAGGAATGCCGTCGCTCCCGTTGCTGCTCCGCCGGTTCCCCGAAACCGCCGCCGCCGGCGCTCTCGACCAGGATCCGATCGCCGCATCGGACGACGTACTGGCCCGCCGGATCGATCGGCGCGCCATTGATCTCGAGCCGGGCCGGTGCACCCGCCTCACCGCCGTTGAGTCCTGGTGCCGGGCAGCGGATCCGGTTTACCGTGAAGGCGGCGCGCGCCGCGGCGTCGCCGCGCATCACGAGCTCGAAGACGATGCCGTCGCCGCCGTTGCGCATACCCCGGCCGCCCGAACCCCGCCGGATCGAGCGGCGGACGACCTCGACCGGCACGTCCGACTCGAGCACCTCGATCGGCATGTTGGCGAGATTGCTCGGGAAACTGATCGCCGGCAAGCCGTCGCGCGCACTGCTCGCGCCAAGCCCCGCGCCGATGAACGCGTTGACCGAATACCGCCGCGAGCCGCCGAGGTTCGCGAGCTGCACGACATTCGAAGGCGAGCCCGGCGCGGCCAGCACTTGATCGGGAATGACCGCAGCCAGCGCGCCGTAGATCGCCGGCGGCAGCAGATGCCCGATCGAAGCGCGAGCCCCGCACGGCGCCGGCCGCCGTGGATTCAGGATCGAGCCCTCGGGCGCCGCGACCGAGATCGGAAGCAGGCCGCCCTCGTTGTTGCGGGCCCACGGCGCCAGCAGCGTTTTCAGCGCATAGGCCGTGTACGAGTGCGTGTAGCTCAGCACCGTATTGATCGCCATGTGCACCTGCTCGGTCGAACCCGCGTAGTCGACCGCGATCGAGTCGCCGGCGATCGTGACCGCGCACTCGAGACGCACGATGCCGCCCGGCACTTCGGGCGGTCCGTCGTTCTCGATCACGGAGCGATAGGTGCCGTCGGGGATCGCCGCGATCGCCTGGCGAACCGATCTCTCCGTCCGTTCGATCGATTCGTCGCAGAACGCAGTGAACGCGATCGCGGAGTCGTCGAGCAGCGCGTTGAGCTGGTCGCCGAGCGACCGGCAGCAGGCGACCTGCGCCCACAGGTCGCCGACCGTCTCTTCCGGCACGCGGACGTTGGCGCGGATCAGCTTGATCAGCAGCTCGTCGACCTGCCCGGCATGCAGGAAACGCACCGGCGGGAGCTGCAGACCTTCCTCGTAGATCTCCCGGTTCGACGCATTGCGCAGCCGGCCGCCGATGTCGGGCAGATGACTGACGACGCCGGCGAAACCGATGACCCGGCCGTCGCGGAACACCGGCATCGCCATCGTCGCGTCGTTCAGGTGGCCGGTGGCGAGCCACGGGTCGTTCGTGATGAACGCGTCGCCCTCGCGCATGTCATCGAGGCCGAACTCGGCGATGAAGGTCTTGATCGTGGCCGGCACGGTCGCGACGAACGACGGAATGCTCAGCGTCGACTGCGCAACGCTGCGACCGGTCCGATCGGTCAGGATGACGGCATAATCGTTCGCCTCGCGCACGACCGTCGAGAATGACGTCCGGACGAATGCCGCCGCCGCCTCGTCGACCGCGCTGATGATCCGAGTCCAGAAGATCTCCAGCGCGATCGGGTCGATGCCGCGATCGGAATCGATGGGCTGGCTCATGCAGCGACCTCTTTCAGGACGACGCGAACGGTTCCGCTCGGCAGCATGGTGATACGCGCCGGATGACTGACGACGAGCGTTGTCTCCGGCTCGACCAGCACGGCCGGCCCGTCGAAGTCGGCCCCGGCCGGCAGCGCGTACCGGTCGTAGACCGGTACCGCGCGATAGCATGCCGCCGCCGGCAGATACAGGTTTCGCTGTCCGATCGGGCTCGGCTCGGCATCCGCCGCGGGCTTGGCGGCGAACGCGAACTCGCGCAGGGTTCGCGCCGACATGCCCGACATCCGCCAGGTGACGACCTCGGGAACGCCGCCGGGTACCGTCGTCCGATAAAGGCGGGCGTATTCCGCTTCGAAGCGCCGGGCGACGTCGTCGGGCGGCGAGCCGTCCGCCGACGGAGCCCCGCAGTCGACCTCGACGCGTGCGCCCTGCCCGACGTAGCGTGCCTCGGCAGCCAGCCGCCAGACGATCGCCTCTTCGGCTAGGCCGACCTGTTCGAGCTCGCGCGCGATCTCGCGCCGCGACTGCGCGATCCGGGCTGCCAGGTCGGCCTGGTCGAGCTGACCGATCCGCTCGATCTTCGACCAAGACCGGTCGGCACGGGCCGGCGCGGCCAGGAATCCGAGGCAGGAGCCGACCCCGGAGGCGATCGGGCAGAGCACGGTCCGGATGCGCAGGCGTCGCGCGACGTCGACCGCATGGACCGGACCGGCGCCACCGGTGGTGACGAACGTGAAGCTACGCGCGTCGTGACCCTTCTCGGCGATGTGGGCGCGCGCCGCCGATGCCATGTTCTCGTTGACGATATCGTGGATGCCGACCGCGACCTGGGCGCCGCTCAATCCGAGCCGGTCTCCGAGGCGATCGACCGCGGCCTGCGCGGCCGCGACATCGAGCTTCATCGTCCCGCCGAGAAACCGGTCGGCGTCGAGATAGCCGAGGATCAGATCGGCATCGGTCACCGTCGGGTCGACGCCGCCGAGGCCGTAGCAGGCCGGCCCCGGCTCCGATCCCGAGCTCTCGGGACCGACCTGCAGCAGGCCCAGTTCGTTGATCCGGGCGATGCTGCCGCCGCCGGCGCCGATCTCGATCAGATCGATGCTGGGCGTCAACGCTGGCAGGCCGCTGCCTTTCTTGAAGCGGCTGACGCGCGCGAACTCGAACAGGTGGGTGATCGACGGATCGCCGGCGATCGACACGCAAGACTTCGCGGTGGTGCCGCCCATGTCGAACGCGAGCACGGCATCGTGCCCTTCGAGCGACCCGCAGTTGACCGCGCTCAGCACGCCGCCGGCCGGCCCCGATTCGAGCAGCTGGATCGGAAACCGGGCGGCCACCGCCGCATCGGTGAAGCCGCCGTTCGACACCATGATGTCGAGGCGTCCGTTCACCCCCAGCGACTTCAGCCGCTCGCCGAGCGCATCCAGGTACCGCGCAACGACCGGCTGCACGTAGGCATTGGCCGCGACCGTCGACATCCGTTCGTATTCGCCGACCTCGCTCGCAACCTCGGACGAGATCGAGCAGCTGCGCCCCGGCGCCGCACGCTGCAACGCCTCGCGGACCCGCCGCTCGTGCGTCCCGTCGACGCAGGCATGCAGCAGGCAGATCGCGACCGCACCGACATCGGCCCGCACGATCCGTGCGCAGATCCGCGCGAGGTCCGCTTCGTCGATCGCTGCCCATTCCGAGCCGTCGGGACCGGTTCGCTCGGCGAGGCCGAAGCGCAGCGCGGGCGGCACCAGCGGATCGGGAAAGGTGATCGTGAGATCGTAGGAGTCGTAGCGCAACTCGCGACGGATATCGAGCGCGTCCTCGGTACCCCGGGTCACGACCAGCGCGGTCCTGACCCCCTTTCGCTCGAGCAGCGAGTTCGTGATCAGCGTGGTACCGTGCACCACGCGCGTCACCTCCGGCGTGCGCGGGTCGAGCTGACCGAGCAGCATCGAGACGACCTGGGCAATGCCCGCGCCCGGGTCCGCATGAGTCGTCAGCGCCTTCGCGATGCGGATCCTGCCGCTTGTGCGCTCCAGCAGGACACCGTCGGTAAACGTGCCCCCCACATCGACTGCAACCTCGTAAGCCACGTCCAACGCTCTCCGCTGTTGCTCAGGCCGCTGCCGGCCGCAACCGGAGGATCGTGCGGGCCTCGGCCGGCGTGGCCGGGGTGCGCCCGTACTCCCCACACAGGTCGGCGACGCGCCGGACCAGCTCGGCGTTGCTCTCGGCCAGCCGAGTCGCATCGAACCGGATGTTGTCCTCGAGGCCGGTGCGGCAGTGACCGCCGAGCTCGAGCGCCCAGCGATTGACCTCGAGCTGATGGCGCGCGACGCCGGCGGCGGTCCAGGTGGCGTCCGGCATCACCTTCTTCAGCTGCGCGACCTCGAACTCGAGCACTTCGCGCAGGGCCGGCTGCGCGTTGGCGATTCCGAGCACGAACTGGACGTGCGCTGGCGGCGCGAGCAAACCCTGCCGGACCAGCGCGGCCGCGTTGTAGAGCATCGCCAGATCGAAGATCTCGCATTCCGGCTTGATCTCGAGGTCGAGCATCGACTTCGCGAGGTCCCGGATGAAGCCCGGCGGATTCTCGTTGACGAAGGTCGGAAAGTTCACCGAACCGGTCGCGAGCGAGGCCATGTCCGGCCGATGACACAGCATGCCGCCGCGCTCTTCGAGCCGGCGGCCGCGCGCGCCGGTGGAGAACTGGACGATCATACCCGGGCAGTGCTTGCGCACGCCCGCCTGCACCTGCGCGAACCGTTCGGGATCCGATGACGGATTCTGGTCGTCGTCGCGCACGTGGACATGGACCACCGAGGCGCCCGCTTCGTAGGCGGCATGCGTCGACTCGATCTGCTCGGCGACCGTGACCGGGACCGCTGGCGTGTCCTTCTTCCGAGGAACCGAGCCGGTGATCGCGACCGTGATGATGCAGGGAACCATGGCGAAGATCCTCGATTCGGGAAGTCAGGCGGCATCCTGCCCCGTCGCAGCGGGCAGCTTCCGCAACGCCTGGCGCAGCGAATCCAGCAGCGGCTTGCCGACGGGAATGCCGGCGCTGGCGCGTCGCGCCGCCTCGGCGATCCGTTGCCGGCCCGGTACGCGCGGCGGCACGCCGGCGACCGCCGCGGGACTCGCTTCGATCCGGTCGCACCATTCGCGTGCGATCGCGCCGGCGGTCTCGAGGCCGGCGAAGAACCCCGGATCGAGCGCGATGAACAGATGGCTGGTGCCGGCGGGCAACGGTGCCGGATCGTGCGGATTGCGAACCTCGGCGCCGATCCGCCCGCCGGACAGCGTGGTGCAAAGCAGCTCGACCAGCAACGCGAGCGCATAGCCCTTCGCGCCACCGAGCGGCTGGACCGTGCCGGCCAGCGCGGCACGCGGGTCGGTAGTCGGTCTGCCGTCGGCGTCGAGCGCCCAATCGGCGGGAATCGCGGCTCCGGATGCATCGGCTTTGCGGATCCGTCCGCGGGCGACCGCGCTGGTCGCCATATCGACGACGATCGGCGGACCGCCGGCGACCGGAAAGGCCGCGGCGAGCGGATTGGTGCCGAGCAGCGGCTGCCGCCCGCCCCATGGCGCCATCGTCGGCGCCGCGTTCGAGAAGACCAGCGCGATCAGGCCGGCCCGTGCCGCGCGTTCCACCAACGGCGCGGCAGCACCGAAATGATTGCCGTCGAAGACCGCGCACGACCCGATGCCGGCGGCACCGGCGAGCTCGCAAACCGTCCGCAGCGCGCACAGCGCGGTCAGTACGCCGAGCCCGTTGCGGCCGTCGATCCGCGCGGTCGCCGGCCCGGTGCGGACGACACAGGGGCTCGCGCCCGGATCGATCGCACCGCTGGCGAGCCGTGCGACATAGGCGGGCAGATGCGCCAGGCCGTGGCTGTCGATGCCGCGGCACTGTGCCTCGACGAGCAGGTCGGCCGCGTCGCGGGCCGGCACGGGCGGCAGGCCGGACAGCACCAGGATCGCGGCCGCGATCTCGGCGAGCCGTTCCGGGTGAACCGCCGCACCGGGCGAGAGCGATTCGACGGCGCGGGCGAGGTCGGATGCGTCCATTCGGGCCGTCGGACTACCGCGGATAGACCGGTGTGAGCCAGCCGCGATCGACGTCGTCGGCGCCGGTGACGGCAGCGTCGTAGGCACGCTGCAGCCGTATCGTCAGCGGCCCGGGCTCGCCGTTGCCGATCACGAGACCATCGATGTCGACGACCGGCACCACCTCGGATGCGGATCCCACCATGAACACCTCGTCCGCCGCATAGAGCTCGGTCTTCTCGACCGGGCGCTCGATGCATTCGAGACCCAGCTCGCGCGCCAGCGCGATGACCGAATCGCGCGTGATGCTCTCGAGAATTCCGCTCGACAGATCCGGCGTCGCCAGCTGGCCGCCGCGGACATGAAAGATGCAGGTGCCGGGGCCTTCGGCGACCTTGCCGGCCGAGTTGAGGATGATCGCCTCGTCGTAGCCGTCCTGGATCGCCTGGAAGCGTGCGAGTCGGCCGTTCACGTAGTTGCCGCCGCACTTGATCCGCGGCGGCATCATCGTGTCCGACATCCGAACCCAGGCGCTGACCTGGCAGCGCATACCTTTGGTGACGCGGGCGGTACGCGGCTTCTCGAGCGCCGAGATCGCGTAGCTGACCGGCCCCTGCGCCTGCTGCTCGCCCTTTCCGTCGAGATAGACCGTGACCCGGACATGTGCGGAACTGCGCACCTCGTTGCGGCGAAGCAGATCGAGCAGTCCGGTGTCGACGTCGCTCCCGGTGAATTCCGGCTTGAAGCGCAGCAGCTTCATCGACTGGAACAGCCGCCGGGTGTGGTCCTGCAACCGGAAGACGTAGAGCTGCTCCCGGGCGCCGTTCCAGTAGGTCCTCAGCCCCTCGAACACCGACAGCCCGTACTTGACCGCCGGCGACATGACGTGCACCACCGCGTCCTCGTACGGAACCAAGCGGCCATTCAGATTGATGAACGCAGGTTGCTTGCTCGTCACTTGGGTGTCGCCTGGATCGGATTTCGTTTCGGGGTATTCGTCGGAGGCAATCGCGACGCGCGGCTTCAGGCCCGCGCCGGTTCGAAGCGGGCGAGCGCGATATCGTCCTCGTGCTCGATCTTCAGCACGAGCGGCGCATCGATCACGAGGTCGCGCGCCATGTCCCCCGTGACCACGTTGGACAGCAGCCGCGGGCCTTCCTCGAGCTCGACGCAGGCGACGTTGTAGGGAATACGTCCGGCGAACGACTCATGGTAGGCGGTGTGATAGACGACCCAGCTGATCAGCCGGGCGCGGCCGCTCGCCGTATGCCATTGCGGTTCGGGTGCCAGGCAGGCCGTGCAGTGAGTCCTCGGCGGCAGCCAGTTCGCGCCGCAGCGACTGCAATGCTGGTACTGCAGCCGGCCCTGCTTGAGCCCGTCCCAGTACGGTGCGGACACTGCGGTGATCTGCGGCCTGACGAACGTCATGCGGGACTCCCCAGGATCAGCGTGGCGTGCGTATGCATCGTGCCGCCCTGGTTGCTGACGATGCAGGCCCCGGGGTCGGCGACCTGCGAGATCGCGTCGCCGCGCATCTGGCGCACGCCTTCGATGACCAACTGCAGGCCGGGCGTGCCGCTCTCGGACAACAGTCCGCCGCTGGTGTTGAGCGGCAGCGAACCGTCGAGACCGATCTCGCCCGCAGCCGCGAATGCGGCGGCCTGGCCCGGCTTGCAGAAGCCGTAGTCCTCGAGCGTGATCAGCGGCGTGATCGTGAAGCAGTCGTAGAGTTGCGCCACGCCGATGTCCCGCCGGGCCAGGCCTGCCATCGCGAAGGCTCGGTCCGCCGACCGGCCGGCGACGGTGCGCGTCAGGTCCGGGCGCAGATGCACATCGAAGGACTCCTGAGCCTGGCCGAAGCCGAGCACCGGCACCGCGCGATCGAGGCCGAGCGCGCGCGCCCGCGCCGCCGAAGTGACGACGATCGCCGCTGCGCCGTCCGACAGCAGGCAGCAGTCGTCGCGTCGCAGCGGCTCGACGACGAACGGGGAGGTCAGGTACTCTTCGACGCTGATCGCCTTGCGCAGGTGCGCGTTGGGGTTCCTGGCACCGTTGGCCCGGCAGGTCACCGCGACCGCGCCGAAGCTGGCATCAGGCACCTGGTACTGCTGGCGATAGCGCTGATGGATCAGCGCATAGCCTGCCGCCGTAGAGTACCAGCCGTAGACCGCGTCGTCCCCGCGCGGGCGCTGGTAGACGCTGCGGCTGCCGGTGCGCGGCGTGTCACCGTAGCAGATCAGCGCGGTCTCGATCAGTCCGGCTTCGATCGCCATCGCGGCGTAGCTGACCAGCGCGATGTTCGCGGCGCCGCCCTGGTCGAGCGAGCAGCCGATATCGGGCTGCAGGCCGAGTGCTTCCGCCACCCGCTGGCCGTAGAGGATCGACGGCTCCGAGTTCGCCATCTTGACCAGGACGCCGTCGACCCGCTCCTTCTCGATGCCGGCATCGGCGAGCGCGGCGGCGCAGGCCTCGACAATCAGCGACACCCGGTCGCGGCCGGGATGCTTGCCGTAGGCGGTGTGCCCCACGCCGGCGATGACCGACTTGCCGCGCATCAGATGATCCCGCCGCGACGAAGCTCTTCGATCTGGCCCGCCGGCAGCCCGAGCCAGTCTCCGTAGATGCGATCGTTGTCGATGCCGTAGTCCGGGCTGGACCGGTACTGCGGCTGCGGCTGGCCTCTGAAGTTGATCGGGCTGCGGCAGACCGTGATCGGACCGTAACGAGGATGCTCGATCTCGAGCAGCATGCCGCGCTCGTGCATGTGAGGATCGCTCATCACTTCGCCGATCTCGCGCACCGGCGCGGAAGGCACACGGAACGCGTTGAGCCGCTCGAACAGCGCGTCACGCTCGATCGTCGAGGTCCAGGCGGCGACCAGCCGGTCGATCTCGTCCATGTGGCGGACGCGATCGCGCATCGTCTGGGTCCGGGGATCGCGCTTCAGGTCCTCGCGCCCCATCGCCTCGACCAGATTCAGCCAGTGTTTGTCGCTGTTGCAGATGATCGCGACGAAGCCGGTCTTGGACGGATAGACGTTGTACGGGCACAGCGACAGTCCGCCATGCCGATTGCCGGTGCGCATCGGCGTGCCGCGCTCACCGTAGACCATGCCGATGCTCGAAGCGAGCGACGGGTAGACCGCCTCCAGCATCGCGACTTCGATCTGGGTACCGCGGCCGGTCCGCTCGCGCTGGAACAGCGCGGTCGTGACCGCGCCGTAGAGATGGACGCCGCCGAAGAAGTCGCAGAGCGCCGCGCCCGACTTGACCGGCCCGTTCTCGGGAAAACCGGTGATGCTCATGACCCCCGCCATCGCCTGGATGGTCAGGTCCATCGCCGGATAGTTGCGGTACGGGCCTTCCATGCCGTAACCGCTGCCCGAAGCATAGATCAGCCGCGGGTTGATCTCGCGCAGCGCATCGTAGCCGATGCCGAGACGGTCGGTGACGCCAGGCGCATAGTTCTCGATGACGACGTCGGCCTGCTCGGCCAGCTTGCGGAACAGCGCGACCCCCTGCTCGGTCTTCAGGTTCAGCGAGATCGAGCCCTTGTTGGCGTTCAGCATCGCGAACGGCACGCCGGCGCCGCTGCGCGCGTCGCGCCGGCGCAGGAACTCGCCGCCCGGCGGCTCGACCTTGATCACGGTCGCGCCGGCCATCGCCATCAGGAACGTTGCGTACGGGCCGTTGTAGATCTGGGTAAGATCCAGAACCCGGATCCCAGCCAATGGCGCGTCTTGCTGATCGGTGCCCGACCCGGTCATTCCGCTCATCGATCAGCGCCCCTTGAAGACCGGCTGGCGCTTCTCGACGAACGCGGCCTTCGCGGCAGCCGTGTCCTCGGAGCGGTGCAGGATCCGGTTGACGAACTGTTCGAGCCGCAGCCCAGTCGGCAGGTCGAGGTCACGGGAACGGATCGCGAGCTCCTTCGCGGCCTGGACGGCGAGCGGCGCGTTGGCGGCGATCCGCTTCGCGTAAGCGAGCGCGTCGTCTAGAAGCCGTCCCGCCTCGCTGATCTTGTTGATCAGCCCCCAGCGCAGCGCCGCTTCGGCGTCGATGCTGTCTCCGGTCAGCAGCAGTTCCATCCCGATCGCATGCGGCAGCTGCCGCAATACGCGCTGCGTGCCGCCGTTGGCCGCGATGATCCCGCGACGCACCTCGGACAGGCCGAACACGGCCGACCGCGCCGATACCCGGATGTCGGTGGCCAGCATCAGTGTCATGCCGCCGCCGACGCAGGCACCGTTGATCGCGCAGATCACCGGCTTCCAGACTTCGAGCCCGCGGTTCAGCAGCGAGTCCTTCTGCGTCAGCCACATCTCGGACAGCGGCTGGTCGCCGCGGCCGACGAACGACTTCAGGTCGGCACCGGCACAGAAGGCCTTGTTGCCGGCGCCGGTGATGACCGCCACGCGGATCGCGTCGTCGTCCCGTACGCGGACCCATGCCTGCGACAGGGCTGCGTAGTGTTCGGCGTCGAGCGCGTTGCGGCGCTCGGGCCGATTGATCGTGATCAGCGCGACCCCGTCGCTCAGTTCGAAATCGATCGGCATGGCGTCTCCGTTCTCTGCGCTAGCGGCCCGCGATCAGTTCGCGCGCCAGCACCATCCGGTGCACCTCCGACGGCCCTTCGCCGATGCGCTTGATCCGGAGTTCGCGGTACCAGCGCTCGAGCGGCAGTTCCTTGGCGACGCCGAGCGCGCCGAAGATCTGCACGCACCGGTCCACGACGCGGCCGGCCGTTTCGGTGGCAACGACCTTGGCGATCGATGCCGCGGTCTTGTTGTCTTGACCGAGATCGGCTTGCCACGCCGCCTGATAGGTCAGCAGGCGCGCGGCACGCAGTTCCATCTCCGAATCCGCGATCATCCACTGCACCGCCTGCTTGTCGGCCAGCGCCGATCTGAAGGTCTTGCGTTCGCGCGCCCAGTCGATCGCGAGCCGCAGCGCCTCCTGCGCGATACCGATCACGCCGGCCGCATACGGCACGCGCGCATGCACGAGCCACTTCTGGCAGACAGCGAACCCCTCGTTCTCCCGCCCGAGCAGATTCTCCGCGGGCACCTCGACATCCTCGAAGTGGACTTCGAACGGCGAGTACGAACGGATGACGCCGATCGGCCGTACCGTGATGCCCGGCAGATGCCGGTCGACGATGAAACAACTGATGCCGCCGCCGCCGTCGCCGCCGGTGCGCGCGAACACGATGCCCCAGTCGGCCTTGTCCGCCGCCGTGATCCACGTCTTGGTGCCGCTGATGATGTAGCGGCCGCCGTCCCGCCGAGCCCGGGTGGCGATCGAGCGTGCCGGATCGGCACCCCCGGCCGCCTCGGAGATCGCGACGAAGCACTTCTTGCCGAGTTCGATGCCCGCGACTCCGTATTTCTGGACCTGCGCCGGATTGCCAAGCCAGATGACGCTGGGCGGATCGATGCCGAAGGCGCCGCAGGCGGGAACGTAGGCGCCCATCCTGCACTTGGCCGCCTCTTCGGCGACGATGACCTGCGCCAGCAGACTCAGGCCGCCGCCGCCGTATTCGGCCGGCGAGGCGAGGCACCACAGGCCGAGCGTGCGGGCCTTCTTCTGCAGCGCGGCAAGCGCCTCGGCGGGCAGCTCGAAGCAGTCGTGCAGCTGCCGGTCTTCCTGGGGCCGGACTTCCTCGCGCATGAAGCGCGCGACCGTCGCCTGGAGCATCGACAGCTCCTCGGGAAGCTGCCAGGCCCCGTGGGGCAGCGTCATCGGTTCGGTCATCGCGTCTCGGATCCTTTATTTCGATTTATTGTATCAATATTCAATACGATACGTCAACTCTTGATCGTACGTCGCAGCACTTCAATTTCGCGATGATTCCCATCATTTGCGAGATGTAGGAAAACTCGGTCGTAACCCAGCCCTAACTAAGCCAATGAATGGAATCAACTATCGTATCGTCAATCAATCTATATGTTTATCTAGATATCATTTATCGATACAGCATATTATTTTTTTCTTGCCAAAGCCAGGGCTTGCTGCCAAGATCCGCCCACGGCGCCGCATGTCGCCGCCGGGAGTGAGACCAATTCGGGGCGATCGATGGTGGCAAGCGACACCCAGCCGTATGCCGGACTGAAGGTGCTGGATCTCAGCCAGGGGGTCGCCGGTCCCTATTGCGCGGCGATGCTCGGTCTGCAGGGCGCCCGCGTCGTCAAGGTCGAGCCGCCCTCGGGCGACTGGGTCCGGCTGCTGGGTGGCGGCCAGGCCGGCATGACCGCGCTGTTCATCGCCAGCAACCTCGGCAAGCAGTCGATCGCGATCGACGGCAAGTCATCGCGCGGGCGGGCGTTGATCGCCCGGATGGCCGCCGAGTCGGACGTGTTCATAGAAAACTTCCGTCCCGGCGTCGTCGCACGGCTCGAACTCGACTATGAGACGCTGAAGCCGGCGAATCCGGGGCTCGTCTATGTCTCGATCACCGGCTACGGCGACTCCGGCCCCTGGGCCGACAAGCCCGGGACCGACTCGGTGCTGCAGGCGTTCAGCGGCCTCGCCCATGCGAACCGCGACGATCGGCAGCGGCCACGGCGGCTGCCGGTCGCGGTTCCGGATACGGTGACCGCGATGTACGCGGCCCAGAGCATCGGCGCCGCGCTGTATGCGCGCGCGCGCACCGGTCTCGGCCGGCATGTCCGGCTCTCGCTCGCCGAGTGCTGCGCGGCCTTCCAGGCGGTGCCGCTGATCGACACCGCGCTGGCCGGCGGCCGGGAGCGGCCGCCGTCGAACGTGCCGACCGGCATGTTCGAGACCGCCGACGGCTACATGGCGGTGCTGACGCTGCGCGACGACATGTGGCAGCGGCTCTGTAGCGCGATCGGGCGCGGCGACTGGCTCGAGGATCCCCGCTTCGCCGACAGCGCGACGCGGACGGCGAATGCCGGTTTCATCAACGACGCGGTGGCCGACATCCTGCGGACTCGGCCGACCCGGCACTGGCTCGATCTGCTCGAGCGCAACGACGTCCTCTGCGGTGAAGTGCAGAACTACGAGACGTTCATCAATCATCCGCAGACCCGGCATACCGGCTGTTTCGGCACGCTGCGGCAAGCGCCCTACGGCGCGATCGCGGCGCCGTTTCTGCCTGGGACGGTCGAGAAATCGACGATCCCGCCGGCGCCGCGAGTCGGCGAGCACAGCGTCGCGGTGCTGCGATCGTTCGACTACGGTGCCGACGAGATCGAATCGCTGATTTCGTCCGGCATCGTCGCCGTGGAGGCCGAATCGTGCGCGCGCTGATCTGCCGCCGCTGGTGCGCCTTCGAGGAACTGCAGATCGAAGACGTACCGGCGCCACCGATCGCACCGGGCACGGTCCGGATCGAGGTCCACTATGCGAGCCTGAGCTTCGCGATCAATCTGATGGTCGCCGGCAAGTATCAGCATCGCTCTCCTCTGCCGTTCATCCCGGGCAAGGAGGTTGCCGGCGTCGTGACCGAGGTCGGACCCGACGTCGCCGACCTGCGCGTCGGCGATCGGGTCGTCTCGATCGTCGAAGACGGCGGCTATGCCGAGCAGGTCATCGCGCCGGCGGAAATGGTCTACCCGGTGTCGGACGGCATCGAGCTGCGCTCGGCGATCTATCTCCCGCTGTCGTACGGCACGGCATTCACCGCGCTGCATTGGCGCGCGCGGATCGCCGCCGGCGAGACGTTGCTGGTCCACGGCGCCGCCGGCGGCGTCGGACTCGCCGCGACGCAGCTCGGCCGCGCCTGTGGCGCCCGCGTGATCGCGACGGCGAGCACGGAAGCGCGCCGCGCCGTCGCGCTCGAGAATGGCGCCAGCCTGGCCCTGCCTTCCGAAGGCTTCCGCGACGCGGTCAAGGCGGCGACCGACGGGCGCGGCGCCGACGTCGTGTTCGATCCGGTCGGCGGCTCGGTCTTCGACGAGTCGTTGCGCAGCGTCGGTCAGGATGGACGGATCGTGCTGATCGGCTTCGCGTCCGGAACGATCCCGCAGATCCCGGCCAACATCCTGCTGGTCAAGAACCTCACCGTGCACGGATTCTATTTCGGCCGCTACACCGGCACCGGGGCGATCGACGATCGCAAGGCGCAGGCGCCGCGCGTGCGCAAGATGATGGCCGACCTGTTCGCGCTGTGCGCCGCCGGCCGGATCGCCCCGAAGGTGTCCGAAAGCTTCCCGTTCCCGCTGTACCGCGACGCGATGGCACGGCTCTCGTCGCGCGAGAGCGTCGGCAAGGTCGTTCTGGAGATTCGCGCGTCTCATCAAGCAACCCGCTCGTAGTACGAATCGACACGGAGGTTCGAATGACTGTATTCCGGAGACTTGCCTCGTGGATCGGCTGCGTCGTCGTCGCCGCGAACGCCTCGGTGGCGGTCGCCCAGGATGCCGCGCAACCGACCAAGGTTCGCGTCGCATACATCGGCAGCGCCGACTTCAGCTCCGGCTTCGCGGCGAAGGAGAAAGGGTTCTTCCAGAAGCGCGGGCTCGACGTCGAGTTCGTCTTCGTCCCACTGACCTCTACGACGCTGCCGGCGGCGCTGCTGTCGAAATCGATCGAGATCGGCGGCACCACCGCGACCGTGCTGCTGCAGGCCAACGACGGCGGCCTCGCGCTGCAGGCGGTTGCCGGCGCCGGCGTCGCGTACAAGGGCGCGACCAATTCGGCCGTGCTGGTACGTCCCGACTTGAACCTGAAGCAGCCCGCCGACTTCATCGGCAAAAAGATCGGCACCCCCGGCATCGGTTCGCTGTTCTATGTGCTGTTCCGGAACTGGCTGATGGAGGGCGGCGTCGATCCGAAGCAGGTCAGCTTCATCGAGGCCGGCTATCCGCAGATGGCCGACCTGCTGCGCAAGAAGAACGTCGACGCGGTGATCGCGTCGGATCCGACGATATCGCGGATCGTCGAGGCCGGTGCCGGAACGGTCAGCGCGCACTTCACCGACGCGTTGCCCGGCGAAGTGCCGATCATCGTCTATTGCGCCACCAGCGACTGGGTCAAGGCGAATCCCGCTGCCGCCCGCGCGTTCCGCGAGGCGATCGCCGAGGGCGCCGCGTTCGTGGCGGCGAACGAGGCCGAGACCCGGACGATCATCGGCAAGTACATCAAGCTCGCGCCGGAAGTGATCGCCACGATGCAGATCCCCCGGCTCCGGGCCGACATTCCCGAAGCGAGCATGCAGATCATGGTGGACATGATGATGCGGCAGAACCTGCTGCGCAAGCAGCCGGTCGCCGCGGAACTCGTCCGCTAGCAAATGACGACTTGCAACGTATCGATCGACTTCGACGGCGTCGGGCTCGACTACGGTGGCCGGGCGGTCCTGTCCGACATCCGGCTCACCGTCGAGCCCGGCGAGTTCGTCTGCGTCATCGGTGCGTCGGGCTGCGGCAAGACGTCGATGCTGCGATTGATCGCCGGTCTCGCCAAGCCGACCAGAGGCCGCGTCTCGGTCGGTCAGCGGGCCGTCGAGGGGCCCCGCCGCGACGTCGCCGTGCTGTTCCAGGACTACGGCCGCGCATTGCTGCCGTGGCGCACCGTGTTCGGCAACGTCAGCCTCGCGCTCGAATCGATCGGCATGCCGAAGGCCAGGCGCGCCGCGCAGATCGAATCGCTGCTGCAGCTGGTGAATCTGGACCAGCATGCCGACAAGTATCCGGCGCAGTTGTCGGGCGGCATGCAGCAGCGTCTGCAGATCGCCCGGACGCTGGCACAGGAGCCGTCGATCCTCTTGATGGACGAGCCGTTCGGCGCGCTCGATGCGATGACGCGGCAATCACTGCAGGACGAGATCCTGCGGATCGTCGCCGAGCGCCGGGTGACCGTGTTCTTCGTGACGCACGACCTCGAGGAAGCGCTCTACCTCGGCGACCGGGTCGTCGCGCTCTACTCCGGCCCGGGGCGGATCGCCGAGCTGATCGACGTACCGCTGCCCCGGCCACGCAACCAGCTCACGACACGCGAGCAGCCCGATTTCGCGCCGCTGCGGCGCAAGCTGTTCACGCTGATGGAAGACCTGCACCGATGACGCGGTGGCGAGGCTGGGTGCTGCCGATCGCGGCCGCCGCGCTCGCGGAGCTGGCCGTCCGGGTGCTCGACTACCGCAGCGATACGCTCGCAATGCCTTCGCAAGTGGCGGCAGCCGGGGTCGAAGCGCTGGCCGAAGGGTCGCTGCTGCACGCGACGGTGCAGACGCTGGCCGCCGGCGCGCTCGGACTGATCGGCGGCTTTGGCGGCGGCGTACTGACCGGACTCGTGCTCGGCGCGTCGGCGGTCGCGTCGCGGTTCCTGTCCGGATCGATCGAGATCCTGCGGCCGATCCCGTCGGTCTCGCTGATCCCGTTGATGATGATGATCTTCGGCTTCGGCTACCGGATGGAAAGCGCGACGGTCGCCTTCGCGACATACTGGCCGTCGCTGATCCTGACCCAGAGCGCCGTGCGCAACATCGATACACGGCTGATCGAGGTCGCGCGCGTCATCGGCCTCGGCCCGCTGCAGACGGCATGGAAGATCCTGCTGCCGGCGATCGCGCCGAACCTGGTCACGGCACTGCGGCTCGCGATCGGCATCGCGCTGATCGTCACGGTGACGGTCGAGATCGTCGCGAATCCGCAAGGGCTCGGCTACAGCCTGATGGCGGCCCAGGAAACCTTCCGGCCCGACCTGATGCTGGCGACGCTGGTGTGGGTCGGCCTGCTCGGCTGGGGACTGAACTACGGCCTGCTGGCGCTGCAGGCGCGGCTGTTCCGGCACCGCGCGGACTTCGCGGCGCAGGAATCGACATGAGCGCCGCCGGGCCGCTCCCGCGACGCTCGGCCCCGCAGTCCGCGGAGCGGAGCAGTACGCCGGCCGGCATCGGGGCGCTGTTCCGGAATCAACTGCTGTGCGGCCTGACCGGCTTCGCCGCGCTGGTGGCGATCTGGCACGGCTTCACGACCTCCGGCCTGGTATCGGCGATCTTCCTGCCGAGCCCGCGTGCGACGCTCGATGCCGGCGTCGACGGCCTGGCTAGCGGCGACCTGCTGGCGAATCTGCTGACCACCGTCGCGCACATGGTGCAGGGCTGGCTGCTCGCCAGCATCGTCGCGATCGCCATCGGCAGCCTGATCGGCATCTCGACGACGGCGCGTGCCTATCTTCAGCCTACGCTGGAGTTTCTCCGGCCGCTGCCGTCTTCGGCGACGATCCCGGTCGCGATCGCCCTGGTCGGCTTCACGCCGACGATGATCCTCGGCGTCATAACGTTCGGCTCGATGTGGCCGACGCTGCTGGCGACGGTGCTCGGCTTCTCGTCGATCGAGCCGCGGCTGCGCGAGGTCGCAGCGACGCTGCAGATGTCGCGCCTCGCGTTCATCTGGAAGATCGGCCTGCCGAGCGCGCTGCCGGACATCGTCGCCGGCATGAAGCTGTCGGTGACGGTCGCGCTGATCCTGTCGGTCGTCACCGAGATGATCGCCGGGCAAGGCGGGCTCGGCACGACGATCCTGATGTCGGCGCGTTCGTTCCGGACGCCGGAGCTGTACTCCGGAATCTTCCTGCTCGGCATCGTCGGGCTGGTCAGCAACTACGGGTTGCTGCTGGTCGAACGGAGGACGCGCAAATGGCGTTGATGCCACGCGATGCACAGGCGCCCGGTAGTCCGCTCGATGCCGCTGCGACGCTCGATCGGATCCGCCGCGACACGCCCGGCGTGCAGCACCGGGTCCATCTGAACAACGCCGGCGCCGGTCTGATGCCGTCCGGCGTGCTCGCCGTGATGCAAGAGCATCTCGAACTGGAGGCGAACATCGGTGCCTACGAGGCAGCCGATCGCGCCGGCGACGCGATGGCGGCTGTCTATGCCAGCGTCGCCCGGCTGATACGCGCGGATCGAGGCGAGATCGCGCTGCTGCCGAACGCGACGATGGCGTGGCAGATGGCGTTCTACGCGTTGCCATTCGGTGCCGGCGACCGCATCCTGACGGCCCGCACCGAATATGCCGCGAACCTGGTCGCCTACGCGCAGGTGGCGCGGCGCACCGGGGCGCGGGTCGAGATCATTCCGGACGACGAGGCCGGCGAAACCGATCCGCAAGCGCTGGCCACGATGCTCGACGATCGGGTCAAACTGGTCGCGATGAGCTGGATCCCGAGCAACGGCGGGCTGGTCAATCCGGTCGCCGAGATCGGCGCGCTGACGCAACGGCACGGTATTCCGTTCCTGGTCGATGCCTGCCAGGCCGCCGGTCACCTCGACATCGACGTCGACGCGATCGGCTGCGACATGCTGACGGCGGCCGGCCGCAAGTTCCTGCGCGGCCCGCGCGGCACCGGCTTTCTCTACGTCCGCCGCGGCCTGCTCGAGACGCTCGAGCCGCCGATGATCGATCACTTCGGCGCACCGTGGGTGTCCGACGGCTACCGGCTGCGCGACGATGCACGCCGCTTCGAGACCTGGGAGCGCAACGTCGCCGCACAGCTCGGGCTCGGTGCCGCGGTCGACTATGCGCTCGCGCTCGGGCCGCAGCGCATCGAGGCGCGCTGCCGGAAGCTCGCAGCACGGCTGCGCACGGCGCTCGAAGGCGTACCCGGACTGACGCTGCGCGATCTCGGCAGCGACCGGTCGGCGATCGTCAGCGCGACGCTGCGCGATCTCGATCCGGCGTTCGTCCGCGACACGCTGTACCGGCAGGGCATCAACGTCCATGTGTCGAAGCCCGCCAGCACGCCGGTCGATGCGCGAGACCGCGCGCTGCCGCCGCTGCTGCGGCTCTCGCCTCACTACTACAACACCGAAGCCGAGATCGATCGCTTCGTCGCGGCGCTGACCGCGCTGTGCGCCTGCCGCGCCGGCGCCGGGCGCTGATCCGCAACCGAGCCGCCACTCACCGTCCGGAACCAACCTGAGGAACCATCATCATGGGATTCGCTACCTGGCTCGCTATCGGACTGATCGGTGCCGCTGCCTGTGCAGCCGGCTCGCCGGGCCCTGCTTCCGCGCAGACGAACTTTCCCACCAAGCCGATCATCATCGTCGTCCCGTACCCACCGGGCGGCTCGACCGATGCGCTGGCCCGGCTGCTGGGCAAGAAGATGTCCGAGGACCTCGGCCAGCCGGTGCTGGTCGAAAACCGGGCCGGTGCCAGCGGCAGCATCGGCAGCGCCCATGTCGCGATGTCTCCGCCCGACGGCTATACTCTGCTGCTGGGCGCCGGCACCACGCTGGCCGTCAATCCGCATCTGTACAAGAATCTCGCCTACGATCCGCTCAAGGGCTTCACACCGGTCGTCCTGGCGACCTACCTGCCGTCGATCGTCGCGGTGCATCCGTCTCTGCCGGTCGCGAACATCGGCGAACTGACCACGTATATCAAGGCAAACCGCGGCAAAGTGAACTATGCGTCGGGCGGCAATGGCACGCCGTCGCATCTCGGGGCCGAGCTGTACCGGCGGACCGCGAAGGTCGAGATGAACCACATCCCTTATAAAGGCGGTGCCTCGGCGCTGACCGACCTGGTCGGCGGGCATACCCAGTTGATGTTCCCGTATCTGGCCGAATCGATGACGTACGTGAAGTCAGGCAAGCTCAAGGCCGTTGCCGTCACGACCGCGAAACGGTCCGCGCTGCTGCCCGATCTGCCGACCGCGGCCGAATCCGGCCTGCCCGGCTTCGAGATGGTCGGCTGGTACGGCTTCGTCGCTCCGGCCGGAACGCCTGCCGGCACCATCCAGATCCTGAACCGCGCGTTCAACAATGCGCTGGCCGATCCCGGCATCCGCAGCTCGCTCGAATCCCAGGCGTTCGAAATTGCCGGCGGCTCGCCGGACGAGTTCGGCGCGGTGATCGTCGCCGAGCACGGCAAGTGGGGACAGGTGATCCGCGACGCGGGAATCTCCGCCGACTAGCAAGCAGCCTTCGGATTCGTGGCACGGGGCGGCCGGCCCCGAGCCGATGCCGGCCGACGACGTCGCGGCCAGGGCATCCGCGGCCGGCCGGTCGGCGAACGATGCATCGATCGAGCCGGAGCGATACGGCTGTTTACATTTGGCGGGCGGTATCCGATTATCCGGGATTCCGGAACTCTGTGATCGCCGGCTGGCTGGCTGGCCGTTCTCGGGATACCCCTTGGTCGACGTCGAGTCACTGTCCGCACCGCTGTCCGACGCGCTGCCCTGCGGCGAAAGCCTGGAATACGACCCGGCTTTCGCCGATCTCGAACAGACGGCACGCGGCAAGCCCGAGCAGCACTTCGGGGCGACGCTGATACCGGCACAGGACCCCGATTGGCGGGCGGTCGGGGAAAAGGCGCTGGCGCTGTTCGACCGGACTCGCGACCTGCGGGTCGCGGTGCTGCTGGCACGGTCGCAGACCGCCCTGCACGGCCCGGCCGGTCTCGCCGACGGTATCGCACTGATCGAGCGGCTGGTCGACCGGCACTGGGAGCACGTCCATCCGCAGCTGGACCCGGAAGACGATCTCGACCCGACGATCCGCGTCAACGCGCTCGCGGCGCTGGTAGACCCGGTCGGGCTGCAGCGTGAGTTGCGCAATTCGATCCTGGTCGCGTCGCCGGCCGGCTCCTGCACGGTCCGTGACGCCGAAGCCGTGCTCGGCGCGGCCCGGCTGCCCGACGGCCAGGAGCCGCCGATCAGCCGGCCGCAGCTGCAGGGGCTGATGCGTGCCCATGCCGCCAGCGGCGGCAGCAACGCCGCACAGCAGGCATTCGATGCGCTCCGCACGCTGGAAGCCTCGCTCGGCGCCCGGGTCGGGTCGAGCCAGACCATCGACCTGACGCCGCTGTCGCGCCGGCTGCGGCTGCTGGCCGCGAGCTATGCCGAGGCGACCGGCGAACCGGCCGGCGCGGCCGCCGACGGCGAGACCGCCGCCGCGGCCGGGTCCGATGCCGGCGCGGCGGCGCCCGGCGCCGCGCCGGCCCGCGGCGGCGCGGGCGGCGGCCGCAACGCGGTCACGGTCGGCGAGATCCGCAGCCGCGAAGACGCGGTTCGCGAACTCGACCGGATCAGCAGCTGGATCGAGCGCAACGAGCCGTCGAACCCCGCGCCGCTGCTGATCCGGCGCGCGCAGCGGCTGGTACAGATGAATTTTCTCGACATCATTCGCGACGTGGCGCCGGAAGGACTTGCGTCGATCGAAAAGATCGCGGGCCTGCCACCCGCCGAATCCTGACCCGTTGACCAAAAAGGGGAACGCCATGGCCGGCAGCCAGAAATTCATCGCCCGCAACCGGGCGCCGCGCGTGCAGATCGAGTACGACGTGGAGCTCTACGGTGCCGAGAAGAAGGTACAGCTTCCGTTCGTGATGGGCGTCATGGCCGATCTGTCCGGCAAGCCGGCCGATCCGCTGCCGGCCGTCGCCGACCGCAAGTTCCTCGACATCGACGTCGACAACTTCGATTCGCGGATGAAGGCGATGAAGCCGCGGGTGCAGTTCACCGTGCCGAACACGCTGACCGGCGAAGGCAACATGGCGGTCGAGATGACGTTCGAAAGCATGGACGACTTCTCGCCGGCCCGCATCGCCGAGAAGATCGAGCCGCTCGCGAAGCTGCTCGAGGCGCGCCAGCAGCTGTCGAACCTGGTGACCTACATGGACGGCAAGACCGGCGCCGAACAGCTGGTCGAGCGGA
>JBFWQR010000097.1:0-29536 GCA_050249335.1 Lautropia sp.
GGGCCGGCGACCGAGGCGGCGGTGACCTTCGGCGTGTTGACGTAGAGCCCGTCGTAGCGCGCCATGATCGCCGGCGTGATCTCGGTGACCGACTCGGGCAGGTACTCCCATTCGATCCGCGGATCAAAGTCGAGCAGCTCCAGTGGACCCTTGCCGAACGAGGGCTCGCCGTCCCGGGACAGCAGGTCGCGCGTCAGGCCGACCTTGAATTTGCCGGCACCGGCCCCGCCGGCATTGGCAGCGGCGATCGATGCTGCCCCCTCGGGCTTCGCCCGGTCCCCCCGAGGGGGACGCGACCCCGGCTTGGGGCGGCCCGGCGCCGGGCTCATCGGGCACCGCCCTGGATCTGGCCGACCATCTGCTTCAGCGCGAGCTCGAGCAGCCCGCTATCGGTGCCGCCGGCGATCATCGTATAGCCCATACCGCGGGCCCGTTCGATCCAGGCGCGGTCGGTCGCCATGAAGCCGGCCGCCTTGCCGTGCTTCCGGCAGACCTCGACCACCTTGCGCATCGCGGCGTCGAAGCGCGGATCGTCGAACTTGCCGGGAATGCCCATGAAGTTCGACAGGTCGAAATGGCCGACCCACAGCACGTCGATGCCGTCGCCCGCGGCGATCCGGTCGACCTGCTCGCGGCCGCGCTCGTTCTCGATCTGCGCGATCACCTTGGTCCGCTCGTGCGTGCGGCGGATCTTCTCGGCGACGTCGCCGCCGAGATAGTCGCACTGCGCGAAGCCGAACGCGGCGCCGCGGCGGCCGACCGGCGGGTAGCGGCACGCCTGCACGATCGACTTCGCCTCGGCCTCGGATTCGACCATCGGGATCATCACCCCGCGGGCGCCGAGGTCGAGCGCCCGGGCGAGCCAGGTGTACTCGCCGCGCGGCACCCGCACCATCGGCTCGATCGGCAGGCCGCGGCAGGTCGAGAACAGCCATTTCAGCGTCTCGTAGCCGAGCCCGGTGTGCTCCATGTCGTAGATCGCGAAGCGGCAACCGGCGTTGGCCAGGATCGCCGACATCCCGGGCGAGAAGAATTCGAAGATCATCGCGCCGGCGACCGGCTTGCCGGCCAGGACGTCGCTCTTGATCGCGTTCGGTTTCATCGGGTCTCCAGTTCGTGGGGCGGGACGGCACCGTGCGGCGGCCGATGCCTGATGCACGCGGGACGGACGCTTTGTGCGCGCGGGAAGTTATCGCTACCATCGGCGCAGAGGCTGCCGGAGGCTGCCGTCCGGCGCCGCCACGGCCGCGGCACCGGAATTCTAGACCCACACGGAGGAAGACACATGGCGCGATGGCTCGAACGGACTCGACGGACCCTCCCGCTCGCGGCGGCCGTGGCGGCGCTGCTCGGCGCGACGGCGCCGGCGGTGCAGGCGCAGACGGTGCTGAAGTACGCCTTCGGCCTGCCGATCACCGCGCCGTACGGCACCGGCGCGGTCTACTTCCAGCAGGAGATCGAGAAACGCACCGGCGGCCGCTACAAGGTCGAGCTGTTCCCCAACTTCGCGCTCGGCGGCGAACGCGAAATGACCGAAGGCGCGCAACTCGGCACGATCGACATCGTGACGACGTCGTCGGGCCCGGTCGGCAACTTCGTGCCGGAGACCTTGATCACCGACGTGCCGTTCCTGTTCCGCGACTACGCCCATGCTCGGGCGGTGCTGGACGGACCGTTCGGCCAGGACATCCTCGACAAGTGCACACCCAAGGGGCTGATCTGCCTGACCTGGTCGGAGAACGGCTTCCGCCACATGACCAACAGCAAGCGCGAGGTCAAGGCGCCGGACGATGCCAAGGGGCTGAAGATCCGGACCATGGAAAACCCGGTGCACATGGCGGCCTTTCGCACGATCGGCGTGAACCCGACGCCGATGGCCTGGCCCGAGGTCTTCGGCGCATTGCAGCAAGGCACCGTCGACGGCCAGGAGAATCCGATCGGCAACATCGCGCAGTCGAAGCTCTGGCAGGTGCAGAAGTTCGTGACGCTGACCGGCCATGTCTATTCGCCGGCGCTGACGCTGATGTCGCCAGCCACCTTCAACAAGATGAGCGCCGCCGACCAGAAGGCGATCCGCGAGCTCGCCCGCGACGCCGCCAACGTCACCCGCAAGCGGGTCGAACAGCTCGAGGTCGAAGGGCTCGCCGAGTTGAAGCAGAACGGCATGCAGGTCCGGACGCTGTCGGCCGAGGAGCGGGCCGCGTTCCAGCAGGCGCTGACGCCAGCCTATGCGGAATACGCGAAGCGGTTCGGCCAGGCCAACCTGGACGCGATCCGGAACGCCAAGTAGCGTCCGGCGGGCAACGGGGGGCCGCGGGCACCGCGCGGCCGTGTCGCTGGCCAGGCCGGAGATCGCGAGCCTTACTGGATCAGCTTGATCCCCGCTTCGCTCGCGGTCTTGCGCCAGCGGGCGAGCTCGCCCGAGATGCGCTGGCCGAGCTCGGCCGGTGACGAAGATCTCGGCTCGGCGCCGAAGCGGGCGAACTGCTGCGCCAGGTCGTCCTGCGCCAGCACCTTGACGATCGCTGCGTTCAGCCGGTCGACGATCGGCTGCGGCGTACCGGCCGGCAGCACGACACTGTGCCAGATCGCGACGTCGTAGTCGGACGGCATCTTCAGTTCGGCGATGCTCGGCAGCTCGGGCGTCAGCCGCGAACGCTCCGCGGTCGTGACGGCCAGACCGCGGGCCTTGCCGCTCTGCACCAGCGGGTACGACGTCAGGATCGGATCGAACATCAACTGGATCTGACCGCCGAGGAAATCGTTGATCGCCTCGGTTGCACCCTTGTACAGGACCGGCGTCATCTTGATACCGTTGTTCATCGCGAAGAGCTGCACCGCCAGTTCGATCGATCCGGAGGTCGACCCGTAGAGCAGCCCGCCGGGCTTCGAGCGGGCCAGCGCCACGAGATCGGCGAGCGTCTTGACCGGCAGCGACGGCGGGACCGCGACGACCATCGGCATCAGCGCCACCAGCGACACCGGTGCGAAGTTCTTGACCGGGTCGTACGGCAGGTTCGCGTAGGTCACCGAGTTGATCGCGAGCACCGAACTGGTCGCGAACATGATCGTGTAGCCGTCCGGCGGCGCACCGGCCGCGACCTGCGCGGCGACGATGCCGCTGGCACCCGGGCGGTTCTCCGGGATCACCTGCTGACCGAGCTCCGCCGACAGCTTGGTCGCGAGCGTCCGGGCGAGTACGTCGGTGCCCCCGCCCGGCGGAAAGCCGATCAGCAGCCTGATCGGCTTCTCCGGGTACGCCGCGGCCGCGATCAGCGGCGCGCCGAGCATCAGCAACGTGCACAGGCACGCAAGCATCCGTTTCATCGATGTCTCCTCTGTTGCATCTTCTTCAGTGCAGCCGGACCAGCTTGCGCAGCGTGATCAGCCGCTCCGGCTGCGGTTCGCCGCGGAACAGCCGCGGCCAGTCGGTCGACGCGCATTCGCCGACGTAGAGATCGCCGCGGGAATCGACGGCGACCCCGTGCGGCGCAATGAACTGGTGCGCGGCCGGGCCGGCACGGACGTCGCCGAGTCGCGCCAGGATTCGGCCGCCGCGGCCGACGATCGACAGCCGCGGACCGAGATTCGGGATGTTGCGCGTCGTCGGCGTCGCCGGGCCGATCTCGGTGACGTAGAGAAGCGGCTCGGTGAGCGGCTCCGCCGCGCCTGCCGCCGCGCTCGCCTCCGTGCCCGCCTCCATGCCTGCCACCGCGCCCGCTGCAGCCCGGCCGGCAATCGTCAGGCCACAGGGCCGATGCAGCCCGTACCAGGCGGTCCGGAACCCGCCATCGCCGTCGAACACCTGGATCCGGTGGTTCTCCCGGTCGGCGACGTAGACGAAGCCGTCCGCATCGCAGGCGATGTCGTGGACGATCTGGAACTGTCCCGGGTCGCAGCCCGGCTCGCCCCAGGAGCGCAGCAACGTGCCATTCGGCGCGTACTTGTGCACCCGCGCGTTGCCGTAGCCGTCGGCGACATAGATGTCGCCCTGCGGCGACAACGCCGTACGCGTGCAGCGATTGAACGGCGTCCCGCTCATGTACGGCGCGGCGCTGCCGGCGGTGCCGATCTCGAGCAGGATCCTGCCGTCCGGGCTGCATTTGCGAACGACGTGCGCATGATCGTCGACCAGATAGATCGCGCCGTCGTGACCGACCTGGATGCCGTGGGCGCGGCGAAACCAGCCCTCACCCCAGGCATGCACGAAGCCGCCGTCGCGATCGAACACCATCACCGGATGCTCGCCGCGACTGAACACGTAGACCTGGTCGCGCGCATCGACGGCGACGCTGCTCACGTCGCCGAGCTGCCAGCCTGCCGGCAGCTGCGCCCAGCCGGTCTCGACGCGATAGCGATACGCGCCGCAAGACAGGATGACCTCGTCCGCTGCCGCCATCGTCATGCTTCCGTTGCAGCCATCGTGATGCTCCCGCTGCGCCCGGCGTCACGTATCCGCTGTGCCGCTGCGGGCAAGCCCGGCGAGATGCTGCAGATGGACCGAGGGCAGCTCGGCGAGCCGATGCCGGTTGCCGGCCCAGAGCTGCTGCTCTGCCGGGGTGTTGAAGACCTGCTGTGGCGGCAGGGCCGGCCACGACGGTACGCGCAGCCAGAGGCGCATCAGGTGCCGCCGCTGCGACAGCGCCGGGTCGTCGACATAGTCGGTCCGGCCGTGCAGGATGATCCGGTTGTTCAGGAACTGGATATCGCCTTCGTCGAAGCTCATGTCCAGATAGAAGCTCGGCGAGGCGGCCCGGCGCTCGGCTTCCGCGAGCGCCTCTGCCTCCAGCGCGCTCAGCGGCCGGCCTCCGGCCGCTGCGGCGCGCCGGGGATACGAACCGACCAGGTAGCACGAGACCCGGCCATCGGACTCGGCGAACGCGGCGATGCGTTCTTCGCTCTGCCAGCGCTGCGCCTGCTCACCGTCGGCATCGCCGCGCCGGAAGTAGTAGCCGCGGCGCAGCACCTCGGCGAGGTCGGGCCGGTCCTGCTGCAGCGACTGCCAGACGGCGAGCGCGCTCGAGATCCGGCTCGCTCCGCCGGAGCGCGCACGCCGCAGGCACATCAGGCCGACGATGTCGCACAGATCGGTCGAATCGGCGTGCATTTCCTGGCCGCCGCCCTTGCGGTAACCGCGCGATCGCGGCTCGAGGTCGCTGACGTCGATCACGTGCCCGAGCAGGTCGCCGAGATGCGACTGGACCATCGGCACGCCGAGATGGCTGCCCAGCCCGAAGTAGATCCGCGCCATGTCGTCGACGTCGTAGCGGGCGCGCGGTATCCCGCGCAGCAGCACGAAGCCGCGGCCGTCGAGCAGGCGCTGGCGCAGGCTCGTCATGTCGGCGCCGACCCGCTCGAGCGGAAACGTCTGCGGCGTGATCTCCGGGAAGTCGAGATCGCCGAGGCCGCGCAGGTGCGCGAGCGCCCGGTCGATCTCGCCGACGTCGGCCTCGGTGAATACGTGCAGGCCTTCGCGCCGATAGTCGATCTGCGGGCCCAGCCAGCTTCCGGCGAGCGTCATCTCGCGTCGGCCTCCTCTGCTGCTTCTCACACCTGCCGGTCTGCCGGTCTGCCGACGGTCAGCCCGCGAACCAGGGCTCCGGCACGCCGCGGGTACCGAGCCCGCGGACCGCCAGCAGCATCCCGGCCAGCGGCTGGGCCGCGACTTCGGCATCGGTCAGATTGATGCTCGACGTCGTCACGTACAGCACGTCGAGATCCGGCCCGCCGAAACAGCACATCGACGGCCGGCGAACCGGCAGTTCGATGACGCGATCGATGCGCCCCGCCGGATCGAGCCGGACGATCGACCAGCCGTTGATCAACGCGAACCAGTAGCAGCCGTCCGCGTCGCAGGTCGCGCCGTCGACGCGGCCGGCCATGTCGCGGGTCGAGAAGAAGTCGCGGCGGTTGCCGATCGTGCCGGCAGCCAGGTCGAAGTCATAGGCGTACAGGATCTCGCGGCCGCTGTCGGCGAGCAGCATCGTCCGATCGTCCGGACTGAACGCCATGCCGTTCGGAATGATGTAGTCGCGATCGGCGGTGCTGCAGCGGAAGTCGGCGTCGAGCCGGTAGATCGAACCGGTCGGGTTGACGGCGACGTTGCCGCTCGCATCGGAATCCCGCGAGCCGCACCAGAAGCGGCCGAGGCGGTCGCAGCGGCCGTCGTTCATCCGATTGTCCGGCCGGTGGGGCTCGGGGTCGATGATCGGCGTCACCCGCGGCGGCGCTGCGCTGTCCGGCGGATCGGGCAGATCGATCGTGCAGAAGCCGTTCTGCATCGCCGCCACCAGGCCGCCGGCATGGCGGAACGCGATCGAGCCGATCGGCCGTGGCATGTCCCAGGCATCGAGCCGGCCGGCACGGTCGACACGCAGCAACGCCGGCTTGCGCGTGTCGATCCAGTACAGCGCCTGCTCGGCGGCGTTCCAGACCGGGCATTCGCCCTGCAGGTTCCGCGTCCGGCAGACGACCTCGATCTCGACACTCGTTCCCATGGACGCCGCGTCACTCCAGCGAATCTGTCAGCAATGCTCGCCGCCCGGCCGATTTCTGACAAACCATCATTTCTGCTGAGGGTAGACTTAGTTTTTCTAAGCCACTGCCGCGATGACCCGATGCCGACCCGTCGTCCACTGCCGCCGCTGAATGCGCTGAGGGCGTTCGAGGCCGCCGCGCGTCACCTGAGCTTCACCGCAGCCGCATCGGAGCTGAACGTGACCCCCGCGGCGATCAGCCAGCAGGTCAGGCGGCTCGAGGATCACCTCGGCGTCGCGCTGTTCCGGCGGCTACCCCGCGGTCTCGCGTTGACCGGGCTCGGGGCGCGCTACGGAGAGCGGATCGACGATGCGTTCACCGACATCGGCGCCGCGACCGACGATCTTTCCAGACCGCGGGACGAGACGCTGACGATCTGCACGATGCCGTCGCTCGCGACGCGCTGGCTGATCCCGCGGCTGACTTCGTTCAGCACGGCCCATCCCGATGTCCGCGTCCGCGTGCTGGCCGAGACCAGCCTCGCCGACCTCGAGCACTCGACGGCCGACCTCGTCATCCGCTACGGCAACGGCCACCATCCGGGCGTGCTCGGCGAGCTGCCGTTTCCGCGAACCGTCTTCCCGGTCTGCAGCCCGTCCGTCGTTGCCGGCCGGCGGGCGATCCGGACGCCGGCCGACCTGCTCGACCACGTGCTGCTGCGACTCGACGACAAGCGCTTTCCAGCCGGCTACGAAGATTCGAGCTGGAAACGGTGGCTGCCGTTGATCGGCGCCAAGCGATTGCCGGAGCGCCCCGGCCCCACCTTCAGCTTCGTCCACCTGATGATCCAGGCCGCGGCTGCCGGCCAGGGCATCGCGATCGCGTCGCTGGCGCTGACCGGCGACGATATCGCCGCCGGCCGCCTGGTCCGGCCGCTGCCGGATGAGCTGCCGACCGACAGCGGCTACTGGCTGTTGCGACCGGCCGGCTCGCGACCGACCGAGCACGCCGAGCGCTTTCGCAGCTGGCTCGATGACGAAGTCCGGCGGTTCGTCGGCTGGGCCGGCAAGGCGGCGCGGCCGGTGGCCGCTCGACGGCGCAGTCGCATCGAACTGCCCGGCTCGAAGCGGCGCCTGCCGGACTGAACGCGCGCTATCGCCAATCGACCTGCGCCGATCCGCAGGCTCAAGATCTTGTCCCTGCCACCGCCCCCCATCACCCGTGCGCATAGCGTGGCGCCCAGGAGGCGCTGCGTCATTTCCAGAATGGCTTGGCCGCTTCGGCGCTTGCCTGTTGCCGCGTCACGCCGATGTCTTCGAGGAGACGATCCTCGAGATCCGCGAGCTCCGTTCGCTGCCGGGATCGAGCCGAACACCCGGTACACCAACGCCGGATAACCGTGAGCATCGACATGTCGCGTGCCTCCGCATCATGCGCCGCGAGGTCGGAGCGATGAAGCGTTCATGACGAGTCGACCGTCGCGCACGCCACGGATGTCCGCCGGCAGACGATCGGGAATGAACTAGTTGTCGGCCTCCGAAAGGAGGACTCGCCCACGCACGAGCCGGACGCTGCGATAGGCGATGCGCTCGTCTCGACGGGGACGCAGCTCGTCCAGCATGTGGTCGTCAGGATCGCTCCGCTTCCCCGGCTTTTGCCTCACGACGGTGATTGGGCCGCTGGAAATCCCCCGCGCCTCGCACCAGGCGAGAAGCGCCTCCGTCGCCGTCGAGGCATTCAGGAGGCAAATACTGAGCTCGCGTACGGCCGCCGTCCGGTAGCGACTCGCCATTGTGTTGGAATGCTTGTTCATCTCTGTCAACTCGACGCCTGAGGTCATGGCGATTCCGATGATCGAGATGACAAGCTAGTGCGGCACGACTACCGGGAGATTTCAGCGCAGATGGAAATCGGCTTCGACTGAAACACGAGAGATCGCGGCGCAGGGCGGATGGCCGTCATTCGGGGAGATGCGCGCTCGGACGTGTCCGCGAGGGCGTCGTCCAGGATCTCCGCAGCGGCGCCGGTTTGTCGGCAAGTTGCCTTGCCAGACACGCGCCGAGATCCATCGAGACAAGCGGCTTCTTCAGGATCTCCCGGATTCCCGCGCTCGGCAGGCCTTCCGGCCCGAGCGTCCCTCCGTGTTCGGTCATCAGGACGATCGGGATGTCGGGGCGAGTGTTGTGCACCGCGCCTGCGAGCTCGGTACCGCTCGCCTCCGGCATGACCTCGTCGATCAGGGCCAGATCGAAACGCTCGGGACGGGCGCAGAACGCCGCCAGTGCTGCCTGGCCGTGATCGAAGCCGACCGGCTCGTAGCCGAGGGCCGCGAGCATCTCCTCTCCAAGGAGAAGGAGGGACTCATCGTCCTCGACGATCAGGATGGTCTGGCCATGCCCTTGCGGGATCGGTCCGCCATCTCCCGTCTCCGGACCGACCTCTGCGTCGATCTGCGGAAGGTAGACGGAGAATGTCGCGCCTTCTCCAGGCTTGCTCGCGACATCGATCGCGCCGCGATGTGCCGTGACAATCCCGTATACGGTGGAAAGGCCGAGCCCGGTGCCCTGGCCGGCGGGCTTGGTGGTGAAGAACGGCTCGAAGATCCGCTCCATCACAGCCGGTTCGATTCCAGGACCGCTATCGGTGACCCTCAGCCGCACGTGACGCCCCGCCTGCAGCGCGCCGTGCGACAGGCCGAGCGCGTGCCCCACCGAAACGGTGTCCAGATCGATCCGAAGCGCGCCGGTCTGGTTCATCGCCTGACCCGCATTGGTCGCGAGATTCACCACCACCTGCTGCAGTTCCGTGGGATCGCCCAGCACAACCGCACCCGATTCCGTCAGCTCGGCATGGAGCGACAAGGTACGAGGGAGGGAGGCCCGCACGAACTCGATGGCCTCGGCGATCACGGTCCTGACGTCGATCGGTCCTTGCTCGCGTTTGCGTCGGCGACCGAAGGCGAGAACCTGCTCGACGATCTCCTGCGCCCGTTCGCCCGCCTTGAGGATCTGCGTCACATGCCTGCGTGCACGCGAGTCCGCCAGCAGCATCGACAATGTCATCTCGCCGTAGCCGCGAATGGCACCCAGGATGTTGTTGAACTCATGGGCGATGCCGCCCGCCAGAGTCCCGATTGCTTCCAGCCGCTGCGAGCGGTTGAGCCGCAACTGAAGGTCCTCGCGCTCGGATTCGCTGCGACATCGGATGATCGTATTGGCGAACACATCCACGACGGTGCGCAGCAGGGCGATATCGTCCGATCGCCATCGACGCGGACGTGTGTCGGTGAGGATCACCGCACCCAGGCATTCGCCCGCCATATCCATCGGAATGGCAAGCAGGGATCGGATTCCATCCTGGGTCAGCGCCGCTTTCTCCTCGCCGTCGGGCAGCCGGGCCACGTCCGGCACATGAAGACAGCCCTGGACCTCATTGCCTTCCATGCCCGAGCGGCGGATCAGTTCGGCCAGGCGATCGGCCGGCGGCCGATCGGTGCCGCCGCCGGAATCCGGCCGAGGACTGCTGACCCCGTCGGGGCCCTCCAGAGCAAGCTCGGCTCCGCTGACACGCAGATGGGACGCAAGCTGCCCGAGCACCTCGTGCGTCGCGAGGACGACTCCACTGCAAGGGAGATTGATGAACCGGGTGGAGATCCCGGCAACCAGCCGCTCCAGCTCGAGCCTCTCCTCGAGCTGGTCCCTGTTGGCACGCAGGCGAGCGAACAGATAGGCGATATAGCCCATCAATGCGATCGCGACGCCGTAGAGCAGGCTCATGAAGACGTTGGCGCGTCTGCTCTCGCGCGCGTGCAGGGCAAGGTAGGCGCCCTGAAGCTCCCGTGCGAGGTCGCCAAGCGGGGCAGACTGGATGCGGGCGACGAGATCATCGACCGCTGGCAGCGTTCGCGCGATGACGCGCGCATGGGAAACCAGGGAGCGGACGTCGTCCACCGCCGAAACAGGCGCAGTAGAACGCTCCAGCGCATCGATGGTGTTCGCGACCTCGTGCTCGAGCTCCTGCCGGGGTGCGTTGATGAAGCGCAGCATGGCTGCGGCAACCGCGCCGATCTCGTCCGCCGCCCACGCTGGCCCGCCGTTCCTGCCCGATGTGAGGCGCTGGCCGAGGTGATTGAAATAGGACAGCGAGTTCTGCAGCAGTGCATTCTCCGACTTGAAGGATTCAACGAGCGCCTCCTGCTCGACGACGGCTTTGTCGATCTCTGCGGTCTTCCTCTCGATGTCGCGTTCGGCAGCGCCGGTCGCGACTTCATCCGCGGTGGGCAGGTCGGCGACAGCCGCCCGGAGGCTGTCCGTGGACTCGACCAACGTGTCGTAGTTGGGCAGCAGACCTGCCCGGCCGCGCAATACATCTCTTTGAAGCGCGGCGTGATACAGAATGACCGCCTGCAGCACGTCCGACCGTTCGTGGTGCGGTGCGTTGATGGAAGTGCCCTGCATCAGGAAGTAGGTCAGGACGACGAGCAGCACCGACGACATCGCGGCGAGCAATGGAAAGCGCCTCATCGCTCCGGTGCTTTCCCGAAAGGATGGCCGTGGTATTCGCCAGTCAGCGTGCCCAGGAAACGGCGGATCGCATCGACGTCCGTCTCGGGCAGCTCGCGGCCGAGTTGCGTCCTGGCCATGATCCTGATGGCATCCTCGAGCGAGCCAGTGCGCCCGTCATGAAAATAGGGTGCCGTGAGGGCGACGTTGCGCAGGCTGGGAACCCGGAACACATGACGGTCGCGCTCCAGGCCCGTGACGGTGAAGCGGCCCAGATCGCTGCCGTCGTCACTCTTTCGCTGCGCGAACGGATCGGCAAAGATGCCGAATTTCTGGAAGAGGTTGCCGCCCACATTCGCCCCCTGGTGGCAGGCGACGCAGCCATAGCGCTTGAAAAGCTCGTAGCCATGCAGTTCCTCTGCAGTGAGGGCGTCCCGTTCGCCCCTGAGATACCGATCGAAACGTGCGTCGACCGTGACCAGGGAACGCTGGAAGGCGGCAAGCGCGTCGAGCACACCGGCTCTGGTGGGAGAAGAACCGTATGCGGAGTCGAAGCTGCGCACATAGCCCGGATCGCTCTGCAATTTGCGAAGCAGGTCGCTCCAGTTCGCGTTCATCACAGCCGGGTCGAGCAAGGCAGCTTCATTCTGTTCCTCGATGCTGCGGAACTCTCCCCGCCAGTTCAGCCTGAAGTTGCGCGAGATATTGAAGATCGTCGGCGCGTTGAAAGCCAGAGGCTTCCCATCGGCTCCGACGGAGCGGTCGCGGCCGTCATCTCCCCCGGCATTCAGATCGTGGCAAGACGTGCAGGCCGCAGTCCCATCACCCGAGAGACGCGCATCGTGAAAGAGCCTCTTGCCCAGCGATACCTTGGCGGGATCTTCCGGCTCCGGCGGTCGAAGGATCGCGATCGGCTCGCCGCCTTCCTGCACGGGCCGGCCCAGCGCCTTCAGCGCCGGTGCCATCGCAGCGGCGAGCCACAGCAGCAGACCCAGAGCGGCCGCTCCGACAGCCAGCGTTCTCGACGCCCCGCCGGTTCGCGAGCGGAGCAGCAGCCAAGCGGGACACGCGACCATTCCAACCAACGCCGCCGGAAGTCTGCACTTCAATCGTGGTACGGAGCGGGCGATCACGCCCGAGAACTCCATCGCTTCGGCCCCGATGCACTATCCGTGCCTGCGATGGATGGGCTCGCTTCGTGCCACCGATCTCCGTTCCGTCCAGGCTCATCCTGAACTGAAAAAGACTCCATCCTCCATGGTCTCTCCGGCAGCAATCCACGTGCTGATCGTGGATGACGATCCGAACATGCGCAGCATGCTCGCCGACTATCTCGAAGGAGAAAGCTTCAGAGTCAGCGCGGTGGCGGACGGGAAAGCCATGGCACTGGTGCTGCTGGAAAATCCCGTCGATCTGATCATTCTCGACATGAAGCTGGGCGCGGAGGATGGGCTCGATCTGATGCGCGGGCTCGGCAGCCCTCCCCCAGCCCCGATCATCGTCGTCACGGGCCATCGCCGGGAGGAGACGGACCGAGTCGTCGGGCTCGAGCTCGGAGCCGATGACTATCTGACGAAGCCCTTCAGCCCGCGTGAACTTCTGGCACGCATACGGGCGGTGCTGCGCCGATCCGCCGCGGCTCAGCAGCGCATGCGCGAGCAAGCCAGCCGGGTGCGCTATCGGTTCGCCGATTGGCAGCTGGATATGCGGACACGCCAACTGCGCTCTCCGGAAGGAAGGCAGGTCCCCCTGACTACGGGGGAGCTCAACCTGCTGACGGCCTTCCTGCGTTCTCCGCAGCAATTGCTGACGCGCGAGCAACTGCTGAATGCCAGCCGCCTGCACGACGAGGAAGTCTATGACCGCAGCATCGACGTGCAGATCCTGCGGCTGCGCCGCAAGCTCGAACGGAACCCGAGCGAGCCGGCGCTGATCGTTACCGAGCGTGGGGCCGGCTATCTGTTTGCCGCGGCCGTGACGGTCTCTTAGGGTCCCCTGTTCGGCTCGATCTACGGCTTGCTGCGCTCCACGCAGGGGCTCGGCCTCGCGGGGGTGCGGGGCGCCCGGCAACGCCGGATGCGTCCTGCCGCGGCGATCAGTGGCGCATGCCGGCAAGTTTCAACCGTAACCGAATTCTTCTCCTTCTGAACTCGTCGCGTAACCCGGCACTGCCAGATTCGAACCTCAGCAGACGGTAGCCATGGCTCGCCGAATGGAAAGGCAGCCACAAGCCAGCCGGTTGCTGCTGCGACTCGATCTGAAAGAGAGGTGATCATGACCAGTGTACTTTCGCGGATGGCGCCTGCGGCCGAGCATGCAAACGTCCGGCCGATTTCCGCCACGCCGGAGCTTCCTTCCGCCGTCCCGCTGATGGGGCTTTCGACCGGTTTCTGGGCGTTCAAGACCCTGGCCGCTGCGCACGAGCTGGACCTCTTCAGCCGTCTTGCGGGCGGCACCGGCATCACGGCCGCCGGGCTGGCGGACGCGCTCGGCCTGCAGCCACGCCCGGCCGAGATGCTGTTGACCGGCTGCGCTGCACTCGGGCTTCTGGAAAAAGCCGACGGCCGTTATCGCAATACGCCGTTGAGCGAAGCCTATCTCGTGCGCGGGAAGCCGTACTACTTCGGTGGCTTCGTGCAAATGGCCGACCAACGGCTCTACGCGGGCTGGGGAAGGCTTGCAGAGGCGCTGCGCACGAACCGGCCAACCACGTGGGACCCGGCAGTGCAATCCTCGCTGTTCGACGGCGAGGATCCGAGGATGCTGGCATTCTTCTGGGAGGCGATGCACTCGCTTTCTGCGATGACCGCGCGCAAGCTCGGCGAAGCCGTGGATTTCGGACAGTTCCGCCGCCTGCTGGACATCGGCGGCGGATCGGGTGCGTACGACATCGAGCTTTGCAAACAGTATGGGGAGCTGCGTGCAACCGTGCTCGACTTGCCGCACGTGGCCGCCATCGCGGCGGGAAAGATCGCCGAGGCCGGCTTGAGCGACCGGATCGAGACCACGGGCGGCAGCTTCTTCGAGCCGCTGCCGAAGGATCACGACGTGCATCTGCTGTCGATGATCCTGCACGATTGGGACGAGGCGAATGACCGCGCCCTGCTGCGCCGGTCCTTCGAGGCTTTGCCGAGCGGCGGCGCTGTCGTCATCACCGAGCTTCTCGTCGATGACGAAAAGACCGGACCGGCGCCGGCAGCGCTGATGAGCCTCAACATGCTCATCGAGACGGAAGGGGGGCGAAACTACGCACCAGCCGAATACTCGGCATGGGCCGAAGAAGCCGGATTTCGGCAAGTCGAGACGGTCTGGTTCGATGCACCTGCCGCGAACGGCGCCGTGATCGGCCGCAAGCCGTGAGGCGCAGCTTTACGCGGCTACAGCCAGACCAACCTCAGCCGCGCGATTCGCTCCGCGGCTGCCGATGCGCCGCCGGCAGTGCGCGCACGGGCCGGACCCGCGACGATAAACGATCCAAGGCGCTATTTACAGCGAAATCGATTGCACCTACGCTCTCCCTTCGAGCAGGGTCAGGGTCATCCGGCGTGATCCGGGCCTCTGCATGAGCCCGCTGCCGATAAAGGACAATGGGGAAGATAATCGCAGTCATGTTGGTCATCGCCGATGTGCCGGCCCTCGCGCCATGACCGCTCGAATGGTTCGCGCCGTGACGGCGGCGCGGCTTCGCAATCGAACGGCACGAGGCAGGGCGTGAAGAAGCTCCGCATCGGAATCGTCGGCCTCGGCATGGCGGTGACGCCGCATGCCAGGGGCCTCGCCGACCTCGGCGACAGCATCGAGGTGGCCTACGCCTTCAGCCCGAGCGCCGAGCGCCGGGCCTCGTTCGCCGCGCGCTTCCCCTTCCCGACGACGGACCGGCTGGAGACGATCCTCGACGACCGCTCGGTGGGCGCCGTGCTCATCCTGAGCCCCGCCAACACCCATGCCGACATCACGAAGCGTTGCGCCGCCGCCGGCAAGCACGTGCTGCTGGAGAAGCCCATCGACATCACGACCGCCCGCGCCGAGGAGGCGGTCTCCGCCTGCCGCGCCGCCGGCGTGACGCTCGGCATCGTGCTGCAGCACCGCTTCCGACCGGCGGGGATGGCGCTGGCGGAGCAGCTTCGCTCCGGCGCGATGGGCGAACTCGTCGGCTGCTCGACCGTGATCCGCCTCTGGCGTCCGCAGACCTACTACGACGAGCCCGGCCGGGGCAGCTTCGCCCGCGACGGCGGCGGCGTCGTGCTGATCTCGCAGGGCATCCACACGCTGGACCTGATGCTCTCCCTCGCCGGCCCCATCGTCGAGGTCGCAGGCCATGCGATCACCAGCTCCGTGCACCGCATGGAGACCGAGGACACGGTGGCCGCGGCCGTCCGCTTCGCCAACGGCGCCATCGGCACCATCGACGCCACCACCGCCGCCTATCCGGGCTTCCCGGAGCGGATCGAGCTGATCTCCAGGAACGCGACCGCCGCGCTCGCCGGCACTGCGCTCGAGATCTTCTGGCACGACGGCCGGCGCACCCGCGTGGAGCCGGACCGCAGCGCCGGCGGCACCGGCGCCGATCCCATGGCCTTCCCGCACGACTACCACCGGGCCGTGATGGCCGATTTCGCGGACGCCATCCGCACCGGCCGCGAGCCGAAGGTGACCGGCGAAGAGGCGCTGAAGGTACACCGTCTGATCGACGCCCTGATCGCCGCCGGCAAGGCGCCGGGCCGCGTGCAGGTCGCAACCGGCTGAGTCCGGCGCCCGGGCCGACCGCAAGCCGGATTCGCGCCCCCCATGGGACGCGGCGCACTCATGAACCTTCCTGCCGCTCCAGGGCCTTTCAGGGTGGAGTCGCCGTCCAGTCGGTGCTGGCGGGGCGGCCGGGCAGCGCCAGCGTGGCGACCCGCGGCGGTGTCTGCGCGATCACCCGCCCCCGGCGCACGACCGCGAGCCGGGTCGCGCGCAGCCGGATCGCCTCGACCGGGTCGGCCGCCTGCAGCAGCACGAAATCGGCGAAGCAGCCGGCGGCGATGCCGTAGCCGTCCAGGCCGAGGATCGCCGCCGGCGTCGCCGTGACCGCGTCGAAACACTGCCGCATCGCGGCCTGGCTGGTCATCTGCGCGACGTGCAGGCCCATCTGCGCGACTTCGAGCATGTCGCCGGAACCGAGGCCGTACCACGGGTCCATCACGCAGTCGTGGCCGAAGGCGACCGGCACGCCGGCGGCGAGCAGTTCCGGCACGCGGGTCATGCCGCGCCGCTTCGGATAGGTGTCGTGGCGGCCCTGGATCGTGATGTTGATCAGCGGGTTGGCCACCGCCGAGACGCCGGCGCGCGCGATCAGCGGCAGCAGCTTCGACACGTAGTAGTTGTCCATCGAATGCATCGAGGTCAGGTGCGACCCGTTGACCCGGCCGCCGAGACCGAGCCGGCGGGTCTCGGCCGCGAGCGTCTCGATATGGCGCGACAGCGGATCATCGGTCTCGTCGCAGTGCATGTCGACCCGCAGGCCGCGCCGCGCTGCCTCCTCGCAGAGCAGCCGGACCGACTCGGCGCCGGCAGCCATCGTCTGCTCGAAATGCGGGATGCCGCCGACCACGTCGACGCCGAGGTCGAGCGCCGATTTCAGCAGGTCGAACGCCGAGCCGCGACACGCCGGGTCGTCGGCGCGCGGGTCGTAGCGCAGCACGCCGTCCTGCGGAAACGCGACCAGCTGCAGATCCAGGTACGGCGCGACCCGCCGCTTGACCTCGAGCAGCGCCTCGACCGCCAGCAGCCGCGGATCGCAAATGTCGACATGCGAACGGATCGCCAGCAGGCCGTTGGCGACCGCCCAGTCGCAGTAGCCGAGCGCCCGCTCGATGATCGCGTCCTGGGTCAACGTCGGCTTCAGCTCGCCCCACAGCGCAATGCCTTCGAGCAGCGTGCCGGAAGCGTTGACCCGCGGCAGGCCGTAGGACCGGGTCGCGTCCATGTGGAAATGGGCGTCGACGAACGGCGGCGACAGCAACTGGCCGGCGGCGTCCAGCGTCGTCGCGGCGGCCACGCCGGCGGCGGCGAGCCCGGGCGCGACCTCGACGATGCGGCCGTCGCGGACCGCGACGTCGAGGTCGCGACGGCCGTCCGGGAGCGTGGCGCGGGTGATCAGCAGGTCGAGCATGGCAAGCTCCGGTCAGGAAGCGAAGAGTTCCTGCAGCGCGCGCAGCGTCGTCGCGAGCGTCTTGGCTGATACTGCGCCCAGCCGGCGGGCCAGGCGTGCCTTGTCAACGGCCCGGATCTGATCCAGGACGATCAGCCCCCGGGTTCCCGCATGCGTGACCGGTACGCGGAACGGCGCCGGGAACCCTCTGGAGGTCATCGGCGCCACGATGACGGTCCGCAAGTGATCATTCAGTTCGGGGGGCGACACGACGACGCAGGGTCGCGCCTTCCGGATCTCGCTGCCGACCGTCGGATTGAGATGCACGAGCCAGATCTCGCCGCGCATCACCAAACCAGATCCGCATCCGCCTCGTTGCCGAACTCGCCCAGGATCAGCGTGTCATCGCCAGCGTCGGCCAGTGCCTGTGCCGCTTGCGCCCACCCCTCGCGGGTCGTCCTGACCTTGCGCAGCACGATCGCATCGTCATCGACGGTCATCTCGACCTCCGATTCGCGGTCCAGCCCGGCCTGGGCGAGAACCGGCTTCGGCAAGACCACGCCCTTGCTGTTGCCGATGTTGCGGATCGCGATGTGAACCGGCTTCATGGTAATAACAATGTTATCACGAATCGCCGGCCGTGCTCCGATCGAGCATCCTCCCGGCGACGATGGGCGAGACCGTCAGGGGCGGCGGCAAGACTAACGCTCTCCCCGCCGGTACGGCTTCATCAGCGCCTGCGGATAGCTGGCGCTGCGCGAGACCGCGATCAGCGCCAGGATCGACAGCGCGAACGGCAGCATCAGCCACAGCTGGTACGGCACGACGCTGCCGGCCGACGACTGCGCGAGCCGCAGCTGCAGCGCGTCGAAGAACGCGAACAGCAGCGCGCCGAGCAACGCCTTGCCCGGCCGCCAGGACGCGAACACGACCAGCGCGACGCAGACCCAGCCGCGGCCGTTGATCATGTTGAAGAAGAACGCATTGAACGCGGCGGTGGTCAGGAACGCGCCGGCGACGCCCATCAGCGCCGAACCGGCCGCGACCGCGCCGATCCGGACCGCGGCGACGCGGATGCCGGCGCTGTCGGCCGCCGCCGGGTTCTCGCCGACCGCGCGGATCGCGAGGCCGACCGGCGTCCGGTACAGCAGCCAGCCGAGCAGCGGCACCAGCGCCAGCGCCAGCAGCGTCGGCGCGGTCAGCGCGCCGGCGACCGGCCCGAGCACCGGCACCGCGTCGAGCCAGCCGTGCAATTCGGCGAACGGCCGGATCGTCGGCGGGCTGCTGACCTTCGGGAACGCGACCCGGTAGGCGTAGTACGAAACGCTGGTCGCGAACAGCGTGATGCCGAGTCCGGCGACATGCTGCGACAGCGCCAGCGTCACCGTCAGCCAGCCGTGCAGCAGCCCGAACACGGCCCCGGTGGCGGCGGCTGCGAGCAGCCCGACCCAGAGGTCGGCGCCGGCATAGACCGCGAGCCAGCCGGTGAACGCGCCGGCGACCATGATGCCCTCGATGCCGAGGTTCAGCACGCCGGCGCGCTCGCAGAGCAGCACGCCGAGCGTGCCGAAGATCAGCGGCGTCGCGATCCGCAGCACCGCGACCCAGAAGGTCGCGGTCGACAGCGTCTCGAGCAGGTCGGCGAGCATGTCAGCGCCGCCCGGCCGCACGCGGCGCCGGCGCGAGCCGGTACTGGACCAGCAGCGACGCGACCAGCATCGCGAGCAGCGACACCGCGACGATGACGTCGGCGATGTAGTTCGGCACGCCGACGACGCGGCTCATGCTGTCGGCGCCGACCAGCACGCCGGCGACGAAGATCGCCGCGACCACGACCCGCAGCGGCGACAGCCCGGCCAGCATCGCGATGACGATGCCGCCATAGCCGTAGCCGGGCGACATGTCGAGCGTCACGTAGCCGGTGCGGCCGGCGACCTCGACGGCACCGGCGAGGCCGGCGAGCGCGCCCGAGATCAGCGCGGTCTTCAGCACCACCGCGCCGACCGCGATGCCGAGGAAGCCGGCGGCGCGCGGGCTCTCGCCGACCGCGCGCATCTCGAAGCCGAGCGCGGTGGCGCGGCCGATCAGCGCCAGCAGCAGCGCGGCGCCGAGCGCCCACAGGAAGCCGGTGTGCAGCCGCGACTTCTCGAGCAGCCGGCCGAGCTCGAGCTCCGGCTTGACCGCGACCGACTGCGGCCAGCCGAGCGCGCCCGGATCCTTCATCGGGCCGTCGAGCATCATCGAGACGAACAGCAGCACGATGAAGTTCAGCAGCAGCGTGGTCACCACCTCGTCGACCGCGAGCCGGGTCTTGAGCCAGGCCGGCACCAGCAGCAGCAGCGCGCCGGCGAGCATCGCCGCGGCCAGCATCAGCCCGAACAGCAGCGCGTCCGGCAGCGGCCAGCCGGCTCCGCCGTGCAGGCCGCCGACCGCGACCGCCGCCAGCGCGCCGGCGTAGAACTGCCCTTCGGCGCCGATGTTGAACAGCCGCGCACGGAACGCGACCGCTGCCGCCAGCCCGGTCAGGATCAGCGGCGTCGCCCGGGTCAGCGTCTCGGTCAGCGCGAAGCGCGAGCCGAAGCCGCCTTCGAGCAGCAGCAGGTAGGTCCGGCCGACCGGCGCACCGGCCCAGGCAACCAGCAGCGCGCAGACCGCCAGCGTCACCGCGACCGCCGCCAGCGGCGCCAGCAGCAGCGCCGTGCGCGACGGCCGTTCGCGTCGCTCGAACCGCATCAGGCGGCCCGCTCCGCGCCGGCACCGGAGTCGTTGCCGGAGTCGGCACCCATGCCGGCACGCGCGCCGGCCATCGCCAGGCCGATGGTCGCCGCGTCCCACTGCGCGGCCGGGGCGAGCGGCGACAGCCGGCCGGCGAACAACACGCCGATCCGGTCGGCGATCGCGAAGATCTCCTCCAGGTCCTCCGAGATCAGCAGCACCGCGGCACCGCGGCCGCGCGCGGCGAGCAACTGCCGATGGACGAACGCGACCGCGCCGATGTCCAGCCCCCAGGTCGGCTGATTCGCGACGATCACCGGCGAGGCCTGCGCCAGCTCGCGGCCGAGGATGAACTTCTGGATGTTGCCGCCGGACAGCATCCGGATCGGCTGCTCCAGGTCCCGGTGGCGGACATCGTAGGCGTCGGCGATCCGGCGGGCCTCGGCGCGCATCCGGCGCCGATCGAGCAGGCCGAGCGCACGCGCCAGCACGCCGCGCCTCAGCGCGACCGGATCGCGCAGCCGATGCACCAGCGCATTGTCGACCAGGCTGCCGGCAGCGAGCACGCCGGCGGCGAGCCGGTCTTCGGGGATCCGCGCGACACCGGCATCGATCCAGTCGCGCGGCCGCGCCGGCAGCATCCGCCCGGCGATCCGGATCGTGCCGGCGCTGGCCGCGAGCCCGCCGCCGAGCAGATCCGCCAGCGCCTGCTGGCCGTTGCCGGCGACGCCCGCGATCGCGACGATCTCGCCGCCATGCACCGCCAGGTCGACGTCGTGGATCGCGCCGCCGGCATGGCCGCGGCCGGCACCTCCCGGGCGGCCGGCGCCGGCCGCCCTGCCGGCACTGACACCGATCAGCTCGATCAGCGCCGGCGCACCGGCGGCGGCGACGGTGGCGGCGCCTTCGATGGTTGCTCCGGCGACAGCTGCCCCGCCGATCATCGCGGCCGCGAGCGCGGCCTTGGTCATCGCCGCCGCCGCGGTCTCGAGCACCACCCGGCCGTGCTTCAGCACCAGGATCCGGTCGGCGACGCGCAGCACCTCGTCGAGCTTGTGCGAGATGAAGATCAGCGCGAGCCCGGCCGCGGTGAAGCGCGCCAGCGTCGCGAACAGCGATTCGCTCTCCTGCGGAGTCAGCACCGCGGTCGGCTCGTCGAGCACCAGGATCCGCGAGCCGCGCACCAGCGCCTTCAGGATCTCGACCCGCTGCCGTTCGCCGACCGACAGCGTCGCGACCCGCGCGTCGGGCGCGACCTCGAGTCCGTAGTCGCGGCTGGCCGTGACCAGCCGCCGGCGCACTGCCGCGCGGTCGGAGCGCCAGCGCGACAGCGGTTCGAGACCGAGCATCACGTTCTCGAGCACCGTCAGGTTGTCGGCCAGCGTGAAGTGCTGGTGGATCATGCCGACGCCGGCCGCGAGCGCGGCGCGGGTGTCGCCCGGCGGCAGCGCCCGGCCGAATGCCTCGACGGTACCGGCGTCGGCGACGTAGTGGCCGAACAGGATCGACACCAGCGTCGATTTGCCGGCGCCGTTCTCGCCGAGCAATGCCAGCACCTCGCCGGCGGCGAGCGTCAGCGAGACGTCGTCGTTCGCGACCAGCGTGCCGAAGCGCTTGCTGATACCGGCCAGCCGCAGCACCGGCGCAGCCCGCTCCGCCGGCGCAACCCGCTCCGGCACCGGCTGCGGCCCCCCGGTATCCACCGCCGCTGCCGTCACGGCGCCGTCATGGCGTCATCGCACCGCTGCGCCGCCCGCGCTGCCCGGCTACTTCGCGGTCGCCTTCGGCTGGTCGTCGTTGACCTTGACGGTGAAGCTGCCGTCCAGGATCGCCTTCTGCCTGGCAGCGACCTTGTCCTGCACCTCCTTCGGCACTTTCGACGCGAAGGTACCGAGCGGCGCCAGCTCGGATCCCTTGTGCTTCATCATCGAGTACTGGCCGTAGTCCTCGGCGGCGAACTTGCCGGCCTTGACCGCGGCGATCGCGCGGTCGATGGTCGGCTCCATGTTCCACAGCGCCGACGCGACCACGGTGTCCGGGTAGGCCGACTGGGTGTCGATGACGTTGCCGATCGCCAGCGCCTTGCGTTCCTTGGCGGCGTCCGAGACACCGAAGCGTTCGGCGTAGAGGATGTCGGCGCCGCGGTCGAGCATCGCGAACGACGCCTCCTTGGCTTTCGGCGGGTCGAACCAGGAATTGATGAACGAAACCGAGAACTCGACCTTCGGGTTGGTCTCGCGGGCACCATCCATGAACGCATTCATCAGCCGGTTGACCTCGGGGATCGGATAGCCGCCGACCATACCGATCTTGTTCGACTTGGTCATCGCGCCGGCGATCATGCCGGTCAAGTAGGCCGGCTCCTGGATGTAGTTGTCGAACACCGAGAAGTTCGGCTCGACCGGCTTGCCGGACGAGCCGAGCAGGAACGCGATCTTCGGATAATCCCTGGCGACCCGGCGGGCCGCCGCCTCGACGGCGAACGCCTCGCCGACGATCAGCGCGTTGCCCTGCTCGGCGTATTGGCGCATCACGCGTTCGTAGTCGCTGTTGGCAACGTTCTCGGAGAACTTGTATTCGATCTCACCGCGGGCGACCGCCGCGTTCAGCGCCTTGTGGATCCGGCTGACCCACTGCTGCTCGACCGGCACGGTGTAGATCGCGGCGATCTTGAGCTTGGCGGCCTGGGCCTGTGCGACTGCCGGGACGAACCCGGCGGCGGCCGCGACGATCACGGCGGCGGCGGCCAGCGCGCGACGGCGGCCGGGGCCGCGGCGGATGAGCGACGGCAGGGAGGTGGGCATCGGCGACTCCATGAGGTGGATGATTGGCGGGCGGGCAGGATCCGTCGCCAGCGGACGGTTCCGTCGCGGAATCCTAGCAGGCTGCCGGCGTCGTGCACGCGCGATCCGGACCGGTGCGCGACGCACCGATCGGGAGCCGTCGCCGGGCCGTCAGGTGATCACGATCCCGGCCGGATCGAACGTCGGTTCCGGGTAACGCGGGTCGAGCCGCTCGAGCGCGGAGACCAGGATCGACAGGATCGCATAGTCGCGGAACCACTTCTTGTTGGCCGGGACCACGAACCATGGCGCCTCGGGCCGGTGGGTCTCGACGATCGCATCGCGGAACGCCGCCATGTACTCGAGCCAGTGCCGGCGCTGCTCGAGATCGCCGGGGTCGAACTTCCAGCGTTTGTCGGGTTCGTCGAGCCGGGCCTGCAGCCGGCTCTTCTGCTCGGCGGCGTCGATGTGGAGGTAGAACTTGAGGATGGTCGTACCTTCGTCGGCGAGCAGCCGCTCGAAGTCGCACAGATGGCCGTAGCGCTTGCGCCAGACCGCCTCGGGCACCAGCGAATTGACCCGCACCACCAGCACGTCCTCGTAGTGCGAGCGGTTGAAGATGACGATCTGCCCTTTCTGCGGCACCACCTGATGGACCCGCCACAGGTAGTCGTGCGCGAGCTCGACCGGCGTCGGCCGCTCGAAGCGCGCGACCGCGACGCCGAGCGGGTTGACACCGGAGAACACCTTCTGGATGGTGCCGTCCTTGCCGCCGGTGTCCATCGCCTGCAGTACCACCAGCACCTTGTGCTTGTCTTCGGCGTAAAGCCGCTGCTGCAGGTCGACCAGCCGCTGGCGCAGCCGCTCGGTCGCGATCTCGGCCTCTTCGCGCGTGCCGTCGAAGCCCGGCGTGTGCTCGCCGGACAGCTGGGTCAGCACATTGGCGGCGGCGCTGTCGTCGAGCTCGAACCAGCCGTTGCGGCTGGTGACGCCCCGCAGCTTCGGGCCGGCGCCCTTTGGTGGCTTCGCCGGCGTTCCGGACCTGGCGCCGCTGCCGGACCTACCGCCTGCGATCAGCCTGACGGACCTGCCACCCTTGACCGGCTTGCCATCCTCGAAGGCCTTGCCGGTCTTGGCATTCCTGCCAGACTTGCCGGCCTTCGGTGCCTGGCGCCCGCCGTCACGGCCGCCGCCGTCTTTTCTCGCCATCTCAGTTTTCCACCGCGCTGCGCGCCACCGACCTGCTGCAGACAGAGTGTAGCGCGCAGCGGCTGGAATTTTCTGGCGCAGGCTGCCGCCGAGTGGTAGCGGCGTTCGATCGTGGAGCGGTGCTGAGCAAACTGGAGTCGAGCTCTTCGAACGACTCGGCCGTGTCGAGCCCACGCTGGGCTTGGTTCCCGACGAACCTGCCCGCTACGTGGGCGGCTCGATTTGGCCGTGTCGTGTTGCCTCACGCAATTCTGCTACCGATTGCTTCACCGAGGAGGTTACTGCTCACCAAGCTGATGAGACGCTGGACAGCCTGTCGTCGCACGCGCGGAGGGGGTCATTCTCTTGCGCACGGCGCCTCCATGATCGTGAAGGCATCACCCTAGCATCCGCCTCCGCAGGTCTGGACTACCTTCGCCTGGAAGGTCAGGCTAGCGACCTCAGAAGCCGTAGAGCGCCGCCGCATTGTCGACCAGTATCCGGCTTCGGACCCGCTCGTCCGGTGCCCATTCAGCCAGCAGCGCCAGCAGATCGCCGTCGTTGGGCATCGGCTGGCCGCGGCGATTCGGATGCGGCCAGTCGCTGCCCCAGACGAGGCGGTCGGGCGCCGCCTGGACGAGTGCGCGCCCCAGCGCGATGGTGTCGCGGTAGGGCAGACCCGACGCGCTGGCGCGGTACGCGCCGGAAAGCTTGACCCAGACCCGGCCGGTTGCGAGCAGGCGCAGCACGGTGTCGAGCGCGTCCGAGCCATCGCCGTCGGCGGCAGAGAGCCCGCCGAGGTGATCGAGCACGACCGGCACCGGCAGCCGCGGCAGGCGGGGCGCCAGTTGCTGCATCGTCTCGGCGCGCGTGAACAGCTGCAGATGCCAGTCGAGCGGCGCGATCCGCGACGCCAGCGCATCCATCTGGTCCAGCGGCACGCCGCCGCCGGCGACGGCCGTGATCCGGATGCCGCGCACCCCGGCTTCACGCAACATATCCAGCTGCCGTCCGTCGGCCTGCAGGTCGACGACCGCGATGCCGCGATAGTCCGGATTCGCGCGCAGCACGTCGACGAGCAGGCGGTTGTCGGTACCGTAGGTGGTCGGGTGCACCAGCACGGCCCGCTGCAGACCGAGCGAGCGCATCAGCGTTCGATAGTCGGCGTCGGTGGCCAATGCCGGATCGTAGGCGCGCGCCGGCGAACGCGGGTAAGCATCGGATCCGGGAAACACGTGAAAATGCGCATCGCAGGCGCCGGCCGGCACGGCGAAACCGCAAGAGCGCGGACGGGGATCGGGCGGCGGATCGACTGGCAATGCCTGCATGTTCGATGCTCTCGATGAGTGGGATGCGGCACGTATCCGAGCGGGATGCGGCGCGTGCCGCATCAGTTGGCGCGGATGCCCGCCTGCCGGATCAGCCGCGCCCATTTCTGCGAGTCGTTCGCGATGACCTCGCCGAACGCCTGCGGCGAGTTGCCGACGACGTCCGCACCCATCTCGGCGAACTGCTCGCGCACTTCGGGGTGCCGCATCACGGCGACGACGTCCGCGTGCAAGCGCGCGACCAATGCCGGTGGCGTCGCCTTGGGAACGACGAGTCCGAACCAGTTGGTGAACGAATAGCCGGGAACACCCGCTTCGGCCATCGTCGGGATCGATGGCAGCAGCCTGGCACGTTCCGTACCGAGGACGGCGAGCGCCTTCAGCTTCCCGGCGCGGACCTGGGGCAGTGCCTGCACCAGGCTGTCGAACGTCATCGAGACCTGGCCGGCCAGCAGGTCCTGCATGCCTGGACCGCTTCCCTTGTACGGGACGTGGACGGTCGAGACGCCGGCCAGGCTGTTGAACAGTTCGGCCGCGAGGTGAGGACCGCCGCCGGAGCCGGACGACGAATAGTTGATCGTGCCCGGCTTGGCGCGCGCCAGCGCGATCAGCTCGCCGACGGTGTTCGGCGGGAACGCCGGATTGGCCAGCAGCGCGAACTGGACGTTGACCAGCTGCGTCACCGGCGCGAAGTCCCGCGCCGGGTCGACCTTCATCTCGCCGTAGAGATGCGGATTGACGGACAGCGTGCCGAGCGTGCCGAGCAGCATCGTGTAGCCATCCGGCGTCGCGGCCGCCGCAAGATCGGTACCGATGACACCGCCCGCGCCGGCGCGGTTGTCGACGACGACCTGTTGTCCCCACCGCTCCGCGAGCTTGCGTGCCAGCAACCGGGCGACGATGTCGGCCCCGCCGCCGGGCGGGAATGGGACGATGAAGCGCACTGCCTTGTCCGGGTAGGACTCGGCGCGCACGCCGGCCCCGCACAGCAGCGCCAATGCGGCCAGTCCGGCGGCGACCATCCGCGTGACGAACGATCCCTGGATCCGTGCTCGTTCCATGCGCTCCTCCGTTCGAGCGTTCGCGACTGCCCTCACCCCGAGGGAAGGCTTCCTAGCCGACCTTGATTCCGGCGTCGCGCACCAGCGCCCGGTACTTGTCGACTTGCTGCGAGATGAACCGCGTGAACGCCTCCGGCGATTCGCTGGCGACCATCTCGATGCCCCGGGCGGCGAAACGTTCGACCAGCCCGCCCGCAGCGATCGAGCGGGCGACTTCCGTCTGCAAGCGACGCAACACGGCCGCGGGCACCGACTTCGGCGCGAGCAGGCCGTTGAAGGTCGTCTCCTCGAAGCCGGGGAATCCCGCTTCCTCGACGGTCGGCACTTCCGGGAAGATCGCCGAGCGAGTCCGGGACGTGACCGCCAGCGGCCGCAGCTTGCCGGAGCGTACATGCGGCTCGGCGCTGCTGACCTGGTCGAACATCATGTCGACATGACCGCCCGCGACGTCGGCGACCGCCTGGGCATTGCCCTTGTACGGAACCATCGTCATCTGCACGCCCGCCGCGCGGCAGAACAGTTCCGCGGCGATGTGTCCGGTCGATCCGCTGCCGGCCGTCGCATAGCGGATCGTGCCCGGGCGCCGGCGGGCGGACTCGACCAGCGCCGCGACCGATGTCACCGGCAATCCGGTGTTGACGACCAGCATCATCGGGATCAGGCACATCACGCTGACACCGGCGAAGTCGGCGACCGGATCGTAGCCGGCGGTCGGCATCAGCGCCGGTACCGTCGCGAACGTATTGGCGATCGCAAGCAGCGTGTAGCCGTCCGGGGCCGACCGGGCGACGCGTTGCGTGCCGATCACCGAGCTCGCGCCCGGCTGGTTCTCGATGACGACCGGCTGACCGAGCCCGCGACTCATCTCCTCGGCAAGCGCCCGGGTGATCAGATCGAGATTGCCGCCAGGAACGACCGGTATGACGATTCGCACCGGCTGGCTCGGAAAGGCCGGGTCGGCGCCGGCGCGTCCGGGCGCACCGAGCAAGGCGGACCCGAGCGCAGCCGTACTGCCCAACGCGAGCCCGTGTCCGAGCCACCGCCGCCGGCCCGGCCTGGATGCCTGCACCACGATCCGTGATGCGTCGAATCGATCCGACATCGTCGCTCCTCCTCTGGTAATCGTGGATCGTGCGTCCGTCGTATCGGTGCCTCGACGGATCGCTCCCTACGGGCTCGTCCGGCCGGAGACCGGACTGTCCATGCACGGCCGCTCAGGTCATGCCGAGAACTCAGGTCACGCCGAGAACCGAGACCCGTGCGGTCCGGATGCCGGCCCCGACCAGACAATCGGCAATGATTCTCTCCAGCGCGTCGCGCGGCATCACGCAGTCCTCGCAGGCTTGCGCCGAGCGGACCAGTTCGAACACCACTTCGCGGTCGTCGGCACGCCGGACCTCGAGCGCGACACCGTCGGCCTCGAGCGCCGGCAGCAGCGGCGACAACGCCGTCATCAGCTCGGACGTTTCGATCATGCTGCGCCTCCTTTGGCCGTCGCGATCGGCTGCCATTGACTGCGCGAATAGCCCCACGGCAGCGCCACCATCGATTGCGGGCTCCGGCCGCCGGCCACGACGACGTGGACATCCCGCGGGCTGCGGGTGACCGGCAGTTGTTCGAGCACGTCCATCGATCTCGGACGGATCGGGCCGATACAACGGCCTTCGAGGCGTGCACGCGGCAGGCGCGCCAGCGCGTGGATCGCCTCGGCGACGTCGGTCCTGCCCCAGCCGGCCTCGGCCAGGATCGCCGCGTGCTCCGGATTGACGAACACCAGCAGATCGCCCGGGATGTAGGCGTTGTTCGAGCAGATCGAGGTGGCTGCGCCGGCGAGCGCCTCGCAGATCCCCCGGGGCGTCATCGCCAGGTGCTCGAGCACGTTGCGCGGCGCCTCGGCCTTGGTGACCAGGACCCCCGGCGAGCCGTCGCCGAAGTCGCGCGCGAGCGACGGCCACGGGTTGTCGTCGGCGCTCTCGGCCAGGCAGTAGGTGAGCTCGGCCGGCGATCCGAATGCGCTCAAGTCCGCGCCGCCGGGCCGCGCGCCGAAGACGTGCTGGATCGCGAGCGACACCGCCCGTCCGATCGCGGGATTGCCGGACGCGCCGGGCCCGAGGCAGCCGGCGCCGCTCGCCATGCCGTAGCGTCGCGGGTCGCCGCCGGCGAACACGATCGCGTTGCCCGACGGGTGCGTCGTGATCGCCGCTTGCGACAGCCGGTAGCCCGGCCTGGCGACGGCGCGCAATGCCGCCAGCACCACCGGGAAACCCGCCGGCGCGCAGCCGGCCATCACGGCATTGACCGCCGCGTCATGCACGCGCAGCGACCGTCCCGAGGTTACGGCGGGTCCGTAGATGATGTCGCCCGGATCATCGGGCACGCTTGCGAGCAGGTCCCGGATCGCGCCATCCGACGGCGGCATCAGCGGCAGCCCGTCGCCGATCCCGCTGGCCGTCGCCCAATGCTGGAATTCCGCCATCGCCTCGGCGGCAGCGCTCCAGACCCGGCGCTGCTCGGCGGCGACAGCGGCGGCTGCGGTGGCTGCGGTGGCTTTCGCCACCGACGTCGCGGCGGCGCGCGGGCGTTCGGTCATTGCCGCCCGGATCGCCGGCAACACCGCCGCCAGCAGTTCGCGCAACCGCGCCTGCGTGTCGGTCCGGACCGTATCGATCGCAACCAACGACAGTTCCGGCGCGCGCGCGGCATAAATCGCTTCGACGACCCGCGCGCCGAGGGGGGTCGCCAGGACCACGGTCGGGACGCCGCGTCGCTCGAGCGCCATCGCGAGCAATGCGGTCTGGACGCTGACGCCGGCGTCGGCAAGCGCGAGCACGGCGGCCCGCGGCGCCGCCGGCTCGCCGAGTTGCTGGGCGAGCTGCTCGGCGATCGGATCGATGGCGTCGTCGCCGACCCGCAGCAGGTCGTTCGCATACAGCCGCCAATCCCCCGCGATGGTCTCGCGCAGGACATCCGCGATGACCGCATACGGACCGTAGCCGGCGCCGAGCTTGCCGTTGTCGACGAGCAGCAGCGGGCCCGAGCCGGCGCCGCCACGGCGCGGCGCCGGCTCGACCGGGGACCTGCCCGGTACGCCGCGCGGGTCGAACGGATCGACCGATACCGCCGGTTGAGCGTGTCGGATCACTTGCGTTCGCCGCTCACTGCTGCATGCCCTGCTCGGCCGGCGTGACGGGCCGCTGCTGGCCGGCGGCGCGCGACGGCAACCGCACCCTCGCCTCGCCGCGCGCGGTGATCTCGCCGCGCTGGTTCTCCGCCCAGACCTCGAGCTCCACGGCACCCTCGGCGCCGCCCGGCACTGCGACGACGCGCGCGCAGCAGGTGGTCAGATCGC
>JBFWQR010000098.1:0-29331 GCA_050249335.1 Lautropia sp.
CGGGCATTCTTGTGAATGTTCATCCGGGCTCCGAAGTCTCTGAGGATTGGCTGTTTGGCGACTTCCAGTCTCTCAGAACTTCTCCGGGTGAACACCGGATACAACCTATTGAGCCTTCACAACTAGGGCCTGTTCACGCTACGGAGGTCCCCGTATCGGCCCGGCGCGGAGCCGTCCGTCTGCCGCGCAGCCGCCCGGGCGGCGGTCGCTTGCCTTGCGAAGGGGATTTCCGCGACAGTACACTGGGGCCTGTTCACCCGCCCGGGGCCTCACGCGGAGCGTACGGCGGGTGTCACGCGGCCGAGGGCGCCGCCTGGATCAATCGGAACGAAAACACGGTGGCCGAGTACACGCTCTACTGCTTCGCCCAGTCCGGCAACTCGTACAAGCCGGCACTGATGCTCGAACTCTGCGGCGCCGACTGGCAGCCGCGCTTCGTCGACTACTTCAACGGCGAGACCAAGACGGCCGCGTATCGCGCGATCAACGTGATGGGCGAAGCGCCGGTGCTCGAAACCGGCGGCGAGCGGCTGTCGCAGTCCGGCGTGATCCTCGATTTCCTCGCCGAACGGCTCGGCCAGTTCGGGCCGCGCGACGATGCCGAGCGCCGCGAGGTGCTGCGCTGGCTGCTGTTCGACAACCACAAGCTGACCAACAACATCGCGACGCTGCGCTTCATGCTCGAATTCATGAAGACCGGTGAAACGCCGGTCACGCAATTCCTGCGCGGCCGGATGGTCTCGGCGCTGAAGGTGCTCGAAGCGCAGCTGTCCGACGGCCGCGCCTACATCCTCGGCGACCGCCCGACCATCGTCGACCTGTCGGCCTGCGGCTACCTGTTCTTCAACGACGAGTTCGGCGTCGACTGGGCCGACTATCCGACCATCGGCGCCTGGCTCGCGCGGATCCGGGCGCTGCCGCGCTGGCAGCATCCGTACCAACTGATGCCTGGCCATCCGCTGCCGAAGCAATGACGGCCGGCATCGTGACGCCGCCGGCGCGGCCGGCCGCGGTCGTGTTCGACTGCGACGGCGTGCTGGTCGACAGCGAGCCGATCACCAACGGCGTGCTGACCGAGATGCTGAACGAGCTCGGCATCGACTTCGACGTCGCGACCACGATGCGCACCTTCATGGGCAAATCGGTCAAGGACGAGATCGGCTGGATCGAGCGGCGGATCGGCCGGCCGCTCGCGCCCGACTGGCATCCGCAATTCGTCCGTCGCCGCGATGCGGCGCTGGCCGCGCGGGTCGAGGCGATCGACGGTGTCGCCGCGGTCATCGAGCGGCTCGCGGCACTCGGCATCCCGTTCGCGGTCGCGTCGGGCGCCGATACCGCCAAGATGAAGATCACCCTCGGGCGCGCCCGGCTGCTGCCGTACTTCCAGGATCGGATGTTCGGCTCCGACATGGTCGCGCGCTCCAAACCGGCGCCCGACGTCTACCTGATGGCGATGCAGCACCTCGGCGTCGGCGCGGCGCGGACCATCGTCGTCGAGGACACGCCGACCGGCACGCGGGCCGGCGTCGCCGCCGGGGCGACCGTGTACGGCTTCGCGACCGTGATGGAACCGGGCCTGCTCGCCGCCGCCGGCGCGATCCGCTGCTTCGCGCGCATGGCCGAGCTGCCGCCGCTGCTGGGTCTGACCGCGGCCCGCTGACCACAGCCCGCTGACCTCCGGCCGGCCGGCCCGGCCGGATGCCCGATCGACCTTTCGTCGGCAGTGGCGGCCCGGCGACCGCCGCCACGCTGCGCGGCCACCCGATTCACGCGCTATGGTGCTGCCGAGTCGAAAGGCAACCAGGGTAGGCGCTCGCAAATGTCGTTGTTCCGGCGTTCCAATGAAGTCGTGTTCGACCCCGGCCGCGGCCATCGGCAGCGGCGGGTGCCGGACTGGCTGGTCTGGCTCGGCGTCGGCATACTGATCGGCGTTCTGGGCCTGTTCTGGGCGCAGGAGCGCTTCGGTCCGCAGCGACTGACGGTGCACGAGGCGCGGGCGCTGATCGCCGATCGCGACCGGATCAAGGCCGAGCGGTTGGCGGCCGAGGCCGAAGCCGCCGACGCGTCGCGCCAGCTGCAGGCGCGGCTCGACGAATCGACGCTGGCGCTGGCCAGAGTCAAGGAGGACCTCGGCCGGCGGACGGCGTCGGCCGCCGCCGCCGAAGATTCGGTTGCCAACCTGAAGCGCGAGCTCGATCTGTTCGAGGCAGTGATGCCGCCCGATCCGCGCGGCAACCCGATCGGCGTGCGCGCCGCACGCCTCGAGCGCAACCCTGCCGGCATCGCCTACCACGTGCTGCTGTCGCGGGACGGCAATCTGCCGCGGCCATTCGGCGGGATCATGCAGTTCTCGGTCGTCGGCAACCAGGCGAGCGGCGCGCGCGACACCGTGACGGTCGGGCCGTTCGCCGTCAACGTCGCCGGCTTCGAGCACGTCCGTGGCGTCGCCAAGCTGCCGAAGGGCTTCGAGCCGCGCCAGGCGACGATCCAGATCCTCGACAAGGCCGAGGGGCAGCAGCTCGGGATGCGGATCATCAACGTCGATTCCGCTCGCTGACCCGAGTTGCCTCGCGTGCCGCCATCCACCTGGGCATGCTCGGCTGGGAGTTGCAACGGCGACCGAAACCGGCGAGAACGGATCAACGCTCGTCGACCGCCTTCCCCCGCAGCCGCTTGACCACCCCACGCTGCGTCTTCTCGTCGACCCGGCGCTGCTGTGACGCCCGGGTCGGCCGCGTCGGCCGGCGCGGCTTCGCTGCGACGGCGACGCTGTCGACCAGCGCCTGCAGCCGCGCGACCGCCTCGACCCGGTTCTGCTCCTGGGTCCGGTGGCGCTGCGCCTTGATCACGATGACGCCGTCCTTGCTGATGCGCTGATCGCCGAGCGCGAGCAGCCGCGCCTTGATCGCGTCGGGCAGCTTCGCCCGCGCGACATCGAAGCGCAGGTGGATCGCGGTCGACACCTTGTTGACGTTCTGGCCGCCGGCGCCCTGCGCGCGGACCGCGGTCAGCTCGATGTCGGCCGGATCGACCGGTACCAGCGGCTCGGAACTCAAGCGGCCCCTCCAGGAGGCTATGGACTATGGCGAGCGGTCGCGTTCGAGTCAGGCAGGCGCGAAGCGAGGCGCCGCTTCGCCGACATGATAAGGTGCCGTCCCATGCTGAACGGGTTGTGGGCCGGGTTCTTCGCCATCGCTACGGTCGCAGCGCTGCTGCGCTGGCTGCTCGGCGGCGACGCGACGGTGTTCGCGCAGATGATCGAGGCGCTGTTCGCGATGGCGAAGCTGTCGGTCGAGATCATGGTGGTGCTGTTCGGCACGCTGACGCTGTGGCTCGGCTTCCTGAAGATCGCCGAGGCGGCCGGGCTGATCGGCTGGCTGGCGCGGCTGCTCGGGCCGCTGTTCGCCCGGCTGATGCCCGGCGTGCCGCGCGGCCATCCGGCGATCGGGCTGATCACGATGAACTTCGCCGCCAACGGCATCGGGCTCGACAACGCGGCGACGCCGATCGGGCTCGCGGCGATGCGCGAGCTGCAGACGTTGAATCCGCGGCCGGATACGGCGACCGACGCGCAGATCCTGTTCCTGACGCTGAACGCGTCGTCGTTGACGCTGCTGCCGATATCGATCTTCGTCTACCGGCTGCAGCAGGGGGCGCCCGACCCGACGCTGGTGTTCGTACCGATCCTGCTCGCCACCAGCGCGTCGACGCTGGCAGCGCTGCTGTCGGTCGCGCTGATGCAGCGGCTGCGGCTCGGCGATCCGGTCGTGCTCGCCTGGCTCGGCGGCGTCGCGCTCGCGCTCGGCGCGATGATCGCGCTGTTGTCCGGCCTGTCGGCCGCGGCGCTGGCGGCGGCGTCTTCGCTCGCCGGCAACCTGACGCTGTTCGGCATTCTGATCGCGTTCCTCGCCGCCGGCGTGGTGCGGCGCGTGCCGGTCTATCAATGCTTCGTCGACGGCGCCCGCCAGGGCTTCGAGGTCGCGCGCGACCTGCTGCCGTATCTGGTGGCGATGCTCTGCGCAATCGGCGTGCTGCGCGCGTCGGGTGCGCTCGATGCGGCGCTGACGGCGATCCGGCTGGCGGTCGACTGGATCGGGGTCGATGCCCGCTTCGTCGACGCGCTGCCGACCGCGCTGGTCAAGCCGTTCTCCGGCTCGGCGGCGCGGGCGATGCTGATCGAGATGATGAAGAACTTCGGCGTCGACAGTTTCCCGGCGCTGCTGGCCGCGACGATCCAGGGCAGCACCGAGACCACTTTCTATGTGCTGGCGGTCTACTTCGGTGCGGTCGGCATCCGCAATGCGCGTCATGCGGTCGGCTGCGCGCTGCTCGCCGACGCCGCCGGCGTGGTCGCCGCGATCGCGGTCTGCTACTGGTTCTTCGGCTGAGCCGCCGCAGCGACCGGCCAACGAACCGGAACGACCGGGGCCTGTCTGCCTTAGCGGACGAAGCCTAGCGGACGAAGTAGTCCGGATGGCGCGCAGCGATCTCGTCGACGCTGCCGAGCGTGCCCGACAGGTGCTCGCGCAGCCGCGCCCGGGCAGCCACGGGATCACCGCGCGCGATCGCGTCGACGATCCGTCGATGGTCGCGCACCACGGCCTCGGCCTTGCCGGGCGCCGGCAGATGCAGCCGCCGCAGCCGGTCGACATGTCCGCTCATCCGCCGGACGACCTCGAACAGCTCGCCGACGCCGGCCGCCTCGTACAGCAACCGGTGGAAGGCGCGATCGGCCGCGGTGAAGTCGGTGTAGTCGTCGCTGCCGGCCAGCGCGCGCTGCACGTCGATCTGCACCCGCAGATCGGCGAGCACTGCCGGATCCGGTCGTTCGGCGAGCTGGCCGACGATCTCGAGTTCGACCGCGCGCCGCAGGAAATGCGTCCGAACCGCGGACGTGATGCTGATCCGGCTGACGACCGTGGCGTGCTGCGGGAACACTTCCACGAGGCCTTCTTCCTCGAGCCTCATCAGCGCGTCGCGCACCGGGGTCTGGCTCAGACCGAACCGCTCGGCGAGGTCGGCACGCGACAGCACCATGCCGGGCGCGAGTTCCAGCGAGGTGATCGCCTCGCGCAGCTGCTCGAGGACCTGCCGGGACGCATGCCGGGAACGATCGAACGGCTGCGACCGGATGCCGACCGGGGAAGTCATGACCGATGTTCCTACGCGCTGCACGCGTTGCCCGCGCACTGCGCGAACCGCGTGGTGCGCTTCGTTGACGCACTAATGTATTAGTGTTTTACTCCCGTGTCGATGGCGGACGCAACCGCTGCGATCGCCCTCGCCACCGGAGACATCATCACGGACACCTCACCGCCCGCGCAGCCGGTCCGCAAGCGCTGGCCGATCGTCGTCGTCGAAGCGGCGCTCGCCTTCCTGCTGCTCGGTATGGTCGTGATGGTGTTCGGCAACGTCGTGCTGCGCTACCTGTTCAACTCCAACATCGTGGTGTCGGAGGAGCTGTCGCGCTACTTCTTCATCTGGCTCACCTTCGTCGGCGCGGTGCTGGCGATCTATGAAGGCACGCACCTCGGCGTCGACAATCTGGTGCGCAAGCTGTCCCGCCGCGGCCGGATCGTCTGCCTGGGGGCGAGCGAGGCGATGATCCTCGTGGTCGGCGTGCTGATCCTGCACGGTGCCTGGCAGCAGCATGACGTCAACGCGACCAGTTTCGCTCCGGTGACCGGCTTGTCGATGATCTGGGTCTTCGGCATCGCCTACCTGATCGGCGCGGCGATGGTGGCGCACGCGGCGACCAAGCTGTTCCGGATCGCGACCGGCCTGATCCGCGACGACGAACTGATCGAAGTCCGCTCGGAAAGCGACGCCGGCAACTGACGCCACCGACGCGGGATCGACGACTCGAATGACGCTGGCGCTGTTCACCGCGGTCCTGATCGGAACGATGGCGATCGGCATGCCGATCGCGTTCTCGCTGCTGGTCTGCGGCCTGGTGCTGATGATCGCGCAGGGCCCGGTCGACACGACGCTGATCGCCCAGAAGCTGATCGAGGGCTCCGACAGCTTCCCGCTGCTCGCGATCCCCTTCTTCATGCTCGCCGGCGAGCTGATGAACGCCGGCGGCATCTCGCGGCGGATCGTCGATTTCGCGCTGACCTGGGTCGGCCATGTCCGCGGCGGCCTCGGCCTGGTGGCGATCTTCGCGGCGATCATCGTGTCGGCGATCTCCGGCAGCGCCGCCGCCGACACCGCGGCGATCGGCGCGCTGCTGATCCCGATGATGCGCCGGGCCGGCTACGACATCCCGCGGTCGTCGGGGCTGATCGCCGCCGGCGGCGTGATCGGGCCGATCATTCCGCCGTCGATCGGCATGATCATGTTCGGCGTCATCGCCAACGTCTCGATCGGCAAGCTGTTCATGGCCGGCATCGCCCCGGGCCTGCTGATGGGGCTCGCGCTGGTCGGAACCTGGCTGTGGGTCGCGCGCAAGGACGACGTCGAGGTCCTGCCGCCGCAAGGCTGGCCGGCACGCGGCCGTGCCGCGGTCAACGGCGCCTGGGCGCTGCTGATGCCGGTCGGCATTATCGGCGGCCTGCGTTTCGGTGTGTTCACGCCGACCGAAGCCGGCGTCGCGGCCTGCGTCTACGCCTGGGTGGTCGGCACGTTCATCTACCGCGAACTGCCGCAACGGGCGATCCACGGCCTGCTGGTCGCCGCCGCGAAGAGCACCGCCGTCGTGGTGTTCCTGATCGCGGCGGCGCTGCTGTCGTCCTGGATGATCACGGTCTCGGACGTGCCCGACCAGGTCGCGGCGCTGCTCGACCCGTTCGTCGACAGCCCGACGCTGCTGATGCTGGTGATCATGATCATCGTCGCGGTGGCCGGCACCGCGCTCGACTTCGTGCCGACCATGATGATCCTGACGCCGGTGCTGATGCCGGTGGTCAAGACCGCCGGCATCGATCCGGTGTACTTCGGCGTGATGTTCATCATCAACTGCTCGATCGGCCTGATCACGCCACCGGTCGGCATCGTGCTGAACGTGATCTGCGGGATCTCGAAGATCTCGATGAGCGAGCTGATGGGCGGCCTGTGGCCGTTCCTGTGGACCGAGCTCGCAGTGCTGCTGCTGCTCGTGTTCTTCCCCGACCTGATCCTCGTTCCGTTGAAATGGCTGTCGTGACGCCGTGTCCGACGCACAACCCCGGCCCTGCCCGGAAGGAGATCGCGATGAATCATTCGATCCAGACCCGCGCCCGTTCGGACCGGACCCGCCCCGGATCGAACCGGTCCCGAGCCGGCCGGCGCGGCGCAGTCGCCGTCGCCGCCGTGTTCGCCGCGGCGTTGTCGGCCGCGCCGGCCGCCCAGGCGCAGTTCCAGGACCGGACGCTGCGGCTCGCCGGCACGGTCAGCAAGGGCCACCCGCATGAAATCGGCTCGCTGGCGATGGCGGCCTGCACGTCGGCCGCTTCGGGCGGCAAGCTGAAGATCCGCGGCTACTTCGACGGCGCGCTCGGCAACGATGCCGCCGCGGTCCAGCAGGCGCGCTCGGGGTCGATCGACCTGGTGCTGACCGCGAGCTCGTCGCTGATCGGCATCGTGCCGGCGATCGGCGTGTTCGACCTGCCGTTCCTGTTCAGCAGCGAAGCCGAGGCCGATGCGGTGCTCGACGGCAAGGCCGGCCAGTGGTTGAGCGACAAGATCCCGCCGTCGGGTCTGGTCAACCTCGCCTGGTGGGAGAACGGCTTTCGCCATACCACCAATTCGAAGCGCCCGATCAATCGCATCGAGGACTTCGACGGGCTCAAGGTCCGCGTGATGCCGAGCAACATCTTCATCGACACCTTCAAGAACCTCGGCGCGAACGCGGTACCGATGGCCTTCACCGAGGTGTACTCGGCGCTCGAGACCCGGACCATGGACGGCCAGGAGAACCCGTTCAACAACATCGAGAACATGAAGTTCTACGAAGTCCAGAAGTTCATGTCGCTGACCAAGCACGCGTACAGCCCGCTGGCGGTCCTGATGTCGAAGAAGACCTATGACGGCCTGTCGCCGCAGGAGCGCAAGGTGATCGACGATTGCGCGATCGAAGGGCGCGCCGCACAGCGCAAGGCGAGTCGCGAACAGGGCGCCGCCAGCCTCGCCAACCTGAAGGCGAAGGGCATGCAGGTCAACGAGGTCAGCGCCGCCGAGATGGACCGGATCCGCGAGCGCTCGAAGGTGATCTACGAGCGCAACGCCGGCACGGTCGGCAAGGAAACCCTCGAGGTGGTGCAGGCCGAGCTGGAGCGGATCCGCCGCAAGTGACCGGTTGCGGCACGCCGCGCCCGATCATCTGCCGGCCCGCACGGCCGGCGGATTCGGTTGCCGGCGAAGGCGCCACCCGCTCACGGTATTTACCCCTATCCCCGGGCCCGCCTCCGGAAGGTAAGATCGTAAGACAATCTGGCCATCCCAGGAATTTCCCGTGCTTGCAGTCTTGCGTCCGCGGCGCGAGGTGCGCCGCATGAGCGGTGCCATCGGCGCCTGGATCGAGGGTCTGGACCTGCGGGCGATCGGCCCGGACGAGGTCCATGAGATCCGGTCGCTGTTCCTCGAGCACTGTCTGCTGGTCTTCCGCGATCAGCAGCTGACGCCGGAGGAACACGTGGCCTTCGCCGCCCGGATGGGAGAGGTCTTCACCTTTCCGCGGGTGGATTTCGGCGCCGACGAACTGCCGTCCGGCATCCTGAAGCTGTCCAACGTCGGCAAGGACAAGGTCATCACCGAACGCTGGCACTTCGACGGCATGTATCTGGACAAGCCGCCGGCAGCCTGCATCCTGCTGGCCCGGGAGTTGCCGCCGTACGGCGGCGACACGATGTGGGCGAACCAGTACCTGGCGTACGAGTCGCTGTCGCCGCCGCTGCGCGACTTCATCTCGCGCCTGCGCTATCTCTACCAGGGCAGCCGGATCACGCAGCGGTACGAAGGCAACGACGAGCCCGCCGCGGCATGGCAGCCGATGGTGCGCAGGCACCCGGAAACCGGCCGCGATGCCCTGTATGTCGGCCATCCCGAGACCGCGATCCGGATCGAGGGCATGACGCGCGAGGAAAGCGAGCCGCTGCTGCGCTTCCTGTACGCCCGCGGCCAGCGGCCGGACTTCACGTGCCGGCACGTCTGGCGGCCCGGCGACGTGCTGATGTGGGACAACCGCTGCACCATGCACTACGCGGTGCACGACTACGGCAGCCATCCGCGGCTCATGCATCGCGTGACGATCAACGGCGACCAGGCCCATGGCCCGCACGAGCAGCTTCCCTGATCCGGCCGGCACCGGACCACACCGCCACCCTGTCCATGCTGCGCCCTGAAGCCCCGGAAGACATCGCCTGGCTGCGCGTGGAGGCCGCGCCCGCGCTGGTCCGCGGACTGGTGGTCGAGAAACTTCGCACCGCCATCACCCGCGGCCGCCTGAGCCCCGGGGACCGCCTGGTGGAGCGCACGCTGTGCGAGCAGCTGCACGTGAGCCGCCCGTCCCTGCGCGAGGCGCTGCGGCAGCTCGAATCGGAAGGCCTGGTCGAGATCGTTCCGTTCAAGGGTCCGTCGGTGCGGATCATCGGCATGCAGGAGGCCGGTGAGCTGTACGACCTGCGCGCCGGCGTGGAAGGGCTGTGCGCCAGGTACTTCGCCGAACGGGGCAGCGAAGCCGAGATCGAATCGTACGCGCGCGCCCTGGCCGAGCTGGACCGTGCCCTGCGCCGCGGCGAGCGGCAGCGCATCTTCAGCGCCAAGAGCGCGTACTACGAGGCATTCACCGACGGCTGCCACAGCGCGTCGGTCAAGGCGCTGGCGATGCAGCTGATCGCCCGCCTGAGCTATCTATGGTCCACCTCGCTGCGCTTCAGGGGCCGGGTGGACCAGGGTATCGCCGAGATGCAGGCCATCCTGGCGGCCGTGCGCCGGAGCGAGCCGGAAGCCGCGTTCGAAGCAGCCAGGACGTACGTGCTGCATGCCCGGTCCATCGGTCTTGCGGCCATGCAGGCATCAGCCGCCGCCGGGCAGCGATCTGCCACCACGACAAGGAGACGACATGCATGAGATATCCCGATGTTTCGCGGCCCGCTTGCGGCGGCGCCATGCCCTGGCAGCCGCGGCGGCGGTCGCCCTCTCGCTGGCCGGGCCGGCAGCCGCACAGCAGAGCGCGGGGCCGATCCGGATCGTCGTCGGCTTCGCAGCCGGCAACGCCGCCGATTCCCTGGCCAGGACGCTGGCGGAGCGGCTTGCCGCGGAGTTGAGCACGCCCGTCATCGTCGAGAACAAGCCCGGCGCCGGCTCGCGCATCGCGATCCAGTCGGTCAAGCACGCCGCGCCGGACGGGCGCACCATGCTGATCGCCACCAGCTCGGCGATGTTCCTGAATCCCCTGGTGTTCAAGAACCTGCCGTACGACTCGGAGAAGGACTTCGCGCCGGTCGCCAATATCGGCAACAACCAGATCGCGATGACGGTGGCGGCGAACGCGCCCTACCGGACGCTCAAGGAGTTCGCCGCCTGGCTGAAGGCCAATCCCGCCAAAGCGGAGTTCGGCAACGAAGGCGTCGGCAGCCCGGGCCACTTGCTCGGCCTGCATCTGGGCGTGGTGGCCGGCGTGCCGATGACCTTCGTGCCGTACCGGGCCACCTCCCAGCTGATCACCGACCAGATCGGCAATCAGATCACCGCTGCGACCTGGGCGCTGCCGTCCGTCTACGAGGCGCACAAGTCCGGTCAGCTGCGCATCATCGGCATTGCAGCGCCGAAGCGATCCACCGTGGCGCCCGATCTACCCACCTTCAAGGAGCAGGGCTTCGACATCGAGATCATCAGCAGTTACGGGGTCTACTTCCCGGCGGGCACCCCCGGGCCCGTCGTCGACCAGATGAGCAGCGCCCTGGTGAAGATCATCCGCGAGCCCGCCGTGCAGGCACGGCTGCGCCAGCTCGGGGTCGATCCCACCGGCCTGTCCGCCACCGAATTCCAGCAAGCCATCGTCGACGACCGACGGCGCTGGGCGCGGATGGTCCGCGACACCGACTTCAAGGTCGACTGAGGAGAACGCCCATGACTCCGATCCGATCCGTGACGCGTCCGAACCGGCGCCGGGCCGTCGGCATGCTGATGGCAGCGGCGCTGCCCGTCGGCGCCGCCGCGCAACAGCCGGGGCCCAAGCCGGTCCGGCTGGTGATCTTCTCCTCGGGCGGGCCGCTGGACTTCGCCACCCGGCAGCTGGCCAACAAGCTGGGGCCGATCCTGGGCACCAGCGTGGTGGTGGAGCCCAAGCCCGGCGCCAACGGCGTCGTTGCCGCTCAGACCGTAGCCGCCGCGGAGCCGGACGGCTCGACGCTGCTGGTCACCACCTCGGGCCTGCTCACCATCACGCCCAACTTCGGCAAGCCGCCCTACGACCCCGATCGCGACCTCACGCCGGTGTCGCGCATGGTGGTGAACGCATCGGCGCTGGTGGTCGACGGCAGCGTGCCGGCGAGCAACATCAAGGAGTTCGTCGACTGGGCGAAGTCGCGCCGGGAACCGGTGAGCTTCGGCTCCCCCGGCATCGGCAACATCGGCCACCTGTGGCTGGAGAACTTCAATGCGGTGGCCGGCACGGACATCGTGCACGTGCCCTACAAGGGCGCGGCCGGCATCGTCCAGGATCTGCTGGGCGGCCGCATCGCCGGGACCATCATCGACACCTCGGCGATCCAGGTGCACCTGAAGTCCGGGCGCATGAAGGCGCTGGGCACGGTCGGCGGCCAGCGGCACCCGATGATGCCCGACGTGCCGACCATGCGCGAGCAGGGCTACGGCATCGTGGACGCGGTCTCCTGGTACGGCATCTTCGCGCCGGTGAAGACGCCGCCGGCCGCTGTGGCCAGGATGTCCGATGCCATTCATCGCGCGCTGCAGGACCCCGAGGTCCGCGAGCGCCTGCGCGAGAACGGCTCGGAGGCCGCACCGCTGCCGCCCGATCAGTTCGCGCGGCTGATCCAGTCGGACCGCGCGATCTGGGCCAGGCTGATCAGGGAGAAGAACATCGTTGCGGAGTGAGCTGCTCGCCCTCGGCTATCCGGACCCAGGCCGTGGTGCCCTCGTGGCGGACCGGGAAGGTCCGCACCGGCAGGCGGCACGGCCGCGCCACGGCTGCGCCGCTGGCCACGTCGAAGCCGCCGAAATGCGCCGGGCATACCAGTACGGCCCCTTCCAGGTAGCCGCTGGACAGCCGGGACTTCATGTGGGTGCACTGGTCGTGCAGCGCATGGATGCGGCCGTCGACGTTCACCAGGGCGACGGCCATGCCGTCCAGCCGGACGCCCCTGACGGTGCCCGGCTGCAGGTCCGACACGTCCACCGGGTGCTCGTGCCCGGCGCTCACGGGGTCGCCTCCGCAGGGGCCGCCAGGGCCTGCGTGGCGTCCGCCACCACCGTCCCCTCGAAATACCGCGGATTCATCGACAGATGCATGCGCGCCGGGTTCACGAACGTCAACTGCCGGAAGTCGTCCTGCGTCAGGAGGCGTCCTTGCACGAGGCTGTAGCATTCCGACAAAATGCTGGATGCATCCATCACGTCCCAGTGCCCGATGTCGGAACCCAGGACCGGATGCAGCGGCAGCCCCAGCGGGTTGAGCCGGCGGTTGAACGCGACGGCGATCATCCGGTCGTCGGCCTCGCAGCCGAAATAGAAGCGGTCGATGAACAGGCGCTGCAGGTCGCCGAGCTCCTGCATGCCACAGGCGGCGAACTCGTCCAGCAGCGCCGGCGCTTCCGGCCGGGCCAGGAAATGGTGCGGCGAGGCCCGGATGCCCTCCCCCGTGAGACGCGCATCGCCCCACTGATCGAACATCCGGCCGAGCAGGTCGACATCCAGGCCGGCGGGCGACAGGTTCTTCAGCAGCGCATCGATGTTGCGCTTCTCCCAGTGCTCGACGATGTCGTTGATCAGCGTCTGGGCCCAGGCCACGCCGCCTTCCATCAGGCCGAAGGTCAGCTGCGGAAACCGGCGGGTCACGCCGCCGAAGAACAGTCCCCGGCAGAAGAACTCGGCGCCGGAGGCGAAGCCGCCGATGTGGTTGAAGACGTAGTTGCTCGAAGAGCTGCGGTATCCGTGCGCGCGCGTGCCCATCCCTGCCGTGTGCGCCATCGGCGTGACCCCGAGGTCGCAGAAGCGCTGCCACAGCGGATCGTAGTCGTGCGGCGCATCCATCACGATGGACGTGCATTTGTCCGAGTAGGGCGCCAGCTCCGGGTGGTCGCGGACCACGTCGGGGTCCGGACGCCGGATCTCGGTGCCGATCAGTACGGCCTTGAAATCCAGTTCGCGGACGGCGAAGTCGAGCTCGGCGATCGCCTCCGCGGGGGTGAAGGTGGGCACGATCGCCACCGGCCGCAGCCGGTCCTGCGTGCCGCGGAACATGTCGCGGTACATCAGGTTCAGCGCGCGACAGCTCGCCTGCCGGACTTCGTCGTCACGGATGTAGACGCTGGTCAGGCCGCGGGTCGGGAACAGGTGGGCGAAATCGATTCCCATATGGTCCAGGCGGGAGTGGAACAGCCTGGGGAGCATGGCCATGGCGCGGTCCATGGACTGCGGGCCGGAGGGCAGCGACCACCACGCCACCTTGCCGACCCGTCCCTTCAGGGAAGCGGTGGCGGCATCCTGAAAGCGCCGGGCCATGTCCGGGCCGCCCACCTGCCGCAGGTAGTCGTGGAACGCGAAGTCGGCCTCGATCAGATGGGCGTCGGCATCGATCACGGGATGGTCGAGCTTCTCCCTGACTTCGCAGCCCGGGAATTGGGCGAATCCGGACATCGATCGTCTCCTCGGCTTGCTGGATCTGTACGACTGCATGCTCGGCGAGCCCGGCGCCGGGCGCAAGCGAGACTTTCCTCCCCGGGGATGAGGAAAGCCTCATGACCGCCGCCCCCCACGCGGGTGCGCAGGAGCCGCTGGAGCGGTTCCTGCTGGGCGGCCTGAAGACCCGCCACATGGCCCTGCTGATCGCGCTGGACGAGGAGCGCCGGATGGGCAAGGTCGCGGCGCGCACGCATGTCACCCAGTCCGCCGTGTCCAAGGCCCTGGCGGAGCTGGAATCGGCCCTGGGCTTGCCGCTGTTCGAGCGCAGTCCCCGCGGCCTGGAGCCCACCGCCTACGGCGAGTGCCTGATTCGCCATCTGCGCGAGTGGCAGCGCGGGCTGGACACGGCGAGAGAAGAGCTGCGCGGCCTCGCGCTGGGGCTGGCCGGCCGCATCCACGTCGGCGTGCTGCCCGCGGCAGCGGCCGTGCTGCTGCCGCGGGGCCTGGTGGCCATGAAGTCCCGGCTGCCGGAGACCTCGGTAGTGGTCCGCGAGGGACCGCTCGACCTGCTGGTGTCCGAGCTGCGCCGCGGCCGCATCGACCTGATCGTCGGGACGCTGATGCCCAGGCAGGTCCAGCACGATCTGGAAGAGACCGTCCTGGCGGACGTGGCGCCCACGCTGGTGGTGCGCAAAGGGCATCCTCTGCTGCGACGGCGCCGTCCCTCCTGGACCGATCTGGCCGCCCTGCCCTGGGTGCTGCCGCATCCCGGCTCGCTCATGCGGCAGCCGCTGGAGGAGATGCTGCAGCGTGCCGGCGTGCCGCTGCCCCGCAGCGTCATCGAGACGGTCTCGGTCCAGGTGATCGGCGCCTACGTCGCAGCGACGCAGGCCGTCGCGGTGGTGCCGCGCGACGTGGCCCGCCACTATTCCGCGCTGGGACTCACGCGTTCCCTGCCGCTGGAGCTGCCGCCGCTGATCCGCCCGCAGGGCGTGATCCGCAGCCGCACGCGGCCGGTGCTGCCGGCGGCGCGCGTGCTGATGGAGTGCCTGCGGGAGATCGCCGTCGGAGAGCTCGCATGAACCAGGACCCGATCGAATGCCGCCGCCGGCGGCGCTGGAGGAGCGCATGAGTCGAATCACGCCGATGACCATGACGGAGAAACTGCTGGCGCGCGCCGCCGGGCTGGACGCCTGCAAGGCCGGCGACTTGCTGCATCCCCAGCCCGCCTGGGCGATCGTCCACGACGGTTACATCGAGTCGCTGTACCGCGAGCTCACCGCCATCGGCTACCGCCGGGTGCCGCATCCGGAGCGCCTGGTGTTCGTGACGGACCACGACGTCATCTCCTCGACGCCCAGGCTGGCCGAACGGGCCCAGGCGAACCGCCGCATCGCGCGCGAATGGCGGGTCGGACATTTCTCCGACGCCGGCCGGAACGGTCATGGCCACCTGTTCCCGATGGAGACCGGCATGGTGCAGCCCGGCATGTTCCTGTTCGCGTACGACATGCACTGCACCAACTTCGGCGCCATCGGCGCGCTGGCGCTCGGCGTGCTCGGAGAGATCGGGGTCGTCGTGGCCACCGGCTGTCTGCTGACGCAGGTGCCGCCGGCCGTGCGGATCACGCTTCGGGGCTCCTTCGCGCCCGGCGTGCACGCCCGTGACCTGGGCTTCGCGCTGTCGGCGTCGCTGACCTCGGGCGCGCTGCCGATTGCCTACGACGGCCGGGTGTTCGAGTTCACCGGCCCCGCGGTCGCAGCCATGTCCGTCGCCACGCGGGTCGGGCTGTGCAACACGCTGACCGAGATCGGCGCCGCCAACGTGCTGTTCCCTCCGATGCACTTCGACGGCACGCCGGCCCGGGAGCTGATGCACCTGGCCGGCGACGACGACGCGGCCTACGAGGCGCGGACGGAATGGGACCTGGACCAGCTGGTGCCGCAGGTCGCGCTGCCCGGCGGGCCCGATCGCGCCGCACCCATCGAGACGGTCGCCGGCGTATCCGTGGACCATGCCTACATCGGCTCCTGCGGGTCGGCGATGTTCGAGGACTTCCGGGACGCCGCCCACTATCTGCGCGACCGCTCCCTGTCCCCTGGCGTGCGGATGGTGATCGTGCCCGGCACGACCCGGGTGGCGAACCGGCTGGCGCAGCAGGGGCTCCTACAGGTGTTCCACGACGCGGGCGCCACCGTGCTTCCGCCCGGTTGCGGCCCCTGCGCCGGCGGCCGCTCGGGCCTGCTGGCCCCCGGCGAGGTGTCGATCTCGACGGCGGCCACCAATGGTGCCGGCCGCATGGGCGCGCCGACGTCGCTGGCGTACCTGGCCAGCCCGCTGAGCGTCGCGGCCGCGGCGGTCACCGGACGCATCTGCGATCCGCGTGCCGCGCTGTCCGGCCTGGAAGGAGCGACTGCATGAGCACGCACGGCCGCTCCGAAGCGCTCATCCCGGAGCGCACAGCGCGGAGGGTAGTCCAGTGAATACGACCCTGGCATGGCGCACCCGCGGCATCGCGCGAGTGCTGGGACACGACGTGCCCCACGACGGTGGGATCATGACCCGCCAGATGGTCCAGGCACGCGTCACCGATCCGGAACAGCTCGTCCCGCACCTGTTCGAAGAGCACGATCCCGGCTTCATGGAGCGCGTGCGGCCGGGCGACTTCATCGTGGCCGGCCGCAACTTCGGCTGCGGCAAGCCACATACCAATGGCTACCGCGCGTTGCAGCACCTGGGCTTGCGGCTGCTGTGCGAGAGCGTGCCGGGCACGGTCGCCCGCGCGATGATGAATCTGGGCCTTCCCTGCCTGCAGCCCTGCGACGGCCTCACCGCTGCGGTGGCCGACGGCGACGAGATCGAGGTCGACTTCACCACCGGCGAGCTGGTCAACCACACGCGAGGCGCTCGGCACCGGTACCCCGCCATGAGCATCCACGTCCGCCACCTCATCGAGCGCGGCGGTCAGCGCGGACTGCTCGAGCACTGGCTGGCGGAGCATCCCGAGCTGCGCGAGCCGTGGCCGGACGCGCCGCAGCCCCTGCCCGCCGCGCCACGCAGCATCCCCATCACGCCGGTCTGACCATGGACATCCAGAGCATCGCCCGCAGTTTCGAGGGCCTCGCAGCCGCCACCGTCTACGAGAGCAACGGCAAGAGCGGCGACATGGCCCCTTCCATCCGGCCGCTCCAGCCGGGTGTCCGGCTGGCCGGCCCGGCCTTCACCGTGCGCTGCCTGCCCGGCGACCTTGCCGCCGTGCGGCGTGCCGTGGACGCCGCGCCGCCGGGGCACGTCCTGGTGATCGACGCCGGCGGCACGGAGCGCGCGACCGTCTGGGGTGGATCCGGCAGCATCGCGGCCCAGCGCCGCGGGCTCGCGGGCATGGTCACCAATGGCAGCACCCGCGATGCCGCGCAGATCCGGCAGCTGGGATTTCCCGTTTTCTGCGCCGGCATCAGCGTGCGGGGAGGGCTGCGCCAACACGAGGGCTGGCACCAGGTGCCGGTGAGCGTCGGGGATGCCGTGGTGCATCCCGGCGACTGGATCGTCGCCGACGACGACGGCGTGGTGGTGGTCGCCGGCGACCGTGTCGAGGCAGTGCTCGCCAAGGCGCAGCAGAAGGCGCGCGCGGAGGCCGAGCGCGAACGGCGCCTGCGCGACGGCGAGCCCTACGACATCTGAGATGCGCCGCGCGGATTCAGATCTGCCGCAACCGGATCTGGTCGACCAGATGGTCGGTCCGCTTGTGGATCACCAGGTTGGCACGCTCGCGCGTCGGCAGGATATTGTCGCGCAGATTGCGCAGATTGATGTCGCGCCAGATCTTGCGCGCGGTCTTGGTCGCCTCGGTCGGCGACAGGTCGCGGTAGTGATGGAAGTACGACTCCGGGTTCTTGAACACGGTCCGCTGCAGCCACAGGAAGCGGTTCAGGTACCACGCTTCGATCGACGCCTCGTCGGCGTCGACGTAGATCGAAAAGTCGAAGAAGTCCGAGACGACGACGCTCGGCACCGGCGCCCCGGTCGACTCGAGGCCGCGCGTCTGCAGCACATTGAGGCCCTCGAAGATCAGCACGTCGGGCTGCTCGACCCGTTCGCGCACGCCGGGCAGGATGTCGTAGGCCTGGTGCGAGTAGACCGGCGCATCGACTACCGGCGCGCCGGCCTTCAGCTCCGCGAGGAACTGGATCATCCGCTTGCGGTCGTAGCTCTCCGGGAAGCCCTTGCGGCGCATCAGTTCGCGCTCCTCGAGCACCCGGTTCGGATAGAGAAAGCCGTCGGTGGTCACCAGCGCGACCCGCGGATGATCCGGCCAGCGCGCCAGCAGCGCGCGCAGCACCCGCGCGAACGTGCTCTTGCCGACCGCGACGCTGCCGGCGATCGCGATCACGTAGGGCCGGCTGCCGACCAGCCGGCCGAGGAACTCGTCCTTGACGCCGGCGAGGCTGCGCGCCGAGCGGAAGTGCAGGTTCAGCAGCCGCGACAGCGGCAGGTAGATCTCCTCGACGTCGAGCAGAGACACCTGCTCGTTGACGCCGCGCAGCGCAGCGAGATCCTCTTCCGACAGCGTCAGCGGCGTGTTCGAGCGCAGCGCCGCCCATTCGGCGCGGGTGAACGCCTCGTAGGCCGAGAACTCGTCGGTGCCGTCGGGGCGCAGGCCGGTGTTGCGCCGGTCGCCGTAGCGGCGCCGGTCACGCGCCGGCAGACGCCGGCGTTCGACCGCCGGCGCCGCCCCATCGTCCGTCTTGCGGACGGTACCGCCCTGTTCCACCGATCGCTGCTCCCGACCGCCAAAAGCGCCGATGGTGCCAGAAAATGGTGCAGCGCCACCGCCGCGGGCGGCATTCGCACCGAAAGCGTCGATGCGCCGGCGCATCGATGCAACGCCTCACCGGCGCCGCGGCATGGCGCGTCTGCCGGGATCGTCGATCGATCCCGGCGCCGGCCTGGATCACCATCAGGAATCAGGCATCATGAAGCCCGTGCCCGGGGCCGGCAACGACGCCGGCATCGTGAAGCGCGCCGATCTGCGCCGACGTCAGCGACAGGACTTCGGCCAGCACCTGATCGGTATGATCACCGAGCCGGGGCGCGGGCATCACCGGCTGGCGCACCGCGCCCCGGAACGTCGCCATCGCACCCGGCGCGGGATAACGGTGGCCGCTCGGCTGCTCGATCGTCGTGAACAGGTCACGGCCGGTATCGAACCGCGGATCCTCGCGCAGCGCCTGGCCCAGGGTCCGGTAGAGCGACCAGCAGACGCCGTTCCCGTCGAAGGCCGGTTGCAGCCGGGCGAGCGGCAGTGCCGCGATCGCCTCGGCGACGATCGGCAGCAGCGCATCGCGATGCTGGAAGCGGGTGCCTTCGTCGCTGGCGAAGGAGACGCCGCGCGACGCCTCGATCGCCGCGACCGCGGCGCCGATCCCGAGCGCCCGGAGCAGCCCCGACCACTGGCGCGCGGTGATCGCGACGACCATGACCGACTGGCCGTCGGCGGTGACGAAGTCGCGCCCGAAGGCGCCGAAGAGATCGTTGCCGTAGCGGGGACGATCGCCGCCGGCCAGGACTTCGGCGATCTGGCCCATGTGCCCCACCGACGCGAGCGCGACATCGGACAGCGGCACCAGCACTTCCTGGCCCTCGCCGGTGTCGCGCCGCCGGCGCTCGGCGGCGAGCAGCGCGAAGGCCGCGTAGGCGCCGGTCAGCAGATCCCAGGCCGGCAGCACGTGGTTGACCGGCTGGTCGCCGTTCGCGGCCGAACCCGTCATCCACGGGATCCCCAGCGCCGCATTGACGGTGTAGTCGACGGCCTGGCCGCCGTCGTTCCAGCCCATCACCCGCACCGTCACCAGATCCGGCCTGCGCTCGCGCAGCTTGTCGTGGGCCAGGAAGCCGTCGCGGGGGAAATTGGTGACGAAGAGTCCGCTGCCGGCGCCCGCTGCGGTGATGAGGTCCACCGCCAGGCTGCGGCCCTGCGGATGCGACAGGTCGATCGCGACCGAGCGCTTGCCCTTGTTCAACCCTTCCCAGTAGAAGCTGCTGCCGTCGGCGGACAACGGCCAGCGCCGGAAGTCGGGCCCGCCGCCGATCGGATCGATGCGGATCACCTCCGCGCCGAGCTGGAGCAGGTGCAAGGCGCAGGACGGGGCGGCGATGAAGGATGCGCACTCGACCACCCGCAGGCCGTTGAGAATCGGATACATGCTGGTTCCTCCGACGGCGTCAGCCGATCCGCTCCAGGATGCGGACCGGTTCACGAACTACTGCGCCGTCTCCGAGGGGCGTAGTGTGCCTCCGCGAGCGGCCGATGTGAAAGCGCCGGCAGACCCGACCGGGGCGATCTCGCTCGTTCAGACGGGGTCGTGAGAGAACATCCGCGCGCCGGGAACGTCGACCCGCGCCTTCAGGATCGTCGCGCTGTAGGATTCCATGATGTACAGATCCCGCAGGTCCGCCCCGCCATAGGCGATGTTGGTCGTGTAGATGCCGTGCGACGAGCGGATGGCGAGAACCCGCTCGCCCAGCGGGCTGCATACCCAGACCACGCCGAAGCCGGCATGGGCGATCGTGATGCCGCCCTCCTCGTTGATCGCGAGTCCGTCGGGGCCCGCCAACCCGCCCGACAGCTGCACGAACAGGCCGACCTTGGTCGCCGTGCCGTCGGGCAGCAGCCTCACGCGCCAGACGCAGTTGCCACGCGTGGCGGCGACGAACAGCACGTCGTCGGTGGCGTTCAGCACGATCCCGTTGGGGCTCGGCACGTTGTCCAGCACCTTGTCCAGCTGGCCGTTCGACCGGAGGCGATAGACGCAGCCGGTCGGATCGTGCATGCCGGTCTGTCCCTGATCGGTGAAATACAGGTCGCCGTTGCGCGCGAAGACCAGGTCGTTGACTCCGAGGAAGCGCTGCAGCCGGGGCCGGTCCAGCAGCGGTGTCACGGCCCCGCTCGCGGTGTCGAGCAACATGATCCCGTGCTTGTGGTCCGCGACGAAGATCCGGCCGTCCCTGTGGATCTTCAGGCCGTTCGGCTCGCCGTCGTACTCGGCGACCACCTCGAAGACGCCCGCCGGCGAGACCCGGAAGATCCGGCCGTGCGCGATGTCCACGCAGTACAGGTTTCCGGCGCGGTCGAACGACGGCCCCTCCAGAAACCCGGCGATCCTGCGGCCGGCGTGCTGCTGCCGTGCCCATTGCGAAGCGGGCGGCTCGGCGTCCCGGCGCAGTTGATCGGGCAGGCGGGCAAAAATCTCCGCGTCGACGATCTTCGGCTGAACGAGCATTCGGAAACCTCTCGGATGATCTATGGACCCATGTAGACGCCGCCATTGACTTCGATGGCAGCGCCGGTGATGTAGTCGGCCATGTCGGATGCGAGGAAAACCGCCGCCTTGGCGATGTCCTCCGGCACGCCGAGCCGGCCGAGCGGAATCGCCGCCGCGAACTCGGCATTGCGCTCGGGCGAGACGTCCGCGGTCATCGGCGTCGCGATGCGCCCCGGATTGATCGTGTTGACGGTGATGCCGAAGCGGGCGACCTCGCGGGCCAGTGCCCGGGTCATGCCGAGAATCGCGTTCTTCATGGTCTGATAGTGCGCCGCCCCCTGGAACCCGCCGGTACGCGCCGCATACGACCCGATGTTCACGATCCGGCCGTAGCCCTTCTCGATCATCGGCCGGACGAACTGCTGCGTGCACAGCACATACGACAGCACGTTGATGTCGAACAACCGCTGCCAGTCCCCGGCCGGTGTCGTCCAGAACGTCAGGCGGTTGCCATCGGCATCGAGCTTCGGCGATACCCCGACGCAGTTGACGAGGATGTCCGCCGCGGCGCCGCCGCCGGCGGACAGTTCATCCAGGCACGACGCGAGCGCCGAGGGGTCCGCGAGGTCGACGCGGACGAGTTGCACGTTCGGGTACTGCCGCGCCAGCGCGGCGCCCTTGGCGATGTCGATATCCAGCAGGACGACGCGCTTTCCGAGGGCGGCGAACCGCTGCCCGATGCTGCCGCCGATCGCCCCGCAGCCGCCGCTGACGACGACCGTCTCGCCGCGCACCACGATCCGGCCGGGATCGCCGTCCGAACCGTCGGCCGGGCCGTGGACCTGACCCATCTGCGCCTCCCGCGGCACTATTTCCGTTGCGCGTCGCCGATCTCGATCAGTCGCGTCATGACTTCCTTCCCGACCAGGCGCTCGCCGACCGAGCTCCAGATCGGCCGAACCGCTGCCGCCCAGGCCTGCTTCTGCGCCGCATCGAGTTCATGGACGATCCCGCCGCCGGCCTTGATCTTCTCGTAGGCTTCCTTGTTGACCGTTGCGGTGTTCTCCCAGTTCCATACGGTCGCCCGGTCCATTGCCCGCTTCAGTCCGGCGCGGATATCGTCCGGCAGCTTGTCCCACCACGATTTGTTGACCGCGACGATGTAGAAGTCCCAGACGTACTCGGTGCGGGTGATCTGCTTCGCCGTCTCGTACAGATGTCCGGACAGCCAGGCGTTCGGCGTCGGCTCGACCGCGTCGATGACGCCCTGCCGCAGCGCCGTCGGGACTTCGCCCCAGGCCATCGTGGTGACATTGGCGCCGAGCGCCTTGAACGTCTCGACGTAGTTGGCGCCGGGCGGTACCCGGATCTTCACGCCCTTCATGTCCGCCGGCATCAGGATCGGCTTCGCGGACGTCGTCCCGATGTCCCGCGGACCGTTCAGCCAGGCTGCCAGCGGTTCGATGTTGGACTTGCGCATGTCCTCCATCAGCGGCACCCCGACGCGCGGATCCTCCATCGCGGCCTTGATCGCCGCGGGCGACGGCAGCAGGTACGGCAGCACCAGGACGGTGACCTTCGGGAACGCGCCGCTGTAGAGGCCGACCGCCGGCGAGATGAACTGCAGCGAACCCAGCTGCAGCGCCTGCACCAGGGACTTCTGATTGAACAGCGCTTCGCCATGGGTCACGTCGATGTTGACCCGCTGCCCGAGCTCCTTGACCGCCTCCTGCTTGAAGTACTCCCAGCTCTTGCCTTTGGCCGTCACCGCCTCGGTATCGTTCGCGACGATGATCTTGATCGATCTCGTCTGCGCCGAAGCCGGCGCGATCGCGACGACACCGGCCCCCAGCATCAGGCCCAGTGCGCCGCACAGTACTCTCGTAGCCTTCATGATCATCGTCTCCGTCAGTGGTGGAACCGTATCCGCTACATCAGACTAGGCAGGAAGGTGCTGATCCAGGGCACATAGGTGACCAGGAGCAGATGCAGGACGGTGACGGCGATCCACGGCAGTGCCGCACGCACCACTTCGCCCTGCGTCATGTTCGCGATCGAGCCGGCGACCATCAGGTTCAGGCCGACCGGCGGCGACAACAGCGCCAGCTCGATGTTGACGACGACGATGATTCCGAACTGGATCGGGTCGATGCCGAGGGCCTGCGCCGCCGGGAACAGCACCGGCATGAACAGCAGGATCATCGGGATCCCCTCGAGGAACAGGCCCGCGACGATCAGGATCACGTTGACCATCATCAGGAAGCCCCATGCCGGCATCCCGACGCCGACCACCCATTCGGCCAGCGCGGCGGGCACGCCTTCCTGAGCGAGGTAGAAGCCGAAGATCATCGCGGTCGTCAGGATCCAGAAGATCATTCCGACCCGTGGCATCACATCGGAGATCGTATCGAGCACGCCGCGCCAGGTCAGCTGCCGATACACGAAGGCGCCGATCAGGATCGCCGCCAGCGCACAGACGATGGAGGCCTCGGTCGGCGTGAACAGCGCTCCGCCCTTCACCTGGAAGGAGCCGAACGAGAAGGCGGGAAAGCCGTAGATCCCGACGATCAGGAAAAGCGGCAGCGACAATGCCGGCAACGCCATCCGCACCTCGTGCAGACGCTCTCGCCGGCTCGACGCCTCGGTCTGGAGCGGCGTGAAGCCGCGCGCGAGGACCCGCGCCAGCACCATCAGCATCAGGCCGTAGACGATTCCGGGCAGGATGCCGCCGATGAACAACTTCGGAATCGATGTCTCGGTGATGAAGCCGTACAGGATCAGCGGAATGCTCGGCGGAATCAGAATGCCGAGCCCGCCGGCAGTCGACACGGCGCCGACCGCGTAGTCCTTCGGGTAGCCGTGCCTGACCAGCGCCGGGATCATCACGCCGCCGACGGCCGCGACCGTTGCCGGACTGGAACCGGAGATGGTCGCGAAGAACATGCAGGTGAGGACCGTGGTCATGCCGAGGCCGCCGCGCATGCGGCCGACGATCTGGTTGGCAAGCCCCACGAGATGCTTGACGATGCCGCCCCTCTCCATGAATCCGGCGGCCAGGAAGAAGAACGGAATCGCCATCAGCGTGAAGCTGTCCAGGTTCGCGTAGATCTTCTGACCGAGGATCGCCAGCGGCACCTCGGAGAAGAACACCGATGCAACCATGACCGATCCGCCGAGGGCGACGGCGATCGGCGCGCCGATGAGCAGCAGCGCGAAAAAGACGATCAGCAGGACGAACACGCTCATCGTGACGATTCCCGGTCCCAGGTGGATGCCGACTGGATCGGCATCATGCGTCGGTCGATGTCGATGCCAGCGGCGTTTCGCCGCGCAGCGTCCCCGGCAGCTGCATGAAGTAGCGCAGGCAGTACATCAGCATCGTCAGCGGAGTGATCGCCGCATAGATCCAGGCCGGCAGGCCCGTCTCCAGCGACACCACGCCCGCGGAATACAGGAACTGCATGTAGAGCAGGCCGCCCGCCAGACACAGGCAGCAGAACGCGATCGTCAGCAGCAGCGCGATCGTCTCGACGGCGATTCGTGTCCGGCCGCGCAGCGCGTCCGGCAACAGGGCGACGCGAACATGCACGCCGCTGAGGATCGCCCGGCTGCCGCCGGCGAGCCCGGCGAGGATCGTCAACGCCACCAGATTCGCCTCGATCCACACGAAGCCGGTGTTGAACACGTAGCGCAGAACCACCTGCGCCACACCGAGCGCGAGCGCTGCAAGGAATGCGCCCCAGATCAGCGCATCCTCGATCCAAGTCAGCCATCGCGCCATGCGGTCCCCGGTGCGGTCAGACGGTCTCGAGCTCGACCGGAAACAGCCCGGCGAGGTTGTCTGCATCCATGATGTGATAGACGTTGAAGCCGTATGCCGGTCCGACCGCCAGTTCGGGCGGCGTGAACGGGAAGGCGACGTTCCCGCCGGTCGACAGCCGGCCGGCGTAGCCGTGATGCAGCAGGTACTGCTTCGTCGTCTTCACGACCTCCAGCGCGCGCGCCTCGGATGGGGCGATGCATTCGGCCATGATGAACATCTCTCGCGGCAGCGGAGCGGGTGCGCTCTGCCAGTCGTGAACGCCGTTGACGCCGTAGGCCCTGAAATGGAGCTGATAGTCCTCCGCGGCGTCTTCGCTGACCAGGTCCCGGACGACGATGCGCACCTCCTCGAGCAGCTGCTGGTGCTGCGCGATGAACAGCGGATCGGCCGTTCCGCACAGCAGGATCGCCCGGTGGCCCAGGTGACGCGCCCCTTCGATCTTGACGGTCGTCCGGGCCGCCGCGCGCCAGCTGGCACCCGACACCCGCGCGCGCCGCTCGTCGAGCGCGGCATAGCGCGCATCGCGAACGTCGAGGGTGCCCTCCGGCTCGGTGACCGTGAACGGATCGCTCTGCTCGTAGAGGCTGTGGGCGGCGACCGACAGCGGCGTCGCCGATCGATGCGGCGCCATGCTCTCCAGCTCGAACCCTTCATCGTCGAGCGTCGCGAGAATCGCGTCGCGGCCCCCCGGAATGCAGCAGAGCGATGCGCATTCGACGATCTTCGCCATATGGACGGCAATGCCGGTGGGGAAGCCGAGAATGTCGGGCAGCGCGGCATAGATTGCCGTGTCGCACGCACGCCCCGCGATCACGACATCCGCACCGGACATCAGACCGCGGCGGATCGCTTCGGTCCCCATCTGTCCGACCAGGTGGGTGGCGCTCCGGACGTCCGCTTCGGTGAGCGCGGGCATGTTGTCGATCGGTACCACCCGCCCCGCCCGGATCGCCTCGTTGACGGTGCTGCGCGGAATGTCGGCCCGGATCGAGCAGAGATTGAAGTGCAGCCGCTCGGCCAGAGCGATCTCCCGGACGATCCGCAGCGTCTGGTCGAGATGCGGCCCGGCGCCGGCCGAGCCGGCGCTGCCGATCACCAGCGGAATGTCGAGCTGGCGCGCCGCCATCAGGACCTTCCGCAGATCGCGCCGCGTCGACTCCGGGCTGGTGGCCAGATTCCCGCTGCCGAGGTAATAGGGGCCCGGATCGATCGAGCCCATGTCGCAGCCGATCATGTCCGGCTTGCGCGCGAGGCCCGCGGTGAACGCCGGCGTCGGGATCCCGTAGCCCAGCTGGCCGGACGCGCCGAGTATCCGGATCGGACGGCGGTCACCCTTCTCGAACTGCTCGAGCAGTCGAATGGCTGAGCTCATACTTCGAACTCCAGGATCGGTGCATGCTGCTGCGCCCCATAGACATCCCGATCGCCGGGGTCTCCGGCGGTGATCCTGCGATTCAGGACGATCTTGATCGCATGGGCGACGGCATAGGGAACGATCTGGACCTCGTCCTCGGACAGGCCGTAGGCCCGGGCGATTCGCGCTGCGGTGAAAGCGCCGGAGCCGAGCGCGCGCTGGAAGTCGGCCTGGTCCTGGAACATCACGTCCAGCGTCAGCCGGCGCGGTCCCGCGTTCTTGCTGCGCACCACGCGCGCGAGGTCTCGGAGTTTCATGGCGTTCGTTCCGAATCAGGCGCCGCTGACCAGTCCGGCGATCGCGAAGCCGCCGTCGACGCCCAACGTCTGGCCGGTGATGAAGCCGGCCTGTGGCGATGCCAGATAGAGGATCGCGCTCGCGATCTCGCCCAGCGTGCCGTAGCGCCGCTGCGGGACGGCGCGCAACCAGGCCGCACGCCGCTCGGCGGAGTGCTCACTACTGACACGCGGCGTCTCGATCGGACCCGGTGCGACGGCATTGACCGTGATTCCGAAGGGCGCCAGCTCGACCGCCAGCACCTGCGTCAGGGCCAGTTGTCCCCCCTTGGCAGCACTGTAGGCGGCGCGGCCGGAACTGCCGCGAAGCGCCGCATGAGAGGACACGTTGATGATCCGACCGTAGCGGGCGCGGATCATGCACCGCGCTGCCGCTTGCGCCCAGATGAAGGTCCCCGTCAGATTCACGTCGATCACGCGGCGCCAGCTCTCGACGGATATCTTCGGCAATTCGGCGTGCTGGACGATACCGGCGTTGTTGACCAGGATGTCGATGCGCTCGAACCGCCGTTCGGCGTCCGCCACCGCCTGCTCCGCCATCGCGGCGTCGGTGACATCGGCTGCCACCGTCATCAGTTGCTCCGAGCCGTGCCGGGACAGCAGGTCCGCCAGCCCTTCGGGGCGGTTGTCGACGGCCACGACCCGGGCGCCGCGGCCGATCAGCTGATGGACCAGGTCGAAGCCGATCCCGTTGCCGGCCCCCGTCACGATCGCGACCGATCCGGACAGGCCGTCGGATCCGATTGCCCCTGCCGCGTCGACCATCGTGCGCCCTCCTCCCGTGCTCCGCCGGGCGCCTAGGCCCGCACGCGGCGGAACACGCCGCCTGCGCGCACGGCAAGCGCGGCTTCGAGGAATTCGATTCCGGCCGGGTCCATGTCGCACCGGGGCCTGGGCTCGGCCTGGAAGTGTCCATGCCGGTCGACGCCGCGCACCAGCATCGCCGTGTCGTGCGCGTCGACGACCTGTCGCGCGGTCGGACGGACATAGCGGATCGCCAGGCCGATCCGCCGCGTCGATCCGAGATTCGGCCCCGAGCCATGCACGATCTGATGATGATGCAGCGAGAACTGCCCGCGCGCGAGCTCGATCGGCACGACATCGCGTTCGTCCACCGTTGCCGCCACCTCCTGGCCCCGCGTCAGCATGTTGCCTGCCTCGGGACGGTCGTTGTGCGGCAGCAGCGCCAGATGGGTACGGCGGGCGATCTTCATGCAGCCGTTGGCGAGATGGCTGTCGCTCAGCGCGATCCAGGCCGTCACGATGTCGTCGGCTTCGAGCCCCCAGTAGGAGGCGTCCTGATGCCAGGAGATGAAGCGGCCGTCGCCGGGGTTCTTGATGAAGAACGAGGTCGACCAGCACAGGATGTCCGGTCCGATCAGCGACTGCACCGCGTCGAGGATCGCGTCCAGCCGGATGATCTCGTCGATGAACGTCAGCACGAGATGCGACTTCTGCCGCAGGATCTGGGAGGCACGCTGGCCGTGCTGACGCTCGAACTGCTCGAGGCGGTCGCAGTACGCCTGCGCCGCTTGCGTGCTCATTGCCGTGAACGGAAAGCAGAAGCCCTCGGCACGATAGGCCGCGATCTGGTCCGCGGTGAGACTGCCGGAGCCGGGCGTCCGAACCCGGGGATCGGTGGCCGCTGGGGCCGTGCGTGCGTCTGCCATCGTCATTCCAGGCCCGCCCGCGGGTCGCGATCGCGAAGATAGATGCGGACCAGATGCCGGCGCCGATCGGGCTCGTCCCAGTCGACGAACGACGTTCGATGGTGAACCAGAGACAGGTTGTTGACCCATTGGATCTGCCCCGGTTCGAGCTGATACTCGAAGGCGAAGCCGGGTTCGTCCAGGATGTCGTACAGCAGGTCCAGCGCCGCGCGGCCGGTCGCATCGATCGCGCTGCCCCGGGCCGCGTAGCCGGCTTCGATGACGCGACGATTGAGACGGCACTCGAGCGCTCCGTCGGCCCATCGATACACCGGGTAGTCGGCAACCGCTTCGTGGTCCGCGTAATCGCCGATGCGCCGCCAGGCGAACGGCCGATGCAGCCGCTCGAGCAGGTCCGGCGCCCGCGCCTGCAGCACCTGATGCGCGCTGACCAGGTTGGCGATCCGGCTGTCGCCGCCCGACTTTGCGGTCCTAAGGACGGCCAGTCCGAAATAGCGGGGAGGCACGGCGAAGCCATTGTCGCTGTGCCACAGGATCTCCTGGCTCGTCAGATCTCCCCGGACCCGCTCGTTCATCGTGCGGCCGGTATCCATGACGTCGTGCAGCAGCGTGCCGTCGCGCGACTGGGGCATGGGACGGGCCAGCTGGCGACTCAGCACCCAGTAGATGGCCTTGAGCTGCCGCTTGTCATGGCGATCGACCGAAAGGCCGTCCAGCACGACCACGCCCGCTCCGGTGTCGAGCCGGCGCCGGACTTCCGCCATCAGCGATCGGACCGCCGGCAGCGCTGCGGCCGGCGGGTCGAGGTCTTCGATCGGCGCGGCGCCGTACTCGGGCCCGGCGAGGACCGCGTCGAGTTCGGCGAGCACGGCCGCGGTGATGCCGAGCCGCCACTGCGACGGCTGGAGCGTCCGGGCCGTCCAGGGCCGGACCGCATAATCCAACCGCCCGGGCGCATGCACGTCTCCGGCCTCGGTCGTCGCGTCTCCGTGCATGACAACTCCTGTCGACCAGCTCGACGCGAAGACTATATCGCTCCGACAAGAATCTCGTCAATACTATACAGGTTTAGGATCGCGATTGA
>JBFWQR010000099.1:0-29181 GCA_050249335.1 Lautropia sp.
TAGTTGTCCGGACATCCGATTATACTGGACATCCGCAGAAGATTACCGTAAGGTTCGGGCTGGGCGTGGGGTTCGCGCAGGTCGTAGCGGAGCGTGACGCCATCAACTTCCGGAGGGGAACAGGTGTCTGCAACGGTGACTGCATTGCAAGTTCGCAAGCTCTCGGAGCCGCTCGGAGCCGAGGTGCTCGGGGCGGACCTGAAGCGGGACGACAGGGGTCAGTTCGAGACCATCTACCAGGCCTGGCTCGATGCCGACGGGCTGGTCGTGATCAGGGACCAGGAGATCGGGCCGGAGGACCACATCCGATTCAGCCGCAACTTCGGGACGCTGCTGGGCCGGCGCAATTCGGTGCCGGAGTTCGCGCTGCGGCCGGGCTACCCGGAGCTGCTGGTGCTGACGAACGAGAAGAAGGCCAACGGCGAGCCGGTCGGGCTGAACGATGCCGGCTACTACTGGCATTCGGACGTGACCTTCGAGGAATGTCCGGCGAAGGCCTCGCTGCTGTACGGCATGAAGATCCCGCCGGAGGGCGGGGATACCTTGTTCTGCAACATGTACCTCGCGTACGCGACGCTGCCGGCAGACGTCCAGTCGAAGATCGCGACGCTGCAGGCCGCGCATTCGATCTCGGGCAGTCCGGTCGGCTTCGAGGTGGGCGGCAAGCGCGCCGAGCTGACCGAAGCGCAGAAGGCCGGGCAGAAGAAGCAGGCGGTGCATCCGGTGGTGCGGACCCATCCGGAAACCGGCCGCAAGGCGCTGTACGTGAACAAGGGATTCACGCGGCGGATCGAGGGGCTGGCGCAGGCCGAGAGCCAGGAGCTGCTCGACTATCTGTTCGAACACTCGACCAACCCCGACTTCATCTATCGCCACAAGTGGCGGCCCAACGACCTGCTCGCCTGGGACAACCGCTGCCTGATGCACCTGGCCACCGCCTACGACCAGCAGTATCCCCGCCACATGAACCGAACCACCGTCGCCGGCGATCGCCCTTGCTAGGGCGGGCGCGAACAAGACTTCAATCCAGACTCGAGAGGGAGAAGAAATGATCATCGACATGGACACTCATATCCTGCCCATCGACGTGTACGACTACGTCGAAGGCCCCACGGAGAAGCTCAAGCCGATTCTCGAATTCGACAGCAACGGGTTCCTGGCGAAGTGGAGCTTTCCGGGCAATGCGATCATCAAGGGATCGACGCCGCTGCCGCCGCCCGGCGCCGGCAGCAAGCACCGCGGCATCGTCGATATCGAGTTCCGGCTGGAAGAGTTCCGGAAGCTCGGGATCGACAAGCAGCTGCTGCTGCCGCAGTACTCGGCGATGTTCTTCAACTACGTGCTGGAAGACGAGCTGGCGCAGCAGATGGCGCACTCGTACAACCTGAGCATTCTCCGGCTGCTGAAGAAGTATCCGAACGAGCTGATCGGCTGCGCGCTGGTCGCGTTGCAGGACGTCCCCAGCGCGATTGCCGAGATGGAGTGGGCGCGGGCGAACGGCTTTCACGCACTGGCGATGGACAAGGTCTTCCCGGTTCGGGAGCACCCCTACTCCGAAACGCTGGGCAGCCATCGGGAGCTGTGGCCGTTCTTCCGCCGGGCCGAAGCGCTCGGCATGCCGATCGTCCTGCACAACATCCAGCATGGGCATCGCATCAGCAACCTGTCGGTCTTCCAGCATGACGGCCTGGACACCGTCTGTCCCGCCGAAGGGCAGCTCAGCCTGCTGTCGCTCTGCACCAGCGGCCTGTTCGACGACTTCCCGAACCTGAAGTTCGTATTCACGGAGGCGGGATCGGCATTCATCAAGCCGCTGGTGGAGCGGATGGATGCGGCGCTGGTGAAGCCATTCGTGAACTACGAGGACGAAGATGCCACCGCGCGCTTCCATCGCCGCGTCGTGCCGGGGCAGGAGCGCCTCTCGGCGGGCAAGCGCCTGACGATGATCGAGGACTACGAGACCCGGAACAAGCGGACGGTGAAGGAGTACTTCCAGCGCAATCTCTTCTTCACGATCGAGACCGAGGAGCCGGAGCTGCCGGATTCCATCGCGCTGCTCGGCGCTTCGCAGTTCCTGTTCGCGACCGACTATCCGCATGACGATCCGGGCGGCCGGATGAAGTACAAGGACGTGGAGTTGCTGAAGCGTCATGAACGGATCAGCGAGGCGGACAAGGAGCTGATCCGTTCCGGCAACGCGTTCGGGATGCTGCCTGCCTAGACGCCGCCATGATCACCTACGTCAAGAAGGCCGGATCGGCGGCCAGGTCATCGGCGGGCGCCGACGCGAAGGTTCAGGGTACGGTCAAGGAGATCATCGCCGACATCGAGTCGAACGGCGAAGCCGCAGTGCGCCGCTACTCGGAGCGCTTCGATCACTGGCAACCGCCGACGTTCCGACTCTCCGCGGACGAAATCCGGCGTTGCGTCGATTCGCTCAGTGCCGAAGCGCTGAGCGATATCAAGTTCGCGCAGGCTCAGATCCGGCGCTTCGCGCAGGTTCAACTGCTCTCGTTCAAGGATGTCGAGGTGGAGACGATGCCGGGGGTCATCCTCGGGCACCGCAATATCCCGGTCAAGAGCGTCGGGTGCTATATCCCCGGAGGAAAGTATCCGCTGATCGCCTCGGCACACATGAGCGTATTGACTGCGAAAGTCGCCGGAGTGGACCGCGTGATCGCATGCGCGCCACCGTTCAACGGCCGACCGTCCGCGGAGATCGTCGCGGCGATGTCGCTCGCGGGGGCCGACGAGATCTACGTCCTGGGTGGCGTCCAGGCGATCGCGGCCATGGCGCTCGGAATCGAATCGATCGCACCGGTCGACATGGTGGTGGGGCCGGGCAACGCGTTCGTCGCCGAGGCGAAGCGGCAACTGTTCGGGCGAGTCGGAATCGACCTGCTGGCGGGGCCGACCGAGACCCTCGTCATCTGCGATGATGCCGTCGATTCCGAGCTCGTCGCCGTCGATCTGCTCGGACAGGCCGAGCACGGGCCGACGTCACCGGCAATCTGCATCACGACCAGCGCAAGGATCGCCTCGGAGCTGCCCGCCGCGATCGAGAACGTCCTGAAGCGGCTGGAAACCGCAGCGGTCGCCGGCCAGGCGTGGCGAGACTACGGGCAGATCATCCTGTGCGAATCGGATGACGAGATGCTGAGCGAGGCGGAACGAATCGCCTCGGAGCATGTCCAGGTCATGACGCGGGATCCCGATTGGTTTCTGCAGAGGATGAGAAGCTACGGGGCCCTCTTCCTGGGGCATCGCACGAACGTCGCCTACGGCGACAAGGTCATCGGAACGAACCACACCTTGCCGACGATGGGTGCGGGTCGCTATACCGGTGGACTGTGGGTCGGAAAGTTCATCAAGACCCACACGTATCAGCGAATCGTCGACGACGACGCAGCCGTTCTGATCGGCGAATATTGCTCCCGACTCTGCGCGCTCGAGCACATGGCAGCGCACAAGGAGCAGGCCGATATCAGAGTCCGCCGGCTTCGGCAACGACAGGAGTGACGAGACCATGGGCGAACTGGCGGGTCACGTCGCGTTCGTATCCGGCGGCACCGGCGGCCTGGGGCGGGCCATCTGCCATGCGCTCGCCCGCGCCGGCGCGAATGTCTCGGTCGGATATCACCGGGCACATGAAGCCGCGGACGCCCTGGTTCGAGACCTGGCAGGGGTTCCGCGTGGGCACCTCGGTGTCCAGGCCGCCGTCACCGATTCTTCGGCGCTCCTGCGCGCCGCGCAAATGGTGGAGGCAAGGTACGGCAGGTGCGACATTCTGGTGAATTGCGCCGGTACCACGCGTTTCGTCCCGCACGATGCGCTCGCTTCGCTGGACGATGAGCTCATCGATGAGATATTCCGGGTCAATGTGCGGGGCGTACTGGCGAACACGCGTGCGTTCATCCGGCTGCTCGAGCAGAGCGCCGCGGCAGTGGTCGTCAACATCTCCTCGATCGCCGGCACGACGGCGATGGGAAGCAACGTCGCCTACTGCGCATCCAAAGCAGCGGTGAACAACCTGACCCTGTCGCTCGGGCGCGCATTCGCCCCGAAAGTGCGGTTCGTTTCGGTCGCTCCCGGGCTGGTCGATACCGAGTTCGTGCGCGGTCTGGACGCCAGTTGGCGTGAAGAACAGATCGACCGGACTCCGATGAAGCGCCTCGCGTCACCGGAGCAGGTGGCGGATGCGGTACTCGCGGTGATCACGAAGCTGAAGTTCACCACCGGCGTGGTCGTTCCGGTGGACGGCGGCAGGCCACTCGCCTAGGAAGGTGCGCGGGGCTGTCCTTCCGGGCCAGGCTACTTCGCCGTCGGCATCGCGAATTCGGCCCCCTTGCCGATCGCCGATGACCAGCGCTGCATCACGCTCTTCTGCTTGGTGTAGAAGCGCACCCCCTCTTCGCCGTAGCTGTGCATGTCGCCGAACAGGCTGCGCTTCCAGCCGCCGAAGCCGTGCCAGGCCATCGGCACCGGGATCGGGACGTTGATGCCGACCATGCCGACCTGGATCCGGCGGGCGAACTCGCGCGCGACGTTGCCGTCGCTCGTGTAGCAGGCCACGCCATTGCCGTATTCATGGGCGTTGATCAGGTCGATCGCTTCCCGCAGGTCGGCGACCCGCACGCAGCACAGCACCGGTCCGAAGATTTCTTCGCGGTAGATCCGCATCTGCGGCGTCACGCGATCGAACAGGGTTCCGCCGGTGAAGAAGCCTTGCTCGTGTCCAGGGACCTTGCAGCCTCTGCCGTCGACGACCAGCGCGGCGCCTTCCTGCACGCCGGCCTCGATGGCTTGCTCGATCCGATCGCGTGCCTGCCCGGTCACGATCGGGCCCATCTCGGCGTCCGGCTCCATCCCGTTGCGGATCTTCAGCGCCCTGGCTCGCTCCGCGAGCACGGGCAGGATCCGGTCGGCGACATCGCCGACCAGCACCGCGACGCTGATCGCCATGCAGCGTTCTCCGGCCGAGCCGTAGGCGGCGCCGATCAGGCCGTCGACCGCCTGCTGGAGATCGGCGTCCGGCATCACCACCATGTGGTTCTTCGCGCCGCCGAGCGCCTGGACCCGTTTGCCGTGCTTGGCCGCCGTCTCGTAGATAGTTTGCGCGATCGGCGTCGACCCGACGAAGCTCAGCGCCCTGACGTCCGGATGGGTCAGCAGCGCATCGACCGCGACCTTGTCGCCCTGCACGACGTTGAATACGCCATCGGGCAGGCCGGCCTGCTGCAACAGCTCGGCCATCAGCAGCGACGGACTGGGGTCGCGTTCACTCGGCTTCAGCACGAAGCTGTTCCCGCAGGCGATCGCGACCGGGAACATCCACATCGGGACCATGCACGGGAAGTTGAACGGCGTGATCCCGGCCGTGACGCCGAGGGGCTGGCGCATCGTCCAGTTGTCGATGCCGGTCGAGACCTGGTCGGTATAGTCGCCTTTCAGCAGCTGCGGAATTCCACAGGCGAACTCCACGATGTCGATGCCGCGGGTGACTTCGCCCTGGGCGTCGCTGAATACCTTGCCGTGCTCGGCGGTGATCATCGCGGCGAGCCGATCCCGATGCCGGTTGAGCAGTTCCAGGAACTTGAAGAGGACGCGGGCACGGCGGATCGGCGGGGTGTCGGCCCAGGCCGGAAACGCCGCATGCGCGGCGGCGACCGCGGCGTTCACCTCGTCGATCGACGCCAGTGCGACGTTGCGTGCAACCGCGCCGGTGGCCGGATTGAAGACCGGCTGCGAGCGGCCGCTGGCACCGGGGACCTCCCGGCCGCCGATATGGTGACCAACGTCTTGGGAGCGCGTGAAAGGTTCGGGGGCGTTCATGTCGAATCCTGCGTGTCGGGTCGGGTCGGGGGTCTGGAGTCCGGGGTCTGCCGTCTCGTGTCTCGTCTCCGGCGTCCGGCGTCGAGACCGATTCTAGGCATCGGCAGCCCGGTGCCGACAGCCCCGGATACTAGAATCACTGTTCAGGAATTCGAACAATCGGCGTCATGAAGGCAAAGGGAATCGACGACCTCTGGTCCCACGTCCATTGGCTCGGCGTGCTTGGCGAACGCGGCAGCTTTACCGCTGCGGCACAGCGCCTGGGCGTCAGCAAGGCCGCCGTCAGTACCCGGATCGCCGAGCTCGAACATGCCGCCGGTGTTTCGCTGGTCCGGCGTACGACGCGAAGCTCACGGCTGACGGAGGCCGGCCAGCAGCTCGTCGATGCGACCCGAGCGCCGTTCCAGGCGATCGAGCACAGCTTTGCCGGGGTCCGTGATCTGGCGGCGAAGCCGACCGGGTCGCTGCGGATCACGGTCGCGGTCGCGCTCGGGCAGCAGCGGATCGTTCCGCTGCTGCCGCGCTTTCTGTCGCAGTTCCCGTCGGTACGGCTGGAGGTCGATCTTTCGGATCGGCTCAGCTCGCTGGCGCAGGAGGGGTTCGACCTGGCAATCCGGCACGCCGAGACGATTCCCGACAGCTACGTCGCCTGGACGCTGTGCCAGACCCGGTCGCTGCTGGTCGCGTCCGCGCAGTATCTCGAGCGACGCGGCACGCCCGGAGCGCCGGAAGACCTCGCCGGCCACGATTGCCTGTACTACCTGCGCGGCGGCCCGACGCCGACCTGGAGCTTCGAGGCCGTCAAGCCGGGCAAGACCAAGGCGGCGGCCGGTTCGCCGGCCGGCCGGATCAGTCTGCCGATCCGCGGCCCGCTCGCCGCCAACAACAGCGAGACCCTCCGCGAAATGGCGTTGGCCGGCGTCGGCATCGCGCTATTGCCCGACTTCAGCGCGGCCGCGGCGCTGCGGGCCGGAGCGTTGCGGCATGTGCTGCCGTCCTGGCGTCCGGTCGGCGCATTCGGCAGCCGGATCCATGCAGTCAGACCCTATAGTCCGTACGTTCCGCGAGCGGTTCGGGCATTCGTCGATTTTCTGCGGCGGGAGCTCAAAGGCGGGGTGGGCGCTTGACCGCGCCGGCGAATACGGTGCTCCCCGCGAGGCTCACCGCTACGGTCGGTCCTGCTGGCCGGTATTCAACAGGCGCACCAGCCGTGCCGTGGATCGGACACCCAGCTTGGAACGGATGCTGCGCAGCTGATGATCGACGGTCGACAGCGAACGGTCGAGTCGACAGGCGACCTCCTTGTAGCTGAGACCGGCCGCCACCAGTTGTGCAACGCGGCGCTCCGCCGGTGTCAGCGCTTCGACGAGCTCTCCGGCGCTGCCCCGGGTTGCGGCATGGCTCGCGACGGTGAGAATCGGCCCGATCACCTGGCGGGCGAGCCCGGCAAGCTCGTTGCAGATTTCCGGCGGCCAGCGCGGCACTTCGCGGTGCCAGTCGGCGCAGATCAGACCCAGGGGGCGCGAGCCGTCCCGGACGGGCAAGGCGAGCTTGGCGGCGGTGCCGATTCCGAGCAGCTTGCTGCGCATTTGTGCCGAAACACCGCGCGCCTGCGTCACGGCGACGATCGAGCTCACGCCGGCATGGGTCCAGACCGAGCGTATCGAGGGTTCGGTCGCATCGAACGGCAGCCCGAGGACGGACGGCAACGGCAACGAATTGCGGCGGACCTCGGCTTCGGCGACATAGGGGCGCGGGCGGCCGCCGATGCCGCAGTACCCGCCGAATCCGCCATCGACGCGGTCGGCATCGAGCATCTCGCGCAGCCATTGCGCGCTGAGCCGCCAGCAAGCGACGGGGTCGTCCAGGTAGAGCAACAGCTGCGCGGCGAGCTCCCGCCCCGGCCGCCAGAGGATCGCGCTCTCGCCTTCGAGAAGATGCCGCCGCAGCGCACGCTGCGCCTGGAGGATCTGGTCGTCGTCCATACGTCGCGAAGTGCAGTGGGCGATCGTCGTGCGCCGCCATGGTAGGCCAGTTCGACACCGGTGTGCAGCTGGATGATGCACCCGATCGGTGCTCCGCGGCGTGTGCGGGCTGCGAATATTCGCGATGCGCGGAGCGCGGCAATCAGCCGAAACTGCCCCTTTCCAGCCGCCAGGGGCCCAGCGATGCAGACCTACATGAACACGGTGAACGGTCGGCCGGTTGCCGGCACGGCGACGTTCGAGTCCGTCAATCCGGCGACCGGCGAGGTCATCGGACTGGTGCCCCGGAGCACGCACGAGCAGGTCGATGCGGCAGTCGCCGCGGCTCGGGCCGCACAGCCGGCCTGGGCCGCGTTGCCCGATGCGGAGCGCAAGGCGCTCCTGATGAAGGTCGCCGACGTGATCAAGGCGAATGCGGAGACGCTGGCCTCGTGGATCACCCGCGAGCAGGGCAAGCCGCTCGGCGGCATCGGGCCGGATCAGGTGCCCGGCGCGCGCTTCGAGGCGTGGGGCTGCGAGGTCTGGACCCGGGTGCCGGCAGGCCTGGAGATGCCGCTCGAGGTCGCCTATGAGGACGAGACGCGGCGTGACGAAGTCCACCGAAAGCCGTACGGGGTGATCGCGGCCATCGCGCCCTGGAACTGGCCCTTGCTGATCGCGATCTGGCAGATCGTCCCGTCGCTGCGCGCAGGCAACACGGTCGTCATCAAACCGTCGGAATACACCAGCATCGGCACGCTGGAGATGGTACGAATGATCGCCGAAGTCCTGCCGCCGGGTGTCCTGAATACGGTCAGCGGGGCCGGCGAGGTCGGTTCCTGGCTGGTCGATAACCCGAGCGTCGACAAGATCATGTTCACCGGCTCGGGTGCCACCGGCGCGAAGATCGCTGGCGTCGCCGCCCGCCGCCTGACGCCGACGACGATGGAGCTCGGCGGCAACGATGCGGCGATCGTGCTGCCGGATGCCGATCCGAAGGCGATCGCGATGGGGCTCTTCTGGGGCGCGTTCCTGAACATGGGTCAGACCTGCGCCTGCGCCAAGCGTCTCTATGTCCCCGCCAGCCTGCATGATGCGATCGTCGCCGAGCTGCGCGCGCTCGCGCAGGCGATGCCGATGGGCGACGGCTCGAAGCCCGGTATCGCGATGGGGCCGATCCAGAACCGGATGCAGTTCGACAAGGTCGCGCGGCTGGTCGAGTCCGCTCGGGCGAGCGGAGCCACCATCGTCTGCGGCGGCACGCCGCCCGGCGGGCCCGGCTATTTCTTCCCGATCACGCTGGTGACCGACATCGAGGACGGCTCGCCTCTCGTCGATGAAGAGCAGTTCGGACCGGTGCTGCCCGTGATCCGGTACCGGGATCTCGAAGACGCCATCGCGCGAGCGAACCGGTCGGAGGTCGGCCTCGGCGCTTCGGTCTGGTCGGGCGATATCGACCGGGCGCGAGCCGTCGCGGGCCGACTGCAGGCCGGCACGGTATGGATCAATCAGCACGGTATGATCCATCCGATGGTGCCGTTCGGCGGCGTCAAGAAGTCCGGCTGGGGTGTGGAGTTCGGCGTCGACGGTCTGAAGGCCGTGACTCAGCCGCAGGTAATCAGCGTCCGGAAGCCGGTGTCCCCGTAGCGCGTATCGTTCGTCGAGTCGAGGACACGGGGCGCGCTCGCCCTCGATTGTCCGGTCTTACGGACTTACGGATGAAGCGAGCGAGGAGGGCGCCATGAGTGATGCCGAGGTTCTAGGAAGCGACGCAACGGCCGTCGATCCCGCAGCGATACGGGTCGAGCGCATCTCCCCGGCGATCGGCGCGGAGATCCACGGTGTCGATCTGGCGGCGCCGACGGCTGCGTCGATCGCGGCGATACGCGCGCTGTTGATCCGGCACAAGGTACTGGTCTTTCGAGACCAGCGGATCACGCCGGCCGAGCAGGTCGCGTTCGCGCGTGCATTCGGCGAGCTCGAGATTCATCCGGTATTCAAGCATCACCCCGATCATTCCGAGCTGGTGATCCTGGGCGGCGGCGATGCCCGGTCCGGTCGCGAGAACATCTTCCACACGGACGTCACCTGGCGAGCGCGCCCATCGCTCGGCTCGGTGCTGCGCTGCGTGACCTGTCCGCCGTGCGGCGGGGACACGATCTGGACCAATATGGCGGCGGTCTACGATGCGCTGCCGGAGCACATCAAGGCACAGATCGCCGGGCTGACCGCCTCGCACGACATCGTGCCGAGCTTTCTCGACCGGACGGATCGGGATGGGCACGCGAGCCTGCGCGAGCGGTTTCCGGCGCAGTCGCATCCGATGGTCGTGCAGCATCCCGAATCGGGCGAGAAGATCCTGTTCGTCAACGAGGGCTTCGTCACCCACATCGACAGCTTCGCGCGCAGCCCCAGATTCCGGACGATGACCGAATTCAAGACCGAGGAGCGGGCGTTGCTCGACTATCTGTTCAGCGTAGCCAAGTATCCGGAATTCCAGATGCGCCTGAAGTGGCGACCCGATACGGTCGCCTTCTGGGACAACCGCTCGACCCAGCACTATGCGATCCAGGACTACCACCCGCAGGTCCGGACCATGCACCGCGCCACCATCATCGGCAGCGAACCCATCCCCGCACTTTGAGAGATCGCCATGAAAGCCTTTGCTCTAGCGTTGATCGGTCTGCTGTCCTCCGGGAGCGCCGCTGCGGCGGACCGGATCGTGCTGCAGCAGTTTCCCGGCACCTTCGGCAACGCCGCCGGCGTGGTCGCCGCGAAGAAGGGTTTCTGCGACAAGCGCGGATTCCAGTGCGAGATCAAGTCTCTCGCCACCGGGCCGCTCGGCGTCCAGGCGCTGGCAGGGCGGTCGATCGATGCCGCTTTCAGTGCGACCGAGGTCTTCGTCGCCGCCATCGCGGCCGGGACGAAGCTGAGGATCGTCTATGGCGGATATCGGAACCTCTCCTATTCGCTGATGACCCGCAACGACACGCCGATGCCGTCGCTCGACAAGGGGTACCCGGCATACATGAAAGACCTGGCCGGCAAGAAGATCGGCGTGGCGGCACGCGGCTCCGGCACCGAGATGCATCTGCTCTCGCTGCTCAGGAATGCCGGGATGTCCGAGAAGGACGTGACGATCGTTCCGGTCGGCGGGGCCGGAACCGCCTACCCGGCGCTCGTGGTCGGCAAGCAGATCGATGCGCTGATGATGTTTCCGCCGCTCCGCCGCATCTGCCTGACCGAACGGACCTGTCGCGTCGTCGTCGACAACAAGGAGATGAAGTGGCCGGCGGATCTGGCGAGCATGGTCGGCTCGCCGGCGAGCGTTGCCATGCGCGAGGACTTCATCCAGCAGAATCCCGAGCTGGTGAAACGATTCGTCGACGCGCTCGGCGAGGCCACGCGATGGATCCTCGATCCCGCGAACCGCAGCGAGTTCAAGGAGCTGATGCGCCCGAACATGACCCTGGGCGAGCTGCCACAGGCCGAGGTGATCCGCGACCGGTGGATCGACGACGAGATCGCCGATATGGGCGACGGCAAGGTCGTCAGGTCCTCGATCGAGGCGGTCGCGAAATTCCTCGCCGACAACGGCATCACGTCCAGGATTCCGAGCGCCTCGGAAATGATCTATGAGCACGCGCCCCGGTAGCGCCCGGATGCCTCGGGAGGATCGGATCGCGGTGGTCGACGGGCTGCGCCCCCGGGCCGACGTGAGGCCGTTCAACGGCAGCAGGCGGGAGCCGGTCATTGCCCTGGACCGTCTCAACGTCAGGTTCGACGGCAAGACGGCGGTCAGCGATGTCTCCCTCGGCATCCGCCCGGAAGAGTTCGTCTCGCTGGTCGGCCCGAGCGGCTGCGGCAAGACCACCGTCCTGAACGTCATGGCAGGCCTGGTTCCGGCGGCTGCCATCGACGGCCAATGCAGCGTCTTCGGTTCCCAGCCGTTCCCGGGCAACGAGCGCATCGCGTACATGCTGGCGCGCGACGCGCTGTGCCCGTGGCTCACGACGGTGCGCAACGTCGAGCTCGGCAATCTGATCCGCGGCAAGGACAAGACCGCCTCGCACGCGAAGGCGCTCGCGCTGCTGGAGGCGGTCGGCCTGATCGACGCCCGGGACCTGTTTCCGAAGGCGCTGTCGCAGGGCATGCGGCAGCGCGTCGCGCTCGCCCGCACGTTCTGCCTCGAGTCGCCGATCCTGCTGATGGACGAACCGTTCGGGGCGCTCGACGTCTTCACCAAGATCCAGCTCGGCGAGCTGCTGCTCGCGCTCTGGGAGGCCGAGCGCAGGACGGTCGTGTTCGTGACCCACGATCTGGGCGAAGCCGTGAGCATGTCGGACCGGGTGATCGTCATGGGCGGGCGGCCCGGACGGATCATCGCCGACATCGCGGTTCCGCTGGAGCGCCCCCGGCACATCGCGCAGCTTCAGACGTCCACCAGCTACCACGACGTCCTCAAGGAGGTCTGGGGAGCGCTGCAGAAGGGAATGGAGAATTGATCAGGATTCTGCTGTGGTCGACCCCTGCGCTCAGGCTCTGGGTCGTCGCCGCCTTCCTGCTGTTCTGGGAAGCCGCGGCGCGTACCGGTGTCGTCGATCCCGTGTTCTTCGGGATGCCGTCGGGCGTGGCGTCGTTCTTCGTCGCCGAATACCATGCGCTGGCAGGCGATCTGCTGTGGACGCTCGCCGGTGCGCTGCTGTCGTTCCTGGTCGGCAGCGCGGCCGCCATCCTGCTGGGCCTGGCCTTTCTGGCCAGCCCGAAACTGGAGGAAGTGCTCGATCCGATACTCGCCGCGCTCAATTCGATGCCCCGCATCGCGCTGGCGCCGCTGTTTCTCATCTGGTTCGGCCTCGGCCTGAGCTCGAAGGTCGCGATGGGCGCGAGCCTGACGTTCTTCATCGTGCTGTCGAGCACGGTTGCCGGGGGCAAGGCGGTGGCGGCGGATCACCTGACCCTGGCGACGACGCTCAACGCGAGCGCGGCGCAGAGGTTCTTCCATTTCGTGCTGCCGACCGCGGTGCCGACGATCTTTTCCGGCCTCCGGCTCGGCCTGATCTATGCACTGCTCGGCGTCGTGGGCAGCGAGATCATCGCCGCCGAGCACGGTCTCGGCCAGCAGGTCGCCCTGCTGGCATCCGGCTTCAAGACCAACGGGGTGCTCGCCATTCTGCTCGTCCTGGCCTTGGTCGGCGCGGGCCTCTCGCAAGTCATGACGTCGATCGAGCACCGCCTGCTGCGCTGGCGGTGATCGGGAGCGGCAGCAACCAAGAGACGGTTCATGGTCGCGGACGGATCGGCGCTGGGTTCCGATCGCTTGAACCGGGAGGCGGCCCTCCCCCTGTATGCCCAGTTGCAGCAGAAGCTGCGCGAACTGGTCGCCAACGGTGCTTCGGGCGACGGCCGCTTCTATACCGATCAGAAGATCTGCGCGATGTTCGGCGTCAGCCGGTCCACCGCCAGGCAGGCCATCCAGGATCTGGTGGCCGCGGGCGTGCTCCGCCGGGTCCAGGGGCAGGGAACGTTCATCAATGCCGAGAAGGCAGAGGAAGTCTTCGGGCCCAGAATGGACTTTCTCGATCAATGGGCCAGGATCGGACGGCCGGTCGAGATGCAGCTCCTCGAGTTCGGGCCCGTGTCGTGCCCGATCGGCGCGGCGCTGCAGCTCGGGATCGAGCCGGGAACGCCGACGCTGAAGGTCGTACGCTATCGAAAGAGCGGCGGCGCGATCATTTCCCATGACACCCGCCTGATCCATCCGGACTACGCGTCTCACATCACCAGAGAGGATGCGTCCCGCCAGTCTCTGCTCGTCAATCTGTCGCGGTCGGTCGCACTGGCGTTCGTCGACAACCGGCTGGAGGCCGGCCGGGCCGGCCGGGAGGCATCGAAGCTTCTCGGGACGGCTCCCGGCGACGCCATCATGGTTCGCGAACTGATCTACTACGGATCCGGCAGCATTCCGATCATGTGCGGCCGTTCGCTGTATCCCGGGGAGAACGTCCGTCATGCGTTCCGCGTGTCGCTCGAGGTACCGGCACGGCCGATAGCCTAGCGCCTGTTCGCGCTACGGAACGCCCCCAAGCCGATTGTGCGAGAATCCGGCGCGATGAACCCGATCGTCTGGACGTTGATCGAGACTGTCGGCAGCCTGCTCGCTGCCGCCTGCGTGCTGCGCGCCTACGCCTGGCGCGTGCACCTCAATCCGAACAATCCGATCTCGCAGTTCGTCGCGGCGCTGACGGACTGGCTGGTCAGGCCGATCGGGCGCCTGGTCAAGCCGAGCCGCGCAATGGATTGGCCGAGCCTGATCGGCGGCGTGCTGGTGGCGGTGCTGGTCGCCTTGCTGTTCTATCTGCTCAACGGGCTGGCGCCGAACCCGGGCCGCGTGCTGCTGCTCGGGTTGATCTGGCTGATCCGCTGGTCGCTGTGGCTGATGGTCGGCATCCTGATCCTGATGGCGGTGATCTCGCTGATCAACCCGTACGCGCCGCTCGCACCCGCGCTGAACCAGCTGTCGGATCCGATCCTGGCGCCGATCCGGCGCATCGTCCCGCTGGTGGGCGGCTTCGACCTGTCACCGCTGATCGCGATCCTGCTGATCCAGGTGCTGCTCGCGATCGTCCATCCCGGGCTGCTGCCGACCTTGCTCGGCGCCGCGCGTTAGGGGCTGTCAGGGGTCTGCCCGCCCGCCGCGCCGCTACCAGGGCGCGTGCCCGTACGCCGCGGCGAAGCGCTGCGCGATCGCGGCGCGGTCCGCCGCGTGGTTCTGCGGCCCCTGCGATTCGATCTTGATCGCGCCCATCACGCTGCCGAGCCGGGCAGCCTGCGCCCACGCCCAGCCCTCGGCAAGACCGTAGAGCAGTCCGCCGCGATAGGCGTCGCCGCACCCGGTCGGATCGACGGCCTTCGCGATCGGTACCGCGGCGATCCGTTCGACGCCGGCCGGCGTGTACAGCTGCGAGCCGTCGGCGCCGCGGGTCACGATCATCGTGCCGGCGGCGGCCGCCAGTTCGGCTTCGTCCCAGCCGGTCTTCTCGCAGACCAGACCGCATTCGTAGTCGTTGACCGTCACCGCCGTCGCGGCGGCGACCAGCGCCTTCAACTCGTTGCCGTCGAACATCGGCAGGCCCTGGCCCGGGTCGAAGATGAACGGCACCTTCATCTGCTGGTACTGGCGGGCGTGATCGAGCATCGCCTGCTTGCCGTTCGGCGACACGATGCCCCATGCTGCCGGCGCGAGTCGCGTCGCATCGGCGCGGTGCGCCTCGGCCATCGCGCCCGGGTGGAACGCGGTGATCTGATTGTCCGACAGGTCGGTGGTGATGAACGCCTGCGGCGTGTACAGGTCGTCTAGCAACTGCAGCTGGCTGACGTCGATCGACAGGCCGGCGAGCCGCTTCACATAGTCGGCGCCGTCCCGGCCGACCGCCGCGAGGATCGCCGGCTCACCGCCGAGCAGGGCCAGGTTGTAGGCGATGTTGGCGGCGCAGCCGCCGGCTTCACGCTTCAGCTGTGGCGCCAGGAACGATACGTTGAGCATGTGGACCCGGTCGGGCAGGATATGGTCCTTGAAGTGGCCCGCGAACACCATGATCGTGTCGAAGGCCACCGAGCCGCTGATCAGCACGCGTCGAGTCATCGCCGAGATTGCTCCGGTTGTCGGTGGGGTTGGGTGCCGGCGGTGCGCGGGTTGCTCGCGGGCCGGTCACGGGTAGTCACGGGTAGAACAGGGCGACCGAATAGCCTGCCAGCTGCAGGCCGCTGGTATCGAGATTGAGCCGGACCGGCCATTCGCTGCGCGCACCGAGGCTGTCCGGCGAGGCCGATCGGCTCAGGTAGTCGGCCGGCAGGATCACCTTGCGGACCACCACCGCGCTCGCCTGGTCGGTCAACGTCAGCTCCATCGCCGGCCAGCGTACCGGATAGGTGTCCTTGTTGCGCAGCACCGCATTCAGCGCGATCTGGTTCGGCCGCGACGTCGTCTGCAGCTCGAACGACTCGATCGTCAGCGACGCCAGGCTGCGCGGCGTGCCGACACTCATGCCGAATACACCGGCGACGACCCCGAGTACCGGCCTCAGCACCGGCACCCGGGCTGCGATCTCGCTGCGGAACAGCAGCGACAGCTGCAGCACGATCAGCACCGCCAGCGCGATGACGGCATAGCGGCGCCGCGGGTCGGCGAACAGTTCGCCGAACGTCTCGTAGTGCCCGCCGTGGTGCGACCCGTGGCCGCGCGACCGGGAGCCCGAGCGCGACGAGCGGCCGCTGCGCTGCCGATAGGCCTGGCGCGCCTGCCGCGCCAGCGCATTGGCCGCCGCGACGTCGGGATCGTCGTCATCCTGATCGAGCAGCAGGCTGCGTGCGCGGGCGCGCCGGCCCGAGTCGCCGGAGCTGCGTTCGATGACGCCCGGATCGCTGCGGTCATTGCCGGCACCGCCGCCGCGATCACCGCTCGCGCCGCCGTTGCGATCCACTGGCTCGCCACCTCGGTCGGCGCCGCGGTCGCCGCCACGATCCGCTCCACGATCGCTGCCGCGGTCGCGCTCGCTGCCGCGATCGCCGCTGCGCTCGGAACGTTCGGCGCCGCCGCGTCGGGCGAACGGCGACAGCGCACTGCCGGCCGAGGTGGCGCCGCCCGGGGACGAGGTCCAGGCGGTCGCGTGGCCGCCGCTGCGGCCGCGCTCGCCGGCGCGGCCGGCGGCCTCGCCGTTGCGGTCACTCGCCGGCCGGTGGGCTGGCGCAGGGCCGGCACCCGGCGAGCTGCCGGTTCCTTCGCGGAAGAAGTCCCGCGTGAAGTCTTCGCCGGGCGGGTCGCCGGCGTCGCCGACGATCGAGCGCGGCGGCGCGACGTCCTGCGGCTGGCTCTGGGCATAGGGCCCGAAGGTGCTGTCCGACAGGAAGAACGCAGTCTTCAGCTCGTCGTCGGGCGAAATGATGGTCTGCGGTGCCGCTGGCGGCGCCGCCGCCTTCGGGGCGGCAGCGATCCGCGTCGCCGGCCCGGCCGCGCTGCCGGCCGGCCGGTCGCCGCCGTTGCCGGCGGCGCCGCGGCTGCGCGCCGCGCCGGTCTTCGCCTTCGCCGAGTCATCGACGTAGCGCAGATAGTCGATGCCCGAGAAGACATGCTGACAGACGCCGCATCGGACCAGGCCGCGGCGCAGCTTCAGCTGATCCGGGATCACCTTGAAACTGGTCTTGCATTGCGGACAAGTCGTCGCGAGCGCCATGATCGTATGTTAACGGTTGGTCAGCCGGGCGGGCGCCGACCGACCAGGCAGGCCCAGCCGTCGCTGCTGCGCCAGCAACCGATCGCGAGCATCGGGTCGTAGCAGGCCGCGACCTCGTCCACCTGGCGCTCCAGCACGCCGGACAGCACCAGCGCGCCGCCGGGTGCGACCAGTCCGGACAGCATCGGCGCCAGCAGCTTCAGCGGGTTCGACAGGATGTTGGCGACGACGACGTCGGCCGGCGGCGGCAGCGGCTCGTGACTGTCCTGCACCGTGATCGCGACGCCGTTGATCGCCGCGTTGTCGATCGCGCTGCGCAGCGCCTGCGGGTCGATGTCGATGCCGATCACGCCGGCGGCGCCGAGCCGCGCCGCGGCGATCGCCAGGATGCCGGAGCCGCAGCCGTAGTCGATCACCCGGCGGCCGGCGAGCGGCGCCTGTTCGAGCCATTCGAGGCAGAGCCGCGTGGTCGCGTGGCTGCCGGTGCCGAACGCGAGGCCGGGATCGATCGTCAGCGCGACCCGGCCGGCGGCCGCGCCGGTGCCGGCTTCGTCACTGCGCCAGCTCGGCACGACGATCAGCCGCGTGCCGATCGGGATCGGCTCGAACTGCGACTGGGTCGCCCGGACCCAGTCGCGGTCGTCGATCCGCCGGGTCGCGATCAGCTGCGGCGCCGGCCGGCCGAGCTGCGCGGCGGCCGCGGCAAGCAGTGTACGGCCGGCAGCCTCGCGCGCAGCGGCTGCGGCGATCGCGTCGGTGGCGTCGGCCGCATCGGCCGTGTCGGATGGGTCGGCCGTATCAGATGGGTCGGCCGCGACCGATCCATCGTCACCAGCCTCGAGCAGGATCGACAGCCGGGTCAGCCGCCAGCCGAACGGCGCCGCGGTCGCGGCGGTGCTGCCGGGCTCGCCGAACAGCGGCTGTTCGTCGGGCGAGTCGGCATCGGCGTCTTCCGCCTGGACCGACGCGGCACCGGCTTCGAGGCAGGCATCGGCCCATGTTTCGGCGTCGTCGCGCGCGACTTCGATGACGATCTCGGTCCAGTGCAAGGTAATGGCGGCTGGTCGTTGTGAAACGCCCATCGATTGTAGGCGTCTGCTCCGCGCCGAAGACTCTCCTCAGTCGGCCGAGGCTGCCGCCCCTGCCGTGCGCCGCCGGGGCGCCTGCACGGGGGCCAGGAAGATGGCGAGTCGGTGCGCGGCGGCAACCTGCTGATGCGTGTGCGGCAGGGACAGATCGTGGAGGCGCCCGGCTATGTCAAGGGCGGATGACGCGGCGGCACCGGGGAGCGGGCTCAGTGCCGGCCCGCCAGCATCTTTTCGAGGTAGTGGATCGAGGTTCCGCCGGCGACGAAGCGTGAATCGTTCATCAGCTCGCGGTGCAGCGGGATGTTGGTATTGATCCCTTCGACGATCATCTCGGACAGCGCGATCCGCATCCGCCGCACCGCCTGCTCGCGCGTGTCGCCATAGCAGATCACCTTGCCGATCATCGAGTCGTAATACGGCGGCACGAAGTAGTTGTTGTAGGCGTGCGAGTCGACCCGCACCCCGGGGCCGCCGGGCGGATGCCAGTTGGTGATGCGGCCGGCCGACGGCGTGAACTTGTACGGATCCTCGGCGTTGATCCGGCACTCGATCGCATGACCGTGGAGCACGATGTCGCGCTGCTTGAAGCGCAGCCGCTCGCCGGCGGCGATCCGGATCTGCTCCTGGACGATATCGACGCCGGTGATCATCTCGGTGACCGGATGCTCGACCTGCACGCGCGTGTTCATCTCGATGAAGAAAAACTCACCGTCCTCGTAGAGGAACTCGAAGGTGCCGGCACCGCGGTAGCCGATCTTGCGGCAGGCGTCGACGCAGCGCGCGCCGACTTTCTCGATCGCCCGGCGCAGGATTCCCGGCGCCGGTGCCTCCTCGATCACTTTCTGGTGGCGCCGCTGCATCGAGCAGTCGCGTTCGCCGAGGTAGATCGCGTTGCGGTGCTCGTCGGCGAGCACCTGGATCTCGATATGGCGCGGGTTCTCGAGGAACCGCTCCATGTAGACCGAGCCGTTGCCGAACGCCGCGAGCGCCTCGCTCTTGGTCAGCGTCACCGCGTTGACCAGCGCCGCCTCGGTATGCACGACCCGCATGCCGCGGCCGCCGCCGCCGCCGGCCGCCTTGATGATCACCGGATAGCCGACGTTGCGCGCGATTGCGATCATCTCCTTCGGGTCGTCGGGCAGCGCGCCTTCGGAGCCCGGCACGACCGGCACGCCGGCCTTTTTCATCGCGTCCTTCGCCGAGACCTTGTCGCCCATCAGCCGGATCGAGTCGGGCCGCGGGCCGATGAAGACGAAGCCGCTCTTCTCGACACGCTCGGCGAAGTCGGCGTTCTCCGACAGGAAGCCGTAGCCCGGATGGATCGCCTCGGCGTCGGTGACCTCGGCGGCGCTGATGATCGCCGGGATGTTCAGATAGCTGTCGCGCGACGGCGGCGGGCCGATGCAGACCGATTCGTCGGCGAGCCGGACGTACTTGGCCTCGGTGTCGGCCTGCGAATGGACGACGACGGTCCGGATGCCGAGTTCGCGGCACGCCCGTTGCACCCGCAGCGCGATCTCGCCGCGATTGGCGATCAGGATCTTCTCGAACATGAACGGGCTACTCGATGACGAACAGCGGCTGGCCGTATTCGATCGGCTGACCGTTCTCGACCAGGATCTCGACGATCGTGCCGGCGTACTCCGACTCGATCTCGTTCATCAGTTTCATCGCTTCGATGATGCAGAGCGTGTCGCCGATCTTCACCTGGCTGCCGACCTGGACGAACGGATCGGACTCCGGGTTCGGTGCCCGATAGAGCGTGCCGACCATCGGCGACTTGACCATCTGGCCCCGCGCCGCCGGCCGCGGCGCCTCGGCCGCCGCGGCAATTCCCGGACTCGCCGTGGCGGCCGGTTGCGCCGCCGGCGCGGCCGTGACCAGCGGCGGGGCCGCGTAGTACTGCGGCGCGGCAACGGGCGGCGCCTTGACGATCCGAACCTTGCCTTCGGCTTCGGTGATCTCGAGCTCGGAAATCCCGGACTCGGCGACCAGATCGACCAGAGTCTTCAGTTTGCGCAGATCCATGTTCACACTTCCAGTAGGGTCCTGTCGGATCGCGACCGTCGCGGTTCCACCACGATGACCGGCGCCGGCGGCATGCGCCGGAGAGCGGCGCGGCAGGTTCCGGACCCGCCGACCGGCCAACTGCACGTATCGACGGAATCAGTCGGTACTTTCGACGAATATCGGCGTGATATCGATGCCGTATGCAGAAGTTGGGCGGAAATGGCTGGGTTCGCAGCCGGACAGGTCATTCAGCTGTCGCCGCCGCGGAATTCACGGCAGATCGAGCCTAGATCGCCTCTGATTAGAAGCCGGTCAGCGAAGATCGGGAAATGCTAGCACTTTTCGCAATGATTCAATCTGTAACCGGCCGAGAAACCGTTCACGTACCCGGCCTGTTGCGTCGATCACTACAGTGTAGGGAAGGCCGCCGGCGGCGTTGCCGAAGCGTGCCGCCAGGAAGGCCCCGGTCGCACTGGCGACCACCAGCGGATACGAGACCGGCAGCCGGCGGCTGAACCGCGCGATCGCTTCCTGCGAATCGATGCCGACGCCGACGAAGCCGACCTGCGCCGGGCCGAGTTCGCTGGCGAGCGCGGACAGTTCCGGCATTTCCTCGACGCACGGGGCACACCAGGTCGCCCAGAAATTGACCACCACCGGCTTGCCGCGCAGCTGCTCGAAGCGGAACACTTCGGCGCGCGAATCGGGCAGTACCTGCTGGAACAGCAGCGCGACGGCGGCGTCGTCCTCGGCGCGCTGGCGCGTCGCCTCCCGGTGCGATCGCCACGACCAGGCCGCGGCGCCGCCGGCGATCGCGACGCCGCCGAGCGCGAGCGCGGTGCGCCGGCCGACCTTCATCGCGCCGGCGGCCCAGCGGCCTCCGGGGCCGCGCCGAGCAGCCGGCGCAGCGCCTCGACCCCGCCGCGCTCGGTGCCGCCGCTGCCGCCGCCGCTGCGCTTGAGCGCGCCGCGCAGATCGTCGAAACGGTAGATCGAGATCATGACCGGGAGGTCCTCGCGATCGTAGAAGGTCAGCGCCGGCACGTCGGCGCGGCCGCCGAAATGCGCGACCTCGGCGACGTCATAGGCGACGCCGGCATCGAGCAGCAGCATCTCGAGCTCCTTCGCGTCGTCGGTGAATACCTGCAGGTGCAGCGGCGCATGCGGCGCGACGATGCCTTTCCAGGCGGCGCCGGTCAGGTACGGCCGGAACGCCGCGAGCCGCTCCATCCAGAGCAGCGCGGCGGCGCGGTAGCGCTCGACCCGGGCCGCGTGATCCGGGTCGAACAGCTGCAGGTATTCGAGCAGCGAGCGGTCGATCTCGTCGTTGTCCGGCATCTGCCGGGCGGCCAGGCCATCGCCGAACAGCTGGCGCGCCGCCTTGCGCTTGGCGCTCTGGTAGTCCAGCCCGCCGTCGGCGATCAACTGCGCGGCGAGTGCCGCGATCTCCGCGCGCCGCTCCGAGCGGGCGTCAGAAAACATCGGGTCCATGCAGTGGCAGTGTATCGGATCGGCTGCAGCCTGCGGTCGTGCCCGGGTGGCCGACAGCCGCCTCGTTAGAATCGGCTGATGCACCTGCACATCCTCGGCGTCTGCGGCACCTTCATGGGCGGTATCGCCGCAATCGCGAAGGAAGCCGGCTTTCGCGTCACCGGCTGCGACGCCAACGTCTATCCGCCGATGAGCGACCAGTTGCGCGCGCTCGGCATCGAGCTGATCGAAGGCTGGGGTGTCGACCAACTGGCGCTGAAGCCGGACGTCTGGGTGATCGGCAACGTCGTCTCGCGCGGCAATCCGCTGATGGAGGCGATCCTCGAGAGCGGCGACCGTTACGTCTCGGGCCCGCAGTGGCTGTCCGAGCACGTGCTGCGCGGCCGCTGGGTGCTGGCGGCCGCCGGCACCCACGGCAAGACCACGACGGCCTCGCTGCTCGCCTGGATCCTCGAGTGCGTCGACCTGAAGCCCGGCTTCCTGATCGGCGGCGTGCCGGCCGATTTCCCGGTCTCGGCGCGGCTCGGCCAGGTGCACGCGACCGGGCATCCGTTCGTCATCGAGGCCGACGAGTACGACACCGCGTTCTTCGACAAGCGTTCCAAGTTCGTCCACTACCGGCCGCGCACCGCGATCCTGAACAACCTCGAGTTCGATCACGCCGACATCTTCCGCGACCTCGAATCGATCGAGACCCAGTTCCACCACCTGGTGCGCACCGTGCCGGCCAGCGGCCGGGTGATCTGGGATACGACCCAGCCATCGCTGCAACGCGTGATCGAGCGCGGCTGCTGGAGCACCACCGAACGGCTCGGCGGCCCCGACGGCTGGCGCGCCGAGCGCATCGTCGAAGGTGCCGACGCGACCGAGTTCCTGCTGATGCGCGGCACCGATCCGGTCGGCGTCTGCACGCTGCCGCTCGCCGGCGCGCACAACCGCGCCAACGCGATCGCCGCGATTGTCGCCGCCGAGCATCTCGGCATCGCGCCGGCGACCGCGATCGCGGCGCTGGCGCGCTTCGGCGGCGTCAAGCGCCGTCTCGAGACCCGTGGCGCGGTGCGGGGCGTTACCGTGATCGACGATTTCGCACACCATCCGACCGCGATCGAGACCACGATCGCCGGCCTGCGGGCGCGGCTGCGCGCGCGCCGCGCCGCCCGGGTCGCCGTGGCGGCCACGACCGGGGTCACCGCCGCGGCTACGGGGATCGGCACGGCCGTGGCTGGTGCCGGCGGCGGGGCGGCGGCTGCGCTGGCCGAAGCCGGTGGCGGCCGCATTCTCGCGGTCGTCGAGCCGCGTTCGAACACGATGAAGCTCGGCACGATGAAGGCGCTGCTGGCCGACAGCCTGGCCGGTGCCGACCGCATCTACTGCTATGCCGGCGGCCTCGATTGGGACGCCGCCGCCGCGCTGGCGCCGCTCGGCGACCGTGCGCGCACCTTCGGCGAGCTCGAGCCGCTGGTCGCGGCGGTCGTTGCCGAGGCGCGCGACGGCGATCAGGTGCTGGTAATGAGCAACGGCGGATTCGGCGGCATACACGGCAAGCTGCTCGGCGCGCTCGCCGGTGCGGCGAACACGGCCGAATCGGCTTGATCGAACCCGTCTGATCCGACCCAATGCGCCTGATCTATCTGCACGGCTTCCGCTCGTCGGCCCGATCGTTCAAGGCGCAGCTGCTGGCGGCGCGGATGCAGGCGCTCGGTCACGGCGAACAGTACTTCGCGCCCGATCTCGCGGTCGAGCCGGCGCATGCGATCGGCGACGTACTCGAGCGGCTGGCACCGACCGCGGCCGACACGCTGGTCGGCAGTTCGCTCGGCGGCTGCTATGCGACCTGGCTCGCCGAGCAGACCGGCTGCCGCGCCGTGCTGCTGAACCCGGCGGTGCGGCCGGCGCGCGACCTGGCGAGCCGGGTCGGCCCGCAGACCGGCTACCATGACGGCGTGCCGTTCGAGTTCAAGGCCGAGTATGTCGAGCAGCTGCGCGGCTACCAGGTCGATGCGATCACCCGGCCCGAGCGCTACTACCTGATCGCCGCCAAGGGCGACGAAGTACTCGACTGGCGCGAGATGGTCGCCCACTATCCGGGCGCCCGCCAGACCGTGCTGCCCGGCAGCGATCACGGGCTGTCGGATTTCGCGACGCTGCAGGATTCGGTGATCGCGTTTGCCGGCTTCGCGAGCGGCGAGCGGTGACACTGTTGAAGCGGGTTGCCCGCCGGCTCCGCGACTCACCGGCTCGCCGACTCATTGACCTCGTGATTCGTCGATTCCCCGACTCACCGATTCATCTGTTCCATCCATGAGACTCGAAGGCAAATCCACCCTGATCACCGGCGCGGCCAGCGGTATCGGCCTCGCCACCGCGATCCGCTTCGCTCGCGAGGGCGCGGCGGTGATGCTCGCCGATCGCAGCGTCGACGGCCTGGCAGCGGCGCGAGAACGGCTGCTGGCGGCCCAGTCGCAGGCGCGCATCGCGACCTTCGCGGTCGACGTCACCGATGGTCCCGGCGTGACCGCGCTGGTCGCCGCAACGCTCGAGCAGTTCGGCCGGATCGACTGCCTGATCAACAACGCCGGCGTGACCCGCGATGCGCGGCTGGTCAAGATGACCGACGAGCAGTTCGACCAGGTGATCGCGGTCAACCTGAAGGGCGTCTATCGCTGCACCCAGGCAGTCGCCGATCCGATGATCCGGCAGGGCGCCGGCGTGATCCTCAACGCGTCGTCGGTGGTCGGCCTCTACGGCAACTTCGGCCAGACCAACTACGCGGCGACCAAGGCCGGCGTGATCGGCGTCACCAAGACCTGGGCGCGCGAACTCGGGCCGAAGGGCATCCGCGTCAACGCGGTCTGCCCCGGCTTCATCCAGACGCCGATCCTTGCCACGATCCCGCAACCGGTGATCGAACGGATGATCGAGAAGGTCCCGCTCGGCCGGCTCGGCAAGCCGGAGGAGATCGCCGGCGTCTACGCGTTCCTCGCGTCGGACGATGCCGCCTATATGAACGGCGCGGTGATCGAGGTGTCGGGCGGGATCCAGCTCTAGCTACTTTCCGGCGCCGCCACGGGCCGCGTCTGTATCTGCGCTTCAGCGTCGATGGCAAACTCCGCTCGGCCTACGTTCGACCCGAGGATCAGCAGTCCGCGCATGTTCCGGGACCTTGCGCACTCGATTCCGCTGCCGGACCCCTCTGAATCCGCTGGGTTTTCATCCACGGAGGTTTGAACGAATGGGGGGTCAGCGCCCGCGTGACCCGGCGCGTAGCGCCGATGGTCGCGGACGTCCTGTCCTCGATCTTCTTTTCATGGGGCTACAAACAGCGCCTTGGCGTGCTTCTGCAGTAACTCGATGAGCTTCACAATTGCGGCCGAAACCGGCCGCTCAGGCGTATACGTCAAGCCATAGTCGCGAACGAGCGTCGTGGCTGCAAAAGGGACTTCGCGAAGCATGCTCGCATTATCAAGGAGCATGCGGCGAGACACAAAGCTAAGCAACGTGGTATGAGCAATAAATGGCGGGATGAGCGCAATCGAATTGGATTCGATCTGAGCGACCGGCTCGGGCAGCCCAGATGAAACAAAAAGCTGATTCAACCAAATTCGGCTTGACGAGTACTGCGCAAGCGCCCACTTGTAACGACTCAGCTTCCGCAAGCTGACCGCTCCATCCGAAAATATCGGATGCTGGTGGCTCGCAGCGACGACTGCAGTCTCAGAAAAGAGTGCACTGCTCCTGAACTCCGCATCGTGTTCCGGAATGAACCCCAGAACGACGTCCAAGGTACCTTTGCGGAGCTCCTCCAGTAGCTCGTGATTCAATCGAACCGTCAGCTGCAACTGTACGTCGGGCGCCTCGGCCAAGAGCAGGGAAAAAAAAGAAGGAAGCAAATACTCGGCAGCAAGCGGACCACTGCCGAGGCGCACCATCCCAGCGGTTCCATGCTCCAGAGCCAAAATATCGTGCTGAACGGTTGCTGCCGTGTCGAGCAAACGTACCCCGTGGGCCAGCAATAGATTCCCCGCAGCGCTTATCCGCTGTCCCCGGCCATTGCGCTCAAAGAGCTTGACTCCCAGCGACTCCTCCAGCCGGTCTACCGCTTTCGTCAGCGCGGGTTGGCTACGGTGCACCAGCTCGGCAGCGCGCCTGACGCTACCGGCTTGCGCAATTGCGACAAAGTACCTCAGGTCTCGCAAGTCCACGCCCTCATCCTCCTCCTCGTCACAAACGGCGTCGTCGCGCCGACGGCTTGCGCGTCTGAACTGCTAGTACGTCCGTCTTTGCTCGCGCCGAATCGATAACTGCTGGTGATCGATTCTTAAATATCGGCAAATATATACGCGCGCACAAACTGGATATCTTGGCGGCCTGACCTTCCACGCGCTGTGCGCGGCCCGCAGGCACTGGCGCCGCCTGCGCAGCATCGCCGGAAAGCGGTCTCGAGCAGACCCGACTGTCCCAGCGCGGCCAGGCGAACGCAACATCGGCCGTTCGTATTGAGCTGAACTGCGAGGAAGAGATCAAGGGCATGAGTCTGAAGGGATAGACATGGCGTATACGACAATAGAGGTTCATAAGCTAGGCGAAGTCGGCAAGATCACCTTGAACCGAGAGAGTGCGAGGAACGCTCAGAATACGGAACTACTCGACGAGCTCGATGATGCGTTCGACTTCCTCGAGCGTGATGAAGGTGTCAAGGTCATCGTGCTTGCCGCCAATGGACCGCACTTCTCCGCGGGCCATGATCTCCGCGAGGGTGCTGCGCGGCGACCCAACCCGACGGTCGAAAGCCGATGGGTGCATGAGGAAACGAAGTTCTTCGGGTATTGCCTAAGAATCTGGGACTGCGACAAGCCAACGATCGCCTTGGTCCAGGGCGGGTGTATCGCAGCGGGGTTCATGGTCGCAAACATGTGCGACCTCATCGTGGCGTCCGAATCCGCATACTTCTCGGACCCCGTGGTTCATACCTTGTCGACGGCATCCGTCGAGGTGCTGATTCATCCGTGGGTGATGGGGCTGCGGAAAGCAAAGGAAATGCTTTTCACGGGCGAAAGGCTTGCAGCAGGAGAAGCGCACAGGATTGGCCTCGTGAACCGGGTTGTTCCTGATGCCGACTTGAACGCCGAAGGGCTGGCGTTGGCGCAGCAGATCGCGAAAGCGCAACCATTCGCGCTGAAGCTGACTAAGCGATCCTTGAACCGCTCACTGGATGTCCAAGGACTAAGAACGGCTCTAAACGCGCACTTCGACACTCATCAGCTGTCCCATCGTACCGAGGAGCACATGAGCAAGCGGCGCGGAGGCGTCGATGCCTCGCTGAAGAAGGCTGGTTGATCTCTCCTGCGCTCCACTTCTCTGACGAGCAGATGAGCCACGCATGGCTCCTCACCGCGTGTGTGCTGGCCGGTAGCGAAAAGGACAAACTATGAGCAAAGCTGAACTGTTGATGCTTACGCCGTCATTTGCCGCGGAAATCCGCGGCATGGACGTGGCGAACGGAATCGACAAGGCGAAGGGCGCATTCATCAGAGAAGCGCTGGCCCGGTGCGCAGTTGTCGTTGTCAGAGGCCAAACCCTGGCGCCACCGACGCTGGTCGAGGTCAGCCGCAGCCTGGGCCGCCTGAGAGTATCGTTCCTGAGTCAGTATGCTGCCGAAGGGCATCCCGAGATCACGGTTGTCTCGAACAAGGCGGTCAACGGAAAGCCAGTGGGCATCATGGACGCCGGAGTCTACTGGCATTCAGACGGTTCATATCTGAACACGCCCGATCTGTATACGGTACTTTATGCAATCGAAATTCCAAAAAGGGACGGACAACCGCTAGGCGACACGGTGTTCAGCGACACGTCGGCGGCATACGATGCATTGACGGATCAGATGAAGGCCCGGATAGCGGGTTTGGAAGCGTTCAATAGCCTTACCTATAACGAAGAGAAGAAGAAGGCGAACAATCAAAAGCGTGGTCAGGGGCTCAGCGATCAGCAACGGGCAAGCCTTCAAGGTGCCGTGCATCCGATCGCAAGATCTCATCCGATCACCGGACGGAAATGCCTTTTTGTCTCGGAGGGGCATACCGCGTGGGTAGTAGGGTTGCCTCAAACCGAGAGTGACGAGCTGCTGCGCGCCTTGTGTGCGCATATTGCGGAGCCGAGATTCATCTATCGACACAAGTGGCAGGTCGGAGACTTGGTCATCTGGGATAACTGCGCGACCCAGCATCTCGCCGTCCAGGACTACGGAACCATTCCCCGTCTAATTTACCGATGCGGGATTAGCGGTGACATGGCATAGGCGCCGCCGGATTTGATCCAGAAGAACTGTGGATCCGGACGTGGCCGTCGTGCTGGCGCTTCGTAGTGATATCAATGTGTGCAGGGTGCGGAATGTGGACTGACGAAGCGGCGTATCTCACGCGCGCACATCGAAGCAAAAGGGGGGTATATCGCCCGGAGCAACTGAGGCGGCTTCTAGCGCCGAAGAGCATAGCGATCGTTGGAGCCTCATCGCGTCCGGGCGCATTCGGGGCGACCACGCTTTCGAACTTGCACGGATACTCTGGCAATGTCTACTTGGTCAACCCTCGATACGATCGCATTTTCGAGCATCGCTGCTACCCACGGCTGAGCGAGATTCCGGAGGTTCCGGATTGCGTGGTGATCTGTGTGCCCCGCAATCGAGTCGAGGCTATCGTCGTCGAATGTGCAGAGTTCGGGGTCGGTGGGGCAGTGGTCTATGCATCGGGTTTTGCCGAGACCGGTATTGCCGAACGAATTGAGGAGCAATCTCGTCTGGCGGCGATTGCGCGCGAATCTTCCATGCGAATTGTCGGACCCAATGTGGTGGGATTTGCGAACTTTTCGAGCCAAGTCTCTTGCACGTTTGTGAGCATCCCCACCATCGCGCAAAGCCAGTGTTCGATCGGTGTCGTCAGCCAGTCCGGAGCCGTGGGCTTCAGTGCCATCCAGGCAGCCAGTCATGGCGTCTCGTTCAGTCACTTCCTGGCAAGCGGCAACTCGTGCGACGTAGATGTCGCGGACTACATCAGCTACCTCGCCGATGAGTCGAGCTGCCGTGCAATCGTATGCATGCTGGAAGGCATAAGCGCTCCAGAGCGTCTGATCGAGGCGGGCGACATTGCGTGGGCTCGAGACAAGCCAGTCATTGTGTTCAAGCTGGGAACCGGGAAGGCAGGAGCGGCGGCCGCTCTTTCGCACACGGGCACTTTGGCTGGGTCGGATTCGACCTATCGTGCGGCATTTGACCGTTGCGGCATGATCTTGGCCGAAGAGCATGAGGCGGTAGTGGAGATGGCAGCGTTCTTCGCAAAAGCGCGCGCTCCAAGGGGACACGGGGTCGCTGTCGTTACCAATTCGGGCGGATTGGGGGTAATGCTAGCGGACAAGGCCGAGGTGCACCGCGTTCCACTGTTACCACCTAGTGTTCCGTTCCGGAAATAACCTTACTAATTCTAGTGAGCTTTTCAAGGATGGAATCGGCAGTGGCGGTCCATTGGAAGGGTGATGGGTGCTGGTTGTAGTGGGAGACGAAGTCGTTGATCTT
>JBFWQR010000100.1:0-29155 GCA_050249335.1 Lautropia sp.
CTGAGCCACGGGTCCTTTTCGAAGGGCCTGACCATGGCCGTGATCGGCCTCGTCCTGGGCTGCATCGGGACCGATGAAACCAGCGGGAAGGTTCGTTTCGCCTTCGGTATTCCGTCGCTCTACGATGGCCTGGACATCGTCCCGATGGTGGTCGGGCTTTTCGGCATATCCGAAGTGCTGCTGAATCTGGAAAGCCCCGAGCAGAGAGTCATCGTCAAGACCCGGGTCAGGAACCTGCTCCCGAACCGGGAGGATTGGCGGCGAAGCGCCTTGCCCGTCGCCAGGGGGTCCGTTCTCGGATTCTTCATCGGGCTCATTCCCGGCGGGGGAACCGTCCTGTCGTCGTTCATCTCCTACGCGCTCGAGAAGAAGGTCTCCAAGCATCCCGAGGAATTCGGCAAGGGAGCCATCGAGGGCGTCGCGGGTCCGGAGACCGCCAACAATGCGTCGGTCGGCGCGAGCTTCATTCCGCTGTTCGGCCTGGGCATTCCTTCGAATGTCGTGATGGCCATTCTGCTGGCCTCTTTGACGATTCATGGCGTCACGCCGGGCCCCAACTTCATCGCGCAGAACCAGGAGCTCTTCTGGGCAATCATCATCAGCATGTACATCGGCAACGTCATGCTGCTGATCCTGAACCTCCCTCTGATCGGAATCTGGGTGAAGCTGCTCAAGATCCCGTACCGGCTGCTCTTTCCCTGGATACTGCTGTTCTGCATGGTCGGCGCCTACAGCGTGAACTCGAGAATGAGCGACGTGCTGACGGCGATCATTTTCGGCGTCTTCGGCTATCTGCTGAAGAAGCTGGAATACGAGCCCGCTCCGATGGCGCTGGGCTTCGTGCTCGGACCGATGTTCGAGTTGTCGTTCCGGCAGTCGATGAGCATATCCAACGGGTCCTTCGGCTTCTTCGTGGAGCGGCCCGTCGCGCTGGCGGCGCTCCTGCTGTGCGCCGTCATCCTGATGTCGACATTCTTCGGCAGTATCAAGAAGATGAGGCGCCGGGTGCTGGATGATCCCAACTGGACATGAATCGAGCATGACCGCAACCGGCGGTCATGACGACCCGATGTCGATCCACCGTCCCGTCCCGACGGGCTTAGCGAGGTTGCAAGATGAAAGAGATGCTGCGGCGGTACAAAGTCGTTTCGATGCTGATGGTGCTGGCGCTGTTCCCGAGTCTCGGCTCGGCGGCCGAATATCCGGTAAAGCCCATCGAGTGGTATTCGCCCTATGGAACCGGGGGACCCGCGGCGCTGGCCATGAAGCTGATCATGGACACCGCATCCAAATCCCTGGGTCAGCCTTCCGTGATGGTCAACGCGCCCGGCGCAGGCGGAACCATTGCCAGCGCGCGGGTCGCCAGAGCCAAGCCCGATGGCTATTCGCTGGTGATGGCGGCCTCGGGCAACCACGGCATCGCCATGTACACGGTCAAGGATCTGTCCTACACCAATGACGATTTCGAGTTCATCGCGCAGTTCGGCGTCCTGGAGGTGGCTCTGTTCGTAGGACCTCATACGCCGTTCAAGACCCTGGCGGAGTTCGTCGACCATGCGAAGAAGAACCCCCACGCGTTGAAGTTCACGACGACAGGCGTGGGCTCCGGGCCCAATCTGATTCTCGAGGCCCTGAAGATGCAGGCCGGGGGATTGCAGATCGACCCCGTGGTGTTCAAGACCAGCCCCGAGCAGAGAACGACCGTTCTCGGCGGCCATACTCACGCATCGGTGGTCTACGGCGGCTCGGGAGGGCCGGGGGACAACATCAGCCAGGCGATCGCAGGGGGCGGAAGGATGCTGGCGGTAACCGCGGAGAAGCGCCTGGAAGCTTTCCCGCAGATCCCGACCTTTGCCGAGCAGGGGTACGACATCTCCTACCGGGGGTGGTACGGAATCGCCAGCCCGAAGGGCATGCCGAAGGAGGTCTCCAAGAAGCTGAAAGATGCGATCTACAAGGCAATGGAGGACCCCGAGGTGATCAAGGGCGTCAAGGCGCTGGGATTCATCTACGCACCGCTGCACGCCGAAGAGTTTCTCAAGGTCGTCAAGGCGTTCGAGGCCGAAGTGAAGGTGGTCGCGGAGAAGGCAAAGATTCCGCGCGAATAGACGCCGAGAGTTCGAGCGAGCCTTTCTCCGGCCGCGTCCTACTCTGCACGCTTAAGCCGGTTCCCCGCCGCCTCGGGATTCGCGAACACCAAGGGCTTGCCCTCCAGCCAATCCAGCACCGCCTGCACACCCGGCGCGATGATCCACTCGTAGCCTTCTGAAGTGAATGCGCCGAGGTGCGGCTGCAGCAACACCCTGGCGTGCCGGCGCACCCAATGGTCGGCCGGCAATGGCTCTTCCCAGAAGACGTCGAGTCCAGCTGCGGTGATCTGCCCGCGGTCCAGCGCGGCTTTCAGGGCCGCCTCGTTCACCAGAGCGGCGCGTGCGGTGTTCACCAGGATCGCCGAGCTCTTCATCTTCGCAAGTTCCGCCGCATCGATCATGGATCGACTCTCCGGCGTGGCATTGGCATGGAGCGTCAACACATCGCAGGTGCGCAGGAGTTCGTCCAGCGTGACGGCCTCGATGCCTTGCTCGGCCGCCCGCGCTGGCGTAAGGCGCGGGCTCCATGCGATGACGCGCATGCCGAACGCCAGGCCGATGCGCGCCACGAGCGAGCCGACCTTGCCGGTGCTGCCGATGACCCCGAGCGTCTTGCCCATGAGCCCCGTGCCGACGACGGTCTGCCAGCCTCCGGCGCGCAGCACGGTCTGGTTGTGCACGACCTGGCGTGCCAGTCCCAGAATCAGCGCCCACGTCAGCTCGGCGGTCGCACGGTGCGGCTCGCTTGACACCGTATTGGCGGGGGCGCAGCAGACGAGGACGCCAGCCCGAGTGGCGGCCTCCAGGTCTACGTGCGGCTGCAGTCGGGGTCCGCAGACGGACAGCAATTCGAGGCCCGACACGCGGTCGAGCACGCGGCGGTCGAATGTCACTCGGTCCCGGATCGTGATGACCGCGAGCGCGCCGTGCAGGCGACGTAGCAGTTCATCCTCGCTGTCAGCCTTGTCCGTATGGATACGCAGGTTCGAGCGGCGCGCGAGTTCCTGGACGCAGGGCATGGCGCGCGCCTGATCCAGATAGTCCTCCATCAGGACGACGCGCGGACGCGTAGCGTCGCAGACTTGCTTGCTCATGGTGATTCGGCGATCGTTGCGGTGCACGATGTCAAATCTTATATTTACTATAACATTAGATCCATCGGCCTTCATTCGGAGCCGTCTGCATGTCTCAGCCCCATGCCTGCTTGCGAGTCAACCGCGTCGCGGCGGACTCGACGACGATCACGCGGGGTCGAGGTGAGGCACCAGATAGGGCGAAAAGGGGGAAATCCATGTCACTGCAGATCAAGAAGCTTTCCTATGCGCTCGGGGCCGAGGTGCGGGGAATCGACCTGCGTGAAACGCTCGACGACGCCACCGTGGCAGAGATCCGGCAGGCCTGGCTGGACCATCTCGTCCTGTGCTTCCCGGGTCAATCCCTCTCGCCGCAGCAGCAGATCGCATTCTGTTCGCGCTTCGGTACGCTGGACGACCATCGCAACCGACCGCTGTGGAATCGGCCTGATTTCCCCGAGGTGAACATCGTCTCGAACAAGCCGCAGACGATCGGCGGCAAGAGGCTGATGACATTGGTGGCTGACAAGTGGCACACCGACATGTCGTTCTCCAACCGTGCGGCCACTGCGAGCTGGCTGCACGCGCTGCAGCTGCCGGCGATCGGCGGCGACACGATGTTTGCCAACATGTACCTGGCCTACGAGGCGCTGTCTCCGAGCATGCAGGCGCTGGTGACGCAACTGCGCGGCGTGCACGACGTGAGCGGAGCTCCGGACTTTCACCGCTACACGCCCGAGGTGCAAGCCGAGCGCAAGCGCAACTATCCACCGGTCGTGCATCCCGTGGTACGCACGCATCCCGAGTCGGGCCGCAAAGGTCTGTTCGTCGGAGGGTTTCTCAAGCACTTCGTCGGCTATACGGAGCGCGAGAGCCGCCCGATCATCGACTTCCTGAACGACTTTGCCACCGGACCCGAGTTCGTCTATCGACACCGGTGGACGACCGGTGACTTGATCATGTGGGACAACCGCTGGCTGCTGCACTTCGCCGTTCAAGACTACGACCCAGCGGCGTTGCGCGTGCTGCAGCGGTGCACACTATTCGCGCCGGTCAGCGGCGAATACTACGATCCGATGGAGCCGGACGGCATCCGCAAGTCGCCCTGGTCTCGCACGGCCGGCGATGCCGAAAAGGGCGCGGCGCGGGAAGCCACCGCTTCCGCCATGTAGACGGTCGTTCGCCAACCGCTCTCAACCAGGGGCCAAGATGCAAGTTTCAGCAGTCCGAGCGCCGGCCGCTCGCGTTTCGCCGACGGTGAATACGATGGAGGCTCCAATTGGCGCCGAGATCGTCGGCATCGATGTCGCTGCCGGGCCGAGCGACGCCGACTACCAGTTCCTGCGCGACGCGCTGCACGAGCATTCCGTCATCCTGCTGCGCGGTCAAGAAATCACGCCGGCGCAGCAGCAGGCGTTCGCCGAACATTTCGGCACTCTGCGCACATCGTTCTACAACCGCTATGCCGTGCCGGACGCGTCGGCGCTCACGGTCGTGTCCAACATTCGGCGCGACGACGGCGAACTGATCGGCATTGCCGACGCAGGCATGCTCTGGCACACCGACGCCTCCTATCTGAAGACGCCGGACATGTACACGATTCTGTACGGAATCGAGATTCCGCAGCAAGACGGCCGCGCGCTGGGCGACACCCTCTTCAGCAGCATGTGGGCCGCGTATGACGCGTTGACGCCCGAGGTGCGGCAGCGCATCGAGGGGCTGCGCGCAGTGCACAGCTTTTCTGCGCACTTGGCCAAGAAAGAGGCCAAGGGCCAGCTCAAGCGGGCGCCGCTCAGCGAGGAACAGAAGAAGGCACTGCCGGACGTGGACCATCCGGTCGTGCGCACTCACCCGGCCAATGGGCGCAAGTGCCTGTTCGTGACCGAGGGACACACTCGCGAGATCGTTGGCCTGGACGCGGGCGAGGGCGCCGAGTTGCTGGAGTTCTTCACGGAACACATGAAGAAGCCGCAGTTCCAGTACCGGCACACATGGCGGAAAGGCGATTTGCTGGTCTGGGACAACTGCGCGGTGCAGCACCTCGCCGTCTTCGACTACGGGCAGATCCCGCGTCGCCTGCATCGCGCAGGCATCGCCGGGCCGATTCCGCTGTAGCCGGCGGACGGGGCGACAGAGGAGGAGACCAGCCATGAAGAATCCGCGCATCGACAGGCGCCGCGTGCTCGGCGCTGTAGCGGGCGGCGCAGCGCTGGCCATGGGCGTGCCGGCGCTCGCGCAAGGGGCCTATCCGTCCAAGCCCGTCCGGCTCGTGGTCGCCTATCCGCCGGGCGGTCCCCTGGATACGCTGGCCCGTTCGCTTGCCCAGCCGCTGGGCGCAGCGCTCGGTCAGCCGGTCGTGGTGGAGAACCGGGCCGGCGCCGGCGGCGTGATCGGCTCGGACCTCGTCGCCAAGGCCGCGCCTGACGGCTACACGCTGTTGTTCGGCTCGACGCCGCTCGCGATCCAGGAGACTTTGCTACCGAAGCTGCCTTACTCGGTGCTCAGAGACTTCACGCCGATCGCGAACATGGCGGAGGGCCCGCAGGCGCTGGTCGTGGGCAACGCCGTGCCGGCTCGCACCGTGCGCGAGCTGATCGAGTATGCCAAGGCGCAGAACGGACGCCTGAACTACGCATCGCCGAGCGCCGGCGGCTCCAACCACCTGGCGGCGGAGCTGTTCAAGAACATGGCGGGCATTCAGGCGACGCACGTTCCCTACAAGGGCGGCGCCCCCGCGGAGATCGACCTGATCGCGGGGCAGGTGGCCTTCATGTTCGGTGCCTTCAGCAGTTCGATGGCGCAGGCCGAGAAGGGTCGCCTGAGGGTGTTGGGCGTGTCATCGACGAAGCGCATGGCCAAGGCGCCCGATGTTCCCACCATCGCGGAGTCGCTGCCGGGCTTCGAGGTCGTCTCGTGGTACGGCGTCCTGGGGCCGCCGGCACTTCCCCCGGCGATCACGGCGCGGCTGAACGCCGAGATCAATCGTATTCTGGCGTCGCCGGACATGCGCCAGCGCTTCACGATCATGGATCTCGAGGCGACGCCGTGGACGCCGGAACAGTATGGCGACTACATACGGCGGAACACGGCGATGTGGGCCAATGTCATCAAGGACGGCAATATCAAGCCGGAGTAAAGCGTCGGATCGACACACCATGGCGCCCCCTGCATCGAGACCGAGTCTGCGGCTACTGGAGATCCTGCTCGCGGTCGTGGAGGACGGCAGCATGAGCGCAGCCGGCTCGCGCTTGGGCATGAGCCAGGCTGCGGTCTCACAGGGCGTCACGCAACTCGAGAAGATCCTGGGGGTGACTTTGTTCGACCGCGGGGTGCGCCCGCCCACGCTCACGCTGGTGGGTGGTTCCGTTCTGCGCTCCGCCCGTGACCTGATGGCGAGCATGCGGGAGCTGCAGGATACGGCTCGTTACGGCGCGAACGGGCGCGTACCGTTCATCCGGCTCGGCATGCTGGACAGCTTTACCTCCACGGCGGGCGCGAGCATGCTGCTGCGCCTGAAGGATGTCGCCAGCGAATGGACCGTGACCTCGGGCTTTCGCAGCACGTGCGTACAGGCGCTGCTGGACCGGCAAGTGGACGCGATCATCACCTCCGACGATCGATCCGCTCCCGGCATCGTTGCGCAGCCTCTGTTGACCGAATCGTTTGTCTTGGCCGCACCCAAGACGTACGAGGGCGCGCTCAGCGACGTCGCGAGGCTGGCCACCGACGTTCCGTTCATTCGCTATGGGCGCGATTCGCATATGGGCGCCGTCATCCAGGGATACTTCGACCGCGCGGGCACGCAGCGGAACGTGCGATACCAGTTCGATACCACGGATGCTGCCCTGCGCATGGTGGCCGCGGGATTCGGCTGGACCGTCATGACCCCCCTGATCTATCTCAAATCCATGGTCGCACCCAGCGCGGTCCGTGTGGCGCCTCTACCAGGCAAGACAATCCGCCGCACGCTGATCGTGGCGATGCGCGAGAGCGACGCGCAAGACCTGCTGCCACGCATCCGGGCTGCGGCGATCACCGCCTTGCGCGAGGTCGCCGAGCCCCAGGTCATGCAGCAGTTACCGAACTGCATCGATCAGTTCAGGATCGCCGGGCGAGCAGTCGCGCCGTCCCCTAGTCGCGTGCAAGCGAATACCAGCCGCTAGGAACGAGCGAACAGAGCACCGAGGAACACATGGAAATTACCATTACCCCCCTGGCACCGCAGATCGGCGCCGAGATCCGCGGACTCGACCTGTCCGCACCGATCGCCGACGAGGATTTCGAAAGGGTTCGCCGAGCGTTCTACCAGCACGATGTCATCGTGGTTCGCGGCGGCGCATTCGACGATGACGACCACATTCGCTTCAGCCGCCGCTTCGGCGATCTGAAGAAGCTGGCTTACGACGCCTACCTCGGCGAGCGCCGGCCGGAAATTTTCGTGGTGTCCAACATCAAGCAGGGCGATCGCTACATCGGCGCGCACGATGCGGGGATGTTCTGGCACAGTGACGGCCCGTTCCTGCCCACGCCACACGGTCCCTCGGCGCTGCATGCGATCGAGGTTCCGATGCAGGAAGGACGTGTTCTTGGCGACACCCAATTTGCCAGCACCGCCGCGGCATATGAAGCACTGCCGGCCGCGATGAAACGGCGGTTGGAAGGGCTGCAGGCGGTGAATAGCATGCTGCGCCGATTCGAGCTGGCCGAGCGCAACGGAGTGCAGGAGTCCGCGGCGACGAAGCATACCCGCGCGCAGGACCAGGAGGCGGTGCATCCCGTCGTTCGGGTCCACCCCGTCACCGGCCGCAAGTGCCTGTACGTGAGCGACGGCTATACCACGCGGATCCTCGGGTTGCCTGAAGACGAGAGCCGAGCGTTGATTGCCGAGCTCACGGCTCACATCGTCAAGCCCGAGTTCTGTTACAGGCATTCCTGGCAGGTGCACGACCTGGTGATGTGGGACAACTGTTCCACACAGCACAAGGCCACGTTCGACTACCAGATGCCGCAGCGTCGGCTGATGCATCGCACGACGCTGGTGGGCTGACATGTCAGCCGATTCGATGCGCCGCCGGGCGGCGCTTGCATACATTACGGGGGCCGCGCTGGCCGTGCCTGCTTTCCGGGCGCATGCCCAGCCGTACCCGGCCAAGCCGATCCGGCTGCTGGTTCCGTATGCGCCCGGTGGCGCAGTGGACATCTTCGCTCGGCTGCTGGCCAGGGAGCTCGGCGTGCTCAATGGCCAGCCGTACGTCGTGGAGAACAAGGGCGGGGCAGGCGGCGCGTTAGCGGCGGCGGAGGTCGCGAGAGCCCCGGCAGACGGATACACCATTCTGTTCGGGGCGACCGGGCCGAATGCCATCGTGCCGGCCGTCTACGGGTCGGCTTCCGGGTTCGATCCTCTCAAGGACCTGCTGCCCGTCACTGCGTTGGCCAGCATGCCGTACGTGCTGGTCGTCCACCCGTCGCTTCCGTTGCGCAGCGCGGGAGATCTGCTCGCCTACGCCAGGGCGAATCCGGGCAAGCTGAACTACGCGTCGTCCGGCAACGGCGGGCCTGACCATCTTGCTGGAGAGCTGTTCAAGCAACTCGGAAACGTCAGCGCAGTGCACGTGCCTTATAAGGGATCGGGTCCCGCCCTTGCCGATCTCGCCGGCGGCCAGGTGCAATACCTCTTCACCAGTCCGCTGGTCGCGATGCCGTTCGCCGAGGCCGGCAAGGTGCGTGTGATCGGTATGACCGCACGGCAGCGCAGCCCATCGCTTCCGGATATCGCAGCGATCGCCGAGGCCTTGCCGGGGTTCGAGCTGTCATCCTGGTACGGTCTCTTCGTCCCGGCGGGTACTCCGGCGGCAATCGTCGAGAGGATCAATGCGGACGCGCGCAGGATCCTTACCTCCCCCGAATTCCGGGGGACGGTGACGAAGCGCGGCGTCGAACTACAGGCCAGCACGCCGGAGGAGTTCGGCGTATATGTCCGGTCCGAGGTCGCGCGTTGGTCCAAGGTGGTCAAAGACGCGGGCATCCGGCCCGAGTGAATCAACCAAAGTAATCGCGGATCAATCGAGGTGGGTATGAAACGGTTCATGGCCGCGATCAGCGCGGCACTTGCAATGGTGGCAGGAACGGTCGCCTTTGCGCAGGAGGCGTTTCCTTCCAGATCAGTGAAGATCGTGCTGCCGTACGCCGCCGGCGGCGGGGGCGACCAGTTCACCCGCATGTTTGCACAGGCGCTCAGCGAACTGTGGCAGCAGCCGGTCATCGTGGAGAACAGGCCGGGCGCCGGTGCCACGATCGGGACCGACGCGGTAGCGAAAGCGCCGCCGGACGGCTACACGCTGCTGATGATCTCGAGCACGATCGCGGTGACGCCTGCGGCGTATCCAAAGCTGCCGTACGATGTTTTCAAGGATCTGGCACCGATCGGTTTGCTCGCGCAATCGCCGTTCATCCTGACGGTCAACCCGAACGTTCCGGTGAACGACTTCGGGGAATTCGTCCGCTACGGTCGTGCCAATCCGGGCAAGCTGAATTTCGGCCATGCCGGCAACGGCACGATGGCGCACCTGACATACGAACTGCTCAAGGCGCACACCGGTCTGCAGGCTACGGTGGTCCCTTACCGGGGCAGCAATCCCGCGATGATGGATGCGCTCGGCGGCCAAGTGGATTTCATTGTCGACACGCCTGCGGCCATCCGACAGCATGTGGCGACGGGCAAGCTGCGGCCGATCGCCGCGACGACGTCGCGTCGCGCCGCGGCGATGCCGAATTTGCCGACGATCGCCGAGTCGGGCATTGCCGGGTTCGATGTTTCGGTCTGGTTCGGGCTGATGGGGCCTGCGGGCATGCCGCCCGCCTTGCTGCAGAAGATCCATGCCGATGGGCTCAAGGCATTCGCCGCCGGCGGGCTGGGGGCCCGACTCGCGGTGCTCGGGATGGAGCCCTTTCAGTCCACTCCTGGCGAGTTCGGGGACCTGCTGCGCCATGAGGTCGGTAAATGGGGCGAGGTGGTCAAGGCCGCCAACATCAAGTTCGAGTGAAATTCAACTCGGCCTGTGCGTAGCGGTCGCCTTGCACGCCAGTGTCGCAGATCAGAAAAGGAGACGCCGTGAAATCCGAACATCTGTCCCGTCGGCGCGCGCTGAACACTGCTACCGCGCTGGCCGCGTCCGTGGCCGCGCCCCGTTCCATCCTTGCACAGACTCCCTATCCGAGCCGACACATTCGGCTGATCGTACCGGCGGGCGCCGGTGGTAACGTCGATCTGGTTTCGCGCGTCGTTGCGCAGCGCCTGTCGGCGCTGCTGGGCCAATCGGTGATCATCGAGAACAAGCCCGGGGCCAGCGGCAACATCGGCGTAGGCCAGGTCGCGCAGGCTGCGCCCGACGGTTACACGCTCGGAATGGCGGCCGCCGCGATGGTGACGATCAATCCGCACCTCTACGCCAACATGCCGTTCGATCCCCTCAAGGACCTGACGCCGGTCGTCAATGTCGCGACTGGCGCGGAGGTCCTGGTCGTTCGGCCCGATCTCGGCGTGAAGACGATGGCAGCACTGATTGCCAGGGCACGGAGCGAACCGGGTAAGCTCAACAGCGGCAGCGCCGGCCGGGGGTCGTTGACGCACATGTCGCTCGAGATGTTGAAGGTCATGGCCGATATCGACATCGTGCACGTGCCGTTCAAGTCCGCGGCGGAATCGCTGAACGGCGTGCTGTCCGGCGCAGTACACATGATGGTCGACACCATCAGTACTTCACTGCCGCACATCCGCAGTGGCAAGCTCATTCCGCTCGCCGTGACGAGCCCGCGAAGAATCCCCGAGCTGCCCGACGTGCCGACCTTCCAGGAGTCGGGCGTGAAGGATTACGTCGCCGAGGCCTGGATGGCAGTGGTCGGTCCTGCCGGCCTTCCGGCGCCCGTGGTGGAGACCTTGCACAGCTCGGTGGTCAAGGCGCTCGGGGATCCGGCGGTCAAGGAAAGCCTCGCGACCCTGGTCAATGCCCCGGTCGGTAACACGCCGGCGGAGCTTGCCCACCAGATGCGCGAGGAATCGGCCCGCTGGCGCGGTGTCATCGAGCGGGCAAACCTGCCGCTGAACTGACCAGCGCCGGAGTAAGCGGTCGACTTCGACGTGACGGCACAATCGTTCCCGCAGGCTGTCGTGAGTAAGCACCGATGACCATCGAGATCGTCCCGAGCGGTAGCCCGGCCGGGGCCGAGATCTACGGCGTCGACATCGCGGCTGGTGTCGACGACGCAACGTTCGAGCTGATCCGCGAAGCGCTGCATCGGTATGCGGTCGTCGCGATCCGTGGCCAACGGCTGACCGGCCAGCAACAGGTCGAGTTCTCCCGGCGCTTCGGTCCGCTCGAGCCGCATGTTCTGCCGCGTTTTCTGGTTCCCGGCTCGCGCGACCTGATCTGCATCTCGAACATCATCGGCGCAGACGGGGAGCCGATTGGAGTTGCCGACGCGGGTCGTGTCTGGCATACCGACGGACACTTTTCCGAACGGCCGAATCTGTACTCGCTGCTCTATGCGATCGAGATCCCGCACGACGACCGCGGACGGCCGCTCGGCTCGACCTGGTTCGTTCATACTGCCGAGGCCTACGACCGGCTCGACGCGGAGACCCGCCGGCGGCTGGATGGTCTGAAGGCAGAGAACAGCCTCGAGGCCGTGCATGCGCTATTGCGGCGCCTGAATCCCGACATCAAGCGTGGTCCGCTGACCGAAGAGGCGCGCCGGATCGTCGTGCATCCGGTGATCCGGACGCATCCCGTCACCGGCCGGCGCTGCATCTACGTGAGCACCGCGGCCACGTTGCGGATCGTCGGCATGCAGGACGACGAGAGCCGCGCGCTGATCGACCGGCTGCAGGCACACTGTGTCGAGCCGGACGGCATCTACCGGCACCAGTGGGCGGTGGGCGACGTCCTGATCTGGGACAACTGCAGCGCGCAGCACCTCGCCAACGCCGACTACGCGTTGCCGCAGCGCCGGCTTCTGCATCGGACGACGATCCTGGGCTCGGTCCCGTATTGACCTCGACGCCCCGGCCGCGCGATGAGATACCTCAGCGAAGCCGAATTCGCGGCACTCATTCCGGACGCGGATGCGCTGGCGCTGGTCAGCAACGCGTTCGTCCGATATGGTCACGACCGTCGCGTTACCTCGCGGCCTGCCCTCGCTGTCATGGTTGCCGAGCACAGGTCACCGGTGCTGCTGCCGCTCAAGGGCGCAGTTTCGACCTCGCTGGGCGTTGCCGGCGCGTTGATCGGTGCCCAGCACGGCGACTATTCGTTCGTCGTCTGCGACAGTCGAACGGGTCAGCTCCTCGGGATCGTGGAGCAGGCCGTTGCGATAAAGCGCCGGACCGCACTCACTGCGCTGGTCGCAGCGCGGCTCGGCGGGGCGGCAGATGCCGGGCGTGTCGCGGTTGTCGGTGCGGGGCAGATCGCCCGCGAAGTGATCCGGCTACTGCCGTTGGCGCTGCCTCATGTCGCCACGATTCACGTCGCTGCTCGTAGCGCGGCGAGCGCCCTGCGCCTCGTCGCGTCGTTCGACGATGCGGCCAACCGCGGCCTGCACGCGGCCGAATCGATCGGCGATGCGATCCGCGGGGCCGAGCTCGTGATCACGGCGACGAGTTCGCTTGCACCGTTCGTTGGCGCCGGTCAGCTCGCGCCGGGCGCGACCGTCTGTGCGCTCGGAGGCGGCGAGGAGATCGCCGCCGACGTGCTCCAACCGGGCGACCGGCTGCTGGTCGACGATCCGGACTACGCCTTGAGCCGTGGATCACTGGCGGCCTGGGTGCGCAACGGCCAGCACGAACGCAGCGACATCCTCGGCCGGATCGATGCCGATCTCGGTGCGGTCGCGACCGGTGCCATGCCTGGCCGCACGAATCCGCGACAGACCGTGCTCGCGATCGTTCAGGGCATGGCCCTGGTGGATCTCGTGATGGCCCACGAGGCGCTGCGTCGCGCGGATCTTCACGGTGTCGGGCAGTTCATCGCTGTCAAGCCCCAATCGGCGCGCGATCCTGCGGCAGCCACCTCTTCTGCGGCGACCTTGATCGATGCATGGCGGAAGAGCGAATCCAGCGCCTTGCGGCCGGAAGGCTCGACGCCCTGACGGGGGCTGACACGCGCTGGGCCGGGCGCATCACCGAGCCGCCTGGGGCTCCAACGCCTCGGCTTCGTCGGCAGCGATAGCATTTACGGCCCGGGCTCCAGCGTCGTCAGCGTCTGCCCGCGCGTGAAGCTCGCGCCCTCGGCGACGAGAAGGCGACCGATCCGGCCGCCAGCCGGCGCGTCGATGTCGAGTCTGGCCTTCACCAGCACCGCTTGGGCCAGCGGCTGACCGGCCGTAACGCGCTCGCCGGGTTCCACCAGCCACTTGTCCAGCAAGGCCTCGGCCATGGCATCGATGCCTTCCCAATAGTGTTCCGGCAGCGTGATCTCCATCATGCGTTCGCGGGCGCGACGACGCGGCGCTCCATCAGGCCGATCGCGGCATCGACGATGCTTTTCACCTGCGGTATCGCGAACTGCTCGAGCGGTCGACTGTAGGGAATCGGCACGTCGGGCACGCCGATCCTGGCGATCGGCGCTTTGAGCGCCAAGGCGTCGAGCCGCTCGGCTATCACGGCCGATACTTCGCCGCTCATCCCGAAGCCGAGATAATCCTCGTCCGCGACCAGTAGTCGGCCCGTCTTGGCGACCGATGCAACGATCGCCTCGCGGTCCAGCGGAACCAGCGTCCGCAGGTCGATGACCTCTGCCCGCACGCCCCGGCGCTGCAGCTCATCGGCCGCCAGCAGTGCCTTATGTACCATCTGGCTGATCGTCACGATGGTCAGATCCCGACCCTCGCGAGCGATCGCGGCCTGGCCGAAGGGCAGCGTGTAGGGTGCCTCCGGCACTTCGCGGCTCGCCCCTATGAAGTACGCCATCCAGGGCAGGCCCATGATGCCCTTGTGGTACATGAAGATCACCGGGTTATCGTCGCGGATCGCCTGGGTCATCAGCCCCTTCGCATCGTAGGCGTTCGACGGCACCACGACCTTGAGACCGGGCACGTGGGCGAACAGCGCGTACAGGCATTGCGAATGCTGGGCGGCGTCGCTGTAGCCGCCGCCTATGGCCGTCGTCAGGACGACCGGCAGGCGCACCTGGCCGCCGGACATGTACGTGTTCTTGGCCAAATGGTTGTAGATCTGGTCCATGCAGACGCCGAAGAAATCGACGAACATCAGTTCGGCGATCGGCCGCATGCCGACGGAAGCGGCGCCGGCTGCAGCGCCGATGAACGCCGTCTCGGAAATCGGCGTGTCCATCACGCGCTCGGTGCCGAACTTCTGCAGCAGGCCGCTCGTGGCGCCGAAGATGCCGCCGTAGGAACCGATGTCCTCGCCCATCACGAACACGCGCTCGTCGCGCTCCATTTCCTGGGAGATCGCTTCGGCGATCGCCTGCGCCATCGTCAGCTGTCGGGTCTTGTCCATGGTCTGGCTCCTCACGGTTCAGGCGTCGACGAAGACGTCGGCGAGTGCGTCCTCGGCTGCCGGGTAGGGGCTGCGGCGGGCGAACTCGTAGGCGTCAGCGACGTGCTGTCTGGCGCCCGCAGCGAGTGCTGCCAGCGCGGCTTCGTCAGCGACCTTGTCGTGGAGCAGCTGCGCGGCCAGCTTGGGGATCGGGTCATGCGCGCGCAGCGCGGCCACTTCGTCCTTGGGTCGATAGACCTCCGGGTCGCCCTGGAAGTGACCGAGATAGCGGTCGGTCTTCACTTCGATCAGGCTCGGGCCTTCGCCGCGGCGCGCGCGTGCGATCGCCGCGCCGGCCGCCTCGAACACCAGGAGGGCGTCGTTGCTTGCCACCTTGGTGCCGGGCATGCCGTACGCTGCGGCGCGATCGGCGACCCACTCGATCGAAGTCGCCTGCGACTTCGGCACCGAGATCGCCCAACGATTGTCCTCGCAGACGAACACTACCGGCAGCTTCCACAGCGCTGCCAGGTTCAGTGACTCATGGAATGCGCCCTGGTTGGCCGCGCCTTCGCCGAAGAACGCAACCGCCACCCAGTCCTTGCGCAGCTTTTTGGCAGCCAGCGCTGCGCCGCAGGCAGGGGGCAGACTGGCCCCGACGATACCGCTGCAGCTGAAGCGATGAACGGGGTCGAAGAGGTGCATGTGCCCGCCCTTGCCCTTGCCCAGGCCCGTGGCCTTGCCGAAGATCTCGGCCGTCATGCGATCCAGCGGTACGCCCTTGGCGATCGCGAAGTGATGCGGCCGGTGCGTGCCGACCACGGTGTCCTCGGTCTTCCTCAAATGGGCGCATACGCCTACCGCGACCGGTTCCTGGCCGGCGGCCAGGTGCATCTCACCGGGCACCGGCCCGGAGCCGATGTCGAAGGCCAGGCCCTTTTGGATGTTCGGCGGCAATTTGCCTTCGAGATAGACGTTGACCATCGTCTCCTCGTAGTGGCGGATCGTCACCATCGTCTCGTACATCCACAGCAGTTGCTCTCTGTTTGCTTGCATCGGGCTCTCCTCTCGCGAGTGAACGTGCTTGCCGGCGAATCGACGTGCGTAAAGCCTGATTCAGGGTAGACCTGCCGCGTTGATGCGACCTTGATCCAGCGCAACGCGCGAGCGCGGCACGGTCACGCGTGATGCCGGCGTTGTTGATCAGGATAGCGATCGGGCCATACCGGTCTCGAACTGCGTGAACGGCGGCTGCACACGATGCGTAGTCGGCAACGTCCACCGGTTCCGTATGGATTTGGCAGCCCGCCGTCTTCTGTTCGTCGACCCAGCGGGCTACTCGAGTGTTGCCAGGCGTATGCAGCGCGACCACCGCGAGCTCGACCTGGCTCGAGGCGCGGCAGATCGCGCCGCCGAGTGCACCCGTACCGCCGCTGACCAGCGCGATCCGTTTGGCTTGACGGGGACTGGCATCGGTGCAAAGGAAGGCCTGTTCATTGTCCGCGCTCCGATCTCTCGGTGGGGAGTGTGCTGGCTGGTACGTGCCCGATCGCCTCCGCGCGGGCAGGCTGCCCGACCGGCACGGACGGAGCACGAGAGCCAAGAACCTTCTCGACGTAGACCTCGGATCTCGAAGTAGCCGGACTCTCGACGATCCGAAAGCCTTCAGAGATGGCGAGCCGCAGCATCGCCGCGTTCTCGCGGAGGATGTAACCGGCCAGGCGTCCGACACCGCCTGCTTCGGCATGTTCGATCAGTAGCCGCAGCAGGGTGCGTCCGAGTCCCTTTCCCTTGAGATCCGAGCGCACGAGGAGGGCGAACTCGGCGATCTCGCGGTCGGGATCGCTGACCGTCCGCCCGACGCCGACGGTTTCGGCCGCACCGGCGCCGTCGCCGAATTCGGCGACGAAGGCGATCTCGCGGTCGTAGTCGATCTGCGTCAGTCGCGCGAGCTGCGATCGCGAGAAGGTGCGCTGCGTGAGGAAGAAGCGCTTGCGCAAGTCCTCCGGCTCGATGCGCTCGAGGAACTGGCGATGCTGCGGGCCGTCCTCGGGCCGTATCGGCCGTAGCGTGATCGGACGACCGTCCAGCATGCCGCTGCGGATCCATTCGGACGGATAGGGGAGGATCGCGAACCGCGCCTTCCCGCCGACCGGCGCCGCGGCGATCCGGATGCGAGCGTCGAGCGCGATGACGCCGTTCTCGTCGGCCAACAGAGGATTGACGTCGAGCTCCGCCAGCTCGGGCAGATCGGAGAGCATCCGAGAGACTGCCGTCAAGGCGTCCTCGACCGCTTCGTGCCGCGCGCCCGGTCGGTTGCGATACGGCTCCAGCAGCTTCGAAATCCGCGTTCGATCGATCATCTGCCGGGCGAGCGCGCGGTTGAGCGGCGGCAACGCGATCACGGTATCGCGCAGGAGCTCGACGGCGACGCCGCCCTGGCCGAACAGCACGACGGGGCCGAAGGCCGGGTCGATCGAGGCGCCGAGGATCGTCTCGCGCGCATGCGGTCGCTCGATCATGCGCTGGACCAGTAATCCGGCAATGCGGATATCCGGCCTGGTCACACCGATCCGGTCGAGCACGGCGCGGACCGCCTGCCGCAGGCCGGCTTCGTCACGCAGACCGAGGTGCACGCCGCCGACGTCGGTCTTGTGAAGCACGTCGGGCGACTCGACCTTCAGCGCCACCGGATAGCCGAGCCGCGAGGCAGCCTCGGCAGCGGCGTCCGGCGTTGCGGCGACGAGCTCCGCCGGGGCCGTCGGAATGCCGTAGGCGGCCAGAACGTCCAGGGTCTCGATCTGGCTGAGCCAGGTCCGGCCGGCCGCCAAGGCCGCACGGATGGCGTTTCGGGCCCGCTCGAGGTCGGGTGTGCAAGGGGGCGCAGCCGGCGGCACTTCCATCAGCTGCTGCTGATTCGACCGGTAGCTTTGCAGCAGCCGGAAGGCTTGGACCGCCTCTTCGGGCGTCTCGTAAGTCGGGATGCCCGCGGCCTCGAACTGCGTCCGCGCCGCCGCTACCGCAGCGTCCCCGAGCCAGACGCTGAGCACGCGATGGGCCGCTGGCTGGACGACCGGCAGGCACGCACGCGCGATCGCCGCGCTGTCGACGATCGCCGTGGGCGCATGAATCAGGAGCAGCGCCCCGTTCTCCGGCCGCGCCAGCAGCTCGGACAGCGTCCGGACGTAGCGTTCGACCGGGGCGTCGCCGATCAGATCGATCGGGTTGCTGCGCGACCAGCCAGGCGGCAGCACCCGATCGAGGGCGACAATCGTCCCGGCAGGCAGATCCGTGAGCCGGACCCCAGCGGCGTCCGCCGCGTCGGCCGCCAGCACGCCGGCCCCGCCGCCGTTGGTGACGATGGTCAGGTTGTCATCGACGTGCCGGCCCAGCTTGGCGATCGTCTGGGCGGCGCTGAACAGATCCTGCAGCGTGTCGACGCGCAGCATGCCCGCGCGACGGATCGCCGCATCGTAGACGGCGTCGCTGCCCGCGAGTGCGCCAGTGTGGCTACCGACGGCCCGGGCTCCGCAGGCGGATCGCCCGGCCTTGACCACGAACACCGGCTTGTTGCGGGCGGCAGCTCGCGCGGCCGACATGAACTTGCGGGCGCTCTTGACCGATTCCACGTAGAGCAGGATCGCGTCCGTTCCTTCATCGCTCGCCAGGTAATCGAGCAGGTCGCCGAAATCGACGTCGCTCTGTTCGCCGAGCGAGACCACATGCGAGAAGCCGATGCCCTTGCCGCGCGACCAGTCGAGCATCGCCGTCGCCAGCGCGCCGGATTGGGTCAGGAAGGCGAGCCGTCCCGGCAGGGCCAACGCGTGGGCGAACGTGGCGTCGAGGTGAAGTACGGGGCTCTGCACGCCAATGCAGTTCGGCCCGAGGACCCGCAGTAGATGCGGCCGGGCCGCCTCGAGAACCGCCCGGATTTGCTTGGTCGACAAGTTCGCCGAGACGATGATCACGGCTCGGGTGCCCCGCTGACCCAGCTGTCGGATCAGCGCCGGAACGGTGCGCGCCGGCGTGCAGATGATCGCGAGATCCGGCGCGACCGGCAGCGAGTGCACGTCCGGGAACACCTCGGCGCTGCCGAGCTTCGTGTGCTTGGGATTCACGGGCATCGCCCGGCCGCCGAATCCGGCACGTATCACATTGCGCCACACGACGCTGCCGAGGCTGCCCGCTCGATCGCTGGCGCCGATCACAGCAACCGACGTCGGACGCAGCAGATGGTGGAGGTTGCGGATCGTCATGGTGATCTGCTCGCAAAGATCGCAGCAAAGGACGTTGCCACCGACAGTCCGCAGAGTGCTTGAGGAATGTCAACGGCCCCACAGCGACATCTCGCAGCGGTTGATCGACATCAAGACGAATCCGCTCGTGGCCCCGCTGACTGAGTCAGCGCGATCACCGGGGGCGAGCGATGTACGAGCGTCGGCGCGGACCAGGCGGCTGCCTGGCGGCCTCTTGACGTGCGTCAATGCGCGCCGACGGCCGTTAGCGCGGCCTTGGAGATCAGGTGGCATTCTGTGAGACTGCCGCTCCCAACGGACCTGTTGAGCAAAACCGAGAACGACAAGGACTACCGGGTCCGCGCTCGGGTAGCGGATGCGAAGAAGGAGGATATCAAGGTCACGGTCGACGGCAACTTCGTGTCGATCAGCGCCGAGGTCAAGAGCGACAAGGAAGAGAAGACCAATGGTGACCGCGTGCTCGTCAAGGAGACTTACTTCGGCAGCGCCAGGCGCGGCTTCTCGCTAGCAAGCGAGATCGACGAAACGGGCGTGGTCGCAAAGCTCGAGGACGGCATGCCGTATCTCACGCTGCCCAAGAAGACCGGCTCGGGCGCCCGGACAGTCGCGATCCAATGACTGAGCGTCGCCGGCGCTTGGAGCGTCCAAGCGCCGCGGCGCGGAGTGCTTCAAGGCGCCGGCTCAAGGCGCCGGCGCATCTCGTCTGCCTCGCGCTCACTGCACGTTCGCCGCCGTCACCAGCAGCGAGCGCGACGATTACCTCGGCATCGTTCAGCTGGTTGAACTCGGCGTAGTGCGCTCCGACGGCGCCGAGGCGCACGGGTTCGAGCAAGCAGACCACTTCGATCCCTTCGGCACGCAAGCGGGCCAACGCCTCGCGGGGCGCGACCGATGCGGTGTGATCAGTCCGCCCGCCGTCTCGAAACGACGCCGCGCAGTTCATTGCCGATCTGCCGTCGATGCCCGAATACCTCGCGACATTGAACATCGGCGTCATCGGTCGTAGCGAGGAACAGCGGGCTCAGTGCCCGCTGCGGGATCACTCGTCGGCGCGCCGGTTCGCATGGAACGTCGAGTCCGATGCCTGGTTTTCCACGCCTGCGACCAGGGCGGCGGCGATGCGCTGTCGCTTCACATGGCACGCACCGGTCTCGGGTTTCTAGACGCGGGGCGTGAGCTCGGAGCGGTGATCGAAGCCGGCGGCGGCGAGGTCAGCCGGCCGGCAGCAGCACCTGCACCACGCCCACCGATTCAGCGTCCGCCCGCTGCTCCCGACGTGAAGGCAGCCGCCCCTGGTCGATACGCGGAACAGATCGGGACCGCTATCGGGACCAGGCATCGTTGTTTGCCGCACAAGTCAGTGGGCACTATCGCGAAGGCGCTTGATAGAAATGGTGGCCAAGGGCGGAATTGAACCACCGACACAAGGATTTTCAGTCCTCTGCTCTACCAACTGAGCTACTTGGCCGCCGAGCCAGCTGACTGGCTGCATGAGGCGCGCGAACCGCACCGCGTCTCGGGCCGCGCAGTATAGCCGATCGGCCAGCGGCTGGCCAAACGCAGCCGCGGCTGCCTAGCGGCTCGTGGCGCCTCCTCGGCCCTGCGGACCATTCTCCGCGGGGGCGCGAGCCAGGATTGTGGCGGCTCGCCGCTCCGGCTTACTGCGCCGCTCCGTCGGGCCCTGGTCGCTCTCCGTATACTCGATCCGACCGCGCAACGCCGGGGTGGCATCGCGCAGGGCCAGGAGGGCACCGTCCATGAGCAGTTTCGACGTCGCGGTGGTCGGGCGCGGCGCGATCGGCACGGCGGCGGCGCTGGCATTCGTCCGCGCCGGCTGGCGGGTCGCGTTGGTCGCGCCGGCAGTGATAGCCGCCACGGCTACGGCGGACTCGTCATCGGTCGCCGGCACGTCCCCAGCCCTGGCCGCCGGCATCGCACCAGCCCCGGTCAGCGACACGGTTCACTCCCCGTCGGACTGGGACCAGCGCGTCTACGCGCTGTCGCCGGCCAGCCGGCGGTTGCTCGAAGGGCTCGGCGTCTGGCACCGGATGCCGGTGGCGCGGATCGCGCCGGTCTACGACATGCGGATCTTCCGCGAGACCGCGGCCGGGGAGGTCGCGCGCTCTGAGGTCCATCTCGATGCGTATCAGGGCCGGGTCGAAGCGCTGGCCTGGATCGTCGAGAACCGCGCGCTGCAGCAGGCACTCGATTCGGCGCTTGCCGATGCCGCCCGCGATCCGGCCGGCGGCGTCGGGCCGCTGCCGCTGCCCGGTGCGCCGGCGAAACGGCTGGTTCAGATCGACGGGGAGGTGACAGCGCTGACGCTGCCGGAGGCGCCGGAGACACGACGGTCGGCGGTGCTCGATCTCGACGGCGGCGGCCGGGTGATCGCAGCGCTGGTGGTAGCGGCCGACGGCACTGGTTCGCCGTTGCGCGCGATGGCCGGTATCGATCACGAGTTGCACGAGTTCGACGAGACGGCGATCGTCGCGAACTTCGCTGCCGAGGTGCCGCACCGCGACTGCGCCTGGCAGTGGTTCGGCGCGGACGGCGTGGTCGCGCTGCTGCCGCTGCCGAGCGACGATCTGGTTCACGCGCGGCCGGCGGGCGACGGCAAAGCGCCGGCGCAGCGCAGCCGCGTCAGTCTGGTCTGGTCGGCGCCGGCAGCGCTGGCCGGGCGGGCGCTCGGGCAGTCGCCGGAATGGCTGGCCGCACGGGTGCGGGAGCTGTCGCACGGCGCGCTCGGCGCGCTGACGCCGATCACAGCGCCGGCGTATTTCCCGCTGCGATCGGTGCGTTGCCGCGAGGTGGTCAAGCCGGGGTTCGTGCTGCTCGGCGATGCCGCACATGCGGTACATCCGATGGCCGGGCAGGGGATGAATCTCGGCTTCGGCGACGTTCGCGAGCTGGTCGAGCTGGTGGCGGCGCGGCCGCGCGCCGGTGCGGCTGCGCCGCCCGACTGGCTGACGCTGCGGCGCTATGCGCGCACCCGGCGCGAGCCGGTGGTGGCAATGCAACTGGCGCTGGACGGCCTGCACCATGCGTTCGGCGACCTGCCGGCGCCGTTGGTCGGATTGCGCGATCTCGGCTGGGAATTGGTGGCGCGATCGCCGTGGCTGAAGCGCCGGATGATCGCGCATGCGGTAAGCTGACGCGTTTGCCGGCACGGCCGGCTTCCGGGAACCCATGATGATTCGTTGCATCACTGTCGCCGGCGCATTGGCCGCCGCGAAGCGCGCCGCCGTCCTGGCCGGCACCGTCGTCGCGTTGCTGGCGCTGCTGCCGGCCGCACCGGCGACCGCCCAGGTCGATCCCAGCATCGCGATCCGGTCGTCGGTCGAAGCCTGGCTGCAGGGCCGCTACAAGATCGAAGAGATCAGTCCGACGCCGATGCCGAACATCTACGAGGTCCGGATCGGCACGGACCTGATGTATGTCGACGCGCGCGGCCAGTTCGCGTTCGTCGAGGGCCAGCTGATCGACCTGAGGGCGAACCGGAACCTGACGCAGGCGCGGATCGAGGATCTGCAGCGGATCGACTTCAAGCGCGACCTGCCGCTCGCCGACGCGATCAAGCAGGTCAACGGCAGCGGCAAGCGCGTCGTCGCGGTGTTCGAGGATCCGAACTGTACGTACTGCCGCAAGCTGCGCGCCGATCTGATGAAGGTCAAGGACCTGACGCTCTATACGTTCGCCTATCCGATCCTGGCGCCGGATTCGGACGTCAAGTCGCGCAAGGCCTGGTGCGCGAAGGACCGCGGCGCGGCGTGGAACGAGCTGATGACCGGCAATCGCGTGCCCGACAACGACGGCAGCTGCGACAACCCGGTGGCGCGCAATCGCGCGCTCGGCCAGAAGCTGAGCGTCACCGGCACGCCGACGCTGTTCTTCCCGAACGGCAAGCGGGTGCCCGGCGCGATCCCGGTCCAGCAGCTGGAGAAGCTGCTCGCCGAGAACAGCTGACGCCGCGGGCAGTCAGCGCGGCTCGAACAGCCACATCCGCGCCGGCGCCTTCATCAGGCCGGCGGCTTCGGCGGCCGGCGCGCCGAACCCCCAGAACAGGTCGGCGCGCTTGGTGCCGCGGATCGCGCCGCCGGTGTCCTGCGCGACCGCCAGCCGCAGCAGGGGCCGGCCGGTGACCGGATGGCTGGTCTGCAGGAACACCAGCGCGCCGAGCGGGATCCGCTCGCGATCGACCGCGATCGAGCGCAGCGGCGTCAACGCGACGCCGAGCGCGCCTGGCGGGCCGAGCGACGGGTTCGGCGGCGGCGGCAGCGGCCGGAAGTAGACCAGGCTCGGGTTGCTGCGCATGACTTCCGGGGCCGCCGCCGGGTTTTCCTGCAGCCAGCGCCGGATCGCCGGGGCGGTCACCGCGTCGCGGGCGAGCATGCCGCGATCGATCAGCGTCCGGCCGATCGCGCGATACGGGTGTCCGTTCTGGTCGGCGTAACCGATGCGGATCTCGCGCCCGTCGCGCAGGCGGACCCGGCCGGAGCCCTGGATCTCGAGGAAGAAGGCGTCGACCGCGTCGTCGGCCCAGGCGAGCACCGGGGCGGTCGCGTCGATCGGTGCCGCCGCGGGCGCTGCGGCCGTTGTCGCCGCCGGCGTTGTGGCCGGCGTTGTGGCCGGCGGCGTGGCCGGTAGAGCGGTCGGTAGCGCGGCCGGTAGAGCGGTCGGTAGCGCGGCCGGTGGTATGACCGATGGTTTGGCCGGTCTGGCCGCGGCGGATTTGGCCGGCGCCGCGCTGGCGCCGGCCTGCGCTTCGCGCCGCTCGGTCTCGGCGCGGCTGTAGTACGGCACGACCTTCTGGCCTTCGACGCGACCGCGCAGCCGCAGACCCTTCAGGCGCGGCTCGATCTCGGTGAGGTCAATGGTCAGCAGGTCGGCCGGCCGGCCGCGCAACGGTACCTGGCCCGGCCGTTCGCGGGTCAGGCTGCCGGTCAGCAGCGGCTCGTAGTAGCCGGTGATCAGGCCGTCGGGCGCTTCGGCGTCGACCAGCTCGCGGGCACGGAAGCGCGCGATCAGCCAGGTACGCAACGCCGTCGGATCGGCACCCGCCGGCAGCGTCGCGCACAGCGTCGGCCACGGCTGCGGCGGCTTCGGCATGCCGCACTGCTGGGCCAGCGCGGTCGCCAGGTCGTCGAGCGGATCGGCGAAGAAACCGGGGATCGCGTCGACTGCGATCGGCGGCGGCGGCCCGGCCGGCGTGCGCGGCGTCGTCGTGCAGCCGGCGGCCAGCAGCGCCGCGAGCAGTGCGCCGGTGATGCTCGCGATCGGGGTAGCGTCGGCTCGGGCTACGGTGGCTCGGGCAGCGGCGGCTCGGGCAGCGGCGGCTCGGGCAGCGGCGGCTCGGGCAGCGGCGGCGTTGGCTGCGGCCGCGTCGTCGTCGCGTGCGGCGCGGGCCGCGGCGCATAATCGGTTGCGTTGCTTCAACGGTCGCCGGGCCGGCGGATCGAGCCGATGTGGGTCATCTATCTGAACGTCGCGATCGCGGTCGCGATCGTTGCCGTGTTCATCTTCTGGACGATGCGCGGTCGCAAGTGACGGCGGCAGTCGGCTTGCCGAGTGATGGCGGCGGCTGGCTCGCCGTCAGTGCAGCACGCGCGGCATCTGCAGCTGGAACGTCGGGATATCGGCGTCGAAGCGCTCGCCGTCCTCGGCGACGAAGAAGTAACTGCCGTGCATCCGGCCGGCCGGCGTCGGGATCTGGCTGCCGCTGGTGTACTGGAAGCTTTCGCCCGGCTTCAGCAGCGGCTGGTGTCCGACCACGCCGAGGCCCTTGATTTCGCGCTGGGTGCCGTCGTCGTCCTCGATGATCCAGTGTCGGCTGATCAGCTGGGTCGGCACCGATCCGCGGTTGGTGATCGTGACGGTATAGGCAAACGAGTAGACGCCCTCGTTCGGGTTCGACTGGTCGGACAGGAACTGGCTCTCGACGGCGATGTCGACCGCGTACTTTGGGTCTCGTGCCACTGTTTGCTCCGGCCGTCCCGAAGAGGGCGGCGTCTGTTCCGTCCCGCAAGGGAGCGGCATCTGTTGGTTCCCAATCGGCCCGGCCGACCCGTCCGCCACTGGCCGGAGCCCGCAGCTGGCCGATTCCACCGGATGACTACAATGCCATTCTAGTCAATCCACCGGAGTCGATGATGGCGTTTCGCCTCGCGCCGAGCGTGCTGTCGGCGGACTTCTCGCGGCTGCGGGACGAAGTGCAGGCAATCGAGGCAGCCGGCGCCGATCTTGTCCATCTGGACGTGATGGACAATCACTACGTGCCGAATCTGACGGTCGGCCCGCTGATCTGCGCGGCGATCCGGCCGCATGTCCGGATTCCGATCGATGTCCATCTGATGGTGCGGCCGGTCGATGCGCTCGCCGCCGCGTTCGCCGATGCCGGTGCCGGCATCATCAGCTTTCATCCGGAGGCATCCGATCATGTCGACCGGACGCTGCAGCTGATCCACGACAAGGGCTGCAAGGCCGGTCTGGTCTTCAACCCGGCAACGCCGCTCGTATGGCTCGACCATACGCTGGCGCAGCTCGACGTTGTGCTGCTGATGTCGGTCAATCCCGGCTTCGCCGGCCAGTCGTTCATCCCATCGGCATTGCCCAAGCTGCGCGAGGCGCGCCGCCGGATCGACGCCGAGCGCGCGGCCAGCGGCCGCGAGATCTGGCTCGAGGTCGACGGCGGCATCAAGGTCGACAACATCGCCGAGGTCGCCGCCGCCGGCGCCGATACCTTCGTCGCCGGTTCGGCGGTCTACGGCGCGCCGGATCCGGACGGCGGTTATCGCAGCGTCATCACGCGCTTTCGCGACGCGCTGGCGCGCGTCCGATGAACAGCGGCGGCCAGGTACCTCGCGTCGATTTCGTGGCGATCCGCGCGCTCTGCATCGATCTCGACGGCACGCTGCTCGACACCATCCCGGATCTCGCGGTGGCCGCCAACCGGATGCTGGCCGATCTCGGCCATGCGCCGCTCGCGGTCGAGGCGGTCAGGCGCTTCGTCGGCAAGGGTGCCGAGGTGCTGATCGCGCGCACGCTCGCCGCGGCCGGGCAGCCGGCGGCGGAATCGTCGGCCGCGTTCGCCGCGGCGCGGCGGTCGTTCTATGAAAACTACCGCCGCTGCAACGGCGACGCCGCGCTGCCGTATCCGGGTGTCGCTGACGGCGTCGCGCGATTGCGCGCGGCCGGCCGGTCGCTCGCCTGCGTCACCAACAAGCCGGCCGAGTTCGTGCCGCAGCTGTTCGAGCGCTTCGGGCTGGCCGGGTCGTTTCGCTTCTGGATCGCCGGCGACACGCTGCCGGTCAAGAAACCGGATCCGGGCCAGCTGCTCGAGGCGGCGCGCCGTTTCGGTCTCGCGCCGGCGCAGGTACTCATGGTCGGCGATTCGATGAACGACGCGCTGGCCGCGCGCGCGGCCGGCATGTCGATCGTGCTGGTGCCCTACGGCTATAACGAAGGCGCATCGGTTGCGAGCCTCGATTCCGATGGTATAGTGGCGTCGCTCGCCGAACTGGCGGGTCATTTCGAGGCCGCCCGCGGCCTGCCCGAATCCGCAGACACTGCCCGATGATCCGTTTCGCCGCCAATGCCCGCGTCCAGAGCACCGCCGCCTCGGCTGGTGTCGTGCGCTGCTGGCGTTCGGATCGCTGGCGCTGGCGCTGATCAGCCACGCCCGGAAGCGCCGGATCATCCGCTGATCCGGCCACCTCAGCGGAACCCCTTCCGCATCGCCGATGAGCCGGACGGTCCGAGGATCGGCAGCCATCGGAACCCAGGCAGAACCCGACGCCCCGGCGGCACCAGCCGTGCGGTGGCCGGCACAAGGATCGCGCGATGACCGAAATCGAATTCAAGGCGCTGGCGGCGCAGGGCTACAACCGGATCCCGCTGCTCGGCGAGGCGCTGGCCGATCTCGATACGCCGCTCGGGCTCTATCTGAAGCTGACCGAGCCGGCACAGCGCGGCAACTCGTTCCTGCTCGAATCGGTGGTCAGCGGCGAGCGCTTCGGCCGCTATTCGTTCATCGGACTGCCGGCGCGGACGCTGATCCGCGCCACCGGCGACCGGATCGAGGTGGTCCGTGACGGCCGGGTGATCGAGCGCGAGCAGGGCGATCCGCTCGAATTCGTCCGCCGCTTCAAGGCGCGCTTCCGGGTCGCGACCCGGCCGGGCCTGCCGCGCTTCTGCGGCGGCCTGGCCGGCTACTTCGGCTACGACGTCGTGCGGTTCATCGAGCCCAGGATCGGCCGCACCGAGAAGCCCGATCCGATCGGCGTGCCGGACCTGCTGCTGATGCTGGTCGACGAGCTGGCGATCGTCGACAACGTCAGCAGCCGGCTGTACCTGCTGGTCTACGCCGATCCGGCCGAGCCCGAAGCGTTCGCCCGGGCGCGCCAGCGGCTGCGCGCGCTGCGGCAGCGGCTGGCGAAACCGGCGCTCGCCCCCGACGATCCCGCGCCGGCCGGCGGGCAGGGCAGTACCGACGGCCAAGGCGGCCAGGGCGGCGCAGGCGGCCAGGGCAGCATCGACGACCCGATCCACACAGCGATCGAACGACCCTTCGCCAAGGCCGACTATCTGGCGACGGTGCTGCGCGCCAAGGAGCACATCGTCGCTGGCGACCTGATGCAGGTGCAGATCGGTCAGGTGCTGCGCAAGCCGTTCCGCCATTCGCCGCTCGCGCTCTATCGGGCGCTGCGTTCGATCAACCCGTCGCCGTATATGTACTTCTACGACTTCGACGGCTTCCACGTGATCGGCGCGTCGCCGGAGATCCTGGTGCGCCAGGACATGGCGCCGGGGCCGCGGGTGACGTTGCGGCCGATCGCCGGCACCCGCAAGCGCGGGCTGACGCCGGCCGACGACGAGCGACTCGCCGCCGAGCTGCTCGCCGACCCGAAGGAGCGCGCCGAGCATCTGATGCTGATCGACCTGGCGCGCAACGACATCGGCCGGATCGCGAAGACCGGCACGGTCCGCGTCACCGAGCAGATGGGCATCGAGAAATACTCGCACGTGATCCACATCGTCTCCAACGTCGAAGGCGAGCTCGACCGCGAGCTGGACGCGATCGACGTGCTGCGCGCGAGCTTCCCGGCCGGCACGCTGACCGGCGCGCCGAAGGTCCGCGCGATGGAGCTGATCGAGGCGATGGAGCCGACCAAGCGCGGCATCTACGGCGGCGCCTGCGGCTACCTCAGTTATTCAGGCGAGATGGACGTCGCGATCGCGATCCGCACCGGCGTGTTGAAGGACGGCGTGCTCAACGTCCAGGCCGCCGCCGGCGTCGTCTACGACTCGACGCCGGAGGCCGAATGGCAGGAGACCGAGGCGAAGGCGCGCGCGGTGATCAGCGCGGCCGAGCTGGTCGAGTCCGGGCTGACCCGGGGCGACTGACGCACGCGGCCCGATCTGCGGAGACTGATCCGCGGAGACTGATCCGCGGCGGCCGCCCTCCGGGACTCACGCGACCGGCGGCCTTCCTGCAACGGACCTTGGCGCCCAGGGGCTCAGGTCGAGGTCGGTTCGTTCGCCGCTTCGGACTGGAGCCGCGCCGTGCGCCCGGATTCGCGACGGCCACCGCGTCGGGCGATCGGCTGCTCGGAGCCGGATCTGCCGGTCTCGTCGGCTCCCGCCGGGCCGCGCGCCGCGGCCGGGTGTGTGACCGTATCGCCGGCGATGACGCGGGGCATCGGCGGCGAGAATGCCGCGGAGCCGGGGTCGGCGCCGGCGATGCAGTTCAACGCGGCGCTCGCGCATTCGGCCAGATGCATGTCGACCGTCGTCAGTCGAACGGCCGGCGCCGAACCGACCGTGGTATTGCCGATCCCGACGACTGACATGTCGCGCGGGACAGCCAGCCCGTGGCGATTCAGCCAGTCGACGACGATCCGTGCCATGTAGTCCGAGCCCGCGATGATGCCGGTCACGTCGGGACTCTCGCCCAGCAGCGCGGCAATCGCGCCGGTGACGGATTCGTCGACGAATTCGGTGTGACGGACGGTCACCCGGGCCGCGTGGCTGCGCAATACCGCGAGCGAGCCTTCGTACCGCTGCCGCGCCGTTTCGCTCCGCAGGTGGCCGGTCACGATGCCGATCCGGCGATGGCCTGCCTTCACCAGGTGTTCGGCGGCAGCAGCCCCGGCCGCGACGTTGTCGACCGAAAAGACCGGCGCGTTCAGGAACCGCGGCCCGAGGGTGGTTACGACCAGGCCGGCCGAATTCATCGCCTGGACGAGC
>JBFWQR010000101.1:0-29151 GCA_050249335.1 Lautropia sp.
ACAATCGTTCGTAGCGGGACTTGTAGTAGCTGATGAAAGCGGGCGCGTCCGGCAGATCGAAGACGTGCAGCAGCAGCCGCTCGCGGTCGATCGACAGCTCGAGCCAGACCGTGCCCGGCACCACCGAGGTGATGATCGCGAGCGCCGCCAGCGCATTGGCGTCGCGGACCGCCAGCGGCACGACGACGAATCCGGGCTGCGGCGGTCGGCCGAGATGCAGCACGCCGGCCGCCACCGCCAGATTGGACTCGATGACGTCGAAAATGACGATGATGATCAACCGCGCCAGTGCGAGCGGCCGGCGCAGCCGCACCGGCGCCGGCCGCAGGCCGCGGGTCGCGATCGGCACCGCGATCGCGAGCAGCGCACCGATCAGCCACTGCCCGGGGGCGAGCGAGCCATTGAGCAGCAGCCAGAGCCCGAGCAGGCCGACCGACAGCCACGGCGACGGCAGCAGCCGGCGCACCATCAGTCGCGCGCTCCCTGAGGCAGCCCGGCGTCTCCTCGAGAGACCGGCCCGGGCCGCGGCCGGGTCGCGAACACCGCAGCGACATAGCGATCGGGCCGGTGCAATTCCTGGGCCGCCGTCTGCAGGTAACGGACCACCGGCTCGGCGCGGACCGTGATCAGCACGCAGACCAGCAGCATGCCGGCGATCGGCAGGCATTCGACGACCTTGAGGTCGGGTTCGGGCCGGTCGCGCGGCGTCCACAGCATCCGGATGCCGGTCCGCGACAGCGCGAGCAGCGCGGCGAAGCCGGAAGCGATCGACAGCGCGAACAGCAGCGCGGCGCGCGGCTCGAGGCCGGGCGCGAGCAGCGCCGACAGCATCAGGAACTTGGCGATGAAGCCCGCCAGCGGCGGCATGCCGACGATCAGCAGCGTGCAGCCGATCAGCGCCAGCCCGAGGAAGGCGGTCGCCGCCGGGATCGCGCGGCCGATCACCGCCTGTTCGAACTCGTCGAGATTGGCATTGGCGTCGCCGCCGTCGTGCTCGTCGATGAAGAACGGCACCGGATCGGCGTCGTCGGGATTCGGATGCTCGGATTCGAGCAGCCGGGCACGATCGATCAGCTCGATCAGCAGCAGCAGCGCGGCGACCGCCAGCGTCGAACTGAACAGGTAGTACAGCGCGCCGCCGGTGATCTCGGCACGGCCGAACGCGAGCGCGGCCAGCAGCGTGCCCGACGAGACGATCAGGCTGAAGCCGGCGAGCTTGCCGAGCACCCGCGACGCCAGCAGCCCGAACGTGCCGAATCCGACGGTCGCGAGCCCGGCCGCCATCAGCCAGTCGGCACCGAACCATGGCGCGGCGCCGGCACCGGCGAACATCAGCGACCCGACCCGGGCGATCGCGTAGATCCCGACCTTGGTCATCACCGCGAACACCGCCGCCACCGGTGCCCCGGCGGCGGCATAGGCCGGCACCAGCCAGAAGCCGAGCGGCCAGATCGCCGCCTTGGTCAGGAACGCGCCGGCGAGCAGCGCCGCGCCGGCGTGCAGCAGCACCCGGTCGCCTTCGGCGACCTCGGGCACCCGTGCCGCCAGATCGGCCAGGTTCAATGTGCCGGTCACGCCGTAGAGCATCGCCGCGCCGAGCAGGAACAATGTCGAGGCGACCAGGTTCAGCGCGATGTAATGCATCCCGGCCGCGACGCGGTTGCGGCCGGGCGCATGCAGCAGCAGGCCGTACGACGCGGCCAGCAGCACCTCGAAGAAGACGAACAGGTTGAACAGGTCGCCGGTCAGAAAGGCGCCGTGCAGGCCCATCAGCAGGATCTGGAACAACGGGTGGAAATGCACGCCGATCCGGTTCCAGCGCGCCGCCGCGAACACGATCGCGCCGAACGCCAGGATATCGGTCAGCAGCAGCAGCGCCGCCGCGAGGCGGTCGAGCACCAGCACCAGCCCGAAGGGCGGCGGCCAGTTCGACGGCAGGTAGACGCCGACCGCGCCGCCGCCGGGGCCGGCATCGTGATGGACCGCGTAGGCGAGCCAGGCCGACAGCAACAGCCCGCAGAAGGTCGAACCGACGTCGAGCCAGGTCTTGGCACGCTTCCTCTGCTCGCCGAGCAGCAGCATCGCCGCCGCGGTCGCGAGCGGCAGCACGATCGGAACGATGATCCAGTGCGGCGCGGTCAACGGCGGTTCCTCATTCGTCGCCGGCGGTGCCGTCGACGTGGTCGGTGCCGGCGAGCCCGCGCGACGCCAGCAGCACCACCAGGAACATCGCCGTCATCGCGAAGCCGATCACGATCGCGGTCAGCACCAGCGCCTGGGGCACCGGATCGTCGTAGTTCGCGAGCGTCGGGGGGACGCCCGGCAGCAGGATCGGTTCGCGATCGATCGACAGCCGGCCGATGCAGAAGATGAACAGATTGACCGCATACGAGATCAGCGACAGTCCCATCAGCACCTGGAAAGTCCGCGGCCGCAGCAGCAGCCAGACGCCGGAACCGGCCAGTACCCCGATCGCGATCGCGAGCAGCGCTTCCATCAGCGTGTCACCGGGTTCGGCAGCACGGTGCCGACCGACGACCCGGGCCCGCCCGGTATCGTCTCGCCGGCCGCCGCACCGGCCGCCACGTCGCCGGCTTCGGACTCCCCGGCCGCCGCAGCGCCGGTTTCGGACTCGCCGGCAGCCGACGGGTTGCGGGTCCGCCGGATCGACTGGTGCGCCAGCGCGGTCAGGATCAGCAGCGTGGCGCCGACGACCACGGCGAAGATGCCGAGATCGAAGAACATCGCGCTCGGCAGGTGGGCCTCGCCGAACAGCGGCAGCGTGAAGTGCGCGGTATGGGTGGTCAGGAACGGATAGCCGAGCAGCACCGAGCCGCCGCCGGTCACCGCGGCGAGCAGCAGCCCGACCGCCATCCAGCGCGGCGGCCGCAGCTTCATGTGTGCCTCGACCCATTGCGTGCCGGCCACCAGGTACTGCAGCAGGAATCCGATCGAAACGACCAGGCCGGCGACGAAGCCGCCGCCGGGCTCGTTGTGACCGCGCAGCAGCAGGTAGACCGCGACCACGATCGCGATCGGCAGCAGCAGCCGGACCAGCACCGCCGGCACCAGCAGATAGCCGTAGGCGGTATCGACCGCGGTGCGCGGATTGATCAGGTCGGTCGCGACGTCGGGCAGGAAGCCGCGCTGCTGCGACGGCAGCCCGACCGCCTCGCGCGGCGGCCGGAACCGCCGCAGCAGCGCATAGACGGTCAGTGCGACCGCGGCGAGCACGGTGATCTCGCCGAACGTGTCGAGGCCGCGGAAATCGACCAGCATGACGTTGACGACATTGGCGCCGCCGCCCTCGCTGAGCGCGCGGGACAGATAGAACGGCGCGATGCTCTGCGGGAAGTCCCGGGTCATCATCGCGTAGGCGAGCGCGGCCAGGCCGGCGCCACAGGCCACCGCGACCAGCAGGTCGCGGCCGCGGCGCACCCGTGCGCGCAGCCGCCCGGCGCCGGGCTCCTCGAGCGTGCGGTCGCGCGCCGGCAGCCAGCGCAGCCCGAGCAGGAACAGCACGGTGGTCACGACCTCGACCGACAGCTGGGTCAGCGCCAGGTCCGGCGCCGAAAACCAGGCGAACGTCAGGCAGGTGACCAGCCCGGCACCGGCCAGCATCGTCATCGCCGCCAGCCGGTGGAACTTGGCCTGCCAGGCGGCGCCGATCGCGCAGGCCACGCCGAACAGCCAGAGCCCGGCCAAGAGCGGCGACAACGGCAGCCGCTCACGGGCGCCGTGTTCCAGGTTGCCGCCGACGAACGGCAACGCCGCGAGCAGCAGGCTGGCGACGACGACGCAGAGCAGCTGGATCTGCAGCCGGCCGGTGCCGAAGCGGGTGATGCCGAAGCGCCCGACGCGGCGCAGCGCGATCAGCGCCGTACCGAACAGCCGCGGCCCGTCGAGCCGGCCGATCAGCGGCGGCCGCGGCAACGTCGAGGTCCGCAGGCCGCGATGCAGCAGCCGGTAGAGCAGCACGCCGCCCGCCATCGCGAGCAGGCTCATCGCGAGCGGCAGATTCCAGCCATGCCAGACCGCGAGGCTGTACGGCGGCAGCTGGCCGCCGACCACCGGCAGCGCGGCAACCGCCAGATAACGGCCGATCGCCGCCGCCGGCGCGACGCCGACGACGACGCAGGCGAGCACCAGCAGTTCGACCGGCACCCGCATCCAGTGGGTCGGCTCGTGCGGCGTGCGCGGCAGGCCGGTGGCGGTCGGGCCGAAGAAGACGTCGCGCGCGAATCGAAGCGAATAGGCGACGCTGAACATCCCCGCGACGGTCGCGATCGCCGGCAGCGTCCACTGCAGCCACGGCGCGGCCGACAGGTGGACCGTCTCGGCGAAGAACATCTCCTTCGACAGGAAGCCATTGAGCAGCGGCACGCCGGCCATTGCCGCGCTCGCGACCAGAGCCAGCGTGCCGGTGATCGGCATCGCCCGCATCAGGCCCGACAGCCGGCCGATGTCGCGGGTGCCGGTCTCGTGATCGACGATGCCGGCAGCCATGAACAGCGACGCCTTGAAGGTCGCGTGATTCATCACGTGGAACACCGCCGCGACCGCAGCCATCCGGCTGTTGAGCCCGAGCAGCAGCGTGATCAGTCCGAGATGGCTGATCGTCGAATAGGCGAGCAGCCCCTTCAGATCGTTCTGGTAGATCGCGATGTAGGCGCCGAGCAGCAGCGTGGCGGCGCCGGCACCGCCGACCAGCCAGAACCAGGCCTCGCTGCCGGCCAGCGCCGGCCACAGCCGCGCCAGCAGGAACACGCCGGCCTTGACCATCGTCGCCGAATGCAGATACGCCGACACCGGCGTCGGCGCGGCCATCGCCTGCGGCAGCCAGAAATGGAACGGGAACTGCGCGCTCTTGGTCAGCGCGCCCGCCAGCACCAGCAGCAGCATCGGCAGGTACAGCGGATCGGCACGCAGCCGGTCGCCGGCCGCCAGCACCGCGTCCAGTTCGTAGCTGCCGACCACATGGCCGATCAGCAGCACGCCGGCGAACAGGCAGAGGCCGCCGCCGCCGGTGACGATCAGCGCCATCCGGGCGCCGCGGCGCGCGTCGGCGCGGTGATGCCAGTAGCCGATCAGCAGGAACGAGAACAGGCTGGTCAGTTCCCAGAACAGCACCAGCTGGATCAGGTTGCCGGACAGCACGACGCCGAGCATCGCGCCCATGAACGCGAGAAAGAACGCGAAGAAGCGCGGTACCGGATCGGCCGGCGACATGTAGTAACGGGCATAGAGCACGACCAGCGCGCCGATGCCGAGCACCAGCATCGCGAACAGCCAGGCAAAGCCGTCGAGCCGCAGCACGAAGTCGAGCCCGAACGCCGGCAGCCAGGCGATCCGCTCGACGATCACGTCGCCGGCTGCGATCTCGGGAAACCACAGCGCCAGCCGCAGCACGCCGGCCACCGCGATCGCGCCGGCGATCGTCGATTCGGCATTGCGCGCATTGGTCGGCAGCAGCGCAGCGACCAGGCTGCCGGCGAACGGCAGCAGGATCAGCCAGGTCAGCGTCATCGAGCCACGACCGATCGAGCCACGAGTCCGACAGGCTCCTACAACGCGTCGAGCGGAATCCGCAGATACCGGATGCCGTTGGCTTCCGGCGGCGGCAGCCGGCCGGCGTTGAGGTTGACCTGGACCGACGGCAGGATCAGCACCGGCATCGCCAGCGTCCGGTCGCGGGCGGTCCGCATCGCGACGAAGGCGTCCTCGGCCACCGCTTCATGGATATGGATGTTGTGCGCACGCTGCTCGGCGACCGTGACCTGCCAGCAGGCGCTGCGGCTGGCCGGCGGATAGTCGTGGCACAGGTGCAGCGTGGTGTCCGGCGGCAGCGCCAGCAGCCGCCGGATCGAGCGATACAGCGCTCGCGCATCGCCGCCGGGAAAGTCGCAGCGGGCGGTGCCGTAGTCGGGCATGAACAACGTATCGCCGACGAACGCATGGCCGCCGATCAGGTAGCTGACGCAGGCCGGCGTATGGCCCGGCGTGTGCATCACCCGGCAATCGAGCTCGCCGATCCGGAAGACGTCGCCGTCGTCGAACAGCCGGCCGAACGAGGCGCCGTCGAGGTCGGCATCGACCGTGTTGTAGATGACCCGGAACGCCCGCTGTACCGTGGCGATCATCCGGCCGATCGCGATCGTGCCGCCGAGCTGCCGCTGCAGGTACGGCGCCGCCGACAGATGGTCGGCATGGGCGTGCGTCTCGAGAATCCAGTCGACCGCGAGGCCCAGGCCGCGAACCTGCTCGATCAGCGCGTCGGCCGAGCGGGTCGCGACCCGGCCGGCGCGATGGTCGTAGTCGAGGACGCTGTCGATGATCGCGGCGCGGCCGGTCGCCGGACAGGCGACCAGGTGAGTCGCGGTATTGGTCGCGTCGTCGAAGAAGGTCGTGATGCTCGGATCGGCCATGCCTCAAGTATTCCATGAGCGGGCCCGCTGCCGCGGTTGCACGGTAACCGCCTGCGGGAATATCGCGTCATCCGCCTCGCGCGCGGCCATCGGACTATCGGACGGTCACGTCATAGACCGCCGAGCGGGCTGCCGGGCCGATCGTTTCCCACTGCCGCCGGTAGTCGAGCCGCAGCTTGACCGCGCCGGGCCGTTCGGCGCGGAACTGCCAGACCTCGTGCGGGAACGGGCTGTTGGCGACCTGCCGCCACTCGGACTCGTCGAGGTAGCGCGGCTTGCCGTGCTGGCTCAGCGTCGGCGCCAGCACCGAGCCGAGCTTGATCTCGATCCCCTGCGCCGGATAGGCGCGCAGCCAGACCTCGAGAATCTGGCCGACCTCGAGCTGGATCGACTGGCCGGAATGACTCTCGAATACCTTGACGACGCCGAAGGCGGCTGCCGGCACCGGATCGGGCGGCCGCTGCTCGCCACGGCCGGCGCAGCCGGCAGCGAGCGCCGCCGCAAGCAGCGCTGCCGCGAGCGTGCCGGCGGCGCCATCGCTCGCGATCCGGCGGCCGGTGCGGCGGCGTGCCACTAGCGCAACACCTTGAACGGCGCGGCCTGCGCGTCGCAGACCGTCAGCGCGGTCATGTTGACCAGCCGGCGCACCGTCGAGGAGCTGGTCATGATGTGGACCGGCCCGGCGCTGCCGAGCAGGATCGGGCCGATCGTGACGCCGGAGCCGACGGTGACCTTCAGCACGTTGAACAGGATGTTGGCCGCATCGAGCGTCGGGCAGATCAGCAGATTGGCCGAACCGGACAGCGTCGAATCCATCAGCACGTTCTTGCGCAGCGACTCCGACAGCGCGACGTCGCCGTGCATCTCGCCGTCGCATTCGACATCGGGCATCGCCGCCTGGAACAGCTCCCGCGCCCGCCGCATCTTGACCGCGCTCGGCCGGTCCGACGAGCCGAACATCGAATGCGACAGGAACGCGACCTTCGGCGGCAGTCCGAAGCGCTTCAACTCGCCGGCCGCCATCTGCGCGATCCGCGCGATGGTCGCCGCGTCCGGATCGTCGTTGACGAAGGTGTCGGCGATGAACAACGTCTGCGTCGGCAGCATCACCGCATTCATCGCGGCGAGCTGCTCGACGCCGGCCGCGAGGCCGAGGACCTGCTTGACCTGCTGCAGATGCTGCTCGAAGCGGCCGACCAGCCCGCAGATCATGCCGTCGGCATCGCCCATCCGCACCATCATCGCGCCGATCACGGTGTTGTAGCGGCGCAGATCGGTCTTGGCCGACTCGGGCGCGACGCCGCGGCGGCCGAGCAGCCGGTGATAGGCTTCCCAGTACTCGCGGTAGCGGCTGTCGTCCTCCGGGTCGACCAGCTCGAAGTCCTTGCCCGGGGTCAGCCGCAGCCCGGCCCGCTCGCAGCGCATCCGGATCACCGCCGGCCGGCCGACCAGGATCGGCTTGGCGAGCCCCTCCTCGAGCGCGACCAGCACCGCGCGCAGCACCCGCTCGTCCTCGCCGTCGGCGTAGACGATCCGCTGCGGCGCGCTCTTGGCGGCGTCGAACACCGGCCGCATGAACATGCCGGTGCGGGTGACGAACCGCGACAGCGAGCGCCGGTACTCGGCCATGTCGACGATCGGCCGGGCGGCGACGCCGGAGCGGGCGGCGGCTTCGGCGACCGCCGGCGCGATCCGCAGGATCAGCCGCGAATCGAACGGCTTCGGGATGATGTAGTCGGCACCGAAGCGCAGCTCGTGGCCCGGATACGCGGCGGCGACCTCGTCGCTGATCTCGTCCTTGGTCAGCGCCGCGATCTCCTTGACGCAGGCGAGCTTCATCTCCTCGGTGATCCGGCTGGCGCCGCAATCGAGCGCGCCGCGGAAGATGTATGGAAAGCACAGCACGTTGTTGACCTGGTTCGGATAGTCCGAGCGGCCGGTCGCGATGATGCAGTCGGGCCGGGCCGCCAGCGCCAGCTCGGGCCGGATCTCGGGCTCCGGGTTGGCCAGCGCCAGCAGGATCGGCCGGTCGGCCATCGACTTGACCATCGCCTGGGTCGCGACGCCGGGCGCCGAGCAGCCGAGGAACACGTCGGCACCGTGCATCGCGTCGGCGAGCGTCCGCGCCTCGGTGCGGCGCATGTAGCGCTTCTTCGAGTCGTCGAGCTGCGTGGCGCGGCCTTCGTGCAGCACGCCGCGGGAATCGCAGACGAACAGGTTCTCGACCTTCGCGCCCATCGCGACCAGCAGGTCGAGGCAGGCGATCGCGGCGGCGCCGGCGCCCGATACCGCGATCCTGACCTCGGCGAGCTGCTTGCCGACCAGCTCCAGCCCGTTGACGATCGCGGCGGCGGAGATGATGGCGGTGCCGTGCTGATCGTCGTGGAACACCGGGATCTTCATCCGGTCGCGCAGCTTGCGTTCGATGTAGAAGCACTCCGGCGCCTTGATGTCTTCGAGGTTGACGCCGCCCAGCGTCGGCTCCAGCGCCGCGATGATGTCGACCAGCTTGTCCGGGTCGCGCTCGGCCAGCTCGATGTCGAACACGTCGATGCCGGCGAACTTCTTGAACAGGCAGCCCTTGCCTTCCATCACCGGCTTGCCGGCGAGCGGACCGATGTCGCCGAGGCCGAGCACCGCGGTGCCGTTGGTGACGACGCCGACCAGGTTGCCGCGCGAGGTGTACTCGGCCGCCAGCGCCGGGTCGTCCCTGATCGCCAGACAGGCGTAGGCGACGCCCGGCGAATACGCGAGCGACAGGTCGCGCTGGTTCGACAGCGGCTTGGTCGGCAGCACCGCCACCTTGCCGCGCACCGGCGCCCGGTGGTACTCCAGCGCCGCCTGGCGCAGCGCGTCTTCCGACGCCGACAGCGGATGACCGTCCACGACGATGTTGGCACCGCCGGTCCTGTCTTGTCTTTCCATGGTCCCCTCCCGTTGCGGCTGGCGTGCCGACGCTCGTATCGGCTACAGATATCGGCTACATCCTAGCAGGCCGCCGGCGCCGCGGAACGCGGCCGCGGCCGGGAAGGAGGCCGTGGCCGGGAAGGAGGCCGCGGTAGACTAGGCGGCTGTTCCTTCCCGAGTGGCCTGCCGCGTGAGTTTCGATCCCGAAGTCCACCTTGCCGCACTGCAGTCGCGCGCCAGCCGGGCCCGCGCGCTGCACGGTGCCGGCTATCGCGGGCTGTTGTTCCGGGTGGTCGGCATCGTGCTGGTGATCATCCGCGACCTCGCGTTCGGCCAGCTGACGCTGCGCGCGATGAGCCTGGTCTACACCACGCTGCTGTCGATCGTGCCGCTGCTGGCGCTGTCGTTCTCGGTGCTGAAGGCGTTCGGCGTCCACAACCAGATCGAACCGACGCTGCAGCGCTTTCTCGAGCCGCTCGGCGAGCGCGGCGAGCAGATCGCGGCGCAGATCGTCCAGTTCATCAGCAACATGAACGTCGGCGTGCTCGGCTCGGTCGGCCTGGCGCTGCTGCTTTACACCTCGGTCTCGCTGATCCAGAAGATCGAGATGTCGTTCAACTACATCTGGCACGTCGCCGAGCCGCGCCCGATCGGCACCCGCTTCTCCAGCTACCTGAGCGTGCTGCTGGTCGGGCCGCTGCTGGCCTTCTCGGCGCTCGGCATCACCGCCGCCGCCAGCAGCACCGGGATCGTACAGGCGCTGCTGTCGATCGAGCCGCTCGGGCTGATCGCAGTCCAGATCGGCAAGCTGGTGCCGTATGCGCTGATCGTCGGGCTGTTCACCTTCATCTACCTGTACATTCCGAACACGCGGGTGCATCTGGCGGCGGCGGCCGGCGGTGCGCTGGTCGGCGGCGTCGCCTGGCAGACGGCCGGCTGGGCGTTCGCGGCCTTCGTCGCCAACTCGGCGCAGTACGCAGCAATCTATTCCGGCTTCGCGATCCTGATCCTGTTCATGATCTGGGTCTACGTCAGCTGGCTGATCGTGCTGGTCGGCTGCAGCGTCAGCTTCTACCTGCAGCACGGCGAATACGTGATGGCGAGCCCCGGCGAGCCGCCGCTCAGCGGCCGGGTCCGCGAGCGGCTCGCGCTGGCGGTGATCGCCGCGATCGCCGGCCGCCATCTGGCCGGCGGCGCGCCGCTGACCAGCGACTCGCTGGCGCAGATGCTGCGGATGCCGTCCTACGCGGTCCGCGACACCATCGAGGTCCTCGAGCATTGCGGCCTGCTGGTCGCGACCCGGGCCGATCCGTGCAGCTGGGTACCGGCGCGCGATCCGGCGACGATCACGCCGTGGGATGTCGTCGCCGCGGTCCGTGCCAGCGGCGAACGCGACGCGATCGGCGTCGAGCGGCTGCCGCTGCCTGGTCCGCTGGAACGGCTGGTCCGGCGCCAGGAAGCGGCAGCGAGCGCCGAGCTCGAGACCGGCAGCCTGCGCGACCTGATCGAGACCGAACCGGAGCGGGCCGGTCTGGCCGACGCCGGACCGGAGCAGGCCGGACCGGAGCAGGCCGGACCGGAGCAGGCCGGACCGGAGCAGGCTCGACCGGAGCAGGCTCGACCGGAGCAGGCTCGACCGGAGCAGGCTCGACCGGAACAGGTCGGGCCGAGACCGGTCGGCCCGGAACAGGCCGAACCGGTCAGGCCGGTCGCGACGGCACCGGCTAACCGCTGAAGCCGCCGGCCGCGAGGAACGCCAGTTCCTCCTCGGTCGACCTGCGGCCGGGCAGCGGCTGGCGATGCGGGACCGCTCATGCCACCGCCCTCATGCGAAGACACCGATCGGGTGCCCCACCCTGCTCAGCCGAGCGGGATCGGCACGAAGATCCGGTCGCTGCCGCGCTCGATCAGCAGCGCCGCCGATTTCTGCGAGCCGGCAACGATGCTGCGGACCTCGTCGACCGACGCAACCGGCCGGCCGTTGACCGCGAGCACCCGGTCACCGGGGCGGATGCCGGCGGCTGCCGCGGGGCCGGCGGCCTCCTCGACGATCAACCCGCCGCGCCCGTCGCGGCTGCCCTCGCCGGGCTGCGCCGGACGCAACGCCAGGCCGAGCCGGCCCTGGCCGGCGGCCGGCGCTGCCTCGGCGACCTTCGCACCCGCGTCGCCGGCATCGCCGAGCCTGGCCGTCACGGTCGTCGGCTTGCCGTCGCGCCAGACCTCGAGCCGCACCGACTGTCCGGGCCGCGCCATCCCGATAGCGGCCGGCAGATCGCCCGACGAGACGATCGCGGTACCGTCGACCGCCGTCACGACGTCGCCCGCCTTGAGGCCGGCGCGCTCGGCAGGCCCGCCGCGGTCGACGTTGGAGACCAGTGCGCCGGCCGGCCGCGGCAGCTTGAACGACTCGGCGAACGCCTGATTGACCTCCTGGATCGCGACGCCGAGCCGGGCATGCGACGCGTGGCCGGTCGCGACGATCTGCTCCTTGACCCGGTTCGCGACCTCGATCGGGATCGCGAACGAGACGCCCTGGTAGCCGCCGGTCTGGCTGTAGATCTGCGAATTGATCGCGACCACCTCGCCGCGGCTGTTGAACAACGGGCCGCCCGAGTTGCCGGGGTTGACCGCGACGTCGGTCTGGATGAACGGCACGTAGCCGTCATCCGGCAGCGAGCGGCCCTTGGCGCTGACGACGCCGGCCGTCACCGTGTTCTCGAAACCGAACGGCGAGCCGATCGCCAGCACCCATTCACCGGGCTGCAGCGCTGCGGTCGACCCGATGCGGACGGTCGGCAGATCCTTGGCATCGATCTTGAGCACCGCGATGTCGGTCCGTTGGTCGGACCCGAGCACTTTGGCGCGGAATTCGCGGCGGTCGGTCAGCTTGACCGTCACCTCGTCGGCGCCGCGCACCACATGGGCGTTGGTCAGGATCAGGCCGTCGGACGCGACGATGAACCCGGAGCCCTGGCCGCGCATCGGCTGCGGCGGCCGCTCGGGATCGGCGCCGAACGGCGCCTGGAAGCGGCGGAAGAATTCGGCCATCGGGTCGTCGTCGTCGAACGGCGTCGCCTGGTCGCGACCACGCCGGGCGACGTTGCGCTTGCCGGTCACGCTGATGTTGACCACCGCCGGCCCGTAGGTCGCCGTGATTTCGGCGAAGTTCGGCGTCGCCGGCTGCAGCGCGGCCGCCGGCGCCGTCACCGCGGCGGGCGCCGCGGCTCGGGCGATATCGCCGAACTGGCCGGTGCCGAGCAGGCCGGCGCCGCCGATCACGCCGGCGGCAGCCAGCGCCGCCCACAGCCGCCGCCGGCGCGGCATGCCGACCGGCCGGGTCGGTGCCGGTCCGGCGGAAATCGCGGCCGCCGCTGCGGCTCGGCTCGCGTTGTCATGGATCCTGCTGTCGTCGTTCATCGATTTTCTCCTGCAGTGCCGCGGGCGGCCCGGCGGCGTTGGACATGGCGAGACTGTGCCGAGGCGCGCTGATGCGACGCTTAAGCGATCCTTAGGCGACGCTTAAGGAGCCGGCGCGGGCGCGCCGCACGGCCATCGGGTATCTTCGGGGGTCCCTGCCCGCCCGAGGATCGCCGTGCCGCCCTTCACCCAGTCGCTGATCATCGCCAACATCATCGGCTTCCTGCTGCAGCAATCGTTTCCCGGCCTGACGCTGCAGTGGTTCGCCTTGTGGCCCGGCGACGGCCAGGGGCTCGGCGCACTGCCGCTCACGGCGCCGTGGCAACTGGTCACCTACAGCCTGCTGCATGGCGACCTGTGGCATATCGCGTTCAACCTGTTCGCGCTCTGGATGTTCGGCGCCAACCTCGAGCGCGTCTGGGGCCCGCGCCGAATGGCCTACACTTACGTCACCGCGGTGATCGCCGGCGCGATCGCGCAGCTGCTGGTCGGCTCGCTGTTCGGCACCGGCAGCGGTCCGGTGATCGGCGCGTCGGCCGGCGTGTTCGGCATCCTGCTCGCCTACGCGCTGGTCTTCCCGAACCACCGGATCATGCTGCTGATCCCGCCGATCCCGCTGCCGGCGCGCGTCTTCGTGCTGCTCTACGCGATCGTCGAGCTGTACTTCGGCGTCACCGGCACGATGAGCGGTGTCGCCCATTTCGCCCACCTCGGCGGGCTGGTCGGCGGCTGGCTGGGCTACCGGAGCAAGATCCGCTAGCGCGCCGGCTCCCCGCGATGCGCGGCAATTAATTGCTGTCCCTGCGGGTCCCGCGCGGCTACCCTGCCGCAGGCCCAACTCGCAGGCAGCGCAGCGTGAACACCGATTTCGCAGCCCTCCGCTCCCCGTCGCATGCGATCGCGCCGGAGATCGTCCTGACCCCGCAAGGCCCGGCCCGCGACCGGGTCGTGGTGGTCGAGTCCGGCACGATCGCGTCGGTCGACACGATCCAATCGTTCCGGCAGCGGCAACCCGGCGCTCCGGTGCTCGAGCTCGCGCAGACGGCGATGATGCCCGGCATGCTCGATGCGCATACGCACGCGGGCCAGACCTTCGGCAAGGCGCTGATCTGCGGCGAACCGACGCAGATCTGGCGGCGGATCTGGGTGCCGCTCGAGGATGCGCTGACCGAACGGCGCGCCTATCTGTCGGCCAAGCTGATGTTCCTGGAAGCGCTGCGCGGCGGCTTCACCACCGTCGTCGATTTCAACCGCAATTCGCCGGAAAACAACGAGGCCGTGCACCGGGCGGCGGTCGATTCGGGCATCCGGCTCGTGTCGGGCGTCGCCGCCTCGACCGACTCCCCGTCCGCCGCCCATGTGATCGGCAGCGCGCAGGATCATGCCGCCGCCTGTCGCCGCCACCGGCGGGTGCACCCGTCGCTGTGCTTCGGCTTCTACGGCGAGTCGCTGGCCGGCCTCGAGCTGGCCGCGCTGTCGGAGATCGGGAAGTTCTGCGTCGCCGACCGATTGCTGTTCCAGATGCACTCGAACGAGCACTTTCCCGACGTGCACGACTGCATCGTCCGTTTCGGCAAGCGGCCGATCGAGCTGTGGAACGAGCTCGGCATTCTGCACGAGCTGACGCTGCTGCATCACGCCACGCTGGTCAGCCCGAACGAGATCGCGTTGCTGGCGGCGACCGGTGCCGGCGTCAGCTACAACCCGGTGGCCAGCCAGTGGAAAGGCAATGCCGTCGCGCCGGCGCTGGAATACGCGCAACGCGGCGTGACGATGGGCCTGGGCACCGATGCGACCCGGATGGACGGCTTCCGGAACATGGACGCCGCCGAGAACTGCCAGCGCATCGCGCACGGCATGCCGGTGCTGGACTTCTCCTGCGGCGCCGGCTGGACCTGGGTCGAGGCGGCCACTCGCGGCGGCGCGCAGGCGAGCGGCCTGGGCGCGATCACCGGCGCGATCGAGCCCGGCCTGGCCGCCGACTATCTGCTGCTCGACATGCGGGTGCCGGAACTGCTGCCGTCCTACGATTTCGAATGGGAGCTGGTGCGCTTCTACCAGCGCGACCAGATCCGCGCCGTCGTCGTCGGCGGTGACCTCGTGATGGTTGCCGGCCGGCCGGTCGGCTGGGACATGGACGCGTTCATGGAAGAGACCCGGGAAGCCGCGCGGCAGATGGTCGAGCAGGCCCGCGTCACCCGAGTGCACGGCGTGTCCAGCAGCTTGCGCCCGGGTCGGTAGACGCCGGCGGGCCGGCCGTCGCCGGCGCCTGCGGCCGCGCTACAGCGCGTGCACGATCAGCACGGCGCCCGACAGCGCCGAGAACGCCAGCACGAAGATCCGCAGCGCCGGCGCGTCGACCCGGTGCCGGACCTGCCGGCTGAGCGCGATGCCGAGCGCGACCGCCGGCACCAGCGCCGCGGTCGCGAGCAGATGCTCGACGATCGGCCGGCCGGTGACCGCGAGCAGCGCGAGCGACATCAGCTCGCCGATCAGGAAGCAGAACGCGATGGTCGACCGCAGCGTGGCCGGCTCCTCGTGCTGGTACACCAGCGCGAGCGGCGGGCCGCCGATGCCGGTCGTGGTCTCGGTGATGCCGGTCGCGAAGCCGGCGGCGGCGAAGGCACGCGAAGTCGGCTTGAACGCCGGCGCGCAGATACTGAGGAAGGTCGCCAGCAGCGTCGTCAGCCCGACCGCCACGGCCAGCGTCTTGGCCGAGAGCAGCAGCAGCACGCCGGCACCGCCGACCGCCCCGAAGACGCGGCCATAGGTGATCCAGCGGGCGCCGAGCCGGTCGATGGCGCCGCGCTCCTGCCAGGCCACATAGGCGTTCAGCGGCAGCATCAGCGCGAGCAGGCACCCCGGCAGCAGTTCCGGCGCGAGAAATGCGAACACCGGCGCCGTGATCATCGCGAAGCCGATCCCGCTCGCGCCCTGGATGAAAGCGGCGATGGCAACGGTGGCGAAGAGCGCGACCGAGACGGCGTCAGGCACCATCGGATCCCGCGGGCTGCAACCGGCTCACTGCTCCCAATGCACGACGCGCCGGCCCAGCACCACGAACAGCAGGTCCAGCAGCGCGCCGAGCACGCCCAGCTGGATCAGCCCGACGAACATCCGGTCCATCCGCAGGTACTGGCGCGCTTCCTGCAGGCGATAGCCGATCCCCGACGACGCGCCGGTCAGCTCCGCCGCAACCAGGCTCAGGAAGGCCAGCGCCGCACCCATCCGCAGGCCCGCGAGGATGTGCGGCGCCGAGGCCGGGATCACCACCTGGAAGAACTCGCGGGCCAGCGGCGCGCCGAGCGAGCGCGAGGCGCGGATGTAGGTCTGCGGCACATGCTCCATGCCATGGTGCGTGTTGAGCCAGACGGTCAGGCCGACCGCGAACGAGATCACCGCGTACTTCGACTCGTCGCCGATCCCGAACCAGACGATCGCCACCGGCACCAGCGCGATGACCGGGATCGGCCGGGCCAGCGTGAGGAAAGGGTTGAGCGCAAAGCGGAAGAAGCGGGTGCGGGAGGTCAGCAGGCCCACGATGATACCGACGATCGAGCCGATGCAGAATCCGACGATCGCGCGCTTCAGCGACGCGCTCAGGTCGAGCCACAGGGTGCCGCTGTCGTACATCTCCAGGGCCGCGGCCCACACCGCCGGCGGCGGCGGGAACAGGTCGGCGGACACGATGCCGCTGGCGGCGAACAGCCACCAGACGCCGACCACGCCGGCCAGCGACACGATGACCTTGGCGGGCTCGATCAGCACGGGAAGCAGTCGGGTGAGCCGCATCCGCGGAACGCCTGCGGTAGCCATCATGGTCCGGTCCATTGGGTCACCGTCGATCGGTTGCGGGTCCCGAAGGGGCCGCGGCGATGGCGTCGCCGGCGACCGCCAGCCGTGCGCCGAGCGGCGCCGACAGCCGCGCCAGCCGCCCGGCGATCCGGTCGAAGTCCGCCGCCCGCGCCAGCGTCGGCTGGTGCGCGTCGTCGAGCACGGTCGGGTACAGGCACACTTCGGCCACGTCCGGGCCGCGCAGCTGCACGCGCGCCACGTAGCCGTCCTTCGACATGCCGGCGCGCAGCTTCGTCACCGCCGGCGACGCCGGCTGCGACCATTGCTCGGCCATATAGATGCCGGCGCCGTAGAGGATCGGCCGGCCGCGATGGAACCCGATGCCATGCACCGCATGCGGGTGATGACCGTGGATCACGGTCGCGCCCGCTTCGATCAGCGAGCGGGCGAGCGGCTCCTGGTACTCCGCCAGGATTTCGCCGCTGCCGAAGCCCCAGTGCAGGCTGACCACGACATGGTCGCACTGCTCGCGCAGCAGCCGCACCCGGCACATCGCGTCGTGCCGGTCCTCGTCGACCGGCCACGTCCGCACGATCACGGCCGACGGATCCCCGGGCTCCTCGATCTGGAGCAGCGGATCCACTTCGTAGCCGGTGCGGATGCGGATGCAGGCGATGCCCGGCCCGGCCGCGGTGGCCCGCGCACCGGCCGGCGTCAGGCAAGAATACGCGAGCACACCGATGCGCAACCCGCCGGCCTCGCGGATCGCCGGCGCCGCCGCCTCCTCGAGCGTGCGCCCGCCGCCGATGACGGTGCAGCCGCCGCCGCGCAGCGACTGCATCGTGCGCTCGAGGCCCGGCCATCCGTAGTCGACGGTATGGTTGTTGGCGACCGACAGCACATCGAAACCGATCGTGCCCAGCGTCGGGCCGACCGCGGGATCGGCGCTGCGGACGATGGTCTTCTCGAGCGGCACGCCGCCCTCGACCAGCGCGATCTCGAAATTCCCGATCGCGACGTCGGCTGCGTGCAGCAGCGCATGCACCGCGCGCGCCGGCTCGCCCGGCGCGTGCTGCGGCCGGACCGCGACGAAGTCGCCGGCCAGCGCGAGGGTCGCGGAGCCGATCGGCCCCGATCGCGGATGGACTGACATCGGTGCGGCTCGATGGCGGCTGCGGATGGTGGCCGCAGATGATGGCCACGGACGGCGGGTGCTGGCGGCGTCAGTTCAACTGGACGCGCTCGGGCGCCAGCGTCGACAGCGGCCGCTCGTGGATGTAGCCGCGCAGCGCCTGCACGCTGCCCTGACCCGGCTCGACCTTGATCATGCCCTTCTTGGCGACCCAGGCGGCCTGCTCGCTCATGAACTTGGGCAGCTCGGTGGTCAGCACCAGACGGTGCTCGTAGTCGGGCCACATCGCGTTCAGCACCTCCATCGCCATCACGCCCTTGCTCGCGCGGATCACCGCCTCCTTGGCGGCCGCCGGGTCCTTGGTCACCACCTCCTCGCCCTGCAGCACGGCACGAACGAATTTCTCCACGTCGCCGGCGCGATCCCTGGCCATCGCCGGCGAAGTCGCCAGCAGGATGTGCGCCGCGTAGCCGGTCGCCTTGAGCTCCAGGTAATCGTCGCCGAGCAGCTTCTTCGCCTGCGCGTAGACGCTCGGGAACGGCACGCTGGCGTCGATGTCGCCGCGCACGAGCGCGGGAATGATGTCCGCCGGCGTCGCATTGACGATCGTGGCATTCGCGTTGCCGCGCTGCAGCAGCAACGCGGCCAGATATTCGACGCTGGTGCCGAGCGTCGTGCCGACCTTCATGCCGTCGAGATCGGCCGGACTGTCGAACTTCTTCATCCGCTTCTTCGACGCGATCGCGCGCTGGCCGTTGTAGCGGGCCACGTCGGCGAGGATCACGAACGGTTGCTTGCGCAGCGCCGCGATCGTCGCCGGCAGGTCGGCGAACACCGCGAAATCGGCCTGCCCGCCGGCCAGCGCTTCCAGCGTCTCGCGGCCGGTCGCGGTCGGGATCAGCCGCACGTCGAGGCCTTGCTGCTCCCACAGCTTCCGCTCGGCCGCGATCAGGATCTGCGGGATGTCGGAGTTCAATTGCACCGCAAGGGTGACGGGCCGGGGCGCCTGCGCGGATGCCGCGAACGGCAGCACGAGGCAGGCTGCGAGCAGTTGCATGAGGACGAGCAGACGTCGCATGGCGGAACTCCTGGTCAGGCGCGGCATGTATGGAAGCGGCGATGATTGCGTGCCGGCTTCGCCGCACCAAGCAATTAATTGCGTGGCCCGGCACGCGCCCGTCCTTACCATGCCGGCATGGGCATGTCCGAAACGATGGCCGCGGCCGCAACCGGCAAGGTGGAGATCCGCAACCTGAGGATCACGTACCGGAGCACGGTCGGTTCCGGCATCGCGCTCGACGACACCGATCTCGATCTGGAGCCGGGCTCCTTCGTGTCGCTGATCGGCCCCTCGGGCTGCGGCAAATCGTCGCTGCTCAATGCGCTCGGCGGCTTCATCGCGCCGTCGGGCGGCAGCATCCGCGTCGACGGCAGGCTGGTGGACCAGCCGACGCCGGAGGTCGGCGTGATCTTCCAGCAGTACGCGCTGTTTCCGTGGTTCACCGCGATGGGCAACATCGTCTTCGCGCTCAAGCGCTTCGGCCTGGCGCAATCGGAGCTGCAGGACCGTGCGCTGGAAGCGCTGCGCCAGGTCGGCCTGGAACAGCACGCGAAGAAGTATCCGGGCCAGCTGTCGGGCGGCATGAAGCAGCGCGTGGCGGTGGCCCGCACGCTCGCATCGCAACCGAAGGTGCTGCTGATGGACGAGCCGTTCGGCGCGCTGGATGCGCAGACCCGGCTGTCGATGCACGAGCTGCTGCTGCGGGTGTGGGAGCAGCACCGCATCACGGTGCTGTTCGTCACCCATGACGTCGACGAGGCGCTGCTGCTGTCGGATCTGGTGCATGTGATGTCCGCAGCGCCCGGCAGGATCATCCGCACGGTCACGGTCACGACGCCGCGGCCGCGAAGTGTCGACAACGTCGATGTCGATGTACTGTCCCGCCGCGCCGAGATCCTCGGCTGCCTCAAGCACTGAACTCGAGCTGAACTGGAGCGCTGGACACGGGTGCCGAACCGAAGCGATGAACTCGAGCACTGAAGGTCGGGCTGCCATGCGCGCACTGCTGATCAACCCGAACACGACTGCGGCGATCACGGCCAAGGTGCTGGCCGCGGCCCAGGCGTTCGCACCGGACATCGAGTTCACCGCCGCGACCGGGCGGTTCGGCGCGGCCTATATCGCCTCGCGCGCCGCGTACGCGGTGGCCGGCCACGCCGCGCTGGATGCCTGGGCCGCGCAGCATGCCGGGCAGGACGCGATCATCCTCGCCTGCTTCGGCGACCCGGGCCTCGATGCGCTGCGGGAGCTGTCCGGCGTCCCGGTCGTCGGCATGGCGGAAGCCGCCGCGCACGCCGCGATGCAAGCCGCGTCGCGCTTCTCGATCATCACCGGCGGCACGGCCTGGCCGCCGATGCTGCAGGACTACCTGGCGGCACGCGGGCTGACGCATGGCCTCGCGAGCATCCGCGCCGTGGAGCCGACCGGCGCCACGCTGGTCGACGCCGGAGCGGACGGCGTGACGCTGTTGCGCGAGGCCTGCGTCGCCTGCATCGAGCGCGACGGCGCCGAAGCGATCGTCATCGGCGGCGCCGGCCTGGTGGCTTTTTCGGCGCCGCTGCGCCGGCTGCTGCCGGTACCGGTCATCGACGGGCTCGAGGCGGCGGTCGAGATGGCGTGCACGATGACCCGCCTCGGCGTTCGCGCCGCCCCGCTTCGGTGCGCCGCCGTCGAATCCACCGGCCTGCCGGACGCGCTGGCCACAGCGCTGCGCGGCGATCTGCACCATTGACAGGCATCGCGGCGTATTGACAGGCATCACGGCGGCGCGCAAGCTGCCGCTCGGGGCCGGCACGGATCTTTCTAGCGGGCGGGATGCTGTCCCCAACCACCGCGAGCCTGCCACCGGCTCCGTCGCCTATGCTGACCTTCACGCGCGCCGTCGAGCCCACCTGCCACGATGCGATCGCCTCCGGTCTGCTGCTGACCGAGAACGAAAGTCTGGTCGGCCGTCCGTCATCGCTGCTCGATGCGCTGTCGCCGCAGGAGCAGGCCAAGGTGCGGATGCGCGGGCGCGCCCGGCGCATCGAAGCGGGTGACGATGTCTTCCTCCAGGGCAACCGCCACGACGGCATCTACCTGATCGAGCACGGCCAGGTCCGCGTGTTCTACACCGCGCCTTCGGGCCGGCAGATCACGCTGGCCTACTGGAACGCCGGCAATTTCGTCGGCGGGCCGCAGGTGTTCGGCAACAGCGTGCATTCATGGTCCGGCGTCGCGACGACCGACACGACGGTGTTCGTGCTGCCCGGACCGGCGTTGCGCGCGCTGGTGATGGAGATTCCGGCGCTCGCGGTCGGCATCATCGAGGGGCTGGCGTTCAAGGGCGAGTGCTATTCCGCGCTGGCGCAGATGCTGGGCACGCGCTCGGTCGCGGAACGGCTGATCCATCTGCTGGTACGGCTCTCCGAGATCTACGGTGTGGCCGAGGACACCTCGATCCGCATCGCGGCGGACTTCAATCACGCGGACCTGGCCAACGTGGTCGGCGCGACCCGCCAGTGGGTAACCGCGATGCTCGGCCGCCTGCAGGACCAGGGCCTGCTCCGGATCCACGGCGGGCAGGTCGTGCTGGTCGACCAGCGCAAGCTGATCGCGATGGAGCGCAGCGGTCGCTGATTCCCGTCGGACAGCACACGGCTCGCGGCCGGTCTGCAGCAGCGCATGCAGTTCGTCTTCTGTGAGTGCAATGCGCTCATCGGGGACGAACATTGGCCTGCGCTTCCGCAGCGAGCACAGCCGCCCAAATCGCCCTCTCGGGCTTTGAAGCCGAATCCCTCTGCAGGGGGCTCGGACAAGCTGGCCGAGAAGCTACTCGCAGAAGGAGCGGTGAAGCAACTGACACCGGTCGAGCTTGGCCTTGCCGTGGAGGCGAGGTCCGAACGCACCGTCTACGTGATCGACGTGCGAAGCGAGGAGGAATTCGCGGCCGGGCACATTCCCGGGTCCATTCATGTTCCGGGCGGGCAGTTGGTGCAGACCGTCGATGATCACATCGTCGTTCGGGACTCGCAAGTGATCCTGGTGAGCGGACATGGTATTCGCGCTGCGGTCGCTGCCTGGTGGTTGTCGCGCATGAAGTGGTGCGCGCCTGCCATTCTCAAAGGGGGGCTGGCACAGTGGCGCACCGGCGGCAATGTCATCGAGCCATCTGCGGCACCGTCGGTTGCCGCTGTTCCCCTCATCGATCCGGAAGCGCTGCTGAAGTGCATCCAAGAGAGACGCTGCGCAGTGCTCGATATCGGAAGCAGCATTCGCTATGACCGACGGCACGTCCCCTCGGCCCGCTGGGTGACGCCAGGCTGGCTCGAGCTTGCGGTGCCGCCGGCTCTTGATGCGAGCATCCCTGTAGTCGTGACGGGTGCACCTTCGCCGGCATTGGTGGAAGCGGTATGCGCGCTGACCGACATCGGCTACGAGTGCTCGGCGCTGAGCGTTTCCGTCGAAGAATGGGCGCGCCGCGGGTTTCCTGTGGGGCACGTGGAGAGGGAGTACCTCATCGAACCGCGCGATATCGATAACGTCGGAATGCTGCATCGTGATCCTGATGCAATGCGCCGCTACCTGGAATGGGAAGTCAACCTCGTCTGAGGCCCGCATCGAGGTACCGCCTCATCAAGCCTCTTCATGCACCTCGGAAGAGCGCCAGCGTCCTCTTGGCGCGCTGAAGGCAACCAATATCGAGGAGGCACGGCAGATGTCCCTGACAAGGCGGCTGGCGGAGTTCGCCACGCAGACGCGCTTCGATGATCTACCGCCAGCAGTCGTCCGCGAAAGCAGACGACTTCTGCTGGATACGATTGGATGTGCTATTGGCGCACGCGATACGGAAAGCGGCCGCATTGCGATGCGGTACGCGGCGATGCAGGGCGGCGAACCGGTTGCCACAGTACTCGGCATGCCGCGACGCGTCTCGCCCATGAACGCGGCGTATGCCAATGCCCGGCTCGCCTACGTGCTGGACGCAGACGACTCTTTCCCACTGGCGCGCATTTCGGGAATGCGACTGTCTCCGCATCGCTTGCAGCGGCACAACAGTTGGGATTGGGCGGCCGCGATCTCATCACCGCGATCGCGGCCGGCTTTGACGTCGGCGCTCGCATTAATAGCTGGATGGGCACGCCGATGCAGCTGCAGGATGGCAAGGTTGTCGGATGGGGGGAGCTGGGTGGACCGGCCGCGGCCGTGACGTGGGCGGCAGTGGGTAGCGCCACGAATGCGGCGCAACTCGACGTAGATCAGGCAGAGCATGCGTTTGGCATCGCAGGTGCGAATTGTCCCCTCCTCAACACTGCCTACAAGCCGTAGCCGTGCTGCCGTTGGCCGCAATACTCCATGTCGGCGTTTCGCACCCTGCAGCAACAGCACGGATGGAGCGCCGGGGAGATTGAGCGCGTCGTCGTGCGCAGTTGCCCGATGGCCTTGTCCGCGCGGTTTCGCACGGTGAACCCTGAGAATTCTGTCAGCTCGCAATTCAGCAATGCGCACTGTTTCGCCATGCTTGCCTATGGCGTCGAGCCAGGGCCGAAATGGCATCAACCCGAGATGATCCTGGCGCCGCATGTGGCTGCTTTCCGAGAGAAGGTGTCTACCGAGCCTGAGCCGACGGCAGAAGAGATGGGCAGTGGATGGATAACGGCCAGTGGCGCCGCGTGCCCTCGGGCGTAGACGTGTATGTGCAAGGTCAGGTGTTCAGCCGTACGGTGGACCTCGCCTGGGGCGATCCGTGGTCGCAGGAAACCTTGTTTACGGACGAGCAGCTCAAGGCGAAATTTCGTGGGATGCTGAAAGGATTGGATGAGAGGGATCACTCCGGGCTCGCTGACGAGATCATCGGAATGGTGGCGGAGATCGAAACCTTGCCAAGTTTGCAGCCTTTTGCTGATTTGCTCGAGCAGACGAGTGCCCGTTCGTGTCCGTCGCGCGCTAAGCTCCGTTAGCGCCCCGCCGGCAGCAGAACCGTGGCCCGCAGGCCGCCGAGGCGGGGGGATTGGTCGAGCGTGACGCGGGCACCGTGGCGCTCGGCGATCGCGCGGACGATCGCGAGGCCGAGGCCGCTGCCGTCGACCGCCGGATCGCGCTGCGGCGAGCGATAGAACCGGTCGAGCACGCGATCGCGATCGGCGGGTGCGATGCCGGGCCCGCTGTCCTCGACCGTCAGGGTCACGCCATCGCCGCCACCGACCACCGCGACGTCGACCGTGCCGCCGACCGGCGCGTACTTGATCGCGTTGTCGACCAGATTGCGCAGCAGCGTCGCGAGCGCGTCCGGATCGCCGCGCACGCGCGCCGCGGCATCGGCCTGCGCGACACCGAGGTCGACGCGCCGCGCATGCGCGAGCGGCGCGGCGGCGGCGACCGCATCGCGTGCCAGCGCCGCGAGGTCGACCGGCTCCCGGCTGCCGGCCGCCACGTCGCCCTGCTGGCGCGCCAGCGCCAGCAGCTGCTCGACCAGCCGCGCTGCCCGGCCGATGCCGTGACCGAGCCGTTCGACCGCAGCGCTGCGGGTCGCGTCGTCGCCGGCGCGCTGCAGCCCCTGCAGCTGCAGCCGCAGCGCCGCCAGCGGCGAGCGCAGCTCGTGCGCCGCGTCGGCGACGAAATCGCGCTGTGCGGCGAACGCGGCGCGCAGCCGCTGCAGCAGCGCATTGAGCTCCTCGATCAGCGGCAGCACCTCGTCGGGCATGCCGGCGCCGTCGATCGGCGACAGGTCATCGGCCTGGCGCGCCGCGAGCTGGCCGCGAACCCGCGCCACCGGCGCCAGCGTCCGCGTCACCACCCACCAGACGATCAGCAGCAACGGCGGCGTCATCAGTGCGATCGGCGCCAGCGAGCGCAGCGCGATGCCGCCGGCCAGGCGCTTGCGCACCGCCAGGTTCTGGGCGACCTCGATCACCCGGGTCGGCGTTGCGACCGCATACACGCGATAGTCGATGCCGTTCGCGCGGACGTCGGAGAAGCCGAGCACGGCGCGCTGCGGCAGCCGCAGCGACGGGCTCGACTCGAAGATGCGCAGCCCGTCACCGGTCCAGACCTGGACCACGAAGTCGATGCCGTCGAGGCTGCCGTCGCCTTCGGCCGGCAGCGGCCGGGTTGCCCGCGGATCGCCGACCCGCAGCGACAACGCCATCTGACGCATGTTGTAGTCGAACAGCTGATCGGCTTCGGCGAGCGCAGTCCGATAGGCGATCACCCCCTGCAGCAGCGCCGCGAGCGCGATCACGACGAACAGCGAGCCGAGCAACCGGCCCCGCAACGACGCGAACGGCCGGCCCGTCATGGCGCCGGCGCGTCACCCTTCGGCACGCAGTAGCCGACGCCCCGGACATTGCGGATCAGGTCGGCACCGAGCTTGCGACGCAGCCCATGGACATAGACCTCGACCGCGTTGCTCGAGACTTCGGTACGCCAGCTGTACAGCTTCTCCTCCAGCTGCGCTCGCGACAGCACCGCGCCCGGCCGCAGCAGCAGCGCCTCGAGCACCGCCCATTCGCGGGCCGACAAAGTCACCGCACGGCCGTCGCGGGTCACCTCGCGGGTCGCCGGATCGATGGTGACGCCGCCGTGCTCGAACACCGGCTCGGCTCGACCGGCAGCACGGCGCAGCAGCGCCCGCAGCCGCGCCAGCAGCTCGTCGAACTCGTAGGGCTTGAGCAGGTAATCGTCGGCGCCGGCGTCGAGACCGGCGACGCGCTCGGCGACCTGGTCGCGTGCCGTCGTGATCAGCACCGGCGTGCGGTTCCGGCGGGCGCGCAGCCGGCGCAGCACCTCGAGGCCGTCGAGCCCGGGCAGGCCGAGATCGAGCACGACCAGGTCGTACGACTGGGTCCGCAGCGCGGTGTCGGCCAGCGTGCCGTCGCGGACCCAGTCGACGGCGTAGTGCTCGCCGCGCAGCAGGTCGAGCGCGGCTTCGCCGATCATCGCATCGTCTTCGACCAGCAGCAGGCGCATCCCGAGACTATAGCGCCCGCCGGGCAGCCGCGACGATACGCTGCAGGGCTGCGTGCTGCGGCACTGCCGCGTTGCAATTGCGCGATGCTATTGCTGCGCGATGCTATTGCTGCGCGGTGCTATTGCTGCGCGGTGCTGCTGCGTGGCTGTGGAGTATGCCGCCCGCCGCTACTGCGCGAGGCGCACCATGCCGTAGCTGCTGATCTGCTGCGGCCGATCGTCGGGCAGTCCGGGCGCCAGCGACCGCGTGCCCATGTAGAACTTGCCGTCGGCGACGCGGACCAGCTCGGTCTCGCGCGGGCGCTGCGCGATCGAACGGATGCCGATCGTCGGGCAACCGGTCACCGACAGGTCGAGCGTGCGTCCTTCCTCGAAATCGCCGCTGCCGCAACGGGCGTTGAGCAGCGCCAGCACGCCTTCGCGCGAAGCCGGCGTCGCCTGCCAGCGTGCGATCGCGAAACTGGCGTCATAGGCATTGGCAGCGACCGGCGATTTGCCGGTAACCGCGAACGTACCGTGGCCGTGGTAGGACAGCATCCGCGCGCTGGCGATGCAGGACTCCGACGCGAACACGACCGCGTCGAGCTGCCACGCCTTGCGACGGCTGTCGAACGTGTATTGGCGCTTCACGAACAGCGGCGGCTGATGCGTGACCCCGGTCAACGGGATGCAGGCGCTATCGTGCCAGCGGCCGTCGAGCGCGAGCGGGCCGGCCGCCGGCGCCTTGCGTGCGACCTTGCGCTTCGCATTGGCCGTGCCGCGCGCGGCGCTCTTGCCGTTGGTCGGCTTGGAGGCCTTGAGCGCCGCTTGACCGCGATTGGCAGTCGCCGATTGCGCCCTGGTCGGGGTGACCTTGCCGGCCGCCTTGCCTGCGGCCGTCGCCTTGCCTGCAGCCGTCGCCTTGCCTTCGGCCGCCGTCTTGGCGCTGCCGGAGCCCACCGCGAACAATGCACTGCCGCTCTGACCTGCCGCCGGCGCTGCCAGCAGCAACCCGACCGCCACGATCAGCCCCGGGGCGGCCGCCTCCGAAGCGGAGCGACCGATCCGCCGGCGGCAACCGCCGGCCCGGCCGCCGCTGGCCGGCGTTTTGGTCACGACATCAAGCATTGCGTCCTCGCAGTAAGTATCCCTGGGCGGCAGCCGCAACGGGGCCGGTGGGCGCTATCGCAGCGCTTCCCTGCGGCTCGAAGCGCCCGGCTCGCAGCCGCGGCAAATGTCAATCGCGACGCGGACTTGGCCGCTCATGCGAAGGTCGGACTTCAGGTCCGTGGTTCACCATACCGCCACGATCGACAGACCGGCAAGCTAAGCGACACCGCAAGCGGTCCGGCGCGGCCCTGCGGCAACAGCTCCGTCGCTTTCGCGACGATTTCAGCCGAGCAGCGTCACCGCCGCGATCGCCAGCACACCGAGCGCGAGATTGATCAATACCAGCATGCGGACCCGGGCGAGCCGGGGAGCGATTTCGGTCAGGCGCCCGGCTGCGAGCGCGTCGCGTGCCGCGCGAAAAGGACCGTAGCGGACATAGCCGAAGATCAGCGTCATCAGCGCGGCGGCACCGATCATCAGGTGCCAGCCGAGCGGCAACCGGCTGCCCGCCGCGGCGAAGACCATCCCGGTACCGCTGACCCACAGCATCACGATCGCGACGGCGACCCAGCCGAAGAAGCGCGTCAGCGTCGTGACGACCAGCGTTGCCCGATCCTTGCCGGCGAGCGTCGCCAGCGCCGGGTGCAGACAGATCGCCATGAAGAACATGCCGCCGACCCAGACGACCACGCCGAGCAGATGGGCGAGCAACAGGGCCTGGTGCATGTCATCCCTCCGACCGATGGCCTCGATTCAATGACCTCGATCCAATGACCTCGGTCGATGGCCTCGCTCTGACGGACTCGGCCCGATGGCCGAAGACCGCCGACCGAGCGCGGCGACCGCGGCACTGCCTCGGCAATGATATCGTGCGAAAACCATGCGGCCGTGCGCCGTGCCCGCCGACCCTGCAACGCCCGCCGATTCTGCAACGCCCGCCGATTCTGCGATCCCGCAACGCCCATCGATCCCGCGATCCCGCAGAAGACGCCGATCCAGCGACGTTCGCCGACCCGATTGCCCGTGCCCGCTGCGCCATCGCCCGAATACCGTGGCCGCATTCCATTCGCGGCGAGCGTCGCGGCCGCCGCGTTCGCGCTGGCGATCCTGCTCGTCGGCTGCGGCCCGACCACGCCGGTGGTCCGAGCGCCAGCGAAGCCGGCTGCGGCCGAGGGCTCCGCCGAACCGGCGCCGCTGCGCGCACGGCTGGCCCGGATACAGGATGGCGATTCGTTCATCGCAATCGGCGACGACGGCCGGCGCCGGACGATCCGGATCAGCGGCATCGATGCGCCCGAGCGCGGCCAGCCGTTCGCCGACCGTTCACGCGATCACCTGCGCCGGCTGCTGGCCGAGCGCACGCTGGCGATCCAGCCGGTCAAGATCGATCAGTATCGGCGCGTGGTGGCAAAGGTCCTCGTCATCGACGGCGAGCAGGCCGGCGACGCCGGCCTGACGCAGATCCAGGCCGGGCTTGCCTGGTACTTCCGCCGTTACGCGAGCGACCTGCCAGCCGCCGACCGCGACCGCTACGCGGCGGCCGAGCGCACCGCACGGGCCGCCGGCCGCGGCCTGTGGGCCCAGCCGCGGCCGGAAGCGCCGTGGCTGCTGCGACAGCGCGAGCATTGAGTCCGGTACCGGCCGTCAGTGCCGGCCGTCAGTGCCCCCCGCGCTGCCGCACGGTTTCATAGAGCACGACACCGGCCGCGACCGATACGTTCAGGCTCTCGACCTGGCCGAGCATCGGGATCGCGATCAGCCGATCGCACTGCTCGCGGACCAGCCGGCGCAATCCCTTGTCCTCGGCGCCGAGCACCCAGGCCAGCGGCCCGGCGAGATCGGTCTGGTAAAGCGACGCGTCGGCGCGATCGGCGGTGCCGAGCACGCGCAGGCCGGCGATCTGCAGATCCTCGATGGTCCGCGTCAGGTTGGTCACCTGGATGTACGGCACGTGTTCGGCAGCGCCGCTCGCGGTGTGGATCGCGACATCGGTCAACTGACAGGAATGATCCTTCGGCGCGACCACCGCATGGACGCCGGCGCCGTCGGCGACCCGCAGGCAGGCGCCGAGGTTGCGCGGGTCGGTGACGCCGTCGAGCAGCAGCAGCAGCGGCTCACCGCCGGCTTCGGCGACCTGCGCGAGCCGCTCCGGCAGCGATGCCGAGGGAATGGCGGGTTCGACCAGCGCGACCACGCCCTGGTGGCGCTTGCCGGCGCACATCCGGTCGAGCCGTGCGCCGTCGACGCGGCTGATCGCCAGTTGCTGGCGCGCTGCCAGCCGGTGCAGTTCACGGGCTCGCGGATCGTCCCGGTCGCGGTCGAGATAGACCGTCTTGATGCTCGCCGGCGCGTTGCGCAGCCGCGCGGTCACCGAATGG
>JBFWQR010000102.1:0-29020 GCA_050249335.1 Lautropia sp.
CACCGATTCGAGCGGCACATCGCATTCGCGGGCAAGCTCGTGCAGGCCCAGGATGATCGCGTCCGCCGGATCGGATGGTGTCGAGGATCGCTTCCAAAGGCGCCGTTCGAGCGTCAGCGCGTTCATCGCGCAGAAGTCCGTGAACGTTCCGCCGACATCGACGCCGAACATCCAGCTCACGTTTGGGTCACACCGGGACGACGAATTATTATAAATGAATCATATATGATTGTGGCCCGACGTCTCCGTTCCTGCACGGCTGCCTGCCGGGCCTCGGGCGGCTCAGCGCGAATCCGGCAACGGCCAGACCGCGTCCGCCGGAATCTCCACGTCGACGGTGTCACCCACGGCAAAGCGGTCGAAGCCGGCGCCGGGGTTGGCGGTCACCGCCTCGAGCCGGATGCCCTGCACGTCGAGGACGTACTCGATCGACGAGCCGAAGTACGACGTCGCGACGACTCGTGCGCTGGTACGGTCATCGCGCGCCTGGCCGGCGTGCAGTGCAACCCGTTCGGGACGGATCATCACGCGCCCCGAGCCGAGGCTCGCAGCCGTCCGGTTCGCCGGGATGACCAGCGGCCCCGATCTCAGCACGGTTGCCGTGCCGATCTGCTGGACCTCCGCATCGAGAATATTCGAGTGGCCGAGGAACGTCGCGACGAACTCCGACCCGGGGCGCTCATAGACGTCCAGTGGTGTGCCGATCTGCTCGACGCCACCGGCGTTCATCACGACGACCCGATCGGACATCGACAGCGCCTCGCCCTGATCATGCGTGACGAACAACGTCGGCAACGACAGCTGTCTCTGCAGCGCACGCAGCTCTTTCTGCATATGGTCCCTGAGCTGCTTGTCGAGCGCGCCGAACGGCTCGTCCAGCAGCAGGAGCTGCGGCCTGATGACGAGCGCGCGGGCGAGCGCGACCCGCTGTTGCTGTCCGCCCGACAGCTCGCGCGGCAGCCGCTCCGACAATCCGGCGAGCTTGACCAGCTCGAGCGCTTCGCCGACGCGCCGGCGGATCTCGGCGGCGGGCAGGCGGCGCATCCTGAGCCCGAACCCGACGTTGTCGCGGACCGTCATGTGCGGGAACAGCGCATAGCTCTGAAAGACCAGACCGACCTCGCGCTTGTGCGGCGGGCGTCGCGTGACGTCGGTCCCGGCCATCGCGATCGTTCCGCTGGTCGGCGTCGTGAAGCCTGCGATCATGCGCAAGGTGGTCGTCTTGCCGCATCCGCTCGGCCCCAGCAGCGTGACGAACTCGCCTTGCGCGACATCGAGATCGACGTGCTTGACGGCGACGACGTCCTGATAGGACTTGTGGAGCTTCCGGAGGGCGATCATCGTACGATCTTTCCATGTGTCACGATCTGCCCGCGGGTCAGGATCAGCGTCGTCAGCACCGCAGTCACCGCCAGCGCCAGGGTCGAGGCCGCTGCGATCGAGGGCTCGACCTGGAACGACAAGGTGCTGAATATCTGCAGCGGCAGCGTCTTCTGGAAGGTGACGAGGAAGAACGTCAGGATGAATTCGTCGAAGGAGGTGATGAAGGCGAAGATCGCTCCCGCAAGCAGTCCCGGCGCTATCGCCGGCAACGTCACATGATAGAAAACACGTAGCGGATCTGCGCCGAGACTCAGAGCGACCTCCTCCTGATCCCGCTGCACCGCCTGGAGGCTGGCGCCCACGGTGACGATGACATACGGCACCGCGACCGTCAGGTGCCCCAGCACGAGCGCCAGCAGCGTGTCCTCCATGCCGGCGAACAATGCGACGCGCAGCATGCCGAGCGCCAGCACGAGATGCGGCAGCACCATCGGCGCGATCAGGAACGCGTAGATCGCCTTGCGGCCGGAACGGGGACCGCGGTCGAGCCCGAAAGCCGCGGCCGTGCCGACGAGAACCGCGCAGGGCGTGACGATCGCCGCGATCAAGGCGCTTCGCCCCGCCGCCTCTCGCCAGGCGGTGGACTCCAGCAGGTACTGGTACCAGCGCAGGCCGAAGCGTGCCGGCGGAAACTGAAGATGAGCCTCCGCGGTGAACGACTGCACCGCGAGAATGACCAGCGGCGTCGTGAGGAACAGCAGGACCAGCAGCGTCACGGCGAGCGTGAGCCAATCGGTCCGTCGCATGGCGGTATCCGTGCTCAATGTTGCAGCTTCATCCACTTGCGCGTCGCGAAGGCCGCGAGCAGCGTCAATCCCATCGTCGCCAGCAGGATGATCGACAGGGCCGATGCTGCCGGCCAGTTGTACTGATTCCGCGCCAGCTCGGTGATCAGCATGGACACCGTCACCACGAACGAGCCGCCCATGATGGTGGGCGTCAGATACAGGCCCATCGTCAGGATGAAGACGAGACTGGCTCCCGCAACCAGCCCCGGCACGCTGAGCGGAAACGTGATCCGCCAGAAGACCGCGAGCGGCGATGCGCCCAGGCTCGCGGCACTCTCCTCGACGCGCGGATCGATCGCCTGCAGCGAGGCATAGAGCGGCAGGACGAGGAACGTCAGGTACACATGCAGCGTCGCCACGATGACCCCGGCGTCGTTATACATGAGCGGCAGGGGCGACGCGATCAGACCCGAGCCGATCAATGCGCTGTTGATCAGCCCGTTGCGGCCGAGGATCAGGATCCACGCGACGTTCCGGACGATCACGCTGGTCAGCAGCGGTGCGACCACCAGCGCGATCAGGATCGTCCGCAACACGGGGCCGGAACGGCGCATCTGCAGCGCGACCGGATAACCCAGGGCTGCCGCCGCCAGCGTCACGATGGCGGCGATCCTGAGCGTGCGGCCGAGCGTCGCGATCGACGTATCGTCAGACAGCGCCTGCTGGTAGTTCTCGAGGGAGAAACCGGACGTCACGACGCCGGCATCGAAGGTCGATGTGCTCAACCCGAACACGATGCCGATCGGCACCACGAACGTTGCCGCGTAGAGCGCGGCTACGGGAATCAGCAGCAGCCAGGCCTTCGCCGATCCCGTGTCCGTCATCGGATCTGGTCCGGTCCCGCCGGCCTACGAGGCTTTCCAGCGGTTCCAGAGCCGAGACCAGTTCGGCATGTTGTCGGTGATCGCCACGAAATCCTCGGGAACGACCTTGGCGACGTTCTCGGGCGTTGCGACGACGACGCGCTGCTTGGTCTTGTCCGAGCCGTAGACGACCTTCTTGTTCGCGGTTCCGTAGAAGAGCTGCTCGGCCAACGCCGACTGGGCCTTCTCGTTCATGACGAAGTTGATGAACTTGGTGGCGAGCTCCGGATTCTGCGCGTTGCGCGGGACCGTATAGGCGTTCCACCGGGCAAAGAAGCCTTCCTTCGGAACCACGAAATCGAGCGGTACGCCCTGATCGAGCAGCTTGAAGACGCGCCCGTTCCAGAGCGGCGATATGGCGATCTCGCCGCTGCGGAACAGCTGCTCCGCCTGGGCGCCGGTGGTCCACAGCGAGACGATATTCGGCCGCAACGCCGCGAGATGCTTGACGGTCTCTTCGTCGACCTGGCCGGCCTTGCGTCCGAAGGCGATGTTGACCATCTGCAGCGCCTGCTCGAACAGCGCATCGTTCAGGCCGACCATTCCCTTGAACTTGGGGTCCCACATGTCGCGCCAGCTGGTGGGGCGCGTCGTGATCTTCTGCGTATTGAAGGCGAGGCCGTAGCTCCACAGGCCGAGCTTCGGGCCGTACTCGGTGATGTACTCGGGATAGAAGTTCTCCGCTTCCGTCAACGCCGCCCGGTCGAGCTTCAAGAGCAGCTTGTTGCGTTCGGCAAAGACCAGCTGAGGCGGCTGCAACGGAACGACGTCGGCTTCCGGGCGCCCCGCATTGATCTGGGCGGCGAGCTTGTCGAGCGGCGGCGCCGATCCGACCATCGTGATCTCATCGACCTTCACGTCATTGGCTTGACTGAACGGCCTGATCCAGTTCTCGGTGTAGAACTTTCCGAGCTCGCCGTCGAATTTGTAGATCACCAGCCGTTTCGGGTCGGCCCTTGCACTGCGCATGTAAAACGCAGGCGCCGACAGTCCGGCTGCGAGCCCGGCGCCAAGAACGGTGCGGCGAGAGAGAAACTTGTCGGCGGACTTCATCTCGGTTCTCCTCGGTTGAGCGACGCAATAGATATACGAATCATATACGCTGGCGCGCGACAGTCAACATCGCGATCGCGGCCGTCTCGATCAGTATCCGGACGGATGTCCGTGCAGTGCGCCGATACCGGCGATCGAACCGCCGGCTTCGGCGAGGCAGGCACTCAAGTTGTGCCATGTGTAGGTCGCCATCGAGATGTCGCCGAGGATCAGGTCGAGGGCAAGCGTGCCTGTCGCCCGGCGCAGGATGACGACACCCGTATGGTGCAGACGAGTCTGGACGACGTGGCCTGCCGGCGATGCCCGGTCGGACAGGTCGACGGCGCAGCAGCCGCGGTAGAGCTGCTCGCGTCTCGCGCCGGTGATCGCGAAGCAGAACATCCCCTCGAAATGATCGACGAAGTAGCATTCCTGCGCGGTTCCGGTCAGCGCACGGCGGAGCTCGGGTTCCCGGCTGTCCGGTACGGCGCGGTCCCACACGGCGATGTATTCGGTCGCGGACAGTGCCGCTACGGTCGCTCCGCCCGGTGAGGATACGCAACGGTTGCTCGCCGGTGGACATTCGAGGCCGGTCGCGCGGAGCGCGATCGGGGCGTCCGGCCCCTTGATTCCCCAGCGCGGTGCGAACGTGAGGTCGACGAGCGCGAGATCGGCGATGTGCCCGGGTTCGAGCTCCGGCCGGTCATAGTGCAGGACGGCCTCGTCCGCGGGTGCCGGCGCGAACACGGCGCCGAGCCGCAGATGCTCGTTGCGCAGCGCGCGGCTGCGGCGAGGCCGGGCCGGTTCGCCCGTCGTCATGATGACTGCCTGTCCTGGCGAGGATCGTAGAAGGGAAGGGCGGCGCGGGATGCGCGCAGCCTCTGCCCCGAGGCGAGGACGTCGATGCCTGCCTCGGGCGGCGGCGGATCGTCGACGAGCGCGAGCGCGATCGTCCGGTCGAGATGCGGCGAATAGGCTGCGGACGTGACGCGGCCTGCGACGCTGTCACCGCGCATGACCAGCGCTCCTTCCGCCACGGTCGAGCATCGCCCGGTGCCGAACGACAGGCCGATCAATCTGCGCTTCGCGCCGGTGCGTGCGCGCATCTCGATCGAACGTTTTCCGACGAAGAACGGCTTGCTCCGCGCGACCAGGACGTTGAGGCCGAGCTCGGCCGGATCGCTGATGCCATCGCTGTCGCGTCCGACGATGAAGTGCCCTTTCTCCAGGCGAAGCAGGCGCTGCGCATCCAGGCCGAAGAGCCTGATGTCCTGGTCTTGCCCGGCGGCGATCAGCGCATCCCAGACATGCTCTCCGTAGCTTGCCGGCACGTGGATCTCGAAGCCGAGCTCGCCGACGTAGCCGATCCGCAGGATGCGGGCTGGAACGCCGGCGATCGCGCCGCAGCGCGCTTCCATGTAGGGAAAGGCCGATCCGGCGAGATCGAGGTCGCGGCACAGCCGCGCCAGCACGGTCCGGCTGTCGGGCCCGGCGAGGTTCATGGCGGCGAAGGAAGCGCTGACGTTCGTCAGGTCTACCCGCATCCGCCATTGCGCATTCCACCATTTCATCTTCCGGAACACGCTGGCGACCGAGGAAGTCGTCGAGGTGCCGAAGAACGCGTCCGGCCCGAGACGGGCCACGACACCGTCGTCGATCACGACGCCGGCCTCGTCGGTCATCAGGGCATAGCGGATCTGGCCGACGCGAAGATTGGCGAAGCGTCCCGTATAGATGCGCTCGAGAAACTCGGCTGCCTGCGGACCTTTGATCTCGATCTTGCCGAGCGTGGACACGTCGATCAGGCCGACGTGCCGGCGAACGTGCAGCGCCTCGGCTTCCGTGCAGGCGAGCCGCGCCTCGGGCGGGCCATAGTGCGTCGGTCTCAGCCAGTGCGTTGCGCCGGCCATCTGCGCTCCGGCCGCGATATGGCGCGCGTGCATCGGCGTCAGGCGGAACGGCTCATCGGGCGGGCCGGCGAGAATGCCCATGGCCTCCGGCATGTACGGCGGCCGGACCGTCGTGAACGCCATCCCGTCGGGTGGCATGCCCGCGGCCTCGGCGACGATCGCAACGCTCGGCAGGGCCGAGTGCTTGCCTTGGGACGGACCCATTCCGACCGTGGAGTAGCGCTTCGTCAGCTCCAGATGGTCGTACCCTTCGGCCACCGCATCGAGCAGGTCGCCGATCTGGAGGTCTTCGTCCAGGTCGACGAAGTCCTTCCCCTTCGGATGCGGGAAGATGCGGGCGATGGCGATGCCGGAAGCGCTTTCGGGATCGCCGGCAGCTGCACCGGCGAGCTCGATGTGCTTCGGCCGATGCTTGATCGCGATGCTCCCCGTCTTCGGGTCGATCCGAATGACGCCGCCGGCCTGAGCGAGCAGGCTCAGATTCGGCAGGCGCTCCACGCAGACCGCCACCAGATCGCAGTCGATTTCGCGCGCCGCCCTCTTGTCGGGTGAGCGGCTGCCGTTCAGCGGGCCGACCGCGAGCGCGCTGACCCGGTGACCGTTCCGCGCTCGCGCCTCGATCGGCCCGTAGCCCTCGAGAATCTCGATACCCGCCGCCCGCGCCTGCGCGACGGCCGGCGACGGCGGCGTATCGCCGGTCAGGTCGACGATGGCCGCGACGCCGACGCCCATGGCCTGCAAGATCATCGCGACGCGATATCCGAAGTCGGTCGACGTGAGGACGACGGCTTTCCGGCCTGGTCGAACTGCATAGAGCATTGCCAGACGCAGGGCAGCGGTGCCGAGCATGACGCCCGGAAGATCGTTGTTGCGGAAGACCGCCATCTGCTCGGCCGCGCCGGTCGCCAGCACGATGCTTCGGGCATTGATCCGATACAGGCGATCCTCCGACAGCGCCGTCACGAGGCTGTCGGAAAAGATGCCCGTCGCAACCGCCGGTGCCAGAATTGTCACGCCCAGCGCATTCAATTCCGCCTCGGCCGCCCGGAGCAGGTCGGCCGGCGTATCGCCGTTGCAGAGCGCTTCGCCGCCGAGACGCTGCTGGTCGTCGATCAGGATGACGCGCTTGCCGGCCTGCGCTGCCTCACGGGCTGCATCCAGGCCTGCCAGGCCGCCACCGACGACCAGGACATCGGCAGTCATGGCATGCGGTTCGCGGGCCGGCGGCGGCACGGCATCGGTGTGCACGACCCCGAGGCCGGCATGCTTGCGGATCAGCGGCTCCCACGTCATCCATCCCGGCTTGTAGAACGTGCGGTAGTAGAACCCGACCGACAGCAGCGGTGCGACGAGTCCGAGCCATGCCCTGCGATCCGCCTTCAGGCTGCCCGAGACGTTCTGTCCCTTCGCCACGAGGCCATGGCGAAGCGGCAACCGGTCGGCCAGCAGGTTCGGGATCCGATCGGCTTCGATCAGCGTATTGGCTTCGCGGCCTGCCATCGACAGGATGCCGCGGGGCCGGTGATATTTGAAGGAGCGCGAAAGCGTCCATATGTCATTGGCCGCCAGTGCGCTCGCGACCACATCGCCGGCATACCCCTGGTAGGCTGCGCCTTCGAACTCGAAATCCAGCACTCGCGAGCGATCGATGAGAACGCCGTAAGGCGGCGGCAGCCGAAGTGGATCGTGGTTCGTCATTCCGTTGCTTCGGCTCGCGGCTTGAAGATCAGGCCCGGATCGAACGTCTCGATCACCTCGTCGGTGACGGTGTCCCGCTTCGCCAGGAACCAGTAGCCCGATGGCGCGTGCTGCCACCATTCAGTGACGAGGCCGGCGATGTTCTCGCGCCTGAAGAGGTAGTCCGCCCACTCGGCGTCGGAACAGGTGTCCGGGTCCGGCGCCCGGCGCAACTCACCGCCGTAGACGAACTCGTCGATGTCGCGTGGGCCGTTCAGCGGACACGTCAGTCTTTTCAAGACCTGGATTCCCTGGCTAGTGGCTCGCTGCCGTCGCGCCCATTTCGTTGACCAGCGCGAAGGAACGAAATCGGTCGAGCGCGAAAGGCTTGATGAGGTCGGGTGTACGGCCCGTTGCCACCAGCTCGGCCATCGTGACCCCGCAGATCGGCGTCGCCTTGAACCCCCACGTGCCCCAGCCGGCGTCGAGGTAGTAGGCGTCGATGCCGCTTTCGCCCATCACCGGGCTGTAGTCGGGCGTCATGTCCGTCATGCCGGCCCATTGCCGCATGATCTTCACGCCGGACAGGCACGGAAAGAGCCGCACGGAATTGATCACCAGCTCGCGCTTCATCTCGAAGGTCGAACGGGTGTTGTAGCGGGGATAGGGATCGGATCCGCCGCCGATCACGATCTCTCCGCGCGGCGTCTGCGACAGATAGGTGTGGAGCTGGGCCGAGCTCACCATCGGATCGAACAGCGGCTTGAGCGGCTCGGTCACGATGGCCTGGAGCGGGTAGGTGGTGATCGGCAGCTCCAGGCCCGCGAGCCTGGCAACCACCGAGCTTGCCCCGGCCACCGCCTGGACGACCGCGCCGCAGGCGACCGGTCCGCGAGTGGTCGTGACGCCGGTAACGCGCCCGCTCTCGATCGTGACTCCGGTCACCTCCGTCTGCTGATGGATCTCGACGCCGCGCTGGCTGGCGCGGAACGCGTAGCCCCACGCGACAGCGTCATGCCGGACCATTCCGGCCTCCGGATGCCAGAGCGCGCCGATCACGGGAAGCTGCGGTGACGGATCGAGGTCGAGCGCCGGGACGAGCGCGCGCACCGCCGCCCGATCGAGGAGCTCGATCTTCAGCCCCATGTGGCGGCCGAGTTCGGCGCGATAACGGAAGGCGTCGAGCGCGCTGTCGCTGTGGCCGAGCGTCAGCTGGCCACGCTGCGAGAACATGATGTTGAAGTCGAGCTCCGCGCTCATCTGCTCGAACAGCCGCAGCGACGCGCGATAGAAGGCGACGCTCGCTTCGGTCATGTAGTTGGCGCGTACCGCCATCGTGTTGCGCGCGGTGTTCCCGCCGCCGAGATAGCCTTTCTCGAGAACCGCGACGTTCGTGATTCCGTGGCGGGTCGCGAGTTGATACGCGGTGGCCAGACCATGGCCGCCGCCGCCGATGATCACGACGTCATAGTGGCGGGCGAGCTCGGTCGGCCCGGGAATATGACGCTGCAAGCGCCGTCGAGGCGTGATCGCGCGGCGGACGAGGGAAAGCGGCATCGCCTGCAACCCGACTACTATATCGGGCTCTGATGAATTTCGAGCGGGTTACGCTGCATGAGGCGCCGATTCGAACGGCTTGTCGTACATCGCATCACCTCTTGGTCTTCGGGTCGAAGGTGTCGGCGCGCCCCGGCCGCCCTCGAGCCGGAGCGCTTGCCGCGAACGATCGATCGCGTGCCTGCTCGGGATCTGGGAGAACCGGATTCAGGAGAAGGATATATTGATTGTATACGATGCACGACTTCTGACAAGCCGTCGCGTCGGCGATCGCTGTCGTCGAGCGGCGCGACTCGCCGTCATCAGGAGGTAGCGTCCGGGGTCGACAGTGCGCACAGGTAAGAGGACTTCCCAACGGTCGAGAGGGGCGGCGGTCAAGACGTCGAAGACCGACAATGCCGTGAACGTGATCCGCGATCGGATTCTGGATCTGACGCTCGCGCCGTCCTCCCGGATCGACGAGACGCTCCTGGCGGAGCGGTTCGAGCTCAGTCGGACGCCGGCGCGTGAAGCGCTGAATCGGCTCGCATCGGAAGGGCTGGTCGAGATCCAGCACAATCGCGGCGCCGTCGTCAGCCCGCTCGACATTCACAATATCCGCGATCTCTTCAACGCCTACTTCGCGTCGGAGCGGATGGTCGGGTTCTTCTGCAATACGCGGCAGGGCGGCCTCGTGGCGGATCTGGAGGCGCTCAACAGCCGCTACGTGAAATACGTCGAGACGCGTGAATTCCTGAAGCTCACCGAGATCAACGCGCTGTTTCACAGCCGCATCGCGCGTGCCACCGAGAACATCTACATTCTCGAGTTCGCCGAGCGGCTCCAGAACCAGGCCCGGCGTATTTCCTACTATATATTCAAGCTCGACGTCGAGTCGGAGCGGTATCAGACTCATCAGCATCGCGTCACGGGCGAGCACGATGCCATCATCCAGGCCATCAAGAAGCACGACAATGGGCGCCTGGTCGATCTGCTGACGAAGCACGCTCTGCTTTTCCAGGAGCGCGTCCACACTGTGATGGATGCGTCCAAAGGGGCGACGGGACCGTTGCCGGTTCGGTCGCCCCGAGGGTTGCCCGAATGACCCATCCGACAGCCATCGCCGACAGCATGTCGACGATGCCCTGCGTCCGGCAGGGCAATCTGCGGCCGCTCGCGATCGGCGGCGCGCACATCAAGATCGAGTAGGCGATGGGCGACGCGATCCAGGTTGAGGCGGCCGCTGCCGGCCTCGTCACGATCCGGCTGAACCGGCCGGCACGGATGAACGCGCTGTCGCAGGCGGCGGCGCGGACGCTGCGCGCCGCGCTCGACCGCCTGGCGGACGACGCGTCGGTGCGCGTCGTCGTCGTCACCGGCACCGGCAGTGCGTTCTGCGCCGGCTGGGAGCTCGGCAGCCCGATCCTCGACGAGGCCGGGCGGCCGCTCGCCGGCGATCCCGGCATGTCCGACCGCTGGCGGCTGCAACAGGACTTCGCCGGCCTCGTCCGGCGGCTGCGGCAGCTCGACGCGACCGTGATCGCCGCGGTCAACGGCCCGGCGGTCGGCTTCGGCTTCGCGCTCGCGCTGGCGGCCGATATCCGCCTCGCGGCGCAATCGGCGAGCTTTCACGTCGGCGCGGTCCGCATCGGCCTGAGCGCCGGCGAATGCGGCATCAGCTATCACCTGCCGCGGCTGATCGGCGCCTCGCGCGCGTTCGAGGCGATGCTGACCGGCGATCCGATCGATGCCGCGACCGCGGCGCGGCTCGGCCTGGTCTCGACCGTCGTCGACGACGCGGCGCTCACCGACGCGGCGTGCGCGCTGGCCGGCCGCGTGCTGCGCAACAGTCCGTACGCGACCCGTCAGACCAAGGCGCTGATGTGGCGCAACCTCGACGCGCCGAGCCTCGACGCCGCGCTCGAGCTCGAGAACCGCGTGCAGGTGATCGGGCTCGAGACCGACGACTTTCGCGAGGCGGCGGCGGCGTTCGCGGCGAAGCGGCCGCCGTCGTTCAGCGGACGCTAGATAGTTCAGGTACCGCCCGCTGGGTGCACCTGAGAGAACCAGAATCGCGCGGACTACGGAAGGCTCACCGCGATGATCAAAACCGCACGGATCGTAGTCGCGATCCTTGGATCTCTGTGCGCGGTGTGGGGTGGCTTGAACGTCTTGGGAGCCTTCAGCGCTGAGCCGGAACTCTTTCACGCGCAGATCTACCTTGCGCTGGTCGCGGCGTTTCTCTGTCTGGTCTTTTTGGCGACGTTTCGGTATCTGGGTGAAGCACCTTCATCACGCCTCAATGCGGCCGGCGCATGGATCACCCCCGTGATGCTTATCTCGCATGGAGTCTACATCGCTTATCTGATGGTCACGATGGGTGGCCCGGACGGCCCGCTTGATGGATTCCTTGTTCTCGGGATCGTCAGCCTTGTGTGCGGCTGGATCACGGCAAAGGGGATGCTGGAGAGGCGCCGAGCGATGCGTGCCTGCGGGGGAACTGGGGAGGGCTGAAGATCGCGTCTGACGAGGCCCCTCGGTCGCCCGAAGAACCGCATGGACGCTCGGCCTACGCCGAACCCGCCACCCAGTCCCCGCTCTTCCCGCCGCGCTTCTCCAGCAGCCGAACCCCCTCGATCACCATCCCCCGATCGACCGCCTTGCACATGTCGTAGATCGTCAAGAGGCCGACCTGGACGCCGGTCAGCGCTTCCATCTCGACGCCGGTCTGGCCGACGCACTCGGCGCGGACCACGCAACGGACCCGGCTGCCGGCGCTGTCGACCTCGAAATCGGCCGAGGCCCGGGTCAGCGCGACCGGATGGCAGAGCGGGATCAGGTCGGCGGTGCGCTTGGTCGCCATGATCGCGGCGATCCGGGCGATGCCGAGCACGTCGCCCTTGGCCGCCTCGCCGCGCTCAATCAGCGCCAGCGTGGCCGGCTGCATCCGGATCCAGCCCTCGGCGACGGCGACGCGGGCGGTTGCCGCCTTTGCCCCGACATCGACCATCCGGGCCCGGCCGCTCGCGTCGAAATGGGTCAAATCCGCCATCATGGCTATCATAGCAAGGTGACCATCCATTCCGCTTCGGCTCGCCGTTGGGTCACCGCGTGCGTCGCGGCGGTGTTCGCTTGCGGCGTGCTCGCCCCGCCGGGATGGGCACAGATCGAGCGGTTGCCGGATCTCGGCGCGGCCAGCGGCGACGAGCTGTCCGGCGCCGCCGAGCGCCGGCTCGGCGAATCGGTGATGCGCGATCTGCGCGCCGACGGTACGGTATTCGACGACGCCGAGCTGACGCAGTACCTGAACCGTTTCGCGGCGCGGCTGACGGCGACCGCGCCGGCCCGCGCCAACCAGTTCGAGTTCTTCCCGGTCCGGGATCCGTCGATCAACGCGTTCGCGCTGCCGGGCGGCTTCATCGGCGTCCATACCGGACTGATCGCCGCGGCCGGCAGCGAATCCGAGCTCGCCAGCGTGCTCGGCCACGAGATCGGCCACGTGACGCAGCGCCACATCGCGCGGATGCTGTCGAGTCAGCGGCAGGTCTCGATGCTGGCGCTGGCCGGCCTGGTGCTCGGCGCGCTCGCCGCGCGTTCGAGCCCGGATGCCGCGGTCGGCGGCCTGATGCTCGGCGACACGCTGGCAACGCGCTCGATTCTGTCGTTCTCGCGCGATGCCGAGCGCGAGGCGGACCGGATCGGCCTCGAGATCCTGCGCGAAGCGCGCTTCGACGTACGCGCCGCGCCGCGCTTCTTCGAGCGGCTGTCAGGGGCGAACCGCTACAACGAAGGCGGCGCGCTCAGCTACCTGCGGACCCACCCGCTGTCGGCCGAGCGGATGACCGATCTGCAGCTGCGGATCGGCGACATGCGGCCGATCGAGCACCGCGACGCGCTCGAGTTCCGGCTGATCAAGGCACGCGCGCTCGCGATCGGCAGCGACTCGGTCGACGCGCTGGCGGCGGCCGAGCGCACCTTCGAGCAGGCGACCAGGCGCGACGACGGCGCCAAGGATCCGGCGCCGTGGTTCGGCCTGGCCAATGTCGCCTATGGCCGGCGCGACTGGGTCGGCGCCGAGAATGCGCTCGACAAGGCGCAGTCGGCGCTCGGCACGCCGCATCCGTACCTGACCCGGCTGCGGGTCGCCAACAGCCTCGCCGCCGGCGACATCGACCGGGCGATGGCGCGGTCGGCCGAGGCCCTGAAGAGCTGGCCGGATTCGCTGGCGATGATCCGGCTGCGGGCGCAGACGCTGATCGCAGCGCGCGCCTGGCGCGACGCGCTGACGCTGCTGCGCGAGAAGACCGCGGAGCACAAGGGCGACGCCGAGCTGTGGCGGCTGCTCGGCGAGGCGCACCAGGCGCTCGGCGAGCGCGGGCTGGCGCACAAGGCCGCTGCCGAGGGTTACCTGCTGCGCGGCATGAAATTGCCGGCGATCGAGCAGCTGCGGCTGGCGCGCAATGCCGGCGACCTCGACTACTACAACGGCTCGATCGTCGACACCCGGCTGCGTGAACTCGAGGCGGCCTATCGCGAAGAGATGCGCGACGGGCGGCGCTTCTGACGGCCGCCGCCGATGTGGCAGACGTTCCTGTTCGGCATGGTGATCGGCGCGCTGGCGGTCTGGCTGGCGCTCTGGTGGCTCGGGCGGCAGCGCCGTCGCGCCGCGCTGGTGGCGACGATGCCGCTGCCGCGGCCCGCCGTCGCATCGGCAGCGCCGGCGGGGTCGGCCGATGCGGTTGCATCGGCCGGTACGGTTGCATCGACCGGTGGGGGCGTACCGGCTGGTGCGCTCGCATCGACCGGTGGGGTCGCATCGGCCGGGACCTCGGCCGGTGCGGTCGCGGCCGGGGTCGCGGTCGGCGCGCCTGGCGCGGTATCGACCAGCTCGGCGACGCTGTCGTCGCAGGCGCCGGTCTACCGCCAGGTCGATCTCGAAGCGATCGCCGGGCTGACGCCGGCGGTCGCCGCGGCGCTGCGGGCGCGCGGCATCGAGACGTTCGCGGCGCTGGCCGCCGCCGCCGAGACCGAGCTGGCCGCTGCCGCCGGCGGGCCGCAGCATGCGGTACGATGGCGAGCCCAGGCGCGGCGGGCCGTCGCCGGCGACTGGGCCGGCTTCGCCGCCGGCAATGGCTGAACGGTAAATGGCTGAACGGTAGTCAGGCTGAACCGGGAATCAGGTCGATGTCGCTGTCGATTGACGACGCCGTTGCGCTGTTCGTGCGGGAGCGCGAAGCGATCTGGCTGTCGGCGCCCGCAGAGATCGCGGTGCTCGCCAGCGGCAGCAACCCGCGCGGAATCGGTTCACGCGGCCAGTATCTGACGCCGATCCTGTTCGCCGAGGGCGCGGCGCGGTCGCTGGCCGACGAGACCCTATGGGGCGTGCTGCAATTGTGCGACCGGCCCGGCATCGACCTCGACACGCTGAAGGCGGTGGTCGTCGAACTGGTCGGGCGCAAGGTCGGTTTCTTCGAGCTGTTCGGCCTCGAGCATGTCCGCGGCCTGGTGGCGACCTATGTCGCGGTCGCGAAAGAGGCGCCGAACGTCGAGGCGTTGCGGCGGCTGACCGTGGCGATGATCGGCTACGTCAACCGGGTCCATGTGTGGATCGACGCCGCGTTCCCGTGGGGGCTGTGCAGCGGCTATCCGAGGCCGGCAGCGGCGCGCCGGGTGCCGGCAGCTGCTGCCCGGTCCGCCGCTGACGGGTCCGCTGCTGCCCAGCCCGCCGCCGCCCAGGCCGCCGGCAGCGGCCGCGTGCTGAAGGTCGCGCTGAATATCTCCGGGCGGGAGGCCGGCGTGGTGGCGATCTGGGAAGACCGGGTGCCCCGCTTCGCGGCCGCGCTGCGCGAGCGGCTTCCGATCACCAGCATCGCCCAGCATGGCAAGATCGTCGGCGACCTGCTGTTCTTCAACCTGCCCTGGGTGCTGCCGGCCGAGAACGCCGCGCCGCTGCAGGCGATTCTCCGCGAGCGCCGGCAGCGGAAGGGGACGGCGAGCGGAGCGGTCTGCTTCTATCATCCCCGCCAGCAGATCTGCATCTACTACAGCGACGATCAGGCCGACGAGCCGCTCGAGATCTCCTCCATCGGCGAGATCGTCGAGGGCGAACAGGACATGCAGCTCGCGGGGATCCAGTGCTGGACCAGCCCCGGCGAGATCGTGACGATGCGGCTGGTCCGATGACCGGGCCGGTGCGTATGGCGCTGGATCGATAGTGCGGCACCAGCCGAATCAATGAGGTGATCACAGATGAAGGTGGCAATGTCCTGGTCCAGAAGAACGGCGATCGCGGCGGCAGCGGCCGCGATGCTGATGCAAGGGTTCGCGGTGTCGGCACAGGCGCAACCGGCGGAGGAGATCAAGTTCGGCTTCTTCGGCCCGCTGACCGGGCGCTTCGCCGCCAACGGCACGCGGTTCAAGGAGGCGATCGAGCTGTTCGTCGAGCAGACCAACGCGGCCGGCGGGCTCGGCGGCCGCAAGCTGGTCGTCACCCAGGACGACGATCGCGGCGATCCGCTGCAGTCGACGGCGATCGCCCAGAAGCTGGTCGCCGACAGCAGCGTCGTCGCCGCGATCGGCTCGTTCACCAGCGGCGCTTCGATCGCAGCCGGATCGGTGTTCGCGACGGCCAGGATGCCGCAGGTGAGCCCGTCGTCGTCGCATCCGGACTTCACCAAGATCTCGAGCTATCAGTTCCGGATCCCGAATACCCAGGACACGATGTCGCTGATGTACGCGAAGATGATGAAGGACAACCTGCCGACCGGGCGGGTCGCGGTCATCTACTATCAGGACGACTGGGGCATCTACGTCGGCAAGGCGACCAAGGCGGCGCTCGAGACCGGCGGCGCCGAAGTGCCGATCTACGAGTCGATGCTGCCGGATGCGCGCGATTTCCGCTCGTTCATCACCAAGCTGCGGCAGGCCAAGGTCGACAGCATCTTCCTGGCGAGCCACTACGGCCCGTCGGCGATCTTCCTGCAGCAGCTCCGGCAGGCCGGCCTGCAACAGCCGGTCGGCGGCCCCGAGACGCTCTATAGCCCCGAGCTGATCAAGCTGGCCGGCAAGGCCGCCGACGGCATCATCACCACCACCTATTTCTTCCCCGGCGATCCGGTGAAGGCGGCCTTCGTCGAGGCCTACCGCAAGAAGTACGGCCAGGACCCCGATCTCTGGTCCGCCTACGCCTGGGATGCGGTGGCGATCGCCGCGGAGGGCGCGCGCACGCTGGTCAAGGCCGGCAAACCGGTGACCCGGCAGGCGCTGCGCGACGCGATCGCCGATCTGCCGCCGTTCAGCGGCATGACCGGCGTCACCAAGTTCGTCGACGGCACGCCGAACAAGGATCTGACCCTGCTCGAGATCAAGGACGGAGACTACCGGCTGTTCCGGCGTTGACGCCCCGGTTCCGTTTCGACCGGCGGCCGGTCGTTTCCGTCCGCCAGACCCGCCGATGATCGAGCTGCTGCTCAGCCAGATCCTGAACGGGGTCGTCATCGGCGCGGTCTATGCGCTGATCGCGCTCGGCTTCAGCCTGGTGTTCGGCGTCGCCAACATTATCAATTTCGCGCAGGGCGCGCTGCTGATGCTCGGCGCGTTCCTGACGTTCGCGCTGATGCGGGCCGGGTTGTCGATTCCGCTCGCCGCGCTGCTGTCGATCGCCGCGACCACGGTCGTCGGCATGCTGATCGAGCGGATCGCGCTGCGCCCGCTGCAGCATGCGCCGTACATCTCGCCGCTGCTGTCGACGCTGGCGCTGGCGATCATCTTCGACACCGGCGCCGAGATCATCTGGTCCGCCGACATCCAGAGCTTTCCTTCGCCGCTGTCGCAGTACGTGATCCATGTCGGCGAGGCCTACCTGACCGGGATCGACATCGCGATCATGGTCGTGTCGATCCTGGCGATGGGCGGCCTGATGCTGCTGCTGTCGCGGACCTGGATCGGCAAGGCGCTGCGCGCGACCGCGCAGGATCCCGACGCGGCGGCCCAGATGGGCATCAACGTGACGCTGATGCGCCAGTTCGCGTTCGGCCTGGCCGGCATGCTCGGCGCGATCGCCGGCGTGCTGATCGGCATGTACTACATGTCGGTGTTCCCGCAGATGGGGCTGCCGTACGGCTTCAAGGGCTTCGCCGCCGCGCTGCTCGGCGGGCTGTCGTCGATCCCCGGCGCGATCGTCGGCGGGCTGCTGCTCGGCATCTTCGAGAGTCTCGCGTCGGGCTACGTCGGCGAAGGCTATCGCGACATCATCGCCTATTCGATCCTGCTGCTGGTACTCGCGGTGAAGCCGCAGGGCCTGTTCGGATCGCGCTCGCTCGAAGCGCTCGGCGGCGCGGCCGGCGCGACCGGCGGCATTCCGACGACCTCGATCGTCGCGGTGACCCCGGGCGCGGCCGGCCGCTCGCGGGCGAAGGTCTTCGACCTGCCGTTGCCGGTGCTGCTCGGCATCATCGCGATGCTCGCGCTGCTGCCGCTCGCGTCGGTGTCGAACTACGTGCTGCAGCTCGGCGTCCAGTCGGTGATCTATGCGATCCTGGCGATCAGCCTGACGCTGCTGACCGGCGCGGCCGGCGTGCTCTCGGTCGGTCATGCGGCGTTCTTCGGCATCGGCGCCTATCTGGCGGCGCTGACCACGCTGCGCCTCGGCGTGCCGGCGGAACTGGCGTTCCTGGCGGCCGGAGCCGGTACCGCCGCGCTCGCGACGGTCTGCTACTGGCCGACCATCCGGTTGTCCGGCCATACCGTCGCCCTCGCGACGCTGGCGATCGGCCAGATCCTCTACCTGATCTTCCTGAACTGGCTCGACGTCACCCGCGGGCCGATGGGCATCCCGGGAATCCAGCGGCCGCCGATCGGCCTGCTCGGCGCGTCGATGTCGAGCCTCGCCGCGCAGTACTGGCAGGCGCTGGTGGTGCTGGCGCTGGCGGTGGCATTCGCCCGTGCGCTGGTCGATTCCGCGATCGGCCGCGCCTGGCGGGCGATCCGGGAGGACCGGCTGGCGGCGCACTGCTCGGGCGTGCCGGTGCCGCGCTACCTGGCGATGGCCTTTGCCGCATCCGGGTTCCTCGCCGGCCTGGCGGGTGCGCAGTTCGCGTTCCTGCAGAACTTCGTCAGCCCGGAATCGTTCGTCATCGACACCTCGATCATCATCATCTCGATGATCGTCCTGGGCGGCCTCGGCAACATCACCGGCGCGCTGATCGGCGGTGTGCTGCTGGCGCTGCTGCCGGAGCTGCTGCGCGAGTTCGCCCACTACCGGATGGTCGTCTACGGCGCCATCCTGCTGTTGCTGCTGCGGTTCCGGCCGCAGGGGCTGGCCGGGACGCGCTGATGGCGGCGGCGCCGGGATCGCTGCGACTGCAAGGCGTCAACCGGCGTTTCGGCGGCGTCGTCGCGGCCGATGCGATCGACCTGACCATCGCCAGGGGCGAGTTCGTCGCTGTCGTCGGGCCGAACGGGGCGGGCAAGTCGACGCTGCTGCAGATGATCAGCGGCGTGATCAGGCCGCAGAGCGGCGAGATCTGGTTCGGCGATCGCCGGATCACCCGGCTCAGGCCGGAAGCGATCGCGGCGCTCGGCCTGGCGCGCACCTTCCAGACCAGCCGCGTGTTCCCGGCCCTGACGGTCAGGGACAGCGTGATGATGGGCAATCAGGCGGCGCTGATCGGCGGCGGGCGCCTGCCGGTGCGGTTCGGCGCGGCCGCCGAGTTCGCTTCGGTGCTGTTGCGGCTGCCGGCCTACCGCCGCCGGGTCGCGGAGCTGGAAGCCGCGGCCGAAGCGGTGATCAAGCTGTTCGGCGAACGGCTGTGGCCGCGCCGCGCGGATCGGGCTTTGTCGCTGTCGTATGCCAACCGGCGGCGCCTGGAGATCGCGCGGGCGCTGGTCGCGCAGCCCGACGTGCTGCTGCTCGACGAACCGGCGGCCGGCATGAATCCGACCGAGACCGACGAGCTGACCGATCTGATCGGCGAGCTGCGGTCGCGCCGTCCCGCGATGACGATCGTGATGGTCGAGCACAAGCTGCAGGTCGTGCGCCGGTTGGCGGACCGGTGCATCGTCATGAACCAGGGCGCCGTCATCGTCGACGCGCCCGCAGCAGCGGCGCTCGAAGATCCGAAGGTGATCGAGGCCTACCTCGGCACGCGGCGTTCGGCCGCGGCCTACGGCCGGGCGGTGGCGTCCGATGGCTGAACCTGCCGGAATGGCTGAACCGACCGGAACGGCTGAGCCTACCGGAACGGCTGGAGCTGCCGGAACGGTCGAGCGCGCCGGAATCCAGCCGCTGGTCGTGCTGTCCCACGCGGACGTGTTCTACGGGCCGGTGCAGGCGCTGTTCGACGTCAGCATCGAAGTCGCGCCAGGCGAGACCGTCGTCGTCCTCGGCGGCAACGCCTCGGGCAAGTCGACCACGCTGAAATCGGTGCTGGGGCTGGTCGAGATCGCGCGCGGCGAATTGCGTTACGACGGCCGGGCGGCCGGCGGCGTGCCGGCGCATGAAATGATCCGCCGCGGGCTCGGATCGATCCCGGAGGGCCGGCGGGTGTTTCCGGAGATGACCGTACTCGACAATCTGACGCTCGGCGCCTATGTGCGCCGCCATGAGCCGAAGGCCGAGATCGGCGCGCGCATCGACGAAGCGTTCGCGATGTTTCCGCGGCTGGCGCAGCGCCAGGGCCAGCTCGCCGGCACCCTGTCGGGCGGCGAGCAGCAGATGCTCGCGATGGCGCGGGCCTGGATGCGCAAGCCGCGGCTGCTGTGCATCGACGAGCCGTCGATGGGATTGTCGCCGCTGTTCGTCGACCAGGTCTACGAGATCCTCGCGCGGTGGAAGCGCGAGGGCATGACCATCCTGATGGTGGAGCAGAACGCCAATATGGCGTTGACCATCGCCGATCGCGGCTACGTGCTGAAAGCCGGCCACGTCGTCATCGCCGGTCTCGCGTCCGAGCTGGCGGGCAGCGAGGAAGTCCAGAGGGCCTATCTCGGCGGCTAGTTCCAGCCTGGTTCTTCGCACGGCACGACCGGACCGCAGGCCGGCTCGGGCCGCGACGGCGACGCCCTCAACGCGCCCTCAGCGCGCCTGCATGCCGCACCCCGCCCGCCTCCGCGTCGCCGAGGTCGTAGGTCGTGATCCCGGCCGTCGTGGTCCGCCGCAGCCACTGCGGGTTTTCGAAGGTCCGCAGCAGGTCCCGCCGGCCGGCCTCCCAGTGCTCCTCGACCGCGAGCCGCGAGAAGTCGTAGTCCTTGGAATCGAGCTCGTGCGGCTTGTGGCGATAGATCAGGTGGACGATGTCGATCGGCTGCTGGCGCAGCCGGGCGCACAGCGCCGCGATCGCCGGATCGCGCCGGCGTGACGGCGGCAGCGCTTCGAGCAGCGCGACCACGGTCTCCTGCAGGCTCGCGTTGGCGGCGAGCGCGTCGGTCGCGAGCCGGGTACGGCTCGAATACTGGATGTCCTTCTGCCGCGCCATCGCCTGGCCCAGCGTCGCCGGCAGCGCGCCGCGAGCGCTGAACAGGTCGACCTGCAGCGCGATCAGCCGGCGGCTGCGCTCGTGCTCATCGAGCACGTACTGCAGCGGCGTGTTCGAGACCAGGCCGCCGTCCCAGTAGTGCTCGCCGTCGATGCGGATCGGCGGAAAGCCGGGCGGCAGCGCGCCGCTCGCCATCACATGCTCGGGCCTGATCCGCTGGACGCTGTTGTCGAAGTAGATCGAGTTGCCGGTGCGGACGTTGACCGCGCCGACCGAGAAGCGGATGCCGCCGGCGTTGATCCGGTCGAAGTCGACCAGCCGCTCGAGCGTGGCGCGCAGCGGTGCGGTGTCGTAGACGCTGGTCACCGGCGCCGACAAGCCGAGCCAGAGCGCGGACCACGGCCGCGGCTCGAAGAAACCCGGGACGCCGGCCGCCATCGCGGCGCTGGCACTTAGCTGGTTCAGCAGGCTGCGCTCGCCGGACCAGCCGGGCAGCGACTGGCCGGCACCGGACGAGACCAGCTGCCAGAACGTCCGCAGCCGGTCGACGCGCTGCTCGGGCGCGTTGCCGGCGATCAGCGCCGCGTTGATCGCGCCGATCGAGACCCCGGCGACCCAGTCGACGGCCTCGCGGCGCTCGGCGAGCACTTCGTAGACGCCGGCCTGGTATGCGCCGAGCGCGCCGCCGCCCTGCAGCACCAGCGCGCGGACCGCGTCGCTGCGGACGGCGTCGGCGAGGGTGTCGGCGCGGCGTGCGGTCGAGACGGACCGGCGGTGCGATCGCGCGGGGCGGCGGTCCGGCATCGGTCAGCGCCGCGGCCGCGGGTCGAATCCGAACAGCGCACCGAGCGCCTCGGCGCCGGCGGCGTCGACCGGCGTGACCGCCAGATCGCAGCCGGCGAGCCGCAGCGTCAGCGGCCTGTCGCGATCGCCATCGTCGTTGCCGTCGCTGCTACCGTCGTTGTCGTTGTCGTTGTCGTTGTCGTTGTCGTCGCCGTCGCCGTCGCCGTCGCCGTCGCCGTCGAGCTCGAGCTGGCCGATGTCGCGGTCGTCGAGCAGAGCCGGCCCGTGCTCGGTGCGCAGCCAGAGGTTGCCGTCGGCGTCGGTCGCCGCTGCGTCGATCCGCTCGACGAGCTCGCCGGTGTGCAGCACCAGCCGCTGCTGCGGCGGTTCGTTCAGCACCCGGGCGATCAGCGGCGCCAGCTCGAGGTCGACGAACACCCGCTGCGGCCCGTTCTGCCAGAACCAGGCGCCGCGCTCGTCGTGGCCGTAGTTGCGGCCGATGAACTCGACGATCGGCGGGCTGGTGATCGGGCTGCCGGCGCCGTCGCGTGCCTCGTCGAAGCCCGGTTGGCCGCGATCGACCAGCAGCCACTGGCCGCGCCGGCCGAGCCGCAGCCAGCCGTGGACCGCCGGTACGTCCGGCCATTTGCGCATCGCGCGCAACACCTGTTCGTCCATCGCGCACTCTCTGCGATGCTCGCGGGCTGCGATGCTTCGCGTGCCCGCCGCACCGCCTGGCAATTCTACGCGTGGCGCGCGAAGTACCCGAGCAGCCGCTGCGGCAGCCAGTCGATCCGGCCCGGCGGCCCGCCGCGCGCGAAGCCGACGTGGCCGCCGTCCTTCGGATAGTCGAGCGTCACCGCCGGCCCGACCTCGGCCGGCGTCGCCAGCGCCGACGGCGGCAGGAACGGATCGTTCAGCGCGTTGAGCACCAGCGTCGGCACCGCGATGCCGCCGAGGTACTGGCGGCAGGAGCTGCACGCCCAGTAGTCTTCGGCGCTGGCGAAGCCGTGCAGCGGGGCGGTGACCGCGTCGTCGAAGTCGAAGAAGTCGCGGGCCGCGAGCATCCGCTCGCGATCGAACGCGTCCGGGAAGCGGGCCAGCTTGGCGACGCTCTTGCGCTTCATCGTCAACAGGAAGTTCCAGTTGTAGACGCGGTTGAAGCCGGAGCGCAGCGCGACCGCGCCGTCACGCAGCTGCTGCGGTGCCGAGACGCCGGCGGCGGCCTGGATGAAGCCGGCGGCGCTGCCCTGTTCACCGAGCCACTTGAGCAGCGCGTTGGCACCGAGCGAGACGCCGGCGACGAAGTTCGGCCGCAGCCGCCGCAGCACCCAGTCGACCTCGGTCGAGTCGCCGGAATGATAGGCGCGCGCGAGCCGGTTCGGCTCGCCGCTGCAACCGCGCCAGTGGACCACCACGCCGCGCCAGCCGCGGGCCAGCGTCGCCGCCATCAGTGCGCGCGCATAGTGGCTGGCCGAGCTGCCTTCGAGGCCGTGGAACAGCGCGACCAGCGGCGGGACCCCGGGCGGTGCGATCATCGACGGCGCGGCCGGAGGCGGCGCCGGCGCAGTGATGCCGGCAGCTGAACCGGCAGCTGAACCGGCAGATGCAGCCGGCTCGGCCCAGTCGAGATCGATGAAGTCGTCGTCGGGCGTGGCCCAGCGCTCGCGCCGGTAGCGCAGCCGTGGGCCGCGCAGCACCAGCGCCGGCCAGATGGTCTGCGCGTGGCGGTTGGCGAGCCAGCGCGGCGCGGCGTAGGCGCCGTCGTCGAACGGAAATGCCGGTTGCGACAAGGGGTGGATCGACCGGCTGCCCGGAGCGCTGGTGGTCAGTGCGCGCCGCTGCCGGTCAGTGCAGCTTGCCGGCCGGCGTCTCGCGTGCCGGCTGCTCGATTTCCTGGCCCGGCGTCGCGTGATGCACCAGCAGTTGCCAGCCGGCCGCACCCTTGATGTAGACGTTGGTGGTCAGCACGCTGACCAGTTGCGCGCCGCGGCTGCCGGCGACGGTGATCTGCTCGACCAGGTTATGGACCGACAGCGTGGCACCTTCGAACACATGGAGGTCGCGGACGCGGATCTGCACCGGCCCGTGCGCGAGAATTTCCTCGAACGATTGCCGGACCGCATGCAGCCCGACCAGCCGCTGGCCGCCGGGATGGACGCAGACGACCTCTTCGTCGTCTGCCCACAGCGACATCACGCCGGCGATGTCGGCATGGGCCAGCGCCGCGTAGAAGGCATCCTGGACGGCGGCGGCGGATGCGAAGGTGAGCGAGCGCGGCATGGCGTGCGGACGAATTCAGCCGAAAAAGTGTAGCCGATGTCGACGGCCGTTGCCGGCCGGCGCCGCGCTCAGGCGGTCGCCGAGAACCGCATGGTACGCCGCAGCGACGCGAACACCGCGGCCGGCGACTGCCGATTGACGCAGTCCAGATGGCCGAGCCGGCAGTGCGCGTCGTAGCACGGCGCGCACTCGAGACGCAGCCACATCACGCTGCGGCGAGTGCTGCTGATACGCTCGGTGCGCGGATCGCCGGCGCCGTAGATCGCGACGTGCGGACGGCCGAGCGCGGCCGCGAGATGCATGTACTGCGATTCGGACGTGACGACGGCGGCGGCGCGACCGATCACCGCCAGCGTTTCGGCGAGGTCGAGCCGGCCGGCCAGATTCAGCATCGGCTGACCGGACAGCAGCGTGATCTGCGTCGTCGCCGTGCGGTCGCGCGCACGGCCGAGCAGCGCGATGGCCGCATCGGGCCATTCGGCGGCGACCCGCGACGCCAGCTCGGCGTAGTGGCGCACCGGCCATTCGCTGCTCGGTCCGAGCTCCGAGCTCGGGCACAGCAGCAGCAGCGGCTGCGACGCGTCGAGGCCGAGGCTGCGCGCCCGGGCCTCGGACAAGGTCGGCGGATCCTCGAGCTGCGGCGATGGCAGGCCGGGTGGCAGCGGCTGCCCCGGCGCCAGCGCGAGCGCGGCGAAGCGGTCGGCGAGCGATTTGCCGCTGCCGAGCGGCGTCGGCAGCGGCCGGTTGACCAGGCCGAGCATCGCCGCCGGCGTGATGCCGAACCGGCGCGGAATCCGCGCCAGCCATGGCGCCAGCGCCGCCAGCGCGGCATCCTGGAGCAGGAATGCGGAATCGTAGGCATTGGCTGCCAGTCGTCGCGACAGCGCGAGCCGGCGTGGCAGCGCCAGCCGGCCGGGCTCCGGCGCCGCTTCCAGGATCTGATCGACCGCCGGGATCGACCGGTACAGCGGCGCCAGTTCGGTGCTGCACAACACGTCGATCGCGCCGAACGGGTCGAGGCCGCGTAGCAGCGCGATCAGCGGCTGCGACAGCACCGATTCGGTAACGGTGGCCGGGGCGACGATCAGCGCGCGCCGCGGGAATGTTTCGGATGACACGATCGGGATTTCGGTGCCGGCTGCTGTTCGACGCCGGGTCGCATTGATGGCGCATTGTCAACTGCGCCGCCCGCGACTGCCCGTCGAAGAGTTCACACCGCCCGTGACCAGATCGGTGACTGCGGTCACTTGCGGCGCGAGCGTCGGCGGAATTGGCAGCAGCGGCGGAATCGGCAGCGGCGGCGGCGCCGCCGCCGGCGGTCAGTGGCGATGAACCCTGGTGCCCGGCTTGAGCCGGTAGTCGGTGCCGCAGTACGGGCACTTGGCGGCGCCGGTGGCGGCGACGTCGAGGTAGACGCGCGGATGCTGATTCCACAGCGTCATCCTCGGATTCGGACAGAACGCCGGCAGGTCGTCGCCGTCGAGCTCGACCGCCGGGGCAGGGGCGGGTTGGTCCATCGGACTGTCTCGCTTGCGGGTGTCGCTGCGCCGGCGCTCAGGCCGCGACCGGATGCAGCCAGTCGCGGTAGCGTTCCGCCTTGCCGGCGACGACATCGAAGAACAGCGTCTGCAGCCGCTCGGTGACCGGGCCGCGGCGGCCGCTGCCGATGGTGCGGTTGTCGAGCTCGCGGATCGGCGTGACTTCGGCGGCGGTGCCGGTGAAGAAGGCCTCGTCGCAGCAGTAGACTTCGTCGCGGGTGATCCGCTTCTCGACCACCTCGATGTCGAGATCGCGCGCCAGCTTCAGGATCGAGTTGCGGGTGATGCCGTCGAGGCAGGAAGCGAGATCGGGCGTGAACAGGCGTCCGTCCTTGACGATGAAGACGTTCTCGCCCGAGCCTTCCGAGACATAGCCTTCGGTGTCGAGCAGCAGCGCTTCGTCGTAGCCGTCGGTGAGCGCCTCGCTATTGGCCAGGATCGAGTTGACGTAGTAGCCGGACGCCTTGGCGCGGACCAGCGACGAGTTGACGTGATGCCGGGTGTACGAGGAGGTCTTGACCCGGATGCCCTTGGCGATGCCGTCCTCGCCGAGATAGGCGCCCCAGGGCCAGGCGGCGATCGCGACATGGACCCGGTTGCCTTTCGGCGAGACGCCGAGCTTCTCCGAGCCGAGCCAGGCGATCGGCCGCAGGTAGCAGCTTTCGAGCTGGTTGGCGCGGACCACTTCCTTCTGCGCGGCGACCAGCGTATCGAAGTCGTAGCCGAGCTGCATCTGGAAGATCTTGGCCGAGTTCATCAGCCGGCGGGTGTGCTCCGGCAGCCGGAAGATCGCGGTGCCGCTCGCGGTCTTGTAGGCGCGCACGCCTTCGAACACGCCCATGCCGTAGTGCAGCGTGTGGGTCAGCACGTGGATCTGCGCATCGCGCCAGTCGATCAACCGGCCGTCCATCCAGATCTTGCCGTCACGATCCGCCATCGACATGTCGTCACCCCGAGTTCCTTGCAGCCGGGCATTCTAGCAGTTGCACAATCGCCGAATCACCGGTCCGGTGCGGCGCCGGTGTCGGCGCAGCGTACACTTCCGGCGTGCATTCGCTCCGCTTCCAACTCGGCGTGCTGGCCACGCTCCAGGCGCTGCTGCTGACCAACAACGTGACGCTGGTGATCGTCAGCGGGCTGGCCGGGTTCGCGCTGGCGGTCGACAAGGCGTTCGCGACGGTGCCGGTCACCGGCTACGTGCTCGGCGCAGCGGTGTCGAGCCTGGCCACGGCGCAGCTGATGCGGCGCCGCGGCCGGCGCTTCGGCTACACGGTCGGGGCGGTGCTGGCGATCGCCGGCGCGCTGCTGGCGGCCTGGGCGGTCAGCTACGGCAGCCTCTGGCTGCTGACGCTGGCGACCTTCGTGACCGGCATCTTCAACGCGTTCGGCGCCAGCTACCGGTTCGCCGCCGCCGACGTCGCCGACGCCTATCGGCCGGGTTTCCGCGCCCGTGCGATCTCGCTGGTGCTCGCCGGCGGCATCGTCGGCGGCATCGTCGGCCCGGAGCTGACGAAGCTGACCCGGACCATGCTGCCGACGCTCTACGCCGGATCGTACCTGGCGCTGGCCGGTTTCGGCGTGCTGTCGCTGCTGCTCGCGCAACTGCTGCGGCTGCCGGCGAACAACGATACCGTGGTCGCCGGCGACGGCCGGCCGCTCGCGACCATCCTGGCCCAGCCGATCTGCTGGGTCGCGATCGTCTGCGCCGCCGGGGGCTACGGCACGATGAACCTGCTGATGGTCGCGACACCGCTGGCGATGGAGCTGTGCAGCCACCCGTTCGCCGCCGCGGCGCTGGTGCTCGAATGGCACGTGATCGGCATGTTCCTGCCCGGGCTGGTCACCGGTAATCTGATCATCCGCTTCGGTGTGCTGCCGGTGATGCTGGCCGGCTGCGTGCTGCTGTTCGCCTGCGTCGGGGTCGCGCTGTCGGGGCTCGAGATCTGGCACTTCCTGGTGGCGTCGACGCTGCTCGGCATCGGCTGGAACTTCGCGTTCACCGGCGCCACTACGCTGCTGACGCAGGCCTACCGGCCGGCCGAGAAGACGAGGGTCCAGGGCTTCAACGACATGCTGGTGTTCGCGGTGATGATGACGACGTCGGTGGCGTCGGGCGTGCTGCTGAACCGCAATGGCTGGGAGCTGCTGAACTGGCTGTCGCTGCCGGTGCTCGGCGTGATGCTGGCGGCGCTGCTGTGGCTCTGGTGGCGCACCGGCGGCCGGCCCGGCGTGCCGGCGCGTCCGGCCCCGGCACAGCCGGAGCCGGTGCGGCCGCTGCCTGCTATTCGTCGATCCGCGTGAAGAACGCCTCGGCGCCCGGCGCTAGTCCGAACAGTTCACGCCAGACCTGCCGCACCTGGCGGGCCTCGCCGTCGACCAGCGCCGGCGCGATCCGCGCGTAGTCGGCGTCGTTGAGCCGCAGCTGGTGCTGCAGCTGGCGGTAGTGGCGATAGGTGTCGCCGATGTCCTCGGCGAGCCGCGGCTCGAGCATACCGGCGGCGCCGGCCCGGCGCAGCAGCTCGATGTTGCCGCGGTTGTCGAGCAGCTCCGGAAACCGGTGGCCCCAGGCCAGCACCATGAACTGCACCATGAACTCGATGTCGACCATGCCGCCGGCGTCGTGCTTGAGGTCGAACAGTTCGCTGCGGTTCGGATGGCCTTCGTGCATCTTCTTGCGCATCGACAGGATCTCGGCGGCGAGCTTCGCATGATCGCGCGGCTGCGCCAGGATTTCGCGGCGCAGCGTCTCGAAGCGCTCGCCGATCTCGCGGTCGCCGGCGCAGGCGCGGGCGCGGGTCAGCGCCTGGTGCTCCCAGACCCAGGCCGATTCGGCCTGGTACTGGGTGAACGCGGCGACGCTCGACACCAGCAGCCCGGAGCTGCCGTTGGGCCGCAGCCGCAGGTCGACCTCGAACAGCAGCCCGGCGGCGGTCCGCGTCGACAGCCAGTTGCCGATCCGCTGCGCCAGCTGCGAATAGTTCTGCTGGGCGTCGTCATGCTCGTCGTCGTAGAGGAAGACCAGGTCGAGGTCGGACGCGTAGCCGAGCTCCTTGCCGCCGAGCTTGCCGTAGGCGACCGCAGCGAAGCGCGGCGTCTCGCGATGGCGCCGCGGCAACTGCGACCAGACCAGCTCGATGGTGATCTCGAGCACCGCGTCGGCGAGCGCGCTCAGCAGGTCGCCGAGCGTCTCCACCGTCAGCCGGCCTTCGAGATCCTGCGCCAGCAGCCGGAATACCGCCGCATGATGCGCTTCTCGCATTGCGTCGAGCTGGCGCTCGACATCCGGCGCGCCTGCGCCGTTCTGCCCGCTGACGCCGGTCAGCGTCGTCGCTGCCAGCTGCTCGCGCAGATCGGCCGCCCAGCGGGCGCAATCGAACGGCTCGAGCAGCTGGCCGTCGAGCAGTTCGTCGAGCACGACCGGATGCTTGAGCAGGTAGTCGGCGGCCCATCTGGCGCGGGCGATGATCCGCAGCAGATGGCCGTAGGCGGCCGGATGCTCGTCGAGCAGCGTCAGGTAGGCGGCCCGGCCGGCGATCGATTCGAAGAAATCGCACAGCCGTCCGACCCAGACCGCCGGCGGTGCCAGGTCGATCCGGTCGATCCGCTCGGGCCGCCCGCCGGCCCGAGCCGGCGACGGCGCGCCGGCGGTATCGGCGGCCAGCTGCAGGCGGGCGGCATCGCGCTGGGCCGACTCGGCGAGCTGTTCGGCCGAGCGCATCAGCAGCCGTTCGATCCGCTCGCGCGTCTCGTTGC
>JBFWQR010000103.1:0-28935 GCA_050249335.1 Lautropia sp.
TGGCGGCCGCCACCAGCGCTTCCGGCGACCGGCTGATCCGCGACATCGAGCTCGAACCCTCGAGCCGGTAGCCTTCGGGACCGTCGACCGTCAGCCGGATCTCGGCCGACTTCACGTCGCCGAGCGAGAAGCCGCCGTCGAACAGCCGGATGAACGGCCCGAGCGCGCACGATGCATTGTTGTCCTTGGCCTTGCCGAGCAGCAGCGCCGAGCGGCCTTCGATGTCGCGCAGATTGACGTCGTTGCCGAGCGTCGCGCCCTTGATCCGGCCGCTGCCGTCGACGACGACGGCGATCTCGGGCTCCGGGTTGTTCCAGGTCGAGCTCGGCAGGATGCCGATGTCGGCGCCGGGGCCCACTGCCGACAGCGGCTGCGCCTTGGTGAAGATCTCGGCGTCGGGCCCGATGCCGACTTCGAGATATTGCGACCAGACCCCCTTGGCGATCAGCGCCTCCTTGATCCGCATCGCCTCGGGTGAACCCGGTACCAGCTTCGACAGATCGTGGCCGATCAGCCGGCCGATGTCGCTGCGGATCGCCGCGGCCTTTTCCGGCGAGCCCTTGGCCTGCTCCTCGATGACGCGCTCGAGCAGGCTGACGACGAACGTGACGCCGGATGCCTTGATCGCCTGCAGGTCGATCGGCGCGAGCAGATGGGGCCGCGCGCGGTCGCGCGTCGCGGCGACCGAGTTCGCCAGCAGTTCGTCGACGCGCCCGAGCGGCCGGCCCGATGCGCGCGCTAGCCAGGCGGCCGGATCGTCCATCTCGCAGACGTCGCGGACCGTCGGCGCCGCCGTCGCGGTGACGTCGAAGACGGTATCGCCGCGGACCGTCACCACCGCCGGGCCTGCGGCCTCGGGCAGCCAGGCGCGCCCGAGCAGCGCCGGCGCCGGCGCGCCGGCCGCCGCGAGCGGCACGGCCGATGCGAGCGGGGTCGCGGATCGATTGGCAGTCGTCATCCTGGTCTCCTCGCACGATGCTGCCGGCGATGATAGCGGGGCGCGCGGACCTGATCGGCCTTTGCGGACATCACCGGCCATATCGGCGGTTCGTCCTGCTGCACGCGCTCGACGAAGAAATCGATGCAGGCACGGATCCGCGGCGGAATCCTTCTGCCCGCCAGGAAGTGCAGCGAGACCTGCTGGTCGAACAGACCCAGCGGTTCATAGCCGTCGAGCACGGTGCGCAACCGGGCCTCTCGCGGGTCGACGCCGAACACGAATGCCGGCACCAGCGCGATTCCCAGCCCGTCGATCGCCGCGTTTCTCAGCATCTCGTTATTGTTGGCCCGGAAGTTGCCGTCGACCTCCACCGTGTAGTCCTTGCCGGCTCGCTGAAAGCGCCACACCTTGCCCATCGTGACCGAGGACCGGTAGGTGAGGCAGTTGTGCCGGGCCAGATCCTTCGGCGCCTCGGGAATGCCGTTGGCTTCGAGATAGTCCACCGAAGCGCAGACGACGGAGCGGATCGGAACCAGCGGCCGCACCGCCAGATTGGCGCCCGGCAGCACATCCGACGTCACGGCGATGTCGATCCGGTCGCGGACCAGATCCACGACCCGGTCCGTCATGACCACTTCGATGTCGAGATCCGGATACTGCGCGAGCAGGGCCGGAATCAACGGTGCGATCCGCAGGCGCGCGAACGCGCCCGATGCGCTGACGCGCACCGTCCCCGCCGGGCGCGCCGCGAACAGGCTCGCCGTGACCTCGCTCGCCGAGGCCTCCTGCGCCACCCGCGCGCAATGCAGCAGGATCTCCTGGCCCGCGTCGGTGAGATCCAGGTGTCGCGTCGTACGGTTCAGCAGCCGAACGCCCAGCGACTGCTCCAGCCGCGACACGTGCTTGCTGGCGGCCGACCGCGACATCCCGAGATGGCTCGCCGCGGCCGAAAAGCTCTTCAGCTCCACGACCTTCGCGAACACCACCATGTCCAATGGATTGCTCATGGGTCCCGGGATCTGGCTGGTTTCGTCAACAATGATGTCCCCCGATCGATCTTATCAGTCGAGTCGCCCCTTCCTACAATCCGGCACATCACGGAAGGAGCCTCATGAACGTCTCGGCGATCCATCACGTCCCCATGCTTCCGGAATACGCCAGCCCGTTCAGTGCGGCGTATTCGGTGCAACTACCGACCGGCAAGCTGCTCTTCTGCTCCGGCTGCGGTCCCGTGCCGACCTATCACAAGCACCCCCACGATCCGGTCGAGGAAGCGCAGTGGCTCGCCGGCGATTTCCGCGAACAGTGCGAACGCACGTTCGAGAACATCCGGCTCACGCTGCACGCGGCCGGGGGTGAATGGCGTCACGTGGTGAAGCTGAACATTCATCTCACCGACATGGCCAACCAGAACATCCTCAACGAGATTTCGGCGCGAATCTTCGGCGCCGACCATCCGCCCGCGCGGACGCTGCTCGGCGCCCCGCTGCTGGCCCACCCGAAGATGCTGCTCGAGGTGGAAGCGATCGCGGCGATTCCGAACTGAACGCAGCTGCAAGCAACCGGAGACCAGTATGACCAAGGACTTTGCATTCACCGCGCGCCGCAAGCTGCTCGCGGCCGGCACCGTGGGCGCGGCGGGCCTCGCTTCGCCGGCCTGGATCAGACCGGCGCGCGCCCAGACGCCGCCGCTGCTGCGGTATGCCACCGGCGGCGGCGTCGGCCCGAACGAGATCGAGACGGTCATCTTCGAGCCGTGGATGCGAAAGAACGTTCTCAAGCGCCATGGCCGCGAGTACGCGCTGGAGATGACGTTCACCCGGGGCACGCCGGAAGCGGGTACGCTGCTCGCGGCGGGACAGGTGGACCTCTGTACGATGTCCTTTCCGGTCTTTGCGCAGACGGTGCTGAAGAACACGGTGCCGGGCGGCGTCTCGATCATGGCGGACGTCTTCGTCTACACACCCGAAGGCAACGCCGCGGACGGCTACTTCGTCCTCGCCGATTCGCCGATCAAGTCCGTCGCCGACCTGCGCGGCAAGAAGATCGCCGTGAACGCCTTCGGTTCCGCCGTGGATCTCGCCATGCGCGTACGGCTGAAGAAGGAGGGCCTGGATCCGCGCAAGGACGCCCAGGTCGTGGAGATCGGGCTGGCCAACATCGCCGCGGCCTTGCGCGAGAAGCGCGTCGACTGCGGCGTGCTCGCCCTGCCCTTCCTGGCCGGCGAGCTGCAGACCGGCGGCCTGCGCCCGCTGTTCAGCCTGGCCGATGCCTTCGGCCGCTACGCCGCCATCTTCCAGGTGGCGAGCAACCGCATCCTCGAGCGTCAGCCGGCCGCGGTCCGCGCGTACCTCGCCGACTACGTCGAAGGGCTGCAATGGCTGTACGACCCGGCCAACCGCAAGCAGGCGATCGCACTGGCCGCTCAGGTGACCAAGTCGCCGGTCGCCGTGCTCGAGTCCTACTTCCTGACCGAGCGGGACTATTTCCGCGATCGCAACGCCTGCATCTCGGCGAGCGTGGTGCAGGCGCCCGTGGACGCGCTGGCCGATGAAGGCCTAATCGACCGGCGTATCGCCGTCAAGGACTACGTGAACACCGCCTTTCTGCCGGCGGCATGCGGCGGCACGTGACCGCGATCGAAGTCTCGGCAGTCGCGAAGTCCTTCGGTACCGGCGCTCGCCGGCTGACGGCGATGCGCGACGTCAGCTTCAGCGCACGCGCCGGGGAGTTCGTCACCATCGTCGGCCCGTCGGGCTGCGGCAAGAGCACGCTGCTGTACATGCTCGCCGGCTTCATCCAGGCCGATGCAGGGCGGATCATCGTGAACGGCGCCCCGGTGGCCGGCCCCGGACTGGATCGCGGCATCGTGTTCCAGGAATACGCGCTGTTCCCGTGGCTCACCGTCGCGCAGAACATCGCCTACGGCCTGGGCGCGCGCAAGTCCCCCGCGGCGGCCCGGGAGGCCGTCGTCCGTCAACTCGTCAGGACCATCGGCCTCGAAGGGTTCGAGAACCGCTATCCCGCCGAGCTCTCCGGCGGCATGAAGCAGCGCGTCGCGATCGCGCGGACGCTGGCCTACGAGCCGGACATTCTGCTGCTGGACGAGCCGCTGGGCGCACTGGACGCCCTGACCCGCGAGGCGATGCAGGACGAGCTGCTGCGCCTCTGGAAGGCGACCGGCAAGACCATCGTGATGGTGACGCACGATGTGGACGAGGCGGTCTATCTTTCCGGCCGCGTGCTCGTGATGTCGCGCCGGCCGGGTGCCATCGTGGAAGCGTTCGACGTCACGCTCGATCGTTCCGTGCCTCGCGAGCGGCTGGTCACGTCCGCCGAATACGGCGATCTGCGCAACCGCATCTGGCTGAGCGTGCGCCGCCAGGCCCAAGAGGCCAGCGCTTGAGCAGGGCCGGCACTTGAAAGCGGTTGCCCAGCATCTCGTCGCGCCGCTGCTGATCCTGATCGCCTGGCAGGCGTTGTGCACGACCGCGATCGTCAATACGCAGTTCCTGCCCTCGCCCGCCCAGATCGCCAGCGCGTTCTGGGAACTGTCCCATGATCCGACCACCTGGCGAAGCCTGTGGGTCACCACGCTGCGGGCACTGGCCGGATTGGCCTTGGGCGTGCTCGCCGGCGTTCCGCTCGGCGTCGGCATGGCGACCTCGCGCCTCGTCGACCATCTCGCCGGGCCGTTGGTGGCCATGACCTACTCGTTGCCCAAGGTGGCGGTATTTCCGCTCTTCGTCCTGTGGCTCGGGGTCGGGCACGCCACCGCCATCCTGAGCGTCTTCCTCGCCTGCCTGCTGCCGATCATCGTGCACACGTTCCAGGGCGTACGCGAGGTGCCGCGCGTGCTGCTCTGGAGCTCCCGAGCCATGGGCGACTCCGCGCTGCGCCGGCTGCTGAAGGTGCAGCTTCCCGGGTCGGCGGTGCAAATCTGCGCGGGCGTGCGCGTCGCCCTGGGCTTCGCCTGGGTCGTGGCGATCTCCACCGAAATGATCGCGGCGAAGGAAGGGATCGGCAAATCGGTCTTCGTCTACGGCGAAAGCGGTGCCTACGCGTTCATGTTCGCCGGCATCTTCGCCATCCTGTTCGTGGCCTTCGCGATCGATCGCGCATGGCTGTGGGCGGCGCACCGCTGGCTGGCCTGGAGCGAAGCCAGGGAGGAGCGCTAGGCATGCCCACGCTCGCGCGCATCGTCGGCACACGCCTGCGGACCGCGGCGGTGCGCTGCATCTCGCCGCTGCTGCTGCTGGCGCTCTGGTGGCTTGCCGCCGAACGCGGCTGGGTCCGCGAACTGTTCCTGCCTTCGCCGGCGAGCGTCGTGCACACCTTCTTCACGCTGCTCGAGGAAGGCGAAATCCTCGAGCCCTTGTGGATCAGCCTGCTGCGGACCGCGGGCGGCGGCCTGCTCGCGCTCGCCGCGGCGCTGCCGCTGGGGCTCTGGATGGCGCGGTCGACGGCGGTCGGACGCCTGCTCGACACGCCGGTGACGGTCGGCCTGGTGATCCCGAAGATCACCTTCCTGCCCGCGTTCATTCTCTGGCTCGGCATCGGCAGCATTTCCAAGATCGCCCTGGTGGGCGTCACCTGCGTGTTCCCGCTCATCGTCGCCGTCTACCATGGCGCCCGCGCAACGCCCACGGTCTTTCTGTGGTCGGGCGCGGCGATGGGCGTGCGCGGTGCCGCCGCGCTGTACCGGGTCGTGCTGCCGTGCATCCTCCCCTCCGTCTACGCCGGCGTGCGCGTCGCGGTTCCGGTTGCGCTGATCACGACCTATACCGCCGAAATGGTGGCGGGCGGCGGCGGCCTCGGCGCGGCGCTGATGTACGCGCAACGCATGTTCGAAACGCCCAAGGTCTTCGTCTACATCCTGCTCATGCTGTTGAGCGGCATGCTGCTGGACGGCATTCTGGGCCTGCTCCGCCGCTGGTTCCTGCCCTGGATGGAGCAGGGCCAGCGCTGACGGGCGGCAACCGGGCCGACCTTCCTCGCTCCGACTCCTGCCCGAGCTCCCCCTGCCCGCCCCCTCGCCACGAACCTCCCTTGCCACGACTTCACACGACATCATGTATGCACTGACGACGATCCTCGCCGACCGCAAACCGACTCCGGCGGTCACCGCCGGCGGACGCTATTGGCCATTGAGCGACCTGGCACCGGACCTGCTCGCGCCGGACGACGGGCTCGGCTTGATGGCGCTGATGAAGGACTGGGCGCGCGTCGATGCGGCGCTGGCCGAACGGCTGCCGGCGCGCCTCGAATCCGTGCCTGCGCTGCTGCGACCGCCTGGCCTCGACGAGATTCTGGCGCCCCTGCTGTACCCCGGCAAAGTCTGCTGCACCGGCGCGAACTACCGGCAGCACATGACCGAAGTGGGCCTGTCGAAGACTTTCGACAAGGCCGCCGTGCGGCCCAGCTTCTTCATGAAGCCGCCGCGCACTGCGGTGGTGGGCTCGGGGCGATCGGTGCGCTACCCGGTGCAGTCCAGCCAGTTCGACTGGGAGATCGAGCTCGCCGTCGTCATCGGCAAGACCGCCCGTCACGTCGCGCCGTCCGCAGCGCTGCAATACGTCGCCGGCTACATGGTGGGTATCGATCTGTCGGCGCGCGACTACCTGCTGCACAAGGGCAACATGGCCGGCTTCGATACGTTCGGCGGCAAGGGCTTCGACGACAGCTGTCCGCTGGGCCCGGCGCTCGTCCCGGCGCGCTTCGTCCCGGATCCGCAGAACCTGGAGCTGACGCTCAGGCTCAACGGTCAGGTGAAGCAGCACGGCAACACGTCGCAGATGGTCTGGACCGTGGCGGAGCAGATCGCCGAAATGTCCGCAATCATGACGCTCGAGCCCGGCGACGTGCTGCTGACCGGCACACCGGCGGGCTCGGGCTTGTCGGAGGGGCGCTTCCTGCAGCCGGGAGACCGCATCCAGGCGTCGATCGACCGGCTGGGCTGCCTCGATTTCGAGATCGTGCCGAGCCCGTACGCGGGGCAGCCGCTCCCCTGCGCATTGCGATAGCGGAGCCCGGTCAGGATGCCGCGCGCGGACGCCGGACGGCTCTGATCTTTCCGCTGGCGCCGCCGCCGCAGAAGAACCGATCGCCGCCATCCGACTCGAGTCCCGACACGCCGGTATCGGGTGGCATGTCGAGCTGTTCCAGCACCTCGCCGGTCTCGGGATCGATCCGTCGCAGATCGCTGCCGTCAGCGTCCCAGGTAGCGTGCCACAACGCGCCCTCGACCCAGGAGACCCCGGTGACGAAACGACTGCATTCGATGGTGCGCAGGATCGTGCCCGTCTCCGGATCGACCTGATGGATCTTGCGGCCGCGATGCTGTCCGACCCAGAGCGATCCTTCCGCCCACGCAAGGCCGGAGTCGCCACCGCCTCCGGGCGCAGGGATGCTGGAGAGAACCCGACCGGTCTGCGGATCGATCTTCTGGATGCGGTCCTCGGCGATCTGGAACAGGTGGCGGCCGTCGAAGGCCGTTCCTGCATGCGCGGCGACATCGATGGAACGCACGATCTCGCCGCTGGCCGGATCGAGCGCATTCAGCCGGTCGCCGGATGCGAACCAGACGTGACGGCCGTCGAAGGTCAGGCCATGCACTTGCCCGACCTCCGGAAAAGGGCCGTATTCCCGAAGGATCTCGACGCTCGAATGTTTCATCTGCTTCGCATGTTTCATTGCCTTCTGCTCCCAGGGACGTGACGGCTCTCGAATCTAGCCAATCGGCAGCGGACCGGGGAGTAACAGTGTTGTCGGGAAAGCCGGCACCGGCGGCGTCATCCAGCGGCGCGCTCGCCCGCGGCCGAACGACCAGACCTTGTCCGCGTCCGAAAGCTGCCCGAGCGTCCGCTGCACGCTGCGCGGGCTGATGCCGAGCGCGGTCGCCAGCGCCGAGCTCGACCACGACTCGCCATCGGCAAGCAACGCGAGCAACGATGCATGCCGCTCCTCGACGACCGGCGCCAGCACGACCACCTCGCTGGCAGCGCTCGGCCGCAATGCGAAGCCGCGATCGGTCGCGTTCACCTCGGCCAAGGCGCCGAGCTCCGCCCGCAGCCGCCCGAGCTCGACCCGCAGCCGGGCGCGATGCGATTCGTCCGCGTGTTTCGCCCGGAAGGCGCGCCGGATCAGGACGTCCCTGGCGACGTCCCCGGGCCACCCTTCGGCCAGCGCTCGCGCAAGCGCGAACAGTACCGGCCGGGTCGCGAGCGACATCGTCGCGCCCGAGTGCCTGATGACGTTGCGGCAGGCGTCGATGACCAGGGCCCCGGAGGCGAGCAGCGTCTCGATCTCCTCGAGCACGAGCAGACGCGCGGTTCCGTGCGCGAACACGCGCGCGGACGGTTCCGAGATCAGCGGCGCGACGCCGGCCACCTCCGCCTGCAAGGCGGCGATGCCGGCCACCTGCGCGGCGCGCTCGGCCCGGGCGAGCGCCGCACGCGCCGCTTGCGTGCGCAGGCGCCGGATCGCGATCCGCGCCGCTGCCAGCTCGTAGCCGGCCCGCAATGCCGGCGACAGCGGCGCGGGATCGAGCTCGGAAAGCATGCGCTCGGCGTCGTCGAGGCGGCCGATCAGCAGCAGGCGACGGGCGGCGAGACACCCCGCGTGCGCGGCGTTGACGCGATCGCCGCGGCGTTCGAGCACCACGCGCGCCGTCTCGAGCGCCTTCGCGGGCCAGGCCAGGTCGCGTGATACCAGCGCGATCTCGGCTTCGGCGACCACGCACCGCGCGCGGGCGACCGTATCCCGGGGACCGAAGGCGCGCGCGGCGCGCCTGAGCAGATCCTTCGCGCGCACGAGATCGCCGAGCTGCGCCATCGCGATGCCGCGCAATGCCAGCGCGGCCGCATCGTCGCGCAGCGCCACTCGCTTCAATGCACCGAGGGGATCACCGGCCGCGAGCGCCTGCGCGGCCGCGGTGATCAGCGAGTCCATCGCAATCGCGTCACACTTGTTACTCCCACCTTGGGGCGTTCGGTCCCAGACTATCTCACGGCCCGGCGGATCAAAGCCTGACGTCATCAAGCCGCCGCTTTGTTCCCATCAGCGCTGACGCCCTGGACACTCTCGGACTAGGAGGATGACATGCCCGAATCCGTCACCCGGAACAGTTCCTGGCCGGTATCGACCTGGCTGTCCATCGTCTCCCTCACGTTCGGGAGCTTTGCTCTGATCAGCAGCGAATTGCTGCCCATGGCAGTACTCACGCCAATGGCCGCTGATTTCGGTGTTACAGAAGGCGCTGCTGGTCAGGCGGTGACCCTCACCGCCCTTTTCGCCGGCATCGCCGCGCCCACAGTGGCACTGATCATCGGTCGCCTGGACCGCAAGCTGATCAATCTGACCCTCTGCGTCCTGGTGATAGCGTCCAACATCGCAGTCGCCCTTACGTCGGACTACCTTATCCTGCTTGCCGCCCGTGCGCTTCTAGGTATCGCCATCGGCGGGTTCTTTGCCCTGGCTGGCGCGACCGTCGTCAGGCTTGTCACCATAGACAACATGGGCAAGGGCATGTCGATCGTGTTCATGGGCCTCTCTGCAGGGCTTGTCGTCGCTCCAGCACTTAGCACTCTCATCGGGGAAGCTTTCGGCTGGCGAGCGGCATTTATTGCGGCGGCCGGGTCCGGTCTGCTCGCGCTGCTTTTCCAGGCCATCTGCTTACCGAGCGTGCCGGCAGCAAGCGCAACAAGCCTTGCCAGCTTGTTCGGCTTGCTGAGACGGCAGCAGGTGCGGGTGGGATTGGTAGTTGGATTGCTGTTCTTTGGAGGAGAAGTATGCGGCTTCACCTTCATGCGTCCTTATCTGGAAGCCAACGGGCTCGATGCGACCGCCATCGCTCCGGTTCTGTTAGTGCTCGGTCTTGCCAGCCTGTTGGGAAGCGCAATCGCCGGTGTGTTCGCCGATCGCGTGCTGCGCGAGGGCTTTGGCACCACGTTCTTGGTCCTGGGAGTCGCCACGATAGGGCTGTTGACCCTCGGCAACAGCTATGTCGCGGTCCTCGCCTTCGCCGCTGCCTGGGGCATCGCCATAGGCGCGGGACCGGTGATGACCCAGACGTGGATGGGGCGCGCTGCGCCTGATCAGCTCGAGGCCGTTGGCGGGCTATTTCTGGCCGTCATCCAGTTCGGCGTCACTCTGGGTGCCATCGCCGGTGGTATCGCTGTCGACATCTTCGGGGCAGGCGCTCCACTCTATGTGACCGCCATTTGTGCTGCTCTTGCGGCCGTCCTGATTGCCGCGCAACGGGCTCCGAACGTGATTCCGCAGAACCCTGCTTCGGCACTGGCCCCTGCCGAGTGAGCAGATGGGCGCGGGCGACCACCGCCGCCGCGCCCTTTCACTTCCCATCCTGAATCAACGGGAGACGATCATGCCCGATAACAAAGCCGTTTATGCCGCCCCCGGGGTCGTCGATCGTGCCACGTTCCAAGCAGACCTGGACGCATTGCGCGTTCGGGAGAAGTCCCACATGAGAGCAGGTGACGCCATCGCGGCCTCCCGCCGGCGACTTCCCATGGTCGCGGTGGATGCATCCACGCCGCTCGTTGGAGAGCACGGGACGCTGACGCTGCTGGATGCCTTCGAGGAGCGCCGGATGCTCATTGCCTACTACTACATGTGGTTCGACGGCCGGCCCGCGCCGGAGCAATGCGAGGGCTGCACCTTCTTTACGACTCAGGTTCGCGAGCTTTCCCATATCCATTCGCGCGACGCTACTTATGCCACCTTCTGCCAGGGCTCATATGACGAGAGCGTCCGCTATCGCGACTTCATGGGCTGGGAAATGCCATGGTATTCGGTCGAGACGTCGGTCGACACGCTGCTGGCCGGACGCCGGCCAGGCATGATGTACCTCATCTGCTACCTCCGGCAGGGGTCGGATGTATTCGAGACCTACTGGACGACCCGTCGCGGCGTCGAGGCGATGGACAATAGTTATCGCCTGCTCGACCTGACCGTCTATGGGCGGCAGGAGGATTGGGAAGACTCGCCCGCCGGATGGCCACAGCACTGGGGCGAAACCAACCATCCGTTTCGTCGCGATGGCCGACCCATCTCTCAATGGCGTCGCCTGGCCTAACCCGTCTCGTTCGGGTCCAAACAATCAGGAGAATGGCAATGGCAAAGTCCTATATCGGCGGCTGTGCGTGTGGCGCAGTGCGCTATGCCACGAACAGCGATCCCGTCTTCCAGAACCATTGCCAGTGCCGCGATTGCCAAACCCGAAGCGGGACCGGTCACGGCTCTTACCTGACATTCGCGCAACGAGCGGAGATGAAGATCACGGCTGAAGCGAAGACCTGGCGTGTCGCGGGCGACAGCGGCAACGACAAAGTGCACGCCTTCTGCCCGGCATGTGGAACGCCGATCTATCTCACGTTCGCGGCGATGCCAGACCTCATCGCCGTGCACGCCGGCAGTCTGGACGATCCCGGCCAGTTTGAACCGCAAGTCGTCACCTACGGCATGCGCGCTCACGCGTGGGACACGATGGATCCGGCGCTGCCGAAGTTCGAGCGTATGCCCGGGTAGCTCGGCCAACGTGACGGTGCAGATCCGGACGTGCTCCGGTCCAATGCGTCCGAATGGTCCAGCGGCCGCAACGAATCTCTGTACGGACCAGACGTCGCGCCAATCGAGCTCTTCATCCGCGCGATCGCCAACTAGAAAGGTACTTTCGAATGGTGGACATTCTTCATCGCGTAGGCATCGGTGCCTCTCCGCAGGATGTGTTCGAGGCGGTCACCAAGATCAACCGCCTCAGCGCATGGTGGACGGACGACACCTCTGGCACGCCGGAAATCGGCGGCGTGATCCATTTTCAGTTCGGTGATCTTGGCTTCTTCGACATGAAAGTGCTCGAGCTCGATCCCGGCAAGCGCGTCGTCTGGCAAGTCGTGGACGGACCGAAGGAATGGATCGGCACCAAGGTCATTTGGGACCTCAAACCCCAAGGTGACGGAACGACCGTTCTCTTCAAGCACCAGGGTTGGACTGAACCGATCGAGTTCATGCACCACTGCAGCACCAAATGGGCGACCTACCTGATCAGCCTGAAGGCGTTGCTGGAAACGGGGAAGGGAGACCCCGCTCCCAATGACTATCGCATCAGTCTCGACGCAGACTGATTTCGAACGGCCGTTCGGCGGCGTCGCGAACGGCCATCATCCGGTGCAACGCTGCGAGGGCTGGGCGGTGCCCACGGCATAATCGCTCCCGGCCCTGCTCCCGGGCCGCCCGCCGACCGACCCCGGAGACGATATGAGGATCGCCAGCAAGCTCAATCCGCGCGACGCGCAGTTCCAAGCCAACGCCGCGGCCATGCAGGCGCTGGTCGACGACCTGCGCGCCCAGACTGCCCGCGTCGCACAGGGCGGCGGCGAGAAGGCGCGCGCGCGCCACGTCGGCCGCGGCAAGCTGCTGCCGCGCGACCGGGTCGAGCGGCTGGTCGACCCGGGCACGCCGCTGCTCGAGGTCGCGCCGCTCGCCGCGTACGGCATGTACGACGACGAGGCGCCGGGCGCCGGCCTGATCACCGCGATCGGGCGCGTCGAGGGCGTCGAATGCATGATCGTGTGCAACGACGCGACCGTCAAAGGCGGCACCTACTACCCGATCACGGTCAAGAAGCATCTGCGCGCGCAGGAGATCGCGCGCGAGAACCGGCTGCCGTGCATCTACCTGGTCGATTCGGGCGGCGCCAACCTGCCGAACCAGGACGACGTGTTCCCGGACCGCGAGCATTTCGGCCGGATCTTCTACAACCAGGCGACGCTGTCGGCCGCCGGGATCGCGCAGATCGCGGTCGTGATGGGTTCGTGCACCGCTGGCGGCGCCTATGTGCCGGCGATGAGCGACGAGACCATCATCGTGAAGAACCAGGGCACGATCTTCCTCGGCGGGCCGCCGCTGGTGAAGGCCGCGATCGGTGAAGTGGTCAGCGCCGAGGATCTGGGCGGCGGCGATGTGCACACGCGGCTGTCCGGCGTCGCCGATCACCTGGCGCAGAACGACGAACATGCGCTGGCGCTGGCGCGTCGCGCGGTCGCCAACCTGAACCTCCGCAAGGCGCCGTGGGGCCATCCGGACAACCAGGCGTTCGGCCTCGCGCCGGCCGACCCGGCGCCGCCGCACCACGATCCGCGCGAGCTCTACGGCGTGATCCCGACCGATACCCGCAAGCCGTACGACGTCCGCGAAGTGATCGCGCGGATCGTCGACGATTCGTGGCTCGACGAGTGGAAGTCGCGTTACGGCACGACGCTGGTGACCGGCTTCGCGCGGATCCACGGCATGCCGGTCGGGCTGGTCGCCAACAACGGCATCCTGTTCTCGGAATCGGCGCAGAAAGGCGCGCACTTCATCGAGCTGTGCTGCCAGCGCCGGATCCCGCTGGTGTTCCTGCAGAACATCACCGGCTTCATGGTCGGCAGGAAGGTCGAGAACGAAGGCATCGCGCGGCACGGCGCCAAGATGGTGACCGCGGTCGCGTGCGCACAGGTGCCGAAGTTCACCGTGATCATCGGCGGCTCGTTCGGCGCCGGCAACTACGGCATGTGCGGCCGCGCCTATTCGCCGCGCTTTCTCTGGATGTGGCCGAATGCGCGGATCAGCGTGATGGGCGGCGAGCAGGCGGCCTCGGTGCTCGCCACCGTCAAGCGCGACGGCCTCGAGGCGCGCGGCGGCTCGTGGCCGGCCGAAGAGGAAGCGTCGTTCAAGCAGGCGATCCGCGACCAGTACGAAAGCCAGGGCCACCCGTACTATGCGACCGCGCGGCTCTGGGACGATGGCGTCATCGACCCGGCCGACACCCGCCAGGTGCTGGCGCTCGGGCTGGCGGCGGCGCTGAACGCGCCGGTTCCGGAGACCCGCTTCGGCGTGTTCCGGATGTAGCGGGCGGCCGCAGCGCGGCCCGGCCGCCACGGCCGCCGCCGCTGCTACCGCTGGAACGACCGTCCGCCCTGCCGCGCTGTACGCGGCCGGGCACACTCGGAATCATCGGGACAAACCGCCCAACCGTGGAGTTCCCGATGATCGCTGCGCCCCTTGCCCGCCTGCACCGGACCGACGCCCCGTACCACCGGCCGGCCACCGCGCTGCTGGCGACGGCGCTCGGATCGCTGCTGATCGGCGGCTGCGCTTCGCTGTATGCGCCGGTGAACCAGGAAGTGGCGATCCGGGCGGTACAGAACGACGAACGCGTCGAGGCGAGCTGCGAGGTCGGCAACGAGCTCGGCCGCTGGTCGGTGGTGGCGCCGACCGAGATCGGCGTCACCCGCTCGGACAAGCCGCTGACGGTCGACTGCCGCGGCGCCGACGGCGCCGGCGCGACCCGGGTGTTCCAGGCGACGCGCGAAGCTTCGGTGCCGTTCGGCAGCGCGGTCGAATACGCGTATCCCGGCAAGCTGGTGGTGCCGCTGCCGCGCGGCAACGGCCCGGCGAGCAATCGCTCGCGCGTCATGGTCGAAGCGTCGCAATTCGCGCCGATCGACGACGTCGCCCGCGTCCCGAACATCGACGACGCCGGCCGCGAGGGCTATCGCCGCTTCCTCGCCGGCGAATCGCCGCGTGCGTTCGCGGTCGCCGAGAGCGGCCGCTGGGTGCGCGTCAACGGCGCCCGCGGCGCCGACCGCGTCGCGCTCGACCGCTGCACTGCCGAAGGCAGCCATTGCAAACTCTACGCGGTGGACGACCTGGTGGTCTGGGACCGCAAGCGCGCCAACGACCTGCTGGCGTCGAACTGAGGCCTGTTTACCCTGCGCCGCCGCCGCCGACCGGCCCGGCGGCCGTCCCCGGTGCGCCGGTAGAATCGCGGGCGACGAAGCCGCCGGTTCGCGACCGGCTCCGGAGACGCCCGTGTTCGACAAGATCCTGATCGCCAACCGCGGCGAAATCGCATGCCGCGTCGCGACCACCGCGCGGCGGCTCGGCATCCGCACCGTCGCCGTCTACTCCGACGCCGATGCCGGCGCGCGCCATGTCGCGCTGTGCGACGAGGCCTGGCGCATCGGCCCGCCGCCGGTGCGCGAATCCTATCTGCGCGGCGACGAGATCATCCGGATCATGCAGGCGTCGGGCGCACGGGCGGTGCATCCGGGCTACGGCTTCCTGTCCGAGAACGAGGCGTTCGCGCAGGCGTGCGCCGACGCCGGGCTGGTCTTCATCGGCCCGCCGCCGGCGGCGATCAACGCGATGGGCCTGAAGGCCGAATCGAAGCGGCTGATGGCGGCGGCCGGCGTGCCGCTGGTGCCCGGCTATCACGACGCCGACCAGGACCCGGTGCGGCTCAAGCGCGAGGCCGACCGGATCGGCTACCCGGTGCTGATCAAGGCGAGCGCCGGCGGCGGCGGCAAGGGCATGCGGGTGGTCGAGCAGGCGGACGCGTTCGAGCCGATGCTCGTCTCGTGCCGGCGCGAGGCGGCCGCGAGCTTCGGCAACGACGCGGTGCTGATCGAACGCTATCTGACCAAACCGCGTCACATCGAGATCCAGGTATTCGCCGACCGGCACGGTGATTGCGTCCATCTGTTCGAGCGCGACTGCTCGGTGCAGCGCCGTCACCAGAAGGTCGTCGAGGAAGCGCCGGCGCCGGGCATGACCGCCGAGCGGCGCGCCGCGATGGGCGCCGCTGCGATCGCTGCGGCCCGCGCCGTCGGCTACGTCGGCGCCGGCACCGTCGAATTCATCGTCGACGCCGACGGCTCGTTCTATTTCATGGAGATGAACACGCGGCTGCAGGTCGAGCATCCGGTCACCGAGATGATCACCGGCTTCGACCTGGTCGAATGGCAGCTGCGCATCGCCGCCGGGGAACGGCTGCCGGTGACGCAGCCGGCGCTGGCGATCGACGGCCACGCGATCGAGGCGCGGATCTACGCCGAGAATCCCGAGAACGGTTTCCTGCCGTCGATCGGTACGCTGCTGCATTTCGACGCGCCGCCGGCGGTACAGTTTACCGTCGGCGACGGCAACGGCGGCGGCAAGGCGCGGGTGCGGATCGACGGCGGCGTCCGCGAAGGCGATGCGATCACGCCCTACTACGATCCGATGATCGCCAAGCTGATCGTCTGGGGCGAGGACCGCGACGCGGCGCGCCGGCAGATGGCGTTCGCGCTGGCGCGGCTGCGGATCGTCGGTCCGGCGACCAACGTCGAGTTCCTGCGCCGGCTGATGATCGATACCGCGTTCGCCGGCGGCGATCTCGATACCGGGCTGATCGAACGCCAGCGCGCGGGCCTGCTGCCGGCGCCGGCACCGGCATCGGCCGCCGAGCTCGCGCTGGCCGCGGCGGCCGTGCTCGACGCCGAGCTTGCCGCGGCCCGCCGTGGTACGTTGACCGATGCCGCCGACCCGGCCAACCCGGCCAATCCGATCGGCATCGCGGATCCGTCGGATCCGTGGAATGCGCATGACGGCTGGCGGATCGGCGGCCGTGCAACGCGGACGCTGGTGTTCGAGGACGCCTGCGGCGCGCGCGAAGCGCGGGTCGGCTATCGCGACGACGGCTGGGAGATCACGGTCGACGGCACCGCCGGCGGCGGTGGCGCAGCCGGAAGCAACGGCGCAACCGGAAGCAACGGCGCAACCGGAAGCAACGGCGCAACCGGCAGCGATGCTGCTGCCTGCTATCGCGCCCGGCCGACCGGAACCGGCGGCGCGGCGCGCACGGTTAGCGTCGCCGCAACCACCGGGGACGGCAGCGGCAGCGCGGCGTACCGCGGCACGACGGTGGCGGTCGGCGGCAGCTTGCATCTGTTCGGGCCGGCTCGTCATCTGCGGCTCGAGATCGTCGACCGGCTGGCGCATGCCGGCGAAGCGGCCGACGAAGGCAGGCGCCTGACCGCGCCGATGCCCGGCAAGGTGATCGCGCTGCTGGTCGCCGAAGGGGATACGGTCCGGCGCGGTCAGCCGCTGCTGGTGATGGAAGCGATGAAGATGGAGCATACGATCGCCGCGCCCGACGACGGCCGCGTCGAGACCCTGCATTACCAGGTCGGCGACCAGGTCGGCGAGGGCGACCCGCTGGTGGCGATCGCGGCCGCGGCGCCGGCCCGCTGAACCGGGTCCGGATCGTGCCTGCGCAACTGCCACCCGAGCCGACCCGGCCGCCGGCGCAGGCGCCGGGCAATCTGCGCTCGCCGTGTGTTTCGATTTGTCGGATCGAGGTTGCAACCGGTTACTGCGCCGGCTGCTGCCGGACCATCGACGAGATCGCCGACTGGGCGATCTACGACGACGACGAGAAACGCGCGGTCTGGCTGGCATTGCGCGGCCGCCGCGCCGCCGTCGACGCGGCGATCGCGGCCGCCACCGACCCGGCCGATCCGGGCCGGCATCCCGGTCCGCGCCCGTTCGTGACCCTCGCGCCACGCGAGTGACCGCCAGGTGTACCGGTTTGGCGGGCATGCGAAGCATGCCTGCTAGACTTGCCCGATGACGTTGACTGAAGTTCCCGGCCACGTCCTGACCATCGTCATCGTCTCCGTGGCGCTGCTGGCCCTGGCATGGTTCGGAGTCCGGCGTGTGCGCTCGAATTCGTCGCGGCGCGCGCTGCAGGAACACAATCAGCAGCTGCAGTCGGCCAACCTGCAGCTGCTGCAGGGCCATCAGCAGCTGCAATCGCAGATCGAGCGCGCACAGCGCGCGCATGAGGTCGTCGCGCTGTCGGAAGCGCGCTATCGGCTGCTGGTCGAGACTGCGTCCGAGGGCATCTGGATCTTCGACCGGACCGGCCGGATCGTGCTGGCCAATCCGCGGCTCGGCGAGCTGCTCGGCCGCACGCCGGAACAGCTGAAAGGCATGACGCTGCTCGAGCTCGCGCCCGAGGCCGAGCGCAACGGCATCGCCGACATGCTGCTCCGCTGCCGCAACGGCGTCACCATCCGCAGCACCAGCAAGCTGCTGAAGGTCGACCAGTCGGTGGTGCCGGTGCAGATGTCGAGCAGCCCGATGCTGGACAAGGGCGAGGTCGCCAGCATTCTCGGCGTCGTCACCGACCTGACCGAGACGATGAGCGCGCACGACCAGCTGCAGAGCCTCGCCGCCGAGCTCGAGCACCGCGTCAACCGCCGCACCCAGGCCTATCGCGAGACCGCGGCGCAGCTGGCCGCGACGCTCGAGATCAGCAAGTACCAGTCACGCACCTACGGCATGTTGCAGGAGATGACCGACATGTTGCAGGTCTGTACAACGCCGTCGGAGGCAGCACGGGTCGCCGGCGAGTTCGCGGTCAAGCTGTTCGACGCGGATTCGGGCACGATTTATACGGTCGCGCCGGAACGCGGCGGCTTCACGCTGCTGCATACCTGGGGCGAGGCCAAGGAATCGGCCGACGAGCTGCAGATCGACGACTGCTGGGCGCTGCGCCAGAGCAAGGCGTTCCCGGGGTCGGCGTCGCAGGCGGGGCTGCGCTGCAACCACCTGCGGATGTCGGCGACCCGGCACAGCTGCTGCCTGCCGATGTACGCGCAGGGCCAGACCACCGGCATGATCAACCTGCGCCGCGGCGTGCCGTTCGTCTCGAACGATCCCGAGGCGTGGGCCGCGGTACAGAAGGTGCAGCAGTTGTTCGCGTCGAACACCGCGCAGTTCCTGTCGAACCTGGCGTTGCGCCGGACGCTCGAGCAGCAGTCGCTGCGCGACCCGCTGACCAACCTGTTCAACCGCCGCTACTTCAACGAGCAGCTCGCGATCGAGTTCGAGCGCGCCAACCGCTCGCGCCAGCCGCTGGCGCTGCAGATGGTCGACATCGACCATTTCAAGCGGATCAATGATCGCTTCGGCCACGAGGCCGGCGACCGGGTGCTGCGGATGGTCTCGGAGGTGCTGACGCACAACGCGCGCGCCGGCGACATCGTCTGCCGCTGGGGCGGCGAAGAATTCCTGATCCTGATGCCGGGCTCCAACGGCGCGGCCGCGCGCCGCCGCGCCGACGACGTCCGCCGCAAGGTCAACGAGCAGATCGAGATCGTCGGCGGCCAGCGGGTCACCGTGTCGATCGGCGTCGCCGCGTTCCCCGAGCACGCGACCGACCCCGACGGCCTGATCGATGTCAGCGACCGTGCGCTCTATGCGAGCAAGGGCGCCGGCCGTAACCGCGTGACGGTCGCGGTCGCGGTGCTCTGACCGGTTCTCCGCGGGCCCGGTCCAACCCGGCCACGACCCGATGTCCGCGCCCCGGCCACCTGCCGCGCCCTCGCCCCCTGCGCCGCCCTTGCCCCCTGCGCCGCCCTTGCCCCCTGCGACGCCTGCTCCACCCGCGACGCCTGCGACGCCCTCGCCGCGCGCCGCACGCGCTCCATCCAACGCGCCGGTCCGCCTGCCGCCGTCGCTCGCGTTCATCGAACGCGACTGGCTGTCGTCGAACCACCTGCTGGCGCGCGGCGCCGAGGGCAACGTGCTGGTCGATTCCGGCTACTGCACGCGGCGCGAGCTGACGCTGGCGCTGGTCGAGCGGCAGCTCGGCGGCGAGCGGCTCGATCGGATCATCAACACCCACACCCATTCGGACCATGTCGGCGGCAATGCCGCGCTGCAGGCGCGCTACGGCTGCCGGGTAACGATCCCGGCCGGCATGCGTGACGCGGTCCGCGCCTGGGACGACCAGCGGCTGATGTACGCGACGCTCGGCCAGGCCTGCGACCGTTTCGATGCGAGCGACGACTATGCGGCCGGCGACGTGCTCCACTTCGGCGACCTCGCGTGGCAGGCGATCGGCTCGCCGGGCCACGACATGGACTCGCTGCTGCTCTACCAGCCGGAGCACCGGATCCTGCTGTCGGCCGACGCGCTCTGGGAGCACGGCTTCGGCATCGTCTTTCCGGAGTTCTTCGGATTGCCCGGCTTCGCGGCGCAGGCAGCGACGCTCGATTGCATCGCCGCGCTCGATGTCGCGGTGGTGATCCCCGGCCATGGACCGATGTTCGGCGACGTCGCCGCCGCGCTGGCACGAGCGCGCGAGCGGCTCGCCTACCTCCAGGCCAGGCCAGAGCGCCATGCGCAGCTGGGCCTGAAGGTCGCGCTGTCGTTCATGCTGCTCGACCAGCAGCGAATCGGCCTGAGGAATCTCGAGACCAGCTGGGGCGGCCTCTCGCTGGTGCAGCGGATCAACGACCGCTACTTCGGCAAGGACATCGCGACGCTGACCCGCGAAGTGCTGGCCGCGCTGATCGATGCCCGGGTCGCCCGGATCGAGGACGGCTGGCTGGTGGTGCCGGTGGGCGGTTGAGCAGCGCTCAGCCCTGCTGGCCCAGAAACGCCCGGGCGACAGCGATATTCGTCATCGATCAAGATCGAACGGATTCGCGCCTTTCTGGGGGCGTTGATCCTCGGGGGATATACACGCGGCGTATTCGTGTCATCGTCGAATTTTCAGAAGGGCGCAGCCGAGACTGCCGCTCGCTGCTCGGAGCTTCACCTACTCATCGAGTTGATCGATGCGAAGCGGTTCTTCGAGATGCAATGGCCGATCTCGATCTGAATCGGCTCCATGTCATTCACGCCGGCGAGGCGACGTTCCCCATGTCCGGGCAGATTGAAGCCGTCGCGCTCCGCGACCTCGTCGACGTCGTCAAGCCGCTACGCTGAGCGGAGCCGCGCTGCAGAACCCGTGGCGCTGGACGTCGGGTGGATTGGAGCAGGTCAGTACGGGTAGCCCGACCAGTCGCTGCGCTTGCGGTCCGTTTCGATCGCGGTCAGCGGCTCGGCGGCACGCAGGCCGGCGTGGCAGCGCTGGGCGAGCTCCCGATACATCCGGGTGCCCGACTGCTTGCCTTCGAGATCGGCCGGCGTCAGCGGCCGCACCTCGCGCGCCGGAATGCCGGCGACCAGCGTCCGCGGCGCGATCACGGCGCCGATCTTGACGAACGACATCGCCGCGACGATCGCCTGCTCGCCGACGCGCGCCAGATCCATCACCACCGCGTTCATCCCGACCAGCGTGTCGCGGCCGACGTGGCAGGCATGGATGATCGCGCCGTGACCGATGTGGCTGTCCTCCTCCATCACGCAGTCGATGTCGGGCCGCGAATGGACGACGCAGTTGTCCTGCAGGTTGGCGCCGCGCTTGAGCACGATGCGGCCGAAATCGCCGCGCATCACCGCGCCGGGGCCGACGTAGCAGCCGGCTTCGACGATGACGTCGCCGATCAGTACCGCGGTTTCGTGGACCCAGGCGGTCGGCTCGACGACCGGCGTCAAGCCTTCGAACGAATAGATCCCGCCGGTGCGAAGGCGGCCGGCCGGATGCTGTTGCGGCGACATCGGCGGCAGCGGCATCGGCGGCGACATCGGCAGCGATGACATCAGCGGCGGCGACGCAGCGCGTCGACGCTCCACGGACCGGCACCGGCGGCGGCCAGGAACAGGAAGATGAAGCAGAACAGGTACGCGGCTTCGCCGCCGCTCAGCATCGGCGAGAAGAACGGCTCCGAATGCGCGATGAAGTAGGCTGCCGCCATCAAGCCCGACAGCACGAACGCGACCGGCCGGGTGAACAGCCCGATCAGCAGCAGCGCACCACCGACCAGCTCGAGGATGCCGGCGAGGCCGAACAGCGAGAACAGCTGCAGATTCTCGAACATCGCGACTTTCGGGAAGCCGAGCAGCTTGGCCGAGCCGTGCTGGACGAACGTGAAGGCGGTCGTGATGCGCAGCAGCGACAGCAGCCGGGACACCCAGGTCGATTCCAGCGCCGGGGTCGTGGTCCGGGTTGCGTTTGCGGTCGGGGTCGGGGACGAAGCGATAGCCATGCTGAAAAGACTCCTGGGAACGGTCGAAGGAAACGTGGATGGGATCGAATTGAACGTGGACTGAAGAACGTGGACTAAATGCGGAGGGCCGTGCGAGCGCCAGCAGCGCTCAGCCGAAGCGGTAGGCGGACACCGTAACGTCGGGAATCCGGTCCTCGAAGATTTTGCGGCCGCGGTCGGCACCGGCGGCGCCGGCGGTGACCATCAGCGGCAGCAGATGTTCCTCGCGCGGATGACAGACGTGCGCCTGCGGGGCGCTGCCCCAGGCGGCCAGCGCGGCGTCACGCTCGGCGGCACCGGGCGCGCAGACCGCGTCGCTCAGCCAGCGGTCGAACGCCTGCGACGCCGCGGCGAACGCAGGACCGAAGCCGCGCAGATTGTGATAGCTCATGCCGCTGCCGACGATCAGCACGCCGTCGTCGCGCAGGGGCGCCAGCGCTCGGCCGACGGCCAGGTGCCGCGCCGGATCGAGCCCACGCTGCAGCGACAGCTGCAGCACCGGAATCGTCGCTTCGGGGTCGATCAGCAGGAACGGCACGAACACGCCGTGGTCGTAGCCGCGGTCGGCATCCTGGGCAGCCGGCAACCCGGCGGCGGCAAGCATCGCCGCCACCTTCGCAGCCAGTTCCGGGGCACCCGGTGCCGGGTAGCTGAGGCGATAGGTATGTTCTGGAAAGCCGTAGTAATCGTAGAGCAGGCCCGGTGCGGCGCCGCTGTTGACGGTGAACGCCGCTGCCTCCCAATGCGCCGAGACCACCAGGATCGCGCGCGGCCGCGCCGGCAGCGTCGCCATCAGGCCGCGCAGGAAGGTGCCCATCCGCTCCCACGGATTGCGGCCGGGCGGCCAGTCCATGAAGAAGCACGGCCCGCCGCCGTGCGGCAGGAAGATCGCCGGCTGGCGCGGCGTCTGTGTGAGATTCATCGATTGAGCGTCGGTCGACATGAGAGCAAGATATCGATCTCCTAATAGGATATCTAGATCTGCTTTATTGACAGTTGCTTTCTCATTGAGAAACCATGGATACCCTGCTCAGCCTTCAGGTCTTTCGTCATGTGGCCGAAGCCGGCAGCTTCACCGCCGCCGCGGCTCGCGCCGGCATCTCGCTGGCGATGGCCAGCAAACACGTCGCCCACCTCGAGCGCGAGTTGCGCGCGCGGCTGCTCAACCGCAGCAGCCGGCATGTCAGCCTGACCGAGGCGGGTGCACTCTATTACGCCCGCTGCCGCGACGCGCTCGATACCCTCGATGGCGCCGCGGCGCAGCTCTCGGAAGGACTCGGCCGGCCGCACGGGCTGCTGCGGATCACCGCGCCGGTCTGGTTCGCGACCGCGCGCATCGCGGCGCTGCTGGCGCAGTTCCGCGCCCGCCATCCCGAGGTGACGCTGGAACTGGCGCTGACCAATGAGCGCGTCGACCTGGCCGCCGGCGGCTTCGACCTGGCGCTGCGCGGCACCAACGAGCCGTCGCCTTCCCTGATCGTCCGGCCGATCTGCCCGGTCCGTTTCCATTCGGTCGCGAGCCCCGCGCTGCTGGCGCGCTGGTGGGCGGCCCGGCCCGGCGCTGCCGGCCCGGCTCCGGGCGCGAGCCCGGCAGCCGCGCCGCGGCCGAATGTGTCTGACCTGGCCGGCATCCCGGCGATCCTGCCGTCCTACCTGCCGAGCTTCACCGAGCTGCCGCTGACCGGGCTCGGCGGCGCCACGGTGGCGGTCCGGGTCCAGCCGGTGCTGCGCTCGGACGACACCAATCTCAGCTGGCATGCAGCACACGCCGGCATTGGCGCCGCCTTCCTGCCCGAATGGCTGGTCGACGACGATCTCGCCAGCGGGCGGTTGCAGCCGTTGTTGCCGGCGCACGGCCCGATCGCGATCACGCTCCATGCAACCTACTCCAGCCGGATGTACCTGACGCCGAAGGTGCGGGCATTCATCGACTTCGCCATCGAGCAGTTGCAATACCATCGCACCGACGCCGCAGCACCACCGGGAGGAACGCGATGAAGGCCCTGCTCTGCAAACAATACGGACTGCCGGAGACGCTGGTCTACCAGGACGTCGCCGATCCGGTTCCCGGGGCTGGCGAGGTGATCGTCGACATGAAGGCCGCCGGCGTCAACTTCCCGGACGTGCTGATCATCCAGAACAAGTACCAGTTCAAGCCGCCGTTGCCGTTCGCGCCGGGTGCCGAACTGGCCGGCGTGGTCTCGGCGGTCGCTCCCGACGTCACCGGCTTCGCGGTCGGCGACCGGGTGATCGCGTCGACCGGTCACGGCGCGTTCGCCGAGCGGGTCGCGGTCTCGGCCAACCGGCTGATCAAAATGCCCGACGCGCTGCCGTTCGATACCGCGGCCGCGCTGGTGCTGACCTACGGCACTTCGTGGCACGCCTTGAAGGACCGTGCCGCGCTGGCGTCCGGCGAAACGCTGCTGGTACTCGGCGCCGCCGGCGGTGTCGGCCTGGCGGCGATCGAGATCGGCAAGGCGCTCGGCGCGCGCGTCATCGCCGCGGCGTCGACCGAAGAGAAGCTCGCCGCATGCCGCGAGCACGGCGCCGACGCGACCATCAACTACGCGACCGAGGACCTGCGCGAGCGGATCAAAGCAACCACCGACGGCCGCGGCCCGGACGTCATCTTCGATCCGGTCGGCGGCCAGTATGCCGAACCGGCGTTCCGCTCGATCGCCTGGCGCGGCCGTTATCTGGTGGTCGGCTTCGCCAACGGCGAGATCCCCAGGCTGCCGCTGAATCTGCCGCTGCTCAAGGGCGCATCGATCGTCGGGGTGTTCTGGGGCGGCTACGTCAGCAATGAACCGCGCCGCTTCGGCACCGACCTCGCGGAACTGCTGCAGCGGGTCGCGGCCGGCGAACTGCGGCCGCACATCTCGGCGCGCTATCCGCTCGCCGAAGGCGCGCGGGCGATCGCCGACATGATGAACCGGAAGGTGATCGGCAAGGTCGTGATCACGACCTGATCACGCCGGCCGGGGCGCGGCTCAGCGAAGCCCGGCCGGAAAGCCCCGGCCGGGAAGTTCAGCCCGGAAGTTCAGCCGGCGGGCTCGGCCGGGAGGCTCAGCCGACGATCGGCAGGCCGCGGCCAGCCCGCATCGTCTGCGCCAGCGCGGCGCGAATCGCCCGGCGCGGACGTACGCCGCGTTCCACGGCAACGCCGCGCGCGGCCGACTGGATCGCGCGGCTGCGGGCGGTCTTCAACGAAAAGCTCGAGCTGGCGAGTCGCATCAAGCTGGCGGCTGGCATGGCGGGTACTCCTGGATCCCGCGCACTGTGCGCCGGCGCCGGCTCGGCGGGTTGAACCGACCGACCGGCGGCGCCGACCAACGGACAAGTGGCAGACGACCGTCCGGTAGCGACCGCGTCGCGACCGGGCAGTCGCCGGTGATCCCCCGGCGCCTCATCGGTGATTCATCGCGGATTCCCGCGATGGTTCCCCAGTGATTCGCGGGTGAGCCGGCGGCGCTGCTATCGGACGACGAGCGGCCCGGCAACCGCTCGTCACGCCGACGCCGGCAGTCGTCAGCCGTGGCTTTCCGGACCGAACCCAGGAGAACAGCATGGCAGCCGGACATTTCGTCACGAATCGTCATGCCATGAGGGTCTTCGGTCTCCACGTTCCGCTCATTTCGCATCGCGAGGCCGTCCGCGACGTCGTCGCGTCGTTCGCGGTGACGCTCGGTTTCGCGCTCGGTGGCTGGCTGTTCGGCACACCGCTCGATCGGGAAAGTGCCATCGCGCTATTTGTCGGATTTCTTTACATCCAATTGGCCGATGGCTTCCTCGCTCGAACCGATGCCCGGATGAAACGCTACGCACTGGCAGCTGCGGGCGCAGGCATGCTGGTTGCGTCGGCAGCGCTGTTCGAGCACCTGATCTGAGTGTTTGGAACGGAAAGCAACAGGCAGTCCGGCTATGGAAACCGATCCGATCCGAAACCGTAGTAACAGCGCCACGTCGTCGGCGATCAGCGGCGCCTGCGCCGATATTCGGTTGACCGTGCTGTTGCTGCTGTTGCTCGGGGTGTTGCTCGGCGGCTGCGCATCGACCCGGCTGGTCTCCGATCAGCCGAACCCGTCCCTGCGCGAACGCTCGCTCGCGGTCCGGATCGGTTCGACGCCGAGCTTCTACGCCGATACGCCAGAACGCCGCAACTACGGCGTTTTCGGTGTCGTCGCGATGATGCGGTCGGGCAACCAGCTGGTCGAGCAGTACGCGCTCCAGGATCCGGCTGCGATCCTGTCGGAGGATCTGGCCGCGTCGCTGATGGAAACCAACCGGATGCGGGCCGCCTCGCCCGAGCGCGCCGATCTGCTGCTCGACATCAAGACGATCAACTGGGACTTCCGGCCGTATCGGAAGAACGCCGAAGCGCTCTACGTCGTCTACTCGGCGCGCGTCAGCCTGATCGATACCCGCAGCGGCCGCGTGCTCGCGAGCGGCAAGTGCCGCAGCGTCCGCGACCCCGACTCCGACCGGGCATCGCTCGATGCGCTGCTCGCCGACAATGCCCGGCTGCTGCACGACGAACTGCGCGAGGCCGGCCACGAATGCGCGCAGCGGATGAAGCGCGAGACGCTCAGCGCCTTCCTCGAACGCTCGGTGCCGCCGGTTGCCAGCCGACAGGTGCCGCTCGGTTCGGTGACGGCAGCGCACTGATCGAGGGCCGCCGCCTCGTACTGATCGCGACCGACGGCGGCAAGCCGGGCGGATTCAGCGCCTGACGGGTTCAACGGCCGGAAACTGCGGTGCCGACAGGTACGGTGCCATCACCGATTCGAGCCAGCCGATAAAGGCCTGCAGCCGTCGCGACAGATGGCGGCGATGCGGATACACCACGTGCACCGGCATCGGTGCGGGATCGGCATCCGGCAGGAGATCAGCCGGCACCCGGGGCGTGCCGCAGCGCGACAGATAGGCCGGACTCGCGCAGTTGATCAGGACCATCATGCCGATCAGCCGCGCCACCAGGCTGCTCGGGGCGAGCGTGCCGACCCGCAGGGCGCAGTCGACGCCTTCCCGGATCAGGTCGATGACCCGGTCGGTGGAGCCGATCTCGATCGCGAGGCCCGGATGGCGGTCGAGAAACGCCGGTAACGCCGGCGCGACGACGCAGCGGGCGATCCGGCTCGGCAGGTCGACCCGGATCCGGCCGGTCAGCGCGCCGGCAGCCGGACGGAAAGCGTGTTCCAGTTCGTCCAGGTCGGCGAGCAGTCCCTGGGCGCGCTCGAGCAGCGCTTCGCCATCCTGGGTCAGTCCGACGCGCCGGGTCGTCCGGTTCAGCAGGCGGGTGCCCAGCCGCGTCTCGAGCAACTGGATGGCCGTGGTGACCGAGGCCCGCGGCAGGCGGAGCTGGTCGGCCGCCTGGACGAAGCTGCGGCAGGCCGCGACGCGCGTGAAGATACGAAGGTGATCGATACGGTCCATACGGATCAGGCCGACAGCCTTGATTGTTCATTGAAAACGAATAGTCAATGGAAAGATTGATGATTTATCGCACTATTCTCGCCCAATAGACTGGCGACTCCGGACTCGCGACTCAGGCAGTCCAAACCATGAGCAGCCCGAGGATGTCGTACCCTTCGTTCGCCACCTGGTCACCGATGGCTGTTCGATCACGGGACAGACGATCCTGATCAACGGCGGCTGCACGACGAAGCGAGCCAGGGCGCGGCGACGAAACGGATCGACAGGACGGGAGCGAAGCGATGCATTTGGCGATGGTGATCGGGAGCGGCCTGGGAATGAGCGGACATGGCGGCTGAAGCCGGTGCTGGTGGCAATCTGCTGCCGGTCGTGATGCTGCTCGGCGCGGCGGTCGTCGCGGTGCCGATCTTCAAGCGCATCGGCCTCGGTTCGGTGCTCGGCTACCTGGCCGCCGGCCTCGCGATCGGGCCGTTCGGGTTCGGCTGGTTCCAGGATCCGCAGGCGATCCTGCACACCGCCGAGCTCGGTGTCGTGATGTTCCTGTTCGTGATCGGCCTGGAGATGCGGCCATCGCACCTGTGGGGGCTGCGGCGGCAGATCTTCGGCCTAGGCAGCCTGCAGTGCCTGGTCTGCGGTGCGCTGCTGACGGTGGTCGGCGTGCTGTTCGGCTTCTCCTGGCCGGTGTCCTTCGTCAGCGCGATGGGCTTCGTGCTGACCTCGACCGCGATCGTGATGCAGCTGCTCGGCGAGCGCGGCGACCTCGCCGCGCCGCGCGGGCAGAGGATCGTCGCGATCCTGCTCTTCGAGGACCTGCTGATCGTGCCGCTGCTGGCGGTCGTCGCCGTGCTCGCGCCGGAGGTCGGGTCGACCGGGTCGGCGGCCGCGGGCACGGAGGGCGGTTCGCGCTGGGCGACGATCGGCCTCGCGGCGGCGTCGCTCGGCGCGCTGGTCGCGGCCGGCATCTGGCTGCTGAATCCGCTGTTTCGCGTCCTCGCCAATGCCCGCGCCCGCGAGGTGATGACGGCCGCGGCCCTGCTGGTCGTCCTGGGGGCCGCGCTGCTGATGCAGGCCGGCGGCCTGTCGATGGCGATGGGGGCCTTCCTCGCCGGCGTGCTGCTTTCGGAATCGACCTTCCGTCATCAGCTCGAGGCCGACGTCGAACCGTTCCGCGGCCTGCTGCTCGGGCTCTTCTTCCTCGGCGTCGGGATGGCGCTCGACCTGGCCACGGTCGGACGCAACTGGCCGTTGATCGCCGCCGGCGTGGTGGCGCTGATGGCCACCAAGGCGGCCTGCATCTACGTCGTCGCGCGGCTCGCGAAGAGCTCGCATGCCGACGCGATCGACCGGGCGGTGCTGATGGCCCAGGGCGGCGAGTTCGCCTTCGTGTTGTTCGCTGCAGCGCTGGCCGCCGGGGTCATCGACCCGGTCGTCAATGCCAACATGACCGCGATCGTCGTGCTGTCGATGGCGATCACGCCGCTGGTCGTGCTGCTGCACCAGCGCTTCGCGCCGGCGGCAGTGGCCTCGACCGACGGGGTCGACGCGCCGGAGGGGGTCACCGGCCAGGTGCTGATCATCGGTTTCGGGCGGGTCGGCCAGATCGTCAGCCAGCATCTGCTGTCGATGGGGGCGCGGATCGCGATCATCGACAGCAACCCGCAAGTGGCCCGCGATGCCGAGGAGTTCGGCTTCAAGGTCTGGTACGGCGACGGGACGCGGATGGACGTGCTGCATGCCGCGGGCGCGCACGAAGCGGTCGCCATCCTGGTCTGCATCGACGATGCGGCCGCGGCCACG
>JBFWQR010000104.1:0-28812 GCA_050249335.1 Lautropia sp.
TCCGATCCACCCCACTGTCGTCCGAGACACGGCGGTCAAGCGGCTAGGCTCGATTTCCGGCTCGGCGAACAGCGCCGCCGACAGGTCCACCAGCCCGGGGGCGAGCCGATCGGCATCCTGCAGCGAAGGGCTAACCGGTCCCGATGTCGAGAGGCGATCCAGCTCCTGGTGCAGTTCGCCGAGGAACGAGACACCGGCTGCCGAGATCGCCCAGTTCTTGGCACGCCGGTCGCTACCGGTTTCGACCGGCTCCACGTAGCCGGCAGCGACGAGCCGCCGGACGATCTGCTGCGCGACCGCCCGGGTCACCGACAGCGCAGCGGCGATCGATGCCAGCGACATCGCGGAACGGCGCGTCAGCGATTCCAGCACGGCAATCTCGTTGGAGCCCATCGGCGTGCGCTTCGCCGCCAGCGCGCTGCGCACGATCCGCTGCAGGTTCGTGTGAATTACCGCCAGGCGGGCGTAGAGCGTCGAGGCGAGGTGAAGATCGGCGAATGAAGATCGATTCATGATAGACAACAGAATATCTGTAAATATTCATAATTGGAAGGGCGCGGCCGCTCGATCGTGTGTGTCGCGGCGGCGAACGAACGGGCTGAAGGACAGCCTGCAGCGATCGGGCTCGGCTGCCATCATGAAGCCGGGCCGGTCCGATAGGCGGGATCCGGCGATGCCGCGGCGTCGCCGGCGAGGGATGGGGATGCGCCATACCAGGCCGACTCCCAGGCTGCCAGCGACGCGCCGTGCTCCAGAACGAGCTGTCCCGCGCGAGTCAGGCATGCGTCGTTGCTGTCCTTCAGATGATGCAGGAGCTCGGTCACTGCACTCGCCAGCGCGTCCGACGCGCTTCGGATCTCCGTGGGGAGTCGAGGCGCGGAGTCCAGGGCGGCCAGGACTCTCGAGAGCTCGGAGGTTGGCGGCGCGACCGGCAAGCTCAGGAGCGCCAATGCCCTGGCCAGACGCGTCTGTATCTGCAGCCTCCCGGATTCGAACGCGGCGTAGCCATTGATGCGCCGTTGCACGAATTCCAGGCCCTCGACGATCAGGTCCAGCTGCTCGCAAGCGAGTGGATCTGCCTCGTCGATGGCGGGCTTGACGGTGCAGACCAGCGAGTTCATCGCCGCGCGCAGCATTTCTTCGAGCCGTCCCTCCATCAAAGCGCCTTCTGGAGCAATCGGACCATTTCTCGACACAGCTCAGGCACCAGTCGCTGGATGCTGGCAAGCAGGATGTCCTGATGCGATTTCGCGAGCCTTACGATCCGGCGTGCCGAGCCTGCGATGGTGACGATGCGCTGATAGCAGTTGAGGACGCCGTAATAGTGCAAACGGACCGGATCCACCGATAGTCCGGAGGCCGCCTCGTAGGTATCCCAGAACTCCGCTTCCGGTACGAGGCCGCTGACGAGGAACCGGCCCGTCGCGTCCGGACGGCCGAGGCTTCGCTGACACGTCCATGCCAGATCACGATGACGGTCACCGATCAGTCCCCGTTCCCAGTCCAGCCAGGCGGTGATGAGCGCACTGCCTTCATCGAACAGGAAGTTGCCGCTGCGGTAGTCGCCGTGCACGACGCCCGAGCGGTCCATCGGAGGCGCATTCTCTTGCAGCCATAGTGCCGCGACGTCCAGCAGCGGCAGGTCTTCGCACCGATCCTCATCCCAGACCCGCCGAGCGCGATTGAGTTGCCACAAGGCACACTCGTTGGAGCCGATGCGCGGCAAGTCCATGCTGCGGAACGTCCGGGCCGAAACGTCGAGCGTGTGGATCATCGCGAGATGGTCGACGAACTGTGCCGCCAGCCGACCGCGCAGCGGATCGTCGAACACCGTGCCCAGCCCGCTGATCCTGCCCGTCGAAGCGGCGCTCGGGCGCGTCACGCCTCGTACATACGAATAGACGAGAGCTGGCTCCGGAAAGTATCGCCCGTCCTCGTCGATGCAGAAGATCCGCGGCACCGGGACGACGCCTTCGACGGCACTGATCAGTTCGAGCTCACGCAGCCGGCTCGTCGTGTTCAGCGATTCCGAGGGATCCATCCTGAGCACGAGTCGCCGCATGCACGTTCGGTCCGATTCGCGCCAGTTCAGCGTGAATACCACCTGTATCTTGGACGCGCCTCCGGACAGCCATGCCAGGTCGCTGACCTGTACGGCGCAGCCGACGTGGGATTCGAGCAGAGCGCGGAGCCGATCACCGAGTTCCGAAAGGCTTACGCGTCGGTACGCGGGCTCGCGGCGACGCTGCAGCTTGCGCATCAATAACCGGTCGACTTCCCGCTCGACGGGATATCCTGCGGAAAATGCTCGGATCAGCGAGTCCGGCGGATCGTCCAGCTGCGCGAATCGCGTCTGCATGAATGCTGGATCTACCCGAGGGCTGCTGCGCTCGAAGAAAGGGCGCAGTGGCGGCTGAGGTAGTCCAATCCGAAGATATTGGCGACGACGCCCCATCCAGCCGTGTCACCGAGACGAAGCTGCATCAGCGCACGGAACGACGCGTGGCAAGGATTGAAGTTGTAGGCCGGATGGCCGCCGATGGCTCGTGCGTGGATTCGCCAGCACCGCCGTCGCTCGTCGCAGAGTACGATGCTGGCCTGGTCGGGCATCAACTCTCGGTGGGTCGCGCAGACCTCGGCGCTCGTCAGTCGGAAAATACGTCCGTTGTCTGCAACGAATCCGAATGCGAGCTCCCCGTAGACCAGCGTGGCACCTTCCATCCTGACGAGGCTCGCCACGTGGAAGGCCAGAGTGGCATCGAAGTTCAAGGAGATCCAGGCGACCGCACGCCGGCCGATTTCCGGTCTAGGTCCCCAGCTGCGGTTCATGGCCCCGTAGCAGTCGACCGGGTATTCCTCTCCGTGCAGGAAGAGCCGTCCCGCAATCCTGCCTTTGGCTTCCCAGTGCCCGCTCATCCACTCCGGCCCCATGCGGACGTCGGCTGTCGCCATTGCATGCGGTTCGGCGTCGTGCGGATCGAAGGGCTCGTGGATGCTCTCGAAGTCGAGGTCGAAGGTACAGCCCGGCAGGGTGCCTTGATACGATACGCGGTAGCTGCCGGGTGAGCGCGCGAGCACGTCCAGTCCGTTGGCCAACCGGAACTCGCGGAACGAAGGCGGGCAGGGAAGATGCATCTGCGCATCGCAGAAGGCCACTTCGTAAGGGCGGTGACACAAGCCGCGGCTCACACTGACCGTGCTGATCGCCACGCCGGCATCGGGGCGCGCCAGCACGTAGGCGTTTCCGAAGATGGCCCGTTCAGGAACCGCAAAGGCGAGGTAGAGGGTCTCGGTCCAGGCCCTGTCCGGGGGCGAGTGCGGATGCCACTCGCAATCGTCCACAGTGATCATGGCATGGGTGCCGCTGGTGGCCTCATCGATCCCGTCGCGCGATGGGATCGACCGATGCCTGGTAGCTGATGGCATCGAACGAACCGCCTGTAGCCCCTGCCGCCGTGAATCTCCGCAGTCGTTCGAAGCCGTCGGAAGAGATCGAAGCGTCAGGTGTCAGGGCATCGAGAGCCTGGTGAATCGACTCGCGGAACAGCGCCGGATCCATCTTCGGGAAGAACCGGCGTTGCAGGTCGTCGACGGCACCGCTTTGCCGATCCTTGAGCAGTCTGATCGATTCGTCGACAGCGTCGTGAAGCATCCGGACCGCTTGCGGATGCCGGTTGGCGAACTCATCGGACGCGACGAGGCCGTGCGTCGGAAAGGCCGATACTGTCACGGCATCCCGCGGCAGAGTGATCCAGAGATGCGCCGAGCCGTCGACCAGAGCCTGCTCGATCGGGCCAGAACTCCATGCAGCGGCCTCCCAGCGCTCGTGCTTGAGACCGGCAGCCATCGCGGTAGGGTCGGTCAACTCGTGACTGACCCCGAAGTGCTCTATCTTCAGCCCCGCTGAGGCGAGCAGCAGGATCAGTGTCGTGTAGCCCGTCGTGCCCCTGGGTGGGCGGGCGATGCTGAGCCCTTTCAGGGCGGCGACTCGGGTCGCGAGCGGGGCCGAAGGATCCAACCCCCGCTGGGCCGCCGCCTTCTTCGATACCAGGATGCTGATCTGCGGCCGGGAGTAGGCGGCGAGCGCACGCAGCTTGGCTCCGCGCGCGTTGGCCATTGTCATGTTGGCGAAGCCGTGCGTGCAGACATCCACATGACCGGCGATCAGCGCGGAGATGCAGTTGTTCGGATTGGCGCTGAAATCCGACCATGCAACCGTCAGTCCACGCTTTTTCAGAAGGTCGGATCGCGCCTCGAGCAGAAGGCCTGCCGACTGGTTCATCGAACCGGTTGTCGCATGACCGATGCGTACGACCGATGCCGTTCCGGACGTCTCCTGCGCCGGTGCGGCGGAGCCCCAGGCCATGGCTGCGGCGAGACACAGCATGCGGGCGGGAGTGGAGAGTCGCCGGAGAAGATTCCATCTGAACATGTCGTCTCCTGTCGCTTATAATGATAGACAACAGAATATCTGTAAATATCCATATTTGGAAGAGAGCAGGACACCAGGCCGCCAGCGAGATCGGCGGTGGTCCGGCGGCCGGGCCGGTGCGGCAGGGTCGGTGCGGCTGGATCGGTGCCAGGCCGTTGCGGCCCGCTACCTGCCGAGCATTTCGCGGCCGATTTCCTGGCCAACGAGCTTCACTTCCTCCGCCAGAGTGCGCAGCGCCTTGCCGTTGACCTGCTCCGAGAGCATGGAAGCGCCGATGAATTTCTCGACCCGGTTGCCGTAGAAGACCGGTGCCGCGACAACGGTGATACCGCGCCGATACAGTCCTTCATCGATCGCGTATCCGTTGACGCGAGCGTCCGCGAGTTCCTGCTTCCAACGGCGAAACGAGATCGGTCGCTGCCAGCTCAGCTCGGCGAATCCCTTGCGCAGCCGGTCCTCCGGATAGAGGTTGAAGGCGGCCAGCACGCGACCGGTCGCGCTCGAAAGAAACGGAACACGCAAGCCCACCGGCAAGTGGATGGGGACGCGGTCCGTGACGTCGCTCCGAGCGACGACGACGATATGAGCCTTGCCGTCGAACACGTTGGCCGTCGCCACCGCGTGGTGTGCGTGTGCGATACGGGAGATATGCGGTTGAGCCACCTTCGCGAACGGATCGCGAGCCTCCAAGCCGCGCGCGAGGTCGAGCACACCCCAACCGAGCGAGTAGACCTTGCGCTCCTGGTCGAACCGGACCAGGTGGCCGGCCGCGAGCTCGCGCAGGATGTGCAGGCAACTGCTCGGAATGATGCCGACCGTGCGTGCTATCTGCGACAGGCTCTGCGGCTCGTCGCTTCGAGCCAGATGATCCAGGATGTCGATGGCCCGTTTGACGGCGGGAACTGGTCTGATGGCTTGCGACATGGCGCCTCGTTTTGGTCAGGTAGATTGTACATAGACAAACTCATGACGATAATCGATCATTGTCCTAAGACAATAATATTTGGGTATTGACAATCGAGAGGGAGACACCCAAACTGCCCCGGCATGACAGAGGTGGCAGGCAAGGGCGGCAGAGCCGCGTCAAATGGAGACAGTCATGAAGACAGGTACGTTGCTGGCGAGCGTGCTCGCCGCGTTTTCGATGGCCGTGGCGCCGCAGGCATTCGCACAGTCACCGACAACCGTGCGGATCGGACATGCGAGCGCAGGGTCGTTGTCTCTGGCCGTCGGCCTTCTGCTGCAGGCCCGCGCCGACATCATGAGCAAGCACGGGCTGGTCGCCGAGTGGTCGGACTTCAGTGCGACGCCGAACAACTGCATCAATTCGATCGTCGCGGAGCGCATCGACGCTTGCTCGCACGGCTTCACCAACATGCTCGCTGCCACGGCACAAGGCGCGAAGTTGCGCGCGGTTGCAGCCTACTCGCGCCCGCAGATGACGCTCGTGCTCGCGAAGTCTGCTGCCGCCGCGAAGGGCGTCGCTCCCGATTCGCCTCTCGCGCAGCGTCTTGCCGCCCTCAAGGGCGTGAGCATGGCTCGCCCGCCGAGAGGGACGACCGGCTATGCGACGCTCGCGCTGGTGCTCGATTCCGCAGGCATGAAGGTCGAGGACTTCGGGACGACCTACGAGATGTTCGACCCCACGGCGATGGCAGCCGGCGTGAAGAACGGCAAGTGGGATGCCGCGAGCTGGAGCTCCGGTCCCGTGGAGCAGGCGATCGTCGATGGGTCGGCTCATCGATGGATCTCGGTGCCTCGCGATGCCGGGGCGAACGCGGGCTTTCCTTCCCACGGCATGCTGATCTCGAGTGCATTCGCGGACCGCAACCCGGATGTCGCCCGTCGGCTGCGCGACGCGGTCAAGGAGGCGACGGACCTGCTGCGCAACGGCGACCCGCAGGCGATCGAGGATCTGCGTCGCGCCTTCTTCCCGAAGATGGCGCCCGATCTGTACCAAGTGGCGCTTCGGGAGGCCGCATCGGCGCTGCTCGACACGACTTCGATCTCGGCCGACGGATTCGAAAAGCTGGTGGCGTTCGCCCGCGCATCCGCGCCGAAGGCCAACTTCGAGAAGATCTCCTATACCGAGTCGGTCGATCAGGTCGCGAGGACGGCGAGGTGAATGCCTTGCAGCCGCCGCCGAGTCCGCCGGACCTCCCGGCGGCGCCTTCGCGGCCGCTGCTCTGCATCGAGGACGTCGCCTTCGGCTATCGTGAGACGCCCCCGATACTGGAGGGCTTCAACCTGTCGGTCGAGGACGGCCAGTTCGTCGCGTTGCTGGGGCCGAGCGGCTGCGGGAAGACCACGGTGATGAACCTCGTCGCGGGGTTCCTGGCGCCGCTCCGGGGGCGGGTGGTCTTTGGCGGCAGCACGGTGGACGGGCCCAATACCAGCGTGGCCTACATGACTCAGGGGGACACGCTGCTTCCCTGGCGGCGAGTCAGGGCCAACGTGTCGCTGCCGCTCGAGATGCGGCGGGTAAGGCCGGATCAGATTCGCGCCCGCGTCGACGCCATGCTGCGCCTGGTCCATCTGCAGGATGCGGCCGATCTGTATCCGGCGCAGCTCTCGGGCGGCATGAAGCGGCGGGCATTGCTGGCCCGCAGCCTCGCGTACGACCCCAAGATGCTGCTGATGGACGAGCCTTTCGCCGCCCTGGACGCGCAGCTGCGAGAGACCATGCACAAGGAGTTGCTCGCCACCATGGGGGCCTATCGACGCAGCGTGCTGTTCGTGACGCATGACATCGCCGAGAGCGTCGCGCTCGCCGACCGCATCGTCCTGTTCAAGGACAGGCCGGCGCGCATCGCCGAGGATGTCACCGTTCCGTTCGGCAAGGAGCGCAAGCTCGAGGAAGTCCGCGAGTCGTCCGACTATGCCTGTATCGAACGGCTGTTGCGCAGCGCGCTCGCGGCACACTGAGGCGATCACCGGAACGCCGTCATGACGACCGACGCTACTGCCGCAGCGACGCACCCTGCCGCCCGCCGCCTCATCGCCAGGCAGGCCGTGTTCTTCGCGGGCGTCATCGTGCTCTGGCAATGGTTGTCGGGCCCGGTCATCGATCCGATGTTCATCAGCGATCCCGTCGCCGTGGCCGCGCAGCTCTACGAGTGGACCCTCGATGGCACGCTCCTGGACGCGGCCTGGCAGACGCTATGGGTCTCGGTGGTCTCGTTCGCCATTGGCACGGCGGCGGGCATCGTCGTGGGCTACGTCTTCGCGTCCTGGGCTGCCTTGGGTGATCTCCTGCGCCCGGCGATGACCGCGCTCTATACGTTGCCGAAGCTCGTGATGGCGCCGCTATTCATCCTGTGGTTCGGCATCGGATTCGAGTTCCGCGTAGTGTTCGCCTCGTTCATCGTCTTTTTCTTCGTCTACTACAACACCTATTCCGGCGTGCGGGAAGTTCCGGAGGATCTGATCAAGGCGGTGCGCCTGATGGGCGCGAGCCGTATCCAGCTCGCGCTGCGCGTGATCGCGCCCTCGGCGCTGACGTGGGTCGCCAACGGACTGAAGATCTCCCTGCCGTATGCGTTCACCGGTGTCATCGTCGCGGAGATGCTGGCAGGCGGCAAGGGCCTCGGCTATCTGCTGCGGGCGAGTTCGGATCAGTTCTTCGCGGCCGGAACCTTCGCGGCTCTGGTCGTCATCCTGGTGCTCGCCGTCGCGATCGACGCGCTGGTGAGCCGCCTCATCGCTCGGGCACTTTCCTGGAAGAGCGCCGGCAGCATGGAGGCCAGCCATGCTTGACGTGCCGGAGAGAACTACTTCGATCGCGCGGACGCTGGCCACGTTCGCCGCCGAATACACCAACGACGCGATACCGGCCGATGTCATCGACCGATCCCGGATGTGCCTGGCGGATGCGATCGGATTGGCGATCGCGGGAAGCCGTACCGGCTTTGCACGCAGCATCGCGCACGGGGTCGGCGGTGCCGGAGCAGGGCCCTGCGGCGTGATGGGCCGCCGCGATCGGCTGCCGGCCGCCTACGCCGCGCTCGCCAATGGCGTCGCCATCCATTCGGACGACTTCGACGACACCATGTTCGAGGCGACCATGCATCCGAGCGGCGTCGTCGTGGCAGCCGGCATGGCCGCGGCAGAGTGCGAGGATGCGAGCGCCGCCGAGCTCCTGCCGGCGCTCGTCATCGGCTACGAGGTGCTGATCCGCCTGGGTCTCGTCGCGCCGGGCGCGTTGCTGCGTCGCGGCTTCCACGCCACGTCGGTCTGCGGCGTCTTCGCCGCAGCGGCGGTGGCGGCACGGCTGATGAAGCTCACGACGAGCCAGACGGCGCATGCGCTCGGCGTCGCGGGCAGCATGTCCTGCGGCCTGCTCGAGTATCTCGGCGACGGTTCGTCGATGAAGCGGTTCCACCCTGGATGGGCTGCGATGTGCGGCATGCAGGCCGCTCAATTCGCGCGGGCCGGTGCCGACGGACCGTGCTTCGTCTTCGAAGGCGCGCGCGGCCTGTACAACACCTTCCTGGCCGGGGAAGAGATCGGACTCCATCGCGCAACCGACGGGCTCGGCCGCGAGTGGCTGACACGCGCGATCGCCACGAAGTTCTACCCGATGTGCCACTTCATCCATGCCTTCGTGGACTGCGCGCTGGCGTTGAAGGCGGAACACGGGCTACGGCCGCCGGAGATCGCGGAAGTGACCTGCTTCATTGCACGCGACCAGGCACGGATCGTCTGTGAGCCGGTTGCAGACAAGCTCGTCCCGCGAACGCCGTACGAGGCGAAGTTCAGCCTGCCATGGTGCGTGGCGGCCGCGCTGATCGGCGACGTAGTGGATCTCTCGACCTTCGACGAGTGCGCGATCGCACGCGCGGACATCCGCGCGCTCGCCGAGCGTGTCCGCTACCAGCTCGATGCGGGCTCGCGGTATCCGGACAGCTTCTCCGGCCGCCTCGTCGTGACGCTGCAAGGAGGGCGGACCGTGTCCGCCACGCGTGAGGGGCCGTTGGGCAGCGCGGCGAACCCGGCGCCGCAGGACGCACTATGGAAGAAGTTTCGGGCGAACGTCGATGCCGCGGGAGCGGGTGTGGACGCGTTCGCCCTAGAGGATCGGATCCGCGCTTTCGAAGGCTCGGCGTCCGTAAGGGAGCTCGTGGCAGCGGCTTCGGCCGCGACCTGAGTTCGAATCCGGGCTCGAGGGCATGGGATCGGGGCCGATCACGCCACCGGGTTCTCGTTTTTTTCGCCGTTCTCCAGGAGTTATAGATGGGTCAGAAGGACAATACGGTCTGGTTCGAGGACTACGACAAGGATTTCGAGCTGCTCACCGGCAGCCGAACGATCGGCGAGACGGATATCGTGATGTTCGCGACGTTCGTCGGCCTCCACGAAGGTCTGTTCCTGAGCGACGTCGACGCGGCGGCGTATCCGTTCGGCCGACGGGTCGCTCCCGGCATCATGACGATCTCGTATTGCGAAGGTCTGGTGGCGCAATCCGGTCTTTTCCGCGGCGCCGGCCTCATCTTCCTGGGCATCAAGGAGACGCGCGCGATCGCGCCGGTGCTGATGGGGGATACGATCCGCGTCCGGATCACATTCGTGGAAAAGAAGGAGTATCCGGAAAAGGGGCGTGGCGCGGTCACGTATCAGCACGAGGTCATCAATCAGCACAACGATACCGTGATGATCTACAGAGTCTCGCGCATGATCGCCACCCGAAGCGGCAACGCCGGCCTCAAGAAGTGGCTCGCCAAGCCGGAAACGGCCGTGGCCTAGCGGGAGCGACGCGGTGGAACCAGCGGCGACCGGTCCGGCCGCCGGCCCGCTTGCCGGCGTGACGGTTCTGGACCTCACGAGCGTGCTCCTGGGGCCGTTCGCCACGCTGCAGCTCGCCGATATGGGAGCGAATGTCATCAAGGTCGAGAGCCCCGAAGGCGACATCATGCGCTACGCCGGGCCGTCCAGGCGGCGTGGCATGTCTCCGATCTTCCTGAACGTGAACCGCAACAAGCGCAGCGTCGTGCTCGATCTGAAGACCGGGGACGGTAAGGAAGCGCTGCTCCGGCTGGCGAGGGGTGCTGACGTCTTCGTGCACAATCTGCGGCTGCGCGCGGTCTGCTCGCTTGGCCTCGGCTATGAGGCGTTGCGCGCCGTGAATCCGCGAATCGTCTATTGCACGGCCACCGGGTTCGGCCGCGGCGGCTGCTACTCCGACGATGCGGCCTATGACGACGTGGTGCAGGGCGCGTCCGGACTGGCCGCGTCCCAGGCGCACCTGGCCGGCGAGCCGCAGTACGTGGCGAGCGCGATCTGCGACAAGACCGGCGGTCTGGCCGCTGCGCTGGCGATCAGCGCAGCGCTGTTCGCCCGCGAGCGGACCGGCATGGGCCAGGAGATCGAGGTCCCGATGTATGAAGTCATGGTGGCGAACGTGACCGCCGAGCATCTGTATGGCCACACGTTCGACCCGCCGCTCGGCCCTGCGGTCTATCCCCGGCAGACTTCGCGGCATCGGCGACCTTACCGGACGCAGGACGGCTACATCTCCGTGATGGTCTACAGCGACCGCCAGTGGGCGGCGTTCTTCCGCCTGATCGGACGGGAAGACCTGGTCGGAAGCGATCGCTTCGATTCGATCACGAGCCGTACCGAGCACATCGACGAGGCGTACTCGATGGTGGCCGATGCCGTTGCCACGAAGACGACGGCAGCGTCGCTGGCGTTGTTCCGGAGCGCCAGCATTCCCGCTTGCCGGATGAACACGGTCGCGGATCTGAAGGACGACCCCCATCTGCGCGACGTCGGGATGTTCAGACGGGTCGAGCACCCGACCGAGGGCGTCCTCACCGAGGTCAGAAGCCCCTTCTTCTTCTCGGCTACCCCCGTCGCCACGCGGCGCCTGGCCCCCGGCCTGGGCGAGCACACCCAGGAGGTGCTCGCCGAGTTCGGTATCGCCGGCGCGAGCGAAGACCGCCGATGAACCGGGACGACCGCACGGTTCGCGAGCAGGTGCGTGATTTCCTGCGCCGGGAACGCGCCGCGGGTCGTTGGGAGCCCTCCGTGGACGCATGGCTGAAGGGTCACGCCCCGGAGTTCAGCCGCCGTTGCGGCGAGGCAGGCTTCATCGGCATGACGTGGCCGCGGCGTTTCGGCGGCGGCGAGCGTGAACCCTGGGAGCGGTTCGCGGTGAACGAAGAGCTCCTCGCCGCCGGGGCACCGGTGGCGGCGCACTGGGTGGCGGAGAACCAGTGCGGCCCGCTGATCCTGCAGTTGGGCGCACCCTTTCTTCTGAGTCACTTCCTGCCACGGATCGCGTGCGGCGAGCTGTTCGTCGCCGCGGGTCTGAGCGAGCCGGATACCGGTTCCGACCTCGCGTCGCTGCGCACTGTCGGCGAGCGGGCGGAAGGCGGCTGGCGCGTACGCGGTCGCAAGATATGGTCGAGCAACGCGCACCGCAATCATTACCTGCTCGCGCTGATCCGGACGTCGCCGCGGAGCGCCGATCGGCATGCGGGCTTCACCCAGCTCTTCATCGATCTTGCCGCGCCCGGCGTGCAGGTGCGCCCGATCAGCGCAATGGGAGAGCCCGCTGCGTTCGCGGAAGTGCTCCTTGATGATGTCTTCGTGCCGGATCGGTTCGTGCTCGGAGAGCCGGGGCAGGGCTGGTCTCAGGTTACATCGATGCTGATCCAGGAGCGAAGCGGCCCGGAGCGCTATCTGAGCACGTTCACCGTGCTGCAGGAGCTGCTCGGGCAGCCGCAGATGACCGAGGGCATCGAATCCGAGCTTGGTGAGCTCGTCGCCCGATTCTGGTCCGTCCGCGCTCTTGCCAGCCACGTCCAGCGGCTGGTGGAAAGTGGCGGCAACCCACAACTGCTGGGCGCCATGGTGAAGATCCTGGGCGCGGCTGTCGAGCGGGACGTCGCGGAGGTCGGCCGCCTGGCCGTCTCCGCCCATCCCGACGATACGCCGCCGGAACTCGAGCGACTGGTTCACAAGGCGCAGCTTGCCGCGCCTGGATTCACGATCCGCGGCGGCACGGTGCAGGTATTGAACAACGTCATCGCGAAGGCATTGGCTCGTGAGCACTGATGTGGAATCGATCGCGGGCGCATTCGAGGCACTAGTGCGTCGCGAAGACGCGGCGGCGCGGCGTGAGGAAGCCCGCGAAGGCTGGAGCCCGGCGCTGTGGCGAACGGCTGCGCAAAGCGGGTTCGCAGCCATCGCGGTGGCCGACGGGCAAGGCGGTTCAGGCGCGAGTCTGGCTGATCTCGGCGCCGTCGTCGAGCGTGCCGCCTACCGGGCCACGGCCGTGCCGCTGGCGCGGGCGAACGTCGGGGCGCTCGGCGTCGCGCGGTTGAGCGGCCGCATCGATCCGACGCGAACGGTGATCGCGGTGGACTTGAGCCGTCGCCTGCCGGCTTCCGCGACATCGGCGGAAGCGCCGTGCCTCGACCGAGCGCTGCGCCGGCTGTCCTGGGCCGAGCAATCGGACGAGCTGCTCGCGCTGCTGCCTGGCGAGGCTGGTACCGGATGGGTCGCGCGGATCCCGAAGTCGGCGTTGCAGCTCGAGCCGAGCTGCAACATCGCCGGCGAGCCTTGCGCCGATGCCGTGCTCCGGCACCCGCAGCGGATGCAGGCGGCGCCCGGGGGCACAGTACGACAGTTGTGCGATCTGCTGGCCGTGACCCGTGCCTCGGCCATCGCCGGGGCGGTGCGGCGCGTGCTGGAGCTGTCCTTCGAATATGCCAACGACCGGCAACAGTTCGGCCGGGCGATCTATGGGTTTCAAACCGTGCAGCATGAACTGGCGGAGCTTGCGACGTCCGTCGAGCAGCTGTGCGCCCTGCTGCGCGAGGCGTACCAGCGGGTCGATGGCGGCGAGGACGGCCACCTCTGGGCGCTCGCGGCCGCGACTTGCGCCGGCTCGGCCGCGTCTCGCGCGATTCGCAGCGGCCATCAGCTGCATGGCGCCATCGGAATCACGATGGAGTACGAGTTGCAGCGCTATACGCGCCGGCTCATGGCGTGGCGTGACGAGGACGGATCGGAAACCCGAGCGGCACGCGAGCTGGGTACGCGCTTGCGATCTGCGGCGGTGGACCGTGTCTGGCAGGTGAGCACGGCGTTCGTGCACGGGATGAACAGCTAGCGATGAACAGCGGGATCGGTCCCAGCATCCAGGAGACGATGGCCATTCTGCTGGCCCGCGACATCGCGGATGGCGAGAAGGCGATCATCGGTACCAACTCCGACCTCCAGCTCGCGGCCTGCAATCTGGCGCGATTGCGCCAAGCACCGCGGTTGTGGTGGGTCTCCGGACCGGGCGGTATGGTCAATCCGAATCGGGACCGCCTGATCTCGACCGCCGATGCCGACAACATCGAAGTCGCCGAGGCATGGATGGACCTGCCCGACATGATCGAGTTCATCGACTGGCGGATTCATTTCTTCGATTTCGCGATCCTGTCGGCGGTGCAGGTCGATCGCTTCGGGAACATCAATACGGCCGTCGTCGGCCCGCACGAGAAGCCGAGACTGCGTGGCCCGGGCACCGTCGGGCTCAGTGCACTGTGCGGTCTGTCGCGGCGCTTCAACGTCGTGATGGCCCAGCATGTGCCGGCGTCGTTCGTGCCGCGGGTGGATTTCATCTGCGGAGCAGGCTATCTCGAAGGCGGCGACGCACGCGAACGGCGCGGCTTGCCAGCGGGCGGGCCGCGACTGGTGGTCTCGCCATTGGGCGTGTTCGATTTCCATCCGGTGTCGCGGCAGATGCGGATCAAGTCGGTTCATCCCGGCGTCACCGTCGAGCAGATCCAGCAGGCCACCGGCTTCGAACTGCTGGTCGACCGCGAGCCGACGACTACCGTCATGCCGTCCGACGAGGAGCTGATGACGCTGCGCGAGCGTGTCGATCGCGACGGCAGATTGAGAGGGGCGAACGGATGAGCATTCTCGTATCGCTGGAGGAAGCCCTGCAGGGCATCGCCGACGGCGACCGAGTCGCCCTGGGCGGCTGGACCCTCTATTCGCAGCCGATGGCTCTGGTACGTGCGCTGATCCGCCAGGGACGAAAGAACCTGGACCTGGTGCCGGCGCCGGGTTCGATGGCCCCGGATCTTCTGATCGGAGCCGGCTGCGTCCGCAGCGCGATCTGCGTCTTCATCAGCTTCGAGCAGTTCGGGCTAGCGCCGCATTTCCGGAGGCAGGCCGAAGCGGGCTCGCTGATCGTGCACGACATCGATGGACCGGCCTTCGCCGCCGGGTTGCGCGCGGCGAGCTGCGACCTGCCGTATGTCCCGATCCCCGATCTCGGCACCGATCTGCCGGCGCACGCGCCCGAATACTATCGGGAGCTTCCCGGCGTGGACGGCGAACGCAGGCTTTACGCGGTGCCGCCGATCCGTCCGGATGTCTGCCTGCTGCATGCGCAGCAAGCCGACGAGGCCGGCAACGTTCAATTTCTCGGGCCGCCGTTCTTCGACGTCATGCTGGCCCACGCGTCGCGTCGGGTGGTCGTATCGGTCGACAGGATCGTATCCGCCGCGAAACTGCAGCGTACCAATCACTTGATCAAGCTGCCGCGCGCCATGGTCGACGCGGTCGTCGAGTTGCCCTACGGCGCGCATCCGACGGCGTCGCCGTCGCTCTATCGCGGTGACGAAGCGCATCTGCGTGCCTATCTGAAGGCAAGCCGGAGCAGCGAGACGTTCGGTGCCTATCTGAGCCGCTACGTGGCTCCGGCGTCGCCGGCGGCCTATCTCGAAGCCATCGGCGGGGAGTCGTTGGCGGCGATCGCTGGTCACGGCGGCGATCACTGCTGAACGGAGCGCGGCGCTGAACCAGCTGGCGTCGAACGCCGAGCGGGAGTGCCGGCGCGGGGGGCTGAGCAGTCGCCCCGACTCGACATCGACGCTTCACCGCATGCGCTTCGCGACCTCGTCGAGCATCACCTCGGTCGCACCGCCGCCGATCGCGTGGATTCGCGCGTCGCGTGCCATTCGCTCGATCGGCACGCCGCGCAGGTAGCCGCTGCCGCCGTGGAACTGCAGGCAGTCGTGCATGACATCGTTGACCAGCGTGCCGCACAGCGCTTTCAGCATCGACGCCTCGGCGACCGCCGGTTGCCCCTGCGCATCGCGCCAGGCGGTCGTGTAGAGCAGGGCGCGCGCCGCCGCCACGCGCGCGGCCAGCATCGCCAGCCGCTGCCGGATCGCCTGCTTGTCCCACAGCGTCGCGCCGAAGGCGCGGCGGGCGGCGACCCAGTCGAGCGTCAGCTCGATCGCCCGCGCCGATTCGCCGAGCGCCTGGGCGGCGAGCACCAGCCGCTCGTTCTGCAAGTTGCGCACCAGCGCGTAGAAGCCCTGATGCTCGGTTCCGAGCAGTGCCTCGGCCGGCAGCCGGCAATCGCGAAACAGCAGCTCGGCGGTGTCGCTGGAGAGCCAGCCGTGCTTGGCGAGCGGTCGCGCCACGGTGAAGCCGGGCGTGCCTTTCTCGACGATGAACATCGAGATCCGGTGGCTGCGTGCGCCGTCGTCCGGGCCGCCGGTCCTGGCGGCGACGAAGAAGACGTCGCCGTGCACGCCGTTGGTGATGAACAGCTTGCTGCCGTCGAGCCGCCAGCCGTCGCCGTCACGTTGCGCCCGGGTGCGCATCGACGCCAGGTCTGAGCCGGCGTCGGCCTCGGTCATCGCCACCGCGGCGATCCGCCGGCCGGCGGCCAGGTCCGGCAGATAGCGGTCCTTCTGCGCGTCGGTACCGGCATTGATCAGGTGCGGCGAGGCCATGTCGGTATGGACCAGCACCGTGATCGCGAAACCGCCGAAGGTCGAGCGGCCGAGCGCCTCGGCGAGCACTACCGAGGCGAGCGTATCGAGCCCGCTACCACCCCATCGCGGGTCCACCCGCAGACCGAGCAGGCCGAGCGCGCCGAGCTCGCCCAGGATCTCGCGCGGAACGAAGCCGCTGTCCTCCCACTGCGCCGCCTGCGGCAGCACCCGTTCGCGGACGAAGCGCTCGACCAGATCGGCCAGCGCCTGGTGGTCGCCGGTCAGGAACGGGAACTGGCTCGAAAGCGGCGGGGCGGTGTCGCTGGGCACTGCGGATCTCCTTCGGGCCGGCCGTCGGGCTTCGGGCCGGACTGGTTCCGGGTCGGACTCATTCCGGGCAGGACTGTTCCGGGCAGGACTGTTCCGGGCAGGACTGTTCCGGGCAGGCGGCGTCGCCCGGCAATGGCGGGCGCCGGGGATGGATCGTGTCCGCCGGTTGCACTATAATCGCCGTTTTCCTTCACGGCCCGCTCTGCCAGGCGGGGCCGCGTGTGATCACCCGAATGCATCCGGCGCGCTTTCGCGGGCCGGGCCGCCGGGTAAACCCCTTCCGGAGCGCCAGCGCGCCGGATCCTCCAAGAAAGGGACATCATGGCACTTGCTGCAGAAGCCAAGGCGAAGGTCGTCGCCGACTATCAACGGGCCGCCAACGATACCGGCTCGCCCGAGGTTCAGGTCGCGCTGCTGACCACCCGGATCAACGAGCTGACCAACCATTTCAAGACCCACACCAAGGATCACCATTCGCGGCGCGGGTTGCTGAAAATGGTCAGCCGGCGGCGCAAGCTGCTGGATTACCTGAAGGGGCGCAGCCCCGATGCGTACAAGGGCCTGATCGAACGGCTCGGCCTGCGCAAGTGATTCTTTCCGTCTGAATTTCGAATGCCCGCTCCACCGCGGGCATTTCTGTTTTTCCGCCCGCACGAGGCAAGGAAGAAAACCCATGTTCGAGATCGCCAAGAAAACCTTCCAGTGGGGCAGTCACAGCGTCACCATCGAAACCGGGGAGATCGCCCGGCAGGCGGGCGGCGCCGTCGTCGTGTCCATGGAAGACACGATGGTGCTCGCCACCGTCGTTGCCGCGAAGAAGCCCAAGCCGGGCCAGTCGTTCTTCCCGTTGACGGTCGACTACTTCGAGAAGTTCTACGCCGCCGGCCGCATCCCGGGCGGCTTCTTCAAGCGTGAAGGCCGGCCCACCGAGAAGGAAACGCTGACCGCGCGGCTGATCGATCGGCCGATCCGGCCGCTGTTCCCGGAAGGCTTCATGAACGAGGTGCAGGTGGTCTGCACCGTGCTGTCGTCCAATCCGGAGATCGATTCCGACATCCCGGCGATGATCGGCGCCTCGGCGGCGCTGGCGATCTCCGGTGTGCCGTTCGCCGGCCCGATCGGCGCCGCGCGTGTCGGCTATGTCGACGGCCAGTACGTGCTGAACCCGACCGCCTCGCAACTCAAGGAATCGAAGCTCGACCTGGTCGTCGCCGGGACCGACCAGGCGGTGCTGATGGTCGAGTCCGAGGCCAAGGAACTGCCGGAAGACGTGATGCTCGGCGCCGTCGTGTTCGGCCATGAGCAGATGCAGGTCGCGATCAACGCGATCGAGGAGCTGGTCGAGGCCGGTGGCCGGCCGGAGTGGGACTGGCAGGCGCCGCCGGCCAACACCGCGCTGATCGAGCAGGTCACCGCGCTCGCCGACACGCCGCTGCGCGAAGCCTACAAGCAGCGGATCAAGCAGGAGCGCAGCCAGCGGATCAAGGTCATCGAATCGGAAGTCCAGGCCAAGGTCGCCGAAGCAGCCGTGGCCGCCGGCCAGGCCGCGCCGTCGGCCGCCGACGTCGACGACATCCTGTTCTCGCTGCAATCGAAGATCGTCCGCAGCCAGATCCTCGCCGGCGAGCCGCGGATCGACGGCCGCGACACCCGTACCGTCCGCCCGATCGCGATCCGCACCGGCGTGCTGCCGCGCGCCCACGGCAGCGCGCTGTTCACCCGCGGCGAAACGCAGGCGCTGGTGGTGGCCACGCTCGGTACCGCGCGCGACGAGCAGATCATCGACGCGATCACCGGCGAATATCGCGAGCGCTTCATGATGCAGTACAACATGCCGCCGTTCGCCACCGGCGAGACCGGCCGCATCGGCACGCCGAAGCGGCGCGAAGTCGGCCACGGCCGGCTCGCCAAGCGGGCGATCACCGCGCTGGTGCCGCCGCAGGAAGAGTTCGCCTATTCGATCCGGCTGGTGTCCGAGATCCTCGAATCGAACGGCTCGTCGTCGATGGCCTCGGTCTGCGGCGGCTGTCTGGCGCTGATGGATGCCGGCGTGCCGGTGCAGCGCCACGTCGCCGGCATCGCGATGGGCCTGATCAAGGAAGGCAATAAGTTCGCGGTGCTGACCGACATCCTCGGCGACGAGGACCACCTCGGCGACATGGACTTCAAGGTCGCCGGCACCGACCTCGGCGTCACCGCGCTGCAGATGGACATCAAGATCCAGGGCATCACCAAGGAGATCATGCAGGTCGCCTTGGCGCAGGCGCGCGAAGCGCGGATCCACATCCTCGGCCACATGCAGCGCGCGATCCCGGCGGCCCGCACCGAGCTGTCGGACTTCGCGCCGCGCATGTACCAGATGAAGATCAATCCGGAGCGCATCCGCGACGTGATCGGCAAGGGCGGCGCCACCATCCGCGCGATCACCGAAGAGACCGGCACCCAGATCGACATCCAGGACGACGGCTCGATCACCATCGCGGCGGTCGATGCCGAGGCCGCGCGCCGCGCCCAGCAGCGCATCTCGGACCTGACCGCCGAAGTCGAGATGGGCAAGATCTACGACGGTACCGTGCTCAAGATCCTCGAGTTCGGCGCGATCGTTCAGGTGCTGCCGGGCCGCGACGGCCTGCTGCACGTCTCGCAGATCGCCAACGAGCGTGTCAACCGCGTCGATGACTACGTCAAGGAAGGCCAGACCGTCCGCGTCAAAGTCATCGAGGCCGACGACAAGGGCCGGCTGCGGCTGTCGATGAAGGCCGCTGCCGCCGGGCAGACTCAGGTAGCCGAGCAGGCCTGACTAGCGGCTCTGCCGGGCAATACCGGCGCTGCAGCGGGTAGCGGGCCCGCAGCGGAAGCGGGCCTGTGGCGGTAGCGGGCCCTGCAGCGGCCGGAGTGGGATAACGCGCCGGCCCGAAGGCCGGTGCGTCCTCCAAGACTGCGGCGGCGTCATGGCCGCCGCCGTTTCGGGTCCTGGCATGAGCGCAGGCTTGCGGATCGAATTCGGGCGGCGAGTCGAATTCGAGCGCAAGCGGCCGAGTGCATCACCGGTCGCGATCGCAGAGCATGGACCCCGAACCACTTTCAGGGGTGCACAATGTTCCGCGTGACCATGTCCGAATCGCTTCACGAATGCCCGGCCTCCCGGCCTGCCGCCGCCGCTGCGATCGATCCTGCCGTCGTCGCCAGCGATCCCGGCGCAGGTGCCAGCGGCCCCGCCGCAGCGGTTGCCGGAAGTCCCGCCGCGGCCGCTAGAAACACCGCCGTGGCCGCCAGAAACATCGCCGCGGCCAAGCGCTACGCCAGCGACGAAGCGCGCTGGATCGCAGTCAAGCGGCGTGATGCCGGCGCCGACGGCGTCTTCTGGTTCTCGGTGAAGTCGACCGGTGTCTACTGCCGGCCGTCGTGCGCCGCGCGACTGCCGCTGCGTACCAATGTCGCGTTCCACGATTCGCCCGCCGCCGCCCGGGCCGCCGGCTTTCGCGCCTGCCTGCGCTGCCGGCCGGATGGTCCGTCGCGCGCCGAGCGCGATGCCGCTGCGGTGGCGCAGGCCTGCCGGCTGATCGAAGCGGCCGAGACGCCGCCGGAGCTCGACGCGCTCGCCGCAGCGGCCGGGCTCAGCCGCTTCCACTTCCACCGGGTGTTCCGGCGGGTTGCCGGTATGACGCCACGGCAGTATGCGCAGGCGCATCGCGCCGAACGGGTGCGCCGCGACCTGCCGGCGCGGGCGTCGGTCACCGAGGCGATCTACGATGCCGGCTTCAACTCGAGCGCCAACTTCTACGCCGACGCGCCCGGCGCGCTAGGCATGACCCCGAGCCGTTATCGCAGCGGCGGCCGCGGCGAGCGGATTCGCTTCGCGGTCGGTCAGACTTCGCTCGGCGCGCTGCTGGTCGCGACCACCGGACAAGGTGTCGCTGCGATTCGCCTCGGCGACGACGCCGATGCACTGGTCCGCGAGCTGCAGCAGCGCTTTCCGAACGCCGAACTGGTCGGCGACGATCCGGACTTCGACCGTCTGGTCGCCACTGTCGCCGGCCTGGTCGAGGCGCCGGCCGCGACAGTGGACCTGCCGCTCGACGTTCGCGGCAGCGCGTTCCAGCATCGCGTCTGGCATGCATTGCGGCAGATCCCGCCGGGCAGTACCGCCAGCTACCGCGAGATCGCCGAGCGCATCGGCGCGCCGAGCGCGAGTCGCGCCGTCGCGCGAGCCTGCGCTTCCAACCCGGTGGCGGTCGCGATCCCGTGCCATCGCGTCGTGCGCAGCGACGGTGACCTGTCGGGCTACCGCTGGGGCGTCGAGCGCAAGGCGGCACTGCTCGCGCGTGAACGCGCCGCGGTGCACGGCGGCGGGGCCTGAGAATGGCGCCCCGACGGGACTGCGAATTCCCCGCCGGGCTCGATGCCGACCTCGAAGCCGGCCTCGACGCCCGCGGGTACGCGATCCTGCCCGGCCTGCTGGATCCGTCGCAGTGCAGGGCACTTGCCGCCGCCTACGATGATCCCGCACCGGTCAGCGGCCACTTCCGCAGCCGCGTCGTGATGGCGCGGCACGGCTTCGGACTCGGCGAATACCGCTACTGGGGCTATCCGCTGCCGCCGGTGGTCGAACGGCTGCGACAGGCGCTGTATCCGCCGCTGGTCGGCATGGCCAACCGCTGGCAGGCCGCGCTCGGCCGCGCCGCGCGCTTCCCGGCGACACTGACCGAATGGCTCGAACAGTGCCACCGCGCCGGCCAGCAGCGACCGACGCCGCTGCTATTGCGCTACCGGCCCGGCGACTACAACTGCCTGCACCAGGATCTCTACGGCGAGCACGTGTTTCCGCTGCAGGCCACCATCCTGCTGTCCGTGCCGGGGCACGACTTCACCGGCGGCGAGTTCGTGCTGACCGAGCAGCGGCCACGGCGCCAGTCCCGGGCCAGCGTCGCACCGCTGCAGCAGGGCGACGGCATCGTGTTCGCGGTCGCCGAACGACCGGTGCACGGCAGCCGCGGCTGGTATCGCGTCAACCAGCGGCACGGCGTCAGCGAAGTGCGCCAAGGCGCACGGCATGCGCTCGGCGTGATCCTTCACGACGCCAGCTGAAGCGCAGGCGGGGCATCAGCGTCACGGCAGCGTACGCCAGCCGTCGCCTTCGGTCACCACCGCGCCGTCGGTCACCAGCTTGTGCACGTGCGCCAGCAGCGAACGCTGCGCGATCCCGTGCAACGCCGTGGGCGTGTCCGCATACGCGACCGGTACCAGCGTCGGTACATCCGCGCCGGGCAAGGCATCGATCGCCGCCAGCACCTTCGCCTCTCGTGCGAGCCTGTGCGACTTCAGCGCCGCGATCGCCTGTACCGCCGCACCGAGCACATGGCCGTGCGCCGGCAGGATGAACAGCGGCTCGAGCGCAGCCAACCGATCGAGTGAACGCAGATAGTCGCCCATGTCGCCATCGGGCGGATCGACGATCGTCGTCGAGCCGTTCAATACATGATCGCCGCTGAACAGCAGCCGGTCTTCCTCGGCGAAGAAGCAGACATGATTGGCCGCGTGACCCGGCGTCGCGACGACTCGGAGCGTCTGATCGCCGACGCGGATCGTCTCCCCGTCGCGCAGCGTTTCGTCGGGACGGAAGAACGAGTGCGCCTTCGCGGTCGATGCCGACGGCACCCCCTTGATCGGCGCGCCCGTCTTCGCCTGCAGCAGCGCGGCGCCCGGCGAATGATCCGGGTGCGAATGCGTACAGACGATCAGCTGCAGTCGATCACCGACCAGCGCCGCGAGCCGATCGATATGCTCGGGCAGCGACGGCCCCGGGTCGATCACCACATAGCCGTCTTCGGCCGATCCGAGGATATAGGTATTGGTGCCGGGGCCGGTCATCCGGCCCGGATTCGGCGCGGTCAGCCGCGAAAGGCCGGCGAGCAGCGGTACCGGCCGTTCGGACTGCCAGTCCAGCGCATGCACGATCTGACCGTCCGGCGACGTCAGCGCCAGTTCGCCGAATGCCGTTTCCTCCTCGCCGAACCGCTTGACCTTGCCGCCGACCAGCCCGCCACGCGGACATGAGATCCAGATCGGCTTGCCCGTCATGCACGCAGCCAGCAGCGCGTCGACCGTCGGCCATTGCGCCAGCCGTCGCAGCGTGCGGATCGTCGGAAAGATCATCGCGAACTCGCCGGCTTGATGACGGCGCAGCGCTTCGGCCGGTGCGACCCAGACCGGCTCGAACTGCTCGCTGTTGTCGGCGCGCGCTTCCTGGCCCGGCGGCATCCGGGCGACCAGGAACCGCGCGTCGAACCGCTTGGGCATGTCGCGATCGGTGATCCAATGGGCCAGCCAGCCTACCTGGTCGACGGCCAGGCGGAGGTCGTGGGCGGCGATCTGGGAGAAGAAATCGGCGGAGGGGGAACGGTCGAGGGTGTCGATCTCGGGTTGTGCAACGAAGACCGGCCCAGCACCGTCATTCTCACGAACGGCTAGCAAGATGCCGAGTTCTTCGAATGCCTCACGGATTGCTGCTACGGCATACTGTCGATCTTCGAACGACTGGTTCGGGCGCACCCAACTCAATGCTTGCGCTGGCGCGGCGCCATCGACTGCGTCCACCGCTCCGCCCGGGAACACGAATGCTCCTGGGGCAAAACTTGCCCGCAGCGAGCGGCGTGTCATCAATACCTGGTAGCCACCCGGTGCGTCGCGCAGCAGCAAGATCGTGGCTGCTGCACGCGTGGTGACGGGGTCTCGTTGAGAATAGAGTAGGCGGTGTGGTCGGACCATCGGGCGAGGTTGCGCGAGAGTCGTTGACTCAAACCAATTAGTGAGAGCGACCTATACCAGCGGTGCGCCCTTCGCGGCTAACTCGACAAGCCGTATCGGTGGCGTAAAGCGCTCACCGTACTGCTCGGAGAGCGCACGAGCCCGCGCGACAAAGGCCGCTGCGCCGATTCGGTCGATCATCGCGATTGCCCCCCCGGAGTCCGGCGGCAACGTTGAGCTGTCTTTTGTGCCCAGGTTCGCGTCCGCCAGCGAGCCGATGACGCCTTCATCGAAGCAGCGGAATGTTTCGAGTGCCTGAATGTAAAAGAGGCGGTCGCGGATGTCTTCAGTGGGCGCCGAGCGGCCACGCCGCTCGAAGGACTTGAGACCGGACCACAGCGTCCTGGTGCCGTCCTCGTTGTAGTCATAGAAGCCCGCGCCTGAGCTTCGGCCGAGGCGCTTATAGCCGTGCGCCATCTTTTCCAGGACATAGACTGCCGATTCGGGCAGGCGACTGCTGTTCATACCAAACTTATGGCCGTGGCCGTGGTCATGTTCGCGGTCGTGGTCATGTTTGTGACCGTCGTCATGTCCGTGACCGTGATCGTGGGCATGTCCGTGACCGTGATCGTGGGCATGTTCGTGGCTGTGATCGTGGGCATGTTCGTGGCTGTGATTGTGGTCATGCGGACCGTTAACCCTAGCATCGCGATCCATGCGCTGAAGGGGGGGCGTTTCAAGTTCTTGGTGTAAGAGTCGGTCTGCTACGTCGAGAGATTCGTCGTCGAGACGAGCGAGCGGACCCTCCGAAAGTCCGCTAGCCTCAGCAACTGATTCGACTTGAAGCGCCGGAATTCCGTCGCCAACGATTGACATGCCCTCATTCAAGAAGGCTCTGACGACACGGCCAGCAAGCACTTCAAGCGATGCCGATAAAGACCTAGGACTCATACCCACGCTTTCGAACGAAGATCAGAACCTGTTGAGAGACGCGTCCACCCAGGGCAATAGATAAGTACGGACAATCTCTGCGGAATGGCCCTCACGGGGTACCGCCCTTCATATCGAGATCGTCGCGTCGGAGCAGCAAGGGCCCCTTCGAGGGCGGGGGTGCGTACCCATTGCCCGTTAGGGGCGTCAGGGGTCGCACGTTCATCCCCGGACCTCACCGTCCGTCTCGAAGCGACAGAGGGGATGGTATCGTCTTTCCCCGACTCCGGGGGCACACCGACGCTTAGAACAGTGTAGCCTGCTGAAGCCCCCAGGTGGAGCTGGCTGCGACTTGGTCTGGAGTGACCGTGCCTTTAAGCAGAGCGCGCACGTTCGGGTCTGCGACTAGATCTCCACTGGAACTCGCGAATAGCAAAGACTGTGGAGGCATAGGCCGGGCCAATCCAAAGCCCTGACCAAAATCGACACCGAGTTGCATAAGAGTAGCGATTACATCAGGCTTCTCTGCCCACTCGGCGACGCAGCGCTTTCCTAGTTCATGCGACAACTCTACGATCATTCGAGTAATCGCATGATTGGCGGGATTCTGATTGATGTCCCGAACGAAACTGCCGTCAATCTTTATGATGTCTGCTTCGATCTCGCGCAGATAGGTGAACGAGGTATAGCCAGCACCGAAATCGTCGAGTGCAACCTTTGCACCAAGGGTGTGAACACGTTCAGAGAATCGCCGAGTCGCATTACGGTCGGCCAGTGCAACGGTTTCCGTGATCTCAAAGCACAGTTTGCTCATCACACTCGGATGATCGGCAATCATTGCAAAGATGTTGTCGACGAAACGACCATCGTTCAGGGATGAACCGCTCAAATTGATCGTTGCGTAGCCAAGTCGCTGCAGATGCTGAGGTCGACTGTCCAGCCATTGGAGAGTGGAGGTCAGAACCCAGCGGTCGATAAAGGACATTTGACCGTTGCGTTCTGCTGCAGGGATAAAGCGAACTGGAGAGATCGTCGCTCCGTTTTCTCCCCTCATGCGTACCAAGACTTCGTAGTTCAGCGTTTCAAAGGCTGACCTGAGCGAAACTATTGGTTGGAACTCAAGGAAAAATCGCTGAGAGTTTATCTTGTCTTGGAGATTGGTTTGTACTTTAAGCTCTTCCAGGTATCCTCGCAGCGCGATATCTTGCTTACCGAAGTGGATAATTCGATTGCGCCCTTTTGCCTTGGCATCGGCGCATGCCTGTGAGCTTGCGGCGATTGCATCGCGAACGCTCATAGAGGAATCGAGCACTACGACACCAATGCTCGCGGTGATTGCAAGGAGCCGGCCGCCGACGTCCAGTGGGGAACTCGACAATGCCTGGTGGAGTCGATGGGCAGTCGACGCCGAAGCGTCAGGATCACTGTCAACCAACAGAACGCGGAATGAATCCCCGATCCGGGCTACAGCATCACTTTCACCGACTACCGCTAGCAGGCGGTCACAAGCAACGGACAGCAACTGATCTCCGACAAGATGCCCATATAGATCGTTGAGTGTCTTGAACCGGTCGATATCTATTTCAACGAGACTGCATTGAAGACCATTGGCAGTGTCCGCAAGCGCCCGCGCGACGGCGTCATTCAATCCTCTTTGGTTCAGGGCCTTCGTCAGAACATCGTGGTCGACAAGTCGTGCAAGGGACCGTTCGGCACTGACGCGTGCTGTAACGTTTTCTGCCGTTCCTTCGAATTGAGACTGATTTTGCCGAACGTTTAGCTGTAGAAAGACGGGGTGGCCAGAGGCATGTTCCGTGATTTCGATCAAAGATGCGCTGTTTGCCCCGTCAGTGGATCGTAGCAACGCAGCCCAATTTCCGCCGACCAGATCCTTCAGCTCGGAATGCGACTCCTGCGGTGCATAGCCCGTCACTAGCTTGAACAACTCTGCGAAAGCCGGATTATGGATATGAATCTTTCCATTAACGTCACATCCAAAGAGCCCCAATGGCATCGATTCATAGTTGCGTTTGAGCTTGGCGGAAGCGAGGCTCTCTCGATTGGACGCGTCTCGGCGCCCCACAATTTCGACCTTGAGTCGGTGCGCGAGCGCGAATGCACATACGAGTGCGCCGGCAAGTGCGCCAGTCTCGGCGTTGAAGCTTGCCAGAGCGGTGCCGGAGATACCTGCGTTGTACAGCATCTCGGCAGTCATGCCGCCCAAAGTCAATGCCCAGGTGGCAAAGAGCATGGCGGCAACAGAGTCTCGTCTGGAGACGGCTATCCAGCCTGAAGTTGCCAGCATCAAGACTATGCTCAGGCCGGATGCCAGCCAGAACACCGGGTAGAACGTTGTGCTGGGGAGTACCGTGGCGAACAGTGCGAGTGCTAGGAATGTGCTTTGAAGCGCGAAGAAGATATGCCGCACTCGAAACTGCGACAGTTGCGGCTTCAGAAGCGCTCGGAAGAGGGCGATCGTGAAGAGCGAGTAAGTAGAGATTGACACCAACAATAGTGGGCCGAGAATCGGCTCAGAGGTGATGCCGGCTAACCATCTGAGGCCCCATCCACCATTGACGGCAACCATACGCAAAGAGGTCAGTAGCCACCCAGCGAAGATGAGGAACGTCCAGTCTCTTGATGAAGCCGCGACAGCGGCGCTGAAACAAGCGAGGATCAAGAAAATGGCTGTGATCGAAGCCGTGTGCACGCTTTGACTGGTGGCCGCATCCGCAATGTCGGCCTCCCGCAATAGGCTGACCTTCGGTTGACCGACACCACCAGGAGAGGAAACTCGTGCAAGCAGGGTGAGTGTGCCTGATCGCTCGTCACTTGCAATCTTGACGTAACGTCCGAAGGACGAATCCAGGATCTGAAGCCGTAACGGCTTCTTGCCGTCTGCAGTGCCCTCCGCCGGATCGATCAGCCATACCGCATCCGGGACAACTAGGCCGTTCGCAAAGCTCGCGACGGTTGATTCACCGGAGGTCGCGCTGCTCTTGATAGTGATCGTGAACCAGAGCCTTGACGCCGCCGCTACTCTCGCTGCGCCTGTAGGCGCAGGCGAGGCATCTTCGAGATCAAGAGCCAGGCTAGGAGGTGACGTGAGCTTTTCAGTGGATACCGTGGCCGGAAGCTTGGTGGAATTCAGGCTCCCAGCCAGATAGGCGGACAGTGATAGTGCGCAAGCGGCTGCTACCGCGGCGATCCATCGCGTCGAAACATCCAGCACTTGCGAAGGGGGGAACTTCAAGCAGACCTTCCGTGCCAAGAGACAGATTGACACGAAGGCATCTTGATCGGTTGCGTGAGCGGATTCTCCCTAGTAGAGACGAACGGCTGTTACGACCTTACCAAAGGTCTAGGTGCTAAGGCGCTGTTGGGCCGTTGCCATGGCCGCCCTTGATTTAGATGGGAGAGCCAGCTTGCCGGTCAGCCGCCGGCTTAAACAATAGTCCCCTCGATGGACTCGACCGACGGTACAGTGGCCTTGCCGCCACGTCGCGACCTGAAATAGGACGCCAAGGTTGCATAACTACCCGGATCAGGAGCGACGATATGGTCGTACCATACGCGATTAGCTTTGAGAAGTGTACGGCCTGAGTCGTTGGACTTAAGTGCGAGGACGTACACAGGATCACCATACCAGTCGACCCGTACCTGCTGCTCGTGGCCGAATATATTGATGAATCCGAGGCTTTCAAAAAGCCGATTTAGAGGAGATATGGTCGATATCACGACCCAGTCGGTCTCCATTGCCAAAGACAGCAGGAATGCAACTTTGAAAAGGGCTTGCTTCGCTCGCGCCGCCCTTAGTCCCCCCCCGCGTATTGCGAGTCGTTCGAATGACGACAGGCGGGAGCCGTGATATGGATAAGGTAACTGAAACTTCTTCGACCACTCGGCATCCGGCGCCAAACAGAAGGTCACACGCATTGTGGCAAACAATTCTCGATCTATGTCTCGGACGGCCAAGACGGCATTTGTCTTGTCAAGATCCTCCTTCTCCCAATGAATATCGAGAGAGCGACCGTGTCGCTCGTACGCTTCACGACGTAGTTCCAGAATCTCTCGCAACTCCGCCTCATCCTCCACTAGGGTCGCGACGTAGCTGGCACGCGTTCCCGCTAGCCTTTCGGATTCGATTCTAGGAAAATCGGCACGGCCCAAGGGTACGTAGGCGGTGCCATTGATAATCGCTTCCAGCGAAAGATCGTGCGGAGTGCCTGGCCACCAGACATGCGAGCCGCTGGTGTGATCATCTCGATCTTTGCGGAGATTGCGGTCGAGATTGCTCGGGTCAGTCCCGCCGATATTGATGCCCAGTGCTGATTCGAGCAATTGGTAAACCCTACAACAACATACCTGCCTGCTTTACAGCGGTGAAGCAGGCCGCGGTCTCTGATCCGCGCACGGGGTTAGTGGAGTTCGCACTCCCTTGACTGGTCAATTGTACGGGCGGGGCTGCGTCCGCCTCCGCATTTATCTCCTGCTCTGAGCCCTGTAGCCTACCCGTCTCTGACGCTCTGATACGGCTGCTAGAGATTTGCGTTGCGATTTAGCAACGAACGGAGTGGCGATATGTTGGACGTAGCGTACCAACAGCGCGCACATCCTGTGTTTGCGGCAGGTGCGGAC
>JBFWQR010000105.1:0-28330 GCA_050249335.1 Lautropia sp.
TGCTCTTCCGATCTGTCGCTGACCGAGGTCGAAGGCAAGCCGGCCGGCGGCACGCTGCTCGACAAGGCGAACCAGACGGTGCAGGGCACGCGGCAGCAGCTCGAGCAGCTGCTCGGCCGGCCGCCGGCCGCCGCAGCGCCGGCCGCGCGCGCAGCGCGGATCGAATCGATCGTCGATGACCGCTTCGAGTCGCTGCGCCGGTTCGTCCGGTCCGGCGCCGGCGGCGCACCGCCGCCGGTCGATCGCACCATCGCGCTGATCGCCGAGGTCTACCAGCTGATGAGCGCGACCGAGACCGCGGTCAGGAGCGGCGCGCCGCCGCCGCGCAGCGACGTGCCCGATCGGGTCAAGGCCGACGCGGCGCGCCTGCCCGAGCCGGTCCGCTCGATGGTCCGCGACGTCGCGTCGGCCGGTGCCGGGCAGGCGCTCGGCGCCACCCGCGACACGATCGGCCAGGACCTGGCGGCCAGCGTCACCGCGGTCTGCAATGCCGCGATCAACGGCCGCTACCCGTTCTCGCCCGGCAGCGCCGCCGACGTCACCGCCGAGGACTTCGGCCGGCTGTTCGGCCCCGGCGGCCTGTTCGACGACTTCTTCCAGAAGCGGCTCGCGCCGTACGTCGATACCTCGGTCAAGCCGTGGCGCTTCCGCCAGGTCGGCGACGCGTCGTTCGGTGCCGGCACCGGCAGCAGCCTGATCCAGTTCCAGCGCGCCGCCGACATCCGCAGCACCTTCTTCGCCGGCGGCGCGGTCGGCGGGCCGTCGGTGCGGCTCGAGATGAAGCCGGTGCAGATGGACGCATCGCTGCTGCAGTTCAGTCTCGACATGGACGGTCAGCTGCTGCGCTACGCGCACGGCCCGTCAGTTCCGCAACAGCTGCGCTGGCCGGGCACCAAGGGCACCAACCAGATCCGGATCCAGGCATCGCCGACGGCGACCGGCGGCGAGACCGGCCTGCTGTTCGAAGGCCCATGGGCGATCTTCCGGATGTTCGATCGCGCGACGATTCAGCCGAGCCGCCAGCCCGAGCGCTTCCGCTCGACATTCGTCGTCGACGGCCGCGCTGTGGTGTTCGACGTGACGACCAGCAGCGTGCAGAATCCGTTCCGGCTCGATGCGCTGCGCTCGTTCCGCTGCCCGAGCCGGCTATGACCGGCCCGGCTGCCGACGATCCGGACGACGCGACCAGGAGCGCGCCGGCACCGGGTAGCGGTGCCGAGCCGCCAGGCACTTCCGCCGAGCCGGCGCGAGCCCCTGCCGAGCGGCCGGGCGCTGCTGCCGGCTTGCCGGGCACTGCTGACGAGCCATCGGCTGCGGCCCGGCCGGCCGATGCGCCGGTGCAGGTTGCAGCGTCCGATGCGGCCGACGACTCGTTCGACGCAACGGTGATCATGCCGCAGTCCGGCGGCCCGGCGGCCGCGCCGGCACCACGGCCGCCGTCCGTCGCTGCGCCGGCGATCGCCGTGGCTGCGGCGGGCTGGTACGGCAAGCTGCCGGCGCTCGGCGACTTCGCGTCGCGGCGCCTGCCCGACGAGTTCGTGCGGCCATGGGACGACTGGCTGCAGACCAGCCTCGCGATCGCGCGCGATGCCGGCGGGCCGGGCTGGCTCGACCTGTACCTGACGTTTCCGGTCTGGCGCTTCGTCGTGCCGCCGGGGCTGCTCGGTGCCGGCGGCTGGCTCGGTGTGCTGCTGCCGTCGGTCGATCGCGTCGGCCGCTGCTTCCCGCTGACGATCTGCACGCCGGTCGTGGCCGGCGCGTTCGATTCGCTCGGCCTGCTCGAGGTCGATCGCCATCTGGCGGCGCTCGCGGCGGCGGGGGTCGACGGTCTCGACGCCGCGTCGATCGACGGCTTCGAGCGCCGGCTCGGCGCGATCGCGCCGCTCGCCAGCGGTGCGGATCCGGCCGCCGCGCCGCTCGCGACCTGGCTGACGACGCGCACGCCGGTCGCGCAGCGATCGGCCTGGCCGCTGACCGGATCGATCGAGACGGCGCTCGCCGGCGCCGCCGGCCGCGCGATGATGGCGGCGCTGTTCGGTCGCGTACTCTTCTGGGTGCCGCCGGACCCGGCGAGTGGCGCCGGCGTGTTGCGGGTCGAGCCGTTTCCGCTGTCGGACCGGCTGCTCGGCAGCCTGATCGGCAGTTGATGACGCCCCCGTTGGCGCGCTGGCGGGAGCCCTCGGCCAGAGGCCGAGGGCGCTCCGCAGGCGAGGACAGTCCGCAGGGGCTGTCCTCGTCCGGCTCCGCCCCCCCACTGGGGGCATCGCCAGCGGACCGGCGGAGCCGGATCCGCGGCGATTGCTGGGTGTGTGACGCTGCGGTGGGGGCGGTATTTACGGTGTAGGCGCGAGAATGACGCCGTGACGAAGGACGCCGGGTGAGCATGGAGAATTGACATGAGTGCGGATCCACCGGTCCCGACGCGCAGTCCGGGCATGGAGATGACGCTGCCGCCAGGCGCGGTCGCGGCCAGCGGCGTGCTCGCATCGGGCGGCACGGCGTTGCCGGCCGGCACGCGGATGGGCGAATTCGAGATCGTCGAGACCATCGGCGAAGGCGGATTCGGCATCGTCTATCGCGCTACCGATCATCTGCTCGGGCGACAGGTCGCGCTGAAGGAGTACATGCCGACGGCGCTCGCCGCGCGGGTCGCGTTCGGCCGCGTCGAAGTGCGTTCGCCGCGGCAGGCCGAGACCTTCGAAGCCGGCCGGCGCAGCTTCGTCAACGAGGCGCGCCTGCTCGCGCAGTTCGACCATCCGGCGCTGGTCAAGGTGTTCCGCTTCTGGGAAGACAACGGCACCGCGTACATGGTGATGCCGTTCTATCGCGGCCGGACGCTGCGTCAGGCGCTGGCCGATCTCGGCGAGCCGCCGGCGCAGCCCTGGCTCTCGGGGCTGCTGCTGCCGCTGATGGACGCGCTCGAGACGCTGCATGCCGTGCAGTGCTACCACCGCGACGTTGCGCCGGACAACATCATGCTGCTCGACAACGGCAAGCCGGTGCTGCTCGACTTCGGCGCGGCACGCCGCGTCATCAGCGATGCGTCGCAGGCGCTGACCGTGATCCTGAAGCCGGGGTTCGCGCCGGTCGAGCAGTACGCCAACGGACCGGAGATGCGCCAGGGTCCGTGGACCGATGTCTATGCGCTCGCCGCGGTCATCTACTACTGCGCGACCCGCCAGACCCCGGTGCCGGCGATCTCGCGGATGATGAAGGACACGCTGGTCCCGTTCGCCGAAGCGGCCGCCGGCAGGTTCGACCCGACCTTCTGCCGCGGCGTCGACCAGGGCCTGGCGGTCGCCGTCGACGCACGGCCGCAGAGCATCGCGGCGTTCCGCGCTGCGCTCGGACTCGACGCGATGCCGGCGATCGCACCGACCGGTACCGCCGCGGCGTCGCCGTGGCCGTCTGCCGCGGCCGCGTCGCCGGCCAGCGAGTTCGATTTCAGCGACCTGGCCGGGTTCGACGGCGGGGACCGGACCGTCATCGATCCGGACGCCGCGCGGCGCGCCACCGCAGCCGCCGCTGCGGCGTCCGCACGCCGCGATACGCCGTCGACCGGGCTGACCGGCTTCGTCGGGCCTGCCGGGGCGCCGCCCGGACCGGCCGCGCCGTGGGAGCCGGCGGCGGCGGCGCCGTGGCAACCGCCGGCGGCGCCCGCGCCGGCGTGGCCGCCGATGATGACGGCGATCGGCGATTCACCGCGTGCCGGCGACGGCGGTTTCGACGTCGATCGCTTCGGCGCGGCCGCTGCCGAGCCGCAAGCCGTGCCCCCGGCGAAGCCGTGGACGCCGAACGCCGACGTTCAGGCGGCCCGCGCCGGCGCGGATGCAGCCCGTCCGCCGGTGCGCCGCGACGGTCGCGGCTGGCTGCCGATTGCGGCCGGTGTTGCCGCGGTCGCGGTTGCCGGTGGGGTCGCCTGGTACCTGATCGCAGGGCCGCAGACCCCGCAGCCCGCGGCAGGTGCGCCGTCGCCGGCGGCAGCGCCGGCGGCATCGGCCGTCGCTGCGGCTCCGGCGACGGCGGCGCCAAGCGGCCCCGGCGGCCTGGATGTCTCGGGCGTCGCGGGTGTCTCGGGCAGCACCGGCGCTACCGGCGGCTCCGGCGGCCCAGCCATCCCGGCGACGACAGTGGCACCGGTGGAGGCATCCAATGCGCGTGCCGCGCCCGATCCGCTGGCGGCGGCCGCACCGCGGCTCGACCCGGCACCGGTGACGATCCCGTCGATGGTTCCCCAGACGGCACCGCCGCCCGCGGGCGGCAGCGACGCGGCCGGTGCTGCCGCCGGCGCCTCGTCATTTCAGGTCGGCAGGCTGCTGGAGCTGCTGTATCAGGGCCGCGATCCGAACTGGCCGGTCACCGTGCAGCTGGCCTCGAACCGCGTGCGCATCGGTCGGGAGCGGCTGCGCTTCCGGATCCGCTCGGAGCGCGACGGCTACGCCTACCTGCTGATGCACGGGACCGACAACGCGCACTTCTACCAGCTGTTCCCGAACGCGCTCGACCGCAACAACCGGCTGCGCGGCAATGTCGAGCTCGCACTGCCGCGGGCGAGCTGGGAGATGGTCGCCGGCGGTCCACCTGGAACCAATCGGCTGATCTTGCTGGTGACGCCGTCGCCGCGCGATTTCTCGGGTGCCGGGCTGGGCGCGAGTCAGCCCTTCGGCGAGTTCGATCTCGCCGCCGCGAGCCGGGTGTTCACCGATCGCGGCGCGGCGCCGTTCGCCGGCGATCCGACCGGCTGCACGCTCGCGCCTTCGGCGTGCGCTCCGTATGGCGCCGCGATGTTCGAGATCGAGGAGTACTGAGCGCGCGAAGGCAGTCGGACGCGGGCTCGTGGACCTGGGCGGCGGAGCGACGCCCGCGCTGCTGCCGCCTACCCGGCGGTCGTGCCGTCGCGGTACCAGATCGCCAGCGCTGAATAGTTGTCCTGGTCGGCGCTGGCGGCGTCGCTGACCACCGCGGCGAGCCGCTCGAGCCAGTCGGCCGGTGAGCCGGCGGAGCGCAGCGCGTCTTCGATCGTGCGGTCTTCCAGCATCGCCCAGAAGCCGTCGCTGCAGAGCAGGAACGCATCGCCGGGCAGGATCGGATGCGCCGCGTCGACAACCGCGGCTTCGAATCCGTCGGCCAGGCCCAGCGAGGTCGTCAGCACGCTGCGCCCCGGATGTGCGCGCGCCGCCGATTCGGCGACGATGCCGGCGTCGACCAGCGATTCGACCAGCGAGTGGTCACGGGTGCGGCCGATGACGCGGCCGCCGCGCAGGCGGTAGAGCCGCGAATCGCCGCTATGACCCCACGCCGCAAGGCCGCGCACCGGATCGCCGACCCAGACCACCAGCGTCGAGCGCATGTCGCGCGTCTCGCCCGCCGGCTGCTGCCGCGCGATGACGGCGCGGTTGGCGTTCGCGATCAGTGTCCGGACCGCCGGCGGATCGCAGGCGGGCCGCGCGGCGAACGCCTCGAGCACCGCGGCGACGGCGGTCCGCGCCGCGATCTGACCGCCGCCGTGACCACCGGCACCGTCGGCCAGCACGGCGCAGGCCGGCGCGCCGGCGTGATCGACGCTCTGCCAGTGGCCGCAGGCATCCTCGTTGCGGTCGCGGCGACCGGCGTCCGAACGCAGCGCGAACGCGAAGCCGGGCGCTGCGACGTCAGCCACGATCGCCGCGCGGCTTGCGCCCGGCTTCGGTCTGCAGCCGCGCGACCTGCGCCTCGTAGGCGGTGACGAATGCGCGGCCGAACAGCCGGTCGAAATCGTCCTGCGCCTCGCGCGAGACCTCCCCGTAGAGCGCTTCGAACTGTGTCCACAGCTGCGCCTTGCGCGCTGCCGGACGCAGCGAATCGAGCATCGACCGCGGCGCCAGCCGGTTTTCGAGCGCGGCCGGATCGAAGCGCGCGATCAGCCCCTGCAGCGCGGCGCGCAGGCCGGCGACGAAAGCGAGCTGATGCGCGCGCAGGTCGTCGCAGGCGTCGGCGATCGCCGGGCCCGGCGCCATGAATCCGCGTACCGACTGTGCCGCCAGCAGATGCAGCAGCGCGGACTGGCCGTCCGGCGCGAACTTCAACGGGTTGTTGTCGGCGGCAGCGACCATCGTCACGTCGGTCCGCAGTTCGCGTTTCAGCGTCGCGCGGACCTGCAGCAGGCCGACCAGGCCATCGATCGACGTCGCGACCAGCACGCCGAGCCGCTGCATCAGCTCGGGCGTCAGGGTCGCGCGGGTACCGGGCGGCATGCCGGCGCCACGCGGCAGTTCGCTGAGGCCGAGCCCGTCGAGCAGCGCGGCGAGCAGCGCGTCGGAATCGGTCACGGCGCCGGCACCCTCGGGCACCGCGCCGGTCTGCCACGAGACCACGGCGGCGGCAGGCCGCGGATGGTGCGGCTGCGCCTCGGCCGGTCGCAGCCGCGGCTCCGGTTGCTGCTGTGGTCGTTGCAGTTGCTGCGGCGGCGATTGTTGCGGCGGCGGTTGCTGACGCGGCTGATGCGACGGTCGCTGTAGCGACTGCTGCGGCGGTAGCGGTTCGGACGTCGGCAGCCGGAAACTCTGCGACAGGATCGGTGCGTCGTCGCGCATCGGTCGGTCCGGCAGCGCACCACCCGGCGGGGTTCGCGACGGCTCGGCCGGTTCGCCGAGCGGCGAGCCCGGTGCGAACGGATCGGCGCTCGCCTGTAGCCCGAACAACTGGTCGACGCTCTCGACCGGATTCACCGAACCGGTCATCGGCTGCCCCAGTGCGCCGAGACCGAGCGGGTCTGCCGCCGAAGGCGAACCGCGTGTCGCGGCGGCCAGCGGGTCTGCGACCGGGCCGGCCATCGGATCGCGCAGTAGATCGTGCAGCGGGTCGCGCGGTGGATCGAACGGCGAAGCGGCGGACGGCTCGGCAAACGGCTGGGAGGACGGCTGGGCGAACCGGCCGGGGGAGGGCTCGGCAGAGGGCTCGGCGAACGGATCGGCGAATGGATCGCCAAACGGGCCGGCAACGGCTGCCGTGGCGCTGCCGGCTGCCGGATCGTCGAAGCAAAGTTCGTAGTCGCCGATCTGGATTCGGTCGTCGTGCGCGAGCGGATGCCTTTCGCCGTGACCGTAGGCACGACCGTTGACCAGCAGCGGTGCGGCGCTGCTGGTGCAGACGATGACCATGCGGCCGCCGGCCGTCTCGATCCGGGCCTGCTGGCGCGAGATCATGCGGCGCTCGTCCGGCAGGGCCAGCGTGCATTCGGCCGAGCGGCCGATGGTGCCACCCTCCGGCCCGAACTGCGCCGAAAGCGGTGCCGCCAGTGGCTGTCCGGAACGAGCGACGACGCGGATCGAGGCCATGGAACTCCAGCTTCTCGGCGAACGGTGGCGGCGCCGCCACTATAGCGGCCGCGAGCGTCCGCTGCCAATCGCGGTGCGCCGAGCGCATGGCCGCTCGCTCCCCCTTGGTCCCGATCCGGCGGCCTGCTAAGCTTGGCGCCGCTCGGAAGCTGTGGGCGAACCCGGCGCGGGGGCGTTGGGTTCGTTCACCGCTTCTTCAGCGGAGCGGGTTCGCCACTCCGTCGTTCGACGAGGATCCAGGATGAAAAAGGCCATCGAGATGAAACGCCCGACCCCCGGTTCGATGATCGCCGCCGTGATCTGCGGCGCCCTGGCGGCTGTCCTGCCAGCTACGCCGGTTGCCGCGCAGGGCGTGATGTTCCAAGCCAACCAGCTGACCGAGGAAGCGCTGATCGATGCGCTGACGCCGCCGCCGCCCGGGGTCCGGACGCGCAGCATCATGGTCCAGCCGAGAGCGCCCGGCACGCCCGGCGAGAACCCGCGCGCCGGCGCCGCGTCGATCTCGATCACGTTCCCGACCAACTCGTCGGAGATCACGCCGAGTTCCAGGAGCGCGCTCGACGTGATCGCCCGCGCGCTTGTGTCGGACCGGTTGACGCGGTTCTCGTTCGCCGTCGAAGGTCATGCCGATCCGCGCGGCGGCAGCGAATACAACCTGCGGCTGTCGCAGGCGCGCGCCGAAAGCGTCGTCAACTACCTGGTCCATCAGCACGGCGTGCCGATCGATCGGCTGAGTCCGATCGGCAAGGGCGATACCGAACTGGCGAATCACGACGTGCCGACCGCGCCCGAGAACCGGCGGGTCACGTTCAAGACCGAGACGCGCTGAGCGGCTGTGCCGGGACGGCTTCGAGCTGCCGGGCGGTTCGCGGCCCTTCAGCAGTAGTCCGAGTCGGGCATCACGCAGTCGGGTGCTGCGCCGATGCTGCGCGTCCGCGTGCCGGCGCCGCGCGGCGGCACGTAGTCCGCCGGCAGCAGCACCCACATCGCGAGGTCGTCGCGGGTCCGGATCGCCTGCGCGCCGGCGCGTGGACCGGTACCCCAGTAGAAGTCGGCGCGGACCGCGCCGCGAATCGCGCCGCCGGTGTCCTGCGCGAACATCAGCCGGCGGATCGGCGCGCCGGTGTCGGCGCGCTCCGCCTCGATAAACACCGGCGCGCCGAGCGGCGTCGAGCGCGGGTCGATCGCCAGCGAACGCGTCGGCGTCAGCGGCACGCCGAGCGCGCCGAGCGGCCCGCTGCCGGTCGCTGCCGCGGGTTGGAAGAACACGTAGCTCGGATCGTTGGCGCGGGCGGCGACCAGATGATCCAGATTCATCGCGGCGCGCGCATCGGCAACACGCAACGCTGCGCCGCTACCGCCCGCATCGAGCGGGTTGCGGGTCCGTGTGCCGGCGGTACGCGCCGGCGGCGATTGCGCCGGCTGCGGCGGCATCGCGAGCAGCGCATCGACGATCCGGTTCACTTTCGGATCGAGTGCACGGCTTTCGACCGGCGGATCGGGTACCGGCGTGACCAGCACGGTCGCCGCCGCGCTTGCCTGCTCGACCGCGGCACCGGGGCGATCGATGCCATCGGCGGAGCCGGGCGCTCCGGGCGCGGCCTTCCTGGCGGCGATGCCGCCGGTGCCGGCGCGGCGGCTGCCAGCGTCGCGGCCGGCGTTGCTGTCGGTGCCGCGGCCGGCGTTGCTGCCGGCATTGCTGCCGGCGCTGTTGTCGAAGACGATGCCGCGCGTACGACTCGCCGTCGGCGCGGTACCGCGCGGGCGGAACGGATGTCCGTTCTGTTCGGCGTACGAGAGCCGGATCAGCTTGCCGTCGGCCATCCGGACCTGGCCGGAGCCCTGTACCTGCATCAGGTACAGCGCCTGTGGATCGTCGACCCACGCGAGCACTCGCGCATCGACGCGTGCCCCGGCATCGATCTGCTGGCGCGTCCAGTACGGCACGATCCGGTCGCCGTCGTGCCGGACGCGGAATCGCCGGTCGAGCGGCTCGCTGTCGAAGACCGCGGCGTCGATCGGCACGCCGTCGTCGCCGGCCGGTACCACCCGGTTGCCGTTGATCGCGGCGCGGCCCGAGCCGTCGGTCGGCAGCCGCGGCCAGTCACGCGCGTCGAGCAGCAGCAGGTCGCCCGGCGCCGCATGGACCGGCACGACGAATGGCGGACGTCGTACCGGCGATCCGTTCAGCACCGGCTCGAAATAGCCGGTCATCAGGCCTTCCTTGCCGCGATCGGAGGCGGCCACCCGATAGGGCACGAACGCCTGCTCGAAGAAGGCGCGCGCCGACCCGGCATCACCGGCGACCGTCTGCGCCTCCCGGCAGATCGGCCGCCAGGTGTCGCGCCGCTGCAGCGTCCGGCAGGTCTGGCGGAACACGGCGAGCGCCTCGGCATGCGCCTCGTCGGCCCAGCCGCTGAGCGCCGACCAGGGCTGCGGCGTGAACGTACCGAGCGTCGTGCTGAACGGGGCCGGCGCTGCGGCAGCGGCTGGCAGCGCCACCGCCGCCAGCACGATCGAGCCTGCGGCCCAGGCGGCTGCCGCGGCGAAGACCGCGTGGCCGGCGCAGCGGGTGGATCGACCGGAAGGCAGCCTGATCATGCAACGGCTCCGCGACGTGGCAGGACGCGCCGCAGCGCGCTCCCGCGACCGAGTCGGCGCAGCGCGCCGGGCGATGAACCCGCTCGAACCCGCACGCTGCCCGCGAAGGCTAACGCCATGCCCGGCGGGGCGCAAGGCGCGTCGCCGGATTGCCTGCCGCGGCGGCGGTACCGCTTGCGGTCGCCGCCGGCAACGGCTATGTTCAGCGACTCAGCGCGATCGGGAGTAGGGCAAGATGTCATACGTTCGCGGTTCGACCGGGCGACGCCGGGGCGGCGCATGAAGCTCTCGCTGCTCGGCGGCGTCGAGCCCGCCGACCTGACCTACAACATCGCGTCGGGGCTGCTGTCCGGGCGGGTCGACCAGCTGACCGTCCGGGTCCAGGCGGGATCCGGCGGCCGCGCCGGCAGCAAGACCCCCGGGGCGCTGAACTGGTGGCTCGCCAACAACCCGCTGGCGACGCGGGTCAAGATGGCCGACGACAAGAGCCGGCCCGGCGGCCCGCTGCCGATGGGCCGCTACCGGGTCGTCCCGCACGAGAGCCGCAGCAACTGGCTGCGGCTGCTGCCCGAGAGCCCCGAGTCGATGCATGGGCGTACCGGCATGGCAATCCATGGACGCGGGCCGCGCGGCAGCGACGGCTGCATCGTGCCGACCGACTTCACCGTCGTCCAGCAGCTCTATCGCGTGCTGGTCAAGCGCAAGGCGGAGCAGCGTCCGGACGCCGTGCTCGAAGTCGTCGCGATCGGCACCGATCTCGATCGCCAGGCGCGGACGGCCTGAGCACCGCTGCGGCCGCCGCGCCGGAACCCGGCGCAGCCCCGTCAGACCTTCTTGTTCTCCTTCTGGTTCCAACCCGCCTTGACCGGCGCGTCGAGCGTGCCGTCGGGTTTCTGCGGCTTGTACTCGAATTCGATCTTCGCGAAGTTCAGCGACACCTGATCGACCGGCAGGACTTCGCCCTCCGAGCCACCGCTCTGGTAGCTGCTGACCAGCACGTCGGACAGCTTGATCTTCAGGTACTCCTGCTGGTCCTTGCCGGCCTTGCGGCAGGTCAGCTCGGCTGACTTCAAGTGGCTGCCGTCGCAGGTCGCGAGCATCAGCGGCGGCGTCGCCTTGCTGGCCCTCATCGTGAAGTGAAAATCCTGGATCTGGACTTTGCCGGCGCCGCCGCCGCCGCCGACCGCGCTCGCACCCTGCTGGATCGCGCCCCAGCTCCAGCTCAGCACGTCGATTTCGTCCTTGTGCTTGGAATCGGTCGATTCGCCCTTGATACCTTCGATCTTCAGGAAATAGTCGACTGCGGCCATGATCCTTGCTCCCCATTTGAAGTTGCTGCAGGCGTTTGCCTGACGCCGTTGAGTGGCTCCGTCGCTGGAGCCGGTTCAATCGATCTTTCATGCGCCATCGGTGATGCCGTCAGGCCGTTACCCGGCGCGCCGGCACGGTCGACATCGAGATGCCGAGCGGTCCGGGAGGCCGCGTGCCGCCGCCGGTCGGGCCGCCCGCACCGAAGCCGGACGGTCGCCGATCGGCTACTGCAACCCGCGTCCCGCCGATCGACGGCTGCCAGCGGCTCGCGGTCGCCCCGCCCCAGGCCTGCTGGATCTTGGCGATCGTGTCGTCGTTGAGCAGCAGCGGCGGCATGCCGATCGGGTTGCCGGCACCATCGGTTCGACCCGAGTCCATCTTGTCGCCGGCGGCGGTATCGCCCTTGATCACCTGCGGGTTGCCGACGAACAGATCGCCGCTGCGCGAGTGCTCGGCGTTGTCGAGGCCGCAGGCATGCACCAGTTCATGCACCAGCATCGCCAGCATCACGCCGTTGCCGACCCGGCGCAGCCCGACGCCGGGAGCGCTGGTCTTCGGGTCGTCCGCCACCTGGATGTCGCAGCGGAAAACGCGGCCTTCGCTGTCGGGCCGGCCTGGCGGGACCTCCGAGTGCAGCTGGGCGTGGCCGTGCAGGCGGTAGCCGCTGACGGTGCCGACGATGATGTCTGCGCCGTCGTCGGCGGCCACCAGCGTGACGCCGAGCGCATGGGCCGCCGACAGCGTGTTGAACGCCTTGATCGCCTTCGCGACCTGCCCGCGCCATGGCGCCTTGCGCATACTGGCGAGCTCGGCGACCCGCAGCGTGCCGCGGCGGCGGATATCGGTGCGCCAGGAGAGGATCATGCGAGGGCCTCGAGCCAGGGACGCTGCCGCGAGATCGGGGCAGCCGTCGCGAACAACGGCGTGCCGGGTGACAGTATGCAGCGCCAGATGGCGGCGTCATGGCGCTGCCGCTGCGTGCCGGTTCGCAGCACCGCCTGGCAGCGCTCGACCGTCGGCGGGGCACCGAGCAGGTAGCGCTGGCCGGGCTGGAAGCGCCCGCGCCACTGCTGCCACCAGCGTTCGACGGACCCGACGTCGGGCCACGCCAGCGCCTCGTCGGGGTCGGTTGCGATCGCATCGCCGTCGGGGTCGTCGGCGCTGGTAGGCCCGGCTTCGGCCGGGGCGGTCCTCGCTTCGAGTCCGGTGTCGGCGAGATCGGCGCCGGTGATCTGGACGAACGCAGCGCCGGCCACCCGGGCCAGTGCCGGCTCGCGCATCCGATCGATCAGCCAGGGCACGGCGACCGGATCGCCGACGTGGCCGACGGCGAGGATCTGCGTTCGCGAGCGTGCTTCTTCGCTGCCCTGCCGGCTTGCCGCCTCGCCGAGCACACGTGCCGCTTCGCGCGCCCGGGCGAGCGGCAGTGCCGCGAGCAGCGTCAGCGCCGCCAGAGGCGAGTCCGAGGGCGCCGCAGCGAGTCGATCCTGCAGGCGCCGCAGCGGCGCATCACGCCGCCCGAGCAGCACCGCGGCGGCATCGAGATCGATCGCCAGCGCCGGATCCGGATCGGTGTCGGCAAGTGCCTGCAGCAGATCCGTTGCCGCAGTCTGTGCCGCCAGCAACGCGATCCGCCGTCCGTGCCCGCGAGCTCGCATCGACGACAGATAGCCCGGCAGCAGTTCGCGCAGCTCGCCATCCGGCACTGCGCCGCCGCCGCAGAGAATCGCCGAGAGCTGGGCGAAGCGGCGGCCCCAGTAGCCGGCGATGGTCGACGGCCGTGCCGGCAGCGCCCAGTCCCAGGCCGCCTCGAGGCAATCGAGATGGCGCGGCTCCGAGCCGGCGAGTGCCGCGATCTGGCCGAGCAGCCGTGCGTCGTCGCGCTCGATCGCCAGCACCGCCAGCGGGAACAGCCCGCCCGGAATGGCCGGATCCCGAAACGGCGCCAGCGCGGCGATTCCCGCATCGCCGGCGACCCGCAGCCCGTCGAGGTGCGCGGCCAGCTGCTCGCAATGGCGGGCGAACTGCGGCAGCCGGACATCGGCCGCGACCGCCGACGCCGCGAGCCGCGCACGCCACAGCACCGCGGACTCGGCGTGCTGGTCGATGACGCCTTCGATCACCATCAGATCACGCTGCTCCACGCCTGACCATCGAACGCCATGACGTCCTTGGCGCCGATCGACCAGAGGATCCCGTCCGCGGCGCTGAGCTGATGGCAGCTCGTCGGCGGCGGCTCGTCGCCCCAATCGGCATCGGCGAGTGCCGCGCCATCGAATACGTAGAGCAGCCGCAGCGAGGCAGCGTACAGCTTGCCGGCGAAGAATTCGAGCCCCCAGAGGTCCTCGCTGGTGTGGCCCTCGCCGATGATCTCCCAGCGGTCGTCGCGGCCGCGCAGCAGCACGCCCGACTGGCCGCAGGCGTAGACGTTGCCGTCCTCGGCGCAGCGGACCCGGTACAGCGCCAGGTTGGTCGGGCTGTCCTTCTGCGTCCAGCGGCGCCCGTCGAAGTGCCAGATCTCGCCATCCCAGCCGACCGCATAGAGGTCGGACTCCGAGAAGCCGTCGACGGACTCGAAACTCTTCTCGGTCAGGTCGACGTTCGGTTCCTGCGCGGTCTGGTCGAAGCATTTCCAGACGCCCGGGGCCTCGCGGCGATAGGCCTGGCGCGCCGTGCCGACCGCGACCGCGTGTCCGCCGGCGATGCCGCGCACTTCGCGCATCGGGCCGCGCCTGGCCGGCGCGAGGCGCTGGTCGCTCGCGTCGATGATGCCGGGCTCCTCGCCGTATTTCCCGCCGCCCATGACGAAGACGAACCCCTGCTCGGAGATGCCGATCATCCGCTCGTCGGGGCGCTTGCCGATGGTGACCGACTGGATCGCCCAGTTGACGTCGATCGTCCCGACGTCGCCGCGATAGATCTGGATCACCCGGGAATGCGGCGTGCGGGCGGCCGCGAGCTTGTCGGACACGGCGATCAGGTAGGCCAGGTCCTTCTGGCGCACGGTACCGGTGATGAAGCTCATCCGGTCCAGGTCCGATTCCAGATCCTCGATCTTCATGAGTTCATTCCATCACGGAACATCACGGAATGGCGGCTGGCGGCGCGGGCGGCGAGAGGTCCATGTCCGCGGCCGCCTCGGAACGGCCTTCCGCGCCCATCGAGGCCGACGCCCGGATCGGCTTCTCCTCGCCGTCGTCCTTGGCCTCGTCGTGATAGGCATTCAACTGCTCCTCGATGCAGCCGGGCGAACATCCGGCCGATGGAAACACCTTGGTCAGCGCCTTCGCCCCGACCCTGGTGGCCTCGTCGCGCGGCCAGTTGCCGTCGGCGTCCTGCGATTGGACGGCGCAGACGCCGCGCCGGCTGTGCATCTGCCCGTGACTGCCGACGTAGTAGCTCGGGCCCTCGGCGCAGGCGCACGGTGCCGCATGGGCATCGTACTTCCCCCAGCCCTCGATCGGCTTCGGCGCGTCGGTGCTGCGCGTGCCGGGCTCGAGGAACGATGCCGCGTCGACCAGGTGATCGCCGGTCTGCCCCGGGCAGCAACCCTTCTTGGTCGACTTGGCGCTGTACGGCACCAGCATGCACTTGCGGGCGTTGACGCACGGATTGTTCTTGCACGCTTCGGCGAAGGCCGTGAATTCGCCCAGATAGTCGGCGAACTTCTTGTCCCAGTCGGCGGGCGAATGATTCTTCTTGCCGCGCGGCCGCTTCGGCGGTTCCGGGCAGTTCTTCTGCCACTCCTCCTCCGGCGAGCATTTCGACTCGATCTCCGCCGCTTCATCGTGGCAGGCACCGCCCTCGGCGCGCATCATGTCGCTCGCGAACGGCCACGGCGGCGTCTGCCCGGGGTCCGATGCGTGATTGTGCGTGGTCAGGTCGAGGTGCCGGACCACGTTCTCGCCTTCGAACTTGACGTCCATCGACCAGGCCTTGAAGTAGACCTTGCCGCGGATCACGCTGGTGACGACGCCTTTCTTCGGCGCGCAGCCGGCCTCGTCGCCGGTGCTCTGGCGGAAGTAGCTCTGGTTCTTGAGCATCGCCTCCTTGCCGGAGATCTTGACCGTCGTCGAGCCGCTGGTGGTGTCCGAATCGAGCCCGGTGTTCGGATACGGGATCGGCACGCCCGGCGGCGTCGCCAGCGTCAGCGGCGGGGTAAAGCAGACGTCGGGGAACGCGCAGATCGACTTCCCGCTGCCGGCCTTGCAGGCGATCTCGCGTCCGTTGGCGTAGACCTGGTTGCTCATCGTCACACGGCCTCGAGCACGATCGCGACGCGACGACCGGAGTCGCTTCCCAGATGGCACAGCGCGCGGCGCCCCGGCGCATAGGCCTTGAGCCAGGCCTGACGCGCGACCGCGAGCAGCAGCGGGCCGATCGCCGCGCCGACCTCGCCGATGCATTCGGCCGGGTGCCAGAGATCGAACGTCTCCTTGCGCGTGCGCAGGGTTCGCATGAACGCGAGCTCGGCTTCGCGGAAGTAGTACTGCTCGCCGGACAGGTCGGCGATCCGCCAGTCGAGGTCGCCCATTGCCCGGCCGGCATCGGCCAGCGCCGCCGCGAACGCCTGCTGCAGGCCATTGCCGCGCAGCGGCAGGTCCGAGTCGATATGCGCCGGTTCGACCGCGAAGCCGAGACCGGTCACCAGGCACTGGGCCTGCGGCCGTGGACCGGTGACCAGCACGCAGGTCGCCGCTTCACCCGGCATGAAGCCGTCCGAGTTGGTCGGCGACAGCAGCCGATGCCCGGCCGCAAGCGCGCCGAGCGCCGGGCCGGTTAGCAGGGAATCGACGGCGGCGATCAGCACGCCGGCCGGTGCGCGCTCCGCCTGCAGCCGGTGGCGCGCCCGGTGCAGCGCGACGCCGATGCCGACGCGGCCTTCGGCGATGATCTCCGGCTCGCCGTCGATCGCCGGATGGCCGAGTGCGACGATCTCCGCGACCAGGCGGCGCGCGAGATCGGTCGGGCGGCCATGCTCGTCGCTCGCCGGAATGCAGAGCAGCAGCGGCCAGCGCGATGTACTCGGCGCGCCCGCCACGCGTTCGAGGCAGTCGTTGACCGCGCGGATCGCGAGCGCGGCGAGCCGCCGAACCCCGCGCACCGCCACGCCGAGCGGCACCTGGTGGCCGGCGATCCAGTTGCCGGCCGGGTCCATGAAGCGTGTCGTGGTCGGCAGCGTCAGCTTGGCGCGGATCGCCGCGCAGGTCGCGTCGAGCGTCAGGCCGACGCTGGTCACCGCACCGGCGGATCGGATCGTCAGCGGCAACGACGCGGCCATCAGCCGGCCTCGGCCGCGACGACCGGGATCGGGAACGGCAGCGCGTCGCGCCGGCGCCACCAGCTGCTGCCCGGCTGGCCGACGATCACCTCGGCGATCTCGAACAGATTGCGCCGCAGCGGTCGCGACAGCCGCCAGACCAGCGAGAAGCGTTCACGGTCCGGTTCGAACGCCATCGTATCGAGCCGGGCCTCGTGCGCTTCGCGCGTGCCGGTGCGCGTCTCGATGGTGATCGTCGAGCGAAACGACGGCAGCTCGAACTCGCGCAGCCCGTCGGGAGTCAGGTTGACCAGCCGGATCGGCAGCGGCTGCTCGCCGACGTCGATCTGCTGATCCGCCGGTGCCGCCTGGAAGTAGCGCGAGTCGAAGTCCTCCGGCAGGAACGGGAAGGTCTCGTCGCGCCAGCGCGCGTCGTAGGTGCCGGCGAAGGCCGCGCGCGGCTGCCAGCCGCGACCGATCGGTCCGAATGCCATCGGACGATAGCTGCCATCGGGCTTGCGCACCGGTGCGTCGAGCTCCTCGGTGTTCGGCAGCGCCGCGCTGCGCGGGGTCGCACCGCCGGCAGGGCGGTAGCCGGCACCGACCGGATTGCTCGGATAGGCGAATGCGTCGCCGTCGTCGCCGGCCGACGACCCGCCGTAGGCGACGTCGTAGCTGATCGGCTTGCGGGTGAAAGGCTGCGCCCGCGACGGCTCGAGCTCTGCGCCGATTCGCGTCCAGTGGCGGTCGCCGACCACGGCGAACCGCTTCGACCAGCGGCCGACCGAGAGCTCGACCGGCACCCGGTCGGTGGCGCGGCCACCCGGCGCATGAGCCGAACCGGTCAGCAGCACATCGCAGCGCGGCTTGCCCGGCGCGAAGTCGGCCTCGGCGATCGGTGCGCTGAAGCCGGGCTCGCCGGTGAAGGTATCTGCGACGACCAGCGGCGACTGCTCCGGGTGCAATCGGATCGGACCGCCGCGGGCCGGCAGCGCGAACGTCCCCTTGACGACGACGACCAGCAGCTCGCGACCGGAGACGTCGACACCGCCGGTAAATGCCGCGGGCATCCGCGTCAGGTTGGTCAGCTTCATCGAGTCACTGCCGTCGACATCGAACCGGCTGCCGGATCAGTTGATCTGGACCGTCGCACCGTTGATCCGGTTGACGCCGGTCGAGCGGCTCGACAGGTACCGGCCCTCGATCAGCACCTTGCCGGCGCGGGTCAGCGTGATGCTCGCGAGGCCGCATCGCAGCACCAGCCGCTCGGCGGCGGAGACGACGACGTGGCCGCCGTCGACGTCGACCTCGACGCTGCGCCCGGCCGTCGGCGCTTCGGTCGGCGTGCGGACCCGGCCGATCACGATCGGCCGATCGGGCTGGCCGTCCTCGAGCAACAGCACGACCGTCGAGCCGATGTGCGCGGCGAGCAGATCGATGGTCGTCCGCGCGAGCATTGCCCGGTTGCCGGTCATCCGGCCGTGCCGGACCAGCGGCTGGCCGTTGCTGAGCCCGATCAGCTCGCCGGTGATGGTCACGGTCGCGGCGGGCGCGAGCGACGCTTCGCGGACGCGGTCGATCTCGAGCTGTTCGTTGTTCACGGTGCACTCCACTCCATCTAGTTCTGCAGGATCTTCGAGCCCTTCATCACGATGTCGCCGGATGCCTTGACCGTGATCTTGCCCGAGCCTTCGATGACGATGTCCTTGCCCTTGAGCACGATCGAGCCGTCCTTCTTCAGCGTCAGGCTCGCCGATCCGGTCTTCAACGTGATGCTGTCGCCGGCGCTGACGACGAGATTCTTGCCGACGGTCAGCGAGTCGTCCTTGCCGATGCTGGTGGTCCGGTTGTCGCCGACGCCCAGCGTCTGGTCCTTGCCGATCGTCGTCGCCTGGCCGCCGCCGACATCGACGGCCTGATCCTTGCCGACCTTCAGCGTATCGCCGTCGCCGATCGTGGTGCTGCGATCCTTGCCGACGTTGGTCGACTGATTCGAGCCGACATCGGTGCTCTGGTCGTTGCCGACCGAGGTCGTCTGGTTGGCGCCGACGTTGATCGCCTGCATCGCGCCGATGCTGACCTGCTGTGCCGCGCCGATCGAGATCGTCTCGTTGACGCCGACCGTATGCGTCCGTTGCAGCGATACGGTCCAGGTCTCGCTGGCGCCGACCGCATGCGTCCGGTTCATGCCGATCGTGACCGACTCGTTGGCCGCGACGGTCTCGGTCCGGTTGTTGCCGATCGCGATCGTTTCGTTGTTGCCGACGGTCTCGGTCCGGTCGTGCCCGACCTTGGTCGTCTCGTCGTGATCGATCGTCTTGCTGCGGTCGTGGCCGACCCAGTGCGTCTCGTCGTTCTCGACCTCGATGTCCTGGTTCTTCTCGGCGTGGATCCAGACCTGCTCGGCGCCTTTCTTGTCCTCGAAGCGGATCGCGTTGGCGTTGGCCGGGCTGCCCTTCAGCGACGAGCGGGTCAGCAGGCCCGACTGGGTCTTGTTGTCCGGCAGCGTCCACGGCGGCATGTTGGCGCCGTTGTAGACGACGCCGGTGACCAGCGGCCGGTCCGGGTCGCCTTCGAGGAAATCGACGACGACTTCGTGGCCGATCCGCGGGATCGAGACGAAGCCGAAGCGCGGCCCGGCGGCCAGGAAGGCGACGCGCAGCCAGCACGACGAGCGCTCGTCGTTCTTGCCGAGCCGGTCCCAGTGGAACTGCACCTTGATCCGGCCGTACTGGTCGGTGAAGATCTCCTCGCCGGCGGGGCCGGTGACGACCGCGGTCTGGATACCCTGGACGAACGGCCGCGGCGTCGAGCGCGGCGGGCGAAACTGCTGGTTCGACGGGATCGCTGTGAAGCGGCAGCGGACCTCGGTGCCTTCGCCGTCGCCGCTTTCGTACGGCGGGTCGCTGTAGTCGTACTCGACCGAGACCAGCAGATACTCGCCGTTCTGGTCCTTGCGCGGGTGATCGGTCAGCTTGAAGCGACGGCCGACGTGGAACTGGCGCAGCGCGCCGGCGCCTTCGAACGCGCGCGTCTGCACATGCAGCTCCTCGATCCGGCTCGCGACATACGCTTCGCCTTCCGGATGCGTGTCGAACTCGCCCGGATAGTCGTAGACCTCGAACTGCGACTGCGTGAACGGCGGCGGCAGCTCGGGCTTGCGGACCACCTCGAGATTCTTCGACGGCGCCTTGAAGTCGTAGTCGTCGATCACATAGCGGTCGGGCTGGATCTCCTGCGCCGCGGACCAGTCGGTGACCCGGTCCGCCAGGAACGTCTGCGCGGTCGAGTCCGGCGTATAGCGGATCGCCGGCTCCCCGGTGATCGGGGCGTGGCGCTCGCTGCGGTCGACCAGCACCAGCTTGTGCTCGCCGTCGGCATGCTCGAAGAACCAGGTGATGCCTTCCTGCTCCAGCAGCCGCGAGACGAAGTTGAAGTCGGTCTCGCGGTACTGGACGCAGTAGTCCCACGGCGCGTAGGTCTCGTCGAGCCGCCAGTCGACGTGGGTGAAGCCGGCGTCGGACAGCACCTCGTCGACGATCTCGGGGACGGTCTTGCCCTGGAAGATCCGGCAGTCCGCAGTCCGGGTCAGGAACCACGGCCAGGCGTGCAGCGTCAGGTGGTAGGCGTGATAGCGGCCGCGCATGCCGCCGAGCGCGATCCGCGTCACATGGCCGTTGTAGAAGCGGACCGCGCCGTCGTCCTGGTCGACCTTGATCGTCAGCGACTTGCCGAGCAGATCGGCTGGCTGAATATCGCCTTTCTCGCTGACCGCTTCGAGCTGGATCGTCGACAGCGTCGACAGCCGTTCGGACACGTGCATCCGGGCGAACAGCAGCGCATCGCCGAGCGGGCTGGTCAGGGTGCAGAGGCGGGCCATCGCGGCGGGCTCAGTCGAACGCGTAGCTGAAGTCGCCGCCGGCGACGCCGATCCGGATCGCCTGCAGCTCGCGGCCCTGCGCGAGCCGCGTCAGGTACTCCTCGCTGATCCGCGGCAGCACGGTGTTGGTCAGGATCGCGTCGATCATCCGGCCGCCGGATTCCAGCTCGGAGCAGCGGCTGATGATCAGCGCGACGACCGCGTCGTCGTAGCCGAGCGGTACGCCGTGATTGGCCTGCACGCGCTTGACGATGCGGTCGAGCTGCAGCCGGACGATGCTGCCGAGCATCTGGTCGTTCAGCGGATAGTACGGAATCGAGACGATCCGGCCGAGCAGGGCGGCCGGGAACACCTTCAGCAGCGGCTCGCGCAGCGTCTTGGCGATCGCGTCCGGCTCGGGCACCAGGTCCGGATCCTTGCACAGGTTCATGATCAGATCGCTGCCGGCGTTGGACGTCAGCAGGATGATCGTGTTCTTGAAATCGATGAAGCGGCCTTCGCCATCCTCCATCCAGCCCTTGTCGAAGACCTGGAAGAAGATCTCGTGCACGTCCGGATGCGCCTTCTCGACCTCGTCGAGCAGCACCACCGAGTACGGCCGGCGGCGGACCGCCTCGGTCAGCACACCGCCTTCGCCGTAGCCGACGTAGCCGGGCGGTGCGCCCTTGAGCGTCGAGACCGTGTGCGCCTCCTGATACTCGCTCATGTTGATCGTGATCAGGTTCTGCTCGCCGCCGTACAGCGTCTCGGCGAGCGCGATCGCGGTCTCGGTCTTGCCGACGCCGGACGGGCCGACCAGCATGAACACGCCGATCGGCTTGTTCGGGTTGTCCAGCTTGGCGCGCGAGGTCTGGATCCGGCGCGCGATCTGCTCGAGGCCGTGGCGCTGGCCGATCACCCGCGCCGACAGCGTATCGGCGAGCTTCAAGACCGCTTCGACCTCGTTCCTGACCATCCGGCCGACCGGCACGCCGGTCCAGTCGGCGACGACGCTGGCGACCGCCTGCTCGTCGACCGACGGCAGGATCAGCGGCGACTCGCCCTGCAGCGCGGCGAGCTCGGCCTGCAGGCCGGCGAGCTCGGCGAGCTTGGCTTCGCGCTCGGCCGGCGTCAGCGCGGCGGCGGCGGTCGTGCCACCAGTATCGTTCGCGCCGTCGGCGGCGGTCGCCTTGGTTCCGGCCGGGCTCGCGGCGGGCGCAGCGCCGGCCGCCGTGCCGCTGGCGGCACCCGCGCCGGTCACTGCACCCGCGCCGGCTGCGATACCAGTCGCAGTGCCTTCGACCGGCATCGCGCCGGCCCGCAGCGCCGCGCGGATTGCCAGCACGCGGTCGACCAATCCCTTCTCGTCCTGCCATTTGCGCTGCAGCTCGGCGAGCCGCGCGCGCTCGGCGGCGAGCTTCTCGTCGACATCGCTCTGGCGGCGGCCGATCGCTTCGCCGACCGCGGCTTCCTGCGCGATGATCCGCGCCTCGGTCTCGAGCCCTTCGATCCGGCGCTGGCTGTCCTCGACCTCGGGCGGCGTCGCATGCTGGCTCACCGCGACGCGGGCGCAGGCGGTGTCGAGCAGGCTGACCGCCTTGTCCGGCAGCTGCCGGGCCGGGATGTAGCGGTGCGACAGCCGCACCGCGGCCTCGATCGCGCGGTCGAGCAGCTGGACCCGGTGGTGCTTCTCGAGCACGCTGGCGACGCCGCGCAGCATCAGGATCGCCTTGGTCTCGTCCGGTTCCGGCACCTGCACTACCTGGAAGCGCCGCGTCAGCGCCGGATCCTTCTCGATGTACTTCTTGTACTCGGCCCAGGTGGTCGCGCCGATGGTTCGCAGGTTGCCGCGCGCCAGCGCCGGTTTCAGCAGGTTCGCCGCATCGCCGGTGCCGGCGGCACCGCCGGCGCCGACCAGCGTGTGGATCTCGTCGATGAACAGGATGATCGGCTTCGGGCTCGCCTGGACCTCGTCGATCACCTGCCGCAGGCGCTGCTCGAACTCGCCCTTCATGCTGGCGCCGGCCTGCAGCAGGCCGATGTCGAGCGTCAACAGCGTGACCTCCGCGAGCTGCGGCGGCACGTCGCCGCGCGCGAGCCGCTGCGCGAAGCCTTCGACGACCGCGGTCTTGCCGACGCCGGCCTCGCCGGTCAGGAGCGGGTTGTTCTGCCGGCGCCGCATCAGGATGTCGACGATCTGGCGGATCTCCTCGTCGCGGCCGGTGACCGGGTCGATCTCGTTCTTGCGTGCCCGCTCGGTCAGGTCGACCGCGAAGCGCTTCAACGCCTCCTGTTTGCCCATCTGCGCCGGCGCCATCGCGCCGCTCGCCTCGCCGGGCGCCGCGGCGCTGAAGCCGTCGCTGGCGGCGAGCCCGGCCTCCGGCGAGCCGGCCGTGACTGCTGCGAACTCGTCGCAGAGCGCTTCGACCTTGACCCGGCCGAACTGCTTCGAGATCGCGCCGAGCGCATTGCGCAGCGACTGGGTCTTCAGCATGCCGACCAGCAGGTGACCGCTGCGGACCTGGCTCTCGCCGAACAGCAGCGTGCCGTAGACCCAGCCGCGCTCGACCGCGTCCTCGATGTGCGCCGACAGGTCCGACAACGACGAGGCGCCGCGCGGCAGCCGGTCGATCGCGTCGGTGACGTCCTTGGCGAGCACCGCCGCATCGATCTCGAAGCGGCGCAGGATCCGGTGCAGGTCGGAGTCCTGCAGCTGCAGGATCTGGTTCAGCCAGTGGACGAACTCGACGGTCGGGTTGCCGCGCAGCTTGGCGAACACCGACGCGCCTTCGATCGCCTTGTAGAGGATCGGGTTGAGCTTGCCGAACAGCTGGACTCGACTGATTTCCGACATCGTCGTCTCCGTGTATCAGGGGGCCGGCACGGTCGCGACCGGCAGCGCCAGGTCGGCCGCCGGTTCGATGCTGCGGCGCCGGCCGAGCCAGGCGTCCCAGCCGAGCCGCCCGGCCGGACCGCGGTCCGCGGCCATCCCGAGCCGCAGCGGCGGGACTTCGGCGGCATGCAGCCGCGGCACCATCCGTGCGCCGAACTCGTCGCCGGTGTATTCGCGGACCCATTCGCGGACGCGCGCGTGCCAGCTGCCGCCCGGCAGCAGCCGCTGGTAGCCGGGGTAGTCGACCGGACCGATCGCGAGGTCGAAATGGTGCTGGGCATCGAACACCCGCGCGCCGACCACCGCGGTGCGGCCCAGCACCGCCGATTCGCCGACGCCGAGCGCGGTGCGCTGCGACCGCGGCAGCGTCAGCCAGCGCGGCACGAAGCTGTGCACCGCGACCGGCGCCTGCAGATCGTCGGCGAGCAGTGCCGCGAGCCCATCCGGATGCCGCGCCGCACGCGACAGGTGGCCGGCGTAGTGCCGCTTGGCGGCGCCGAGCGGCGCTGCCGGCGACTGCCATGCCGGCGAGCCGTGGCCGAGCAGCGCGCCGACATAGGTCCGGTAGCGATCGGCGCCGGCGCGGTCGTGGGTCGCGGTCGGCTGCGCCTGCCGCCAGGCACGGAAGAACAGCAGCAGCATCCGGTGGTGGAACAGGTCGGCGAAGCGCGCGAAGGTCGCGTCGCCGTGACTGCGTTCGCGTTCGCGGGCGAGCTCGGTCAGGTGCAGCGGCAGCGGGCCCTGCGGGCCGAACAGGCCGAGGAAGCGGACGAACAGCCGCGGCAGGCCGCTCGGGCCCGGCTCGACGCGGGTGACGTTGGCCGGCGCGAAATCGAGATCGGGCTGCTGGCCGAGCCGGACCGGTTCGGCGGCCGGGCGCCGCGCCTCGCCGAGCCGCGGCAGCTGCGGATGCGCCGCTTCGATGCGCCGCATCGCCTGGTAGAAATCGTGCAGCACCGGCGCCTGCCGCAGCGCTTCGAGGAACGCCATGTACGACGGCGGCTGGTGCGACGGGGGCTGCTGCGACGAGGGCTGCTGCGACGAGGGCTGCGGCGGCGGTGGCTGCGGCGGCGGGGGCGTCATGCGATCACCCGGGTGCCGGCCTTGGCCGGCCAGCGCGCGACCTCGCCGCGCGTTTCCGAGCGCAGCGTGGTCTCGACGAAGCTGTTGATCGAGACATGGCGCGCCAGGAACTTCTCGAGCACCGAACCGAACAGGAAGCCGCCGGCGCCGCCGAACGCGTCCTCGGCGATTTCGAGCGTGATCGCCAGCCCGCGGCCGAACGCGATCGGACCGGCCAGCGGCAGGCGCCGGACCACCGGCCGCGCGTCGACGCCGGCGAGCGCGTCGATGCGCTTGCGCTGGACCGCGTCGGCCGGATCGACGTAGAGCGCGAGCAGTTCGCGCAGCGCCGCGGCGGCCTTGCGGCGATCGCCGCCCGGATCGAGCAGCGACAGGTAGTTCAGCGACAGGTGGCTGACCAGCCGCCACGCATAGTCGCCTTCGACCAGGCTCGCGCGCGGCCGGCTCGGGCCGGCGAGCACGCGGACGCCGCTGACCGGCTTGGCGTCCTGCAGCATCAGCGCATTCAGCGAACCGATCGGCAGCAGGAGCGGCAGGTCGCGATTGGTCGCGAGCACCTCGACCGCGAGCTGGCGCAGCGCCAGCGGGTAGGGCGCTTCCTTCGGATCGACCAGCGACAGATAGACGTCGTTGCCGACGTAGCTGCTGCGCGTGCCGTGGCGGCGCTGGCGTTCCGACAGCAGCCGCGGTTCGCGCCGGACCGTGAAGTACGCCGGCGCGCCGCTCGCGTCGTGATGGACCAGGTCGCCGTAGAACGGGCGGAACTCGGTAGTCGCGTCGGCGTCGTCGCCGATGCCGCGCACCGATCGGACCGCGAACACCTCGAAATCGAGCGGCCGTGCGCGATCGACGACCAGCAGGTGCTCGAAGCGCTCGTCCGACAGCTGGATCCGGTCGGCGCGCCGGGGGAACAGGTTCGCGACCGGGGTCGCGTAGAGCGCCAGCGTCGCCGTGTCGACGACCGCCTCGAGGCTCGGATGGTTGGCTCCGAACAGCAGCACCAGCTCGCATTCGGCGGTGGCAAGGCCGCGGAACGCCGCCGCGAGGCCCGAGACGCCGAAGAAGCGGAAGCGCTCGGCGAACGCGAAATACTCGCGCAGCAGCCGGTAGCCCTGGAACGAGCGCCGGTCATACGGCAGCAGCGCGTCGGCATCGTCGAACCCGACCTCATGGACCGCCGCCGCCGGCAGCCGCGCCAGCACGCGCGGCGGATCGCCCGGCGCGACCACCAGTGCGCCGACGCAATGGCCGTGGATCAGCTCGTAGAGCGGGCCGGCGACGTCGTCGGCGCCGTTGATGTAGAACGGCAGGTCGTCGCACGCAAGCGAAGAGAACGGCGCGCCGCCGTGGCAGCGCAGGCCGATCCGCAGGCCGCCGCGGACCCGGTTGGCGAGGCCGAGCTGGCCGAGCGGCAGGTCCGGCGCGTACGAGAAGTAGCGGACCGTGCCGAGCTCGATCGGCCACAGCGTCAGCTCGTGGGCGGTCCGGAACTCGCAGGCAGTCTGCTCGCCCTTAGGGATCACGCTGCGCAGCGCGCTGCCGCGCGGCAGCGGCGTGCCCTCGAGCAGCGCCGGGTCGCCCGGCTGCGGCTCGAACGCGACGACCATCATCGCCGGCGTCGGTGCCAGGTAGTGCGGGTAGACGACCTCGAGCAGATGCTGCGTGAAGCGCGGGAACTCGGCCTCGATCTTCAGCTGCGTCCGGCTCGCGATGAAGGCGAACCCTTCGAGCAGCCGCTCGACGTACGGGTCGGCGACCTCGAGGCCTTCCATGCCGAGCCGCGCCGCGACCTTCGGAAACTCGCGCGCGAATTCGGCCCCCATCTCGCGGACGTGCCCGAGCTCCTGGTTGTAATACTCGATCAGCCGCGGGTGCATGACATCAGCGGCGCGGCGGCGCGATCGTACCGCTGCTGCGGTCCTTCAGCTCGACCAGCCCGGTCTCGAGATCGAGGTCGGTCTTCAGCAGCAGCTCGAGCGGATACGGCTGTGCCCACAGTCGCGCGACGATCTCGAAGCTCAGCGAGTTGTGATGGCCGAGCGGATTCTCCGGCACGATGCCGCGCACCTGGATGCTGTCGGGCAGGATCCGCGGCTCGAAATCGATGATCGCCTGGCGCAGCATCTGTTCCAGGTCCGACAGCTCCAGCTTCGATACCAGCATGCCGGACAGCGGCGTGATGCCGAAATTGATCGTCGAGTGCGCCGCGAGCGGGAACGCCTCGGCGTCGATCATGCCGCCGGCGAGCGCCTGCGCGTTGAACAGCCAGCCGAGGTCGCGCAGCACGCTCTGGCGCAGGCCCGACTTGGACAGCATCCGCGCCTCGACCGCCTCGACCTTCTCGCCGGGCCGTTCGTCGATCAGGCGGTCGAGCAGCGCCGGCATCAGGCGATCGCGGGAGAACTGGTCGGCCATCGTCGTGCAGCCGGTTCACGCGCCTGCGGGCGTACCGCTGATGGGCGTACCGCCGTCGGTGCTGCCGGCGGGCGCGTCGAACTGCACCTGCCGGACGTCGAGCAGCCCGGTCTCGCCGCGGTCGGTGACCCATTCACGCTGGCCGAGGCCGCGATAGCCGGCTTCCTCCGAGCCGATCCATTCGGTCCGGCGCGCCAGGCGGATCGCGTCGTCGCTGCCGGTCTCGGAGCCCGGATAGCGCGCCGGCACCATGACGTGCTTGGTGCCGCCGTTGCCGAGCGTCAGTTCGACGCGGGCCCACACCAGATCGAGCAGGTCGTCCGGCGGCTCCATCGCGAGCGCCGAGATCCGCTCGAACGGCAGCCAGTAGTACTTGCCGTCGATGAACGCCTCGAGCACCGGCCCGAGCCGCGGATCGGCGTCGGCGAGCCATTCGAACGGCGCGCCGTCGAGCGTGCCGGGGCAGGCAGCCGCGGCGTCGAGCGCCTGCGCGCGCAGCGCCTCGGCCCGCTGCGGCTCCGACCGCAGGGCCTCGATCATCCAGCCGAGCCACGGCTGCGGCTCGCCGAGCACGACCGGGGTACGCCGGCCGGCGAACACCGCCTCGCGAAAGCGCTCGCAGGCGATCGCCTGCTTGTACAGCAGGCTGCTCATCGCGAGGCTCGCATCCAGCCCGCTCGCGGTATCGAGCTGGGTCACGGCGCGTTCCCATTGGCCGGTCACGCAGAACACGCGGAACAGCTTCATCCGGGCCGACGCGTCGGCCGGTTGCGACCGGACCTGCGCGATCGCGGCCTGCTGCATTTCTCCGATCGACTGCATGGCGGTCCCTGCTGCGGCGGTCCGGATCGGGCGGTAGCGGCGGGGCGGGGCTACAGGGCGCCCTTGCCGATCCACTGGAACGAATGCTTGCCGCTCTTGTCGCCGCCGGTCTTGGCCTGCGGCGTGTAGTCGAAGGTGGCGGTCTCGAACGCGAACGAGACTTTCTCGTGCGTCCTCAGGAAACCGTCGACCGTGTTCATCCCGAGCGTGCACTCGACGATCCGGATCTGGGTGAATCTGATCTCGACGAACTTCTGTGCGGTCCCGCCGGCGCGCCGTTGTGTCAACGTGCCGTGCGGAATCAGGATACCGGTCACGCAGCGCGACAGCAGCGCCGGCGATGCGGTGTCGATCGCGTGCGTGAATTCGAACAGCCGGATGTCGGCAGCGCCGGTCCGTTTCAGCGCCGCGCCCTGCTCGCCGCGCGAGAGTGCGCCCCAGTTCCACGAATCGACTTCGATCGCGCCGGCGAAGCCCGGATCCGATGCCTCGCCCGAGACGAGATTCAGACTGAGGAAGCAATCACCGGCCATCGCTGTCGCCTCGGTTGGTCGCCGGGCGCGCGGTGCGCCCGATGGGGGGGCTCTTGCGGATCAGCCGCCCGCCCGCGCCGACGGCAGCTTCGAGACCAGCCGCAGCGAAACGGTCAGGCCTTCGAGCTGATAGTGCGGACGCAGGTAGAACTTGGACGTGTAGTAGCCGGGATTGCCCTCGACCTCTTCGACGACGACCTCGGCGGCGGCGAGCGGCCGCTTCGCCTTGGTCTCGTC
>JBFWQR010000106.1:0-27963 GCA_050249335.1 Lautropia sp.
CTGGGGGCAGTCGAAGCTGCGTAATTCGTCGGGCCATCCGGACTGCCCGCCGACGGACATGTATCTGTTCCCGGTCAACAAGACCGCCTGGCATCCGCTCGGCCGGCGGATCGCGGCGATCAGCGTCTGCGTCAACAAGGCGTTCTCCCGCGGCAGCGTGACGCTGCGGTCGCCCGATCCGCAGGCGCGGCCGGCCGTGACGTTCGAGCTGCTGTCGGATCCGCGGGACCTGGCGCGAATGATCGAGGGTGCACGCTTCGCGCTGCAGCTGTTGGCCGACCCGCAGGTCGCGCGTCACGTCACCGCGGTGTTCCATCCGAGCGGCGGACAGGCCAATGCCTTGAACCGGCCTTCGCGCGCCAACTGGGTCAGGAGCTGGCTGATCAACGCCGCGTTCGATCTCGGCGGCGGCCGCTTGCGTACCATCGTCCTCGGCGACGACGTGATCGATCCGGCGGCGCTCGCGGCCGATGCCACGGCGCTGCGGCGGGCGGTTCTCGAGCATGCGGCCGGCGTGCATCATGTGTCGGGCACCTGCCGGATGGGGCCGGCTGGCGACCGTGCGGCAGTGACGGATTCGCGCGGCCGGGTGCACGGCGTTGCCGGATTGCGGATCGGCGACGCGTCGCTGATGCCGACGATCGTCCGGGCGACGACGCACCTGACCGTGCTGATGATCGGCGAGAAGATCGCGGCGATGGCCGCCGAGGAGCAACGATGAACCAGGCAGCAGACGGAACCGCCGGGCGAGCGGTGGACGGGGCAGCGAGCGGGACCGCGAACGGGACCGCGACCGCCCGGCTCGGCGACGGCGCCTTCGCCTATGACGTGCAGGATTGGGCACGGCTGCCCGACGAGGTCGTGCTCGGCGACGTCGGCGGCGTTGCGGTCGACAGCGCCGACCGCGTCTATGTGTTCAACCGCGGCCCGCATCCGATGCTGGTGTTCGACCGCGACGGCACGCTGCTGCGCAGCTGGGGCCATGGGCTGTTCAGCCGGCCGCACGGGCTCGCGGTCGGGCCCGACGATACGCTCTGGTGCACCGACGACGGCGATCACACGGTGCGTCAGTGCACGCCCGACGGCCGGGTGCTGCTCGAGCTCGGCGTGCCGGGACGGCCGGCGGCGGCGATGAGCGGCCGGCCGTTCAACCGCTGCACCCACACCGCGCTGTCGCCACGCGGCGAGATTTACGTGACCGATGGCTACGGCAACGCCTGCGTCCACAAGTTCGCGCCCGACGGCCGGCTGCTGTCGAGCTGGGGACGGCCGGGAATCGGTCCCGGCGAGTTCAACGTTCCGCACAACATCTGCTGCGATCGCGAAGGCCGTGTCTACGTCGCCGATCGCGAGAGCCACCGGGTGCAGCTGTTCGACGGCGACGGCCGCTATCTGACCGAATGGCGGCAGCTGCACCGGCCGTGCGCGCTCTGCATGCAGCAGGGCGCCGGCCGGCCGCTGTTCTATGTCGGCGAGGTCGGCCCGGGCCTGCCGATCAACCGGCCGGTGCCGAACCTGGGGCCGCGGATCTCGATCGTCGATGCCGACGGCGCGATCCTGGCGCGGCTCGATGCCGGCGGCGCCGGCGAGACGCTCGAGCGTTTCATCGCGCCGCACGGCATCGCGGTCGATTCGCGCGGCGATCTGTATGTCGGCGAGGTCAGCCGCGCGGCCTGGCCCGAAGTGTTTCCGGGCCGGCCGCTGCCGGAGCGGATCCGCAGCCTGCGCAAGCTGGTCCGGCGCGCGGCCTGAACGGCGTGCGGTCCGGTCCGTCGCACGGGCTGGCGCGGCGCACGGGCTGGCCTGGTGCGCTGGCTGGTCCGCCCGGTGCGCTGGCTGGCCCGGTGCGCCCCCGAGCCGGTCAGTCCTGCGGCGTGAAGCCGAACGATTTGACGACCGACTGCCAGTGCGCATGATCGCGCGCCAGCAGCTCGCCGAGCTCTGCCGGCGTGCTGCCGTGCGCCTGCATCGCGAACTGCGCGAGCACGCCGTTCTGCTCGATCGCGGCGGCTGCCGCGCGGATCGCTTCGCTGGCCCGGTTCGCTGCCGCGGCCGGTGCACCGCCGCGCATGAAGAAGCCGAACCATTCGGTCGCGGTCACCTGCGGAAAGCCGGCTTCGGTCATGGTCGGCACGTCGGGCACCAGGCTCCAGCGGGTCGGGCTCGTCACCGCGAGCATGCGCGCCCGCCCGGACTTCACGTGCGGCAGCACCGCGGCCGGCGACGTCACTGCCGATGCGACCTGGCCGGCGACCATGTCGCTGACCGCCGGGCTGCCGCCCTTGTAGGGCACATGGTTCAGCTCGACCTTGGCGGCGCGGGCGAGCAGCGAACCGAGGAAATGCGGGCTCGCGCCGGTACCGGGCGAGGCGAAATTCGCCTGCGATGGATGGTCGCGGCACCAGGCGAGGAAGCCGCCCAGGTCCGTCACCGTGGCCGGCACCATCGGTCCGACGCTCAGGCAGAACGTGAACGTCGCCGCGCGCGAGACCGGCATCAGGTCCTTGAACGGGTCGTACGGCAGCGTCTTGTAGACATGCGGGTAGAGCGCCAGCATCGACGCCGGGGTCAGCAGCATCGCCGAACCGTCGGTCGCGGCGTTGCGCATCTCCTGCACGCCGATCCGGCCGCCGGCGCCGGCGCGGTTGTCGACGATCAGCGTCGTGGCGTAGCTGTCGCGCATCCGCTCGCCGAAGCTGCGGCAGGCGATATCGACGGGATCTCCGGCCGGGAAGCCGACGATCAGCCGGCCCTGCGCGAACTGCGGGGCGGCGAGCGCGGCGAGCGGCCACGGCGCGGCCGTCGCGAGAGCAGCCTGGCGGAGGAATCGGCGCCGAGCGGCAGCAGTCATCTGGAGTCTCCTAATCTGGTATGACCAGTTTTAGATCTGGTATCGATTATAGTGGGTTCCGTTCGAGGAGGCGCAGTGGCGAATCAACTGAAGGCGCGGATGGCGGCCGGCGAGGCGGTCTACGGGTTGATCCACGGTCTGGCGGCACCGACGGTCGCCGAGATGGCGGCGCTGGCCGGCTACGACTTCGTCGTCATCGACGGCGAGCACGCGCCGGCCGACCGGCTGACGCTGCAGACGCTGGCGATGGCGATCCGCAGCGGCGGCTCGGCTTCGATCCTGCGGCTCGCCACGGACGATCCGGCACTGATCGGCCAGGCGCTCGATCTCGGTGTCGACGGCATCATGGTGCCGGGCGTGCACGATGCCGAGCAGGCGGCCCGGATCGCCGCGGCGGCGCTATATCCGCCGCGCGGGCGGCGCGGCAACGGCGCCCTGGTCGCACGCGCCGCCGGCTACGGCCTGGCGACCGGGCCGTATCTCGCGCGCGCCAACGACGACCTGCTGCTGGCGGTGATGCTCGAGAGCCGGGCCGGCGCCGAAGCCGCCGGCCGGATCGCGGCGGTCGACGGCATCGACGCGATCGTCGTCGGCGCCTTCGACCTGTCGGGCGACCTCGGCATACCGGGCGCGTTCGAGCACCCGCTGTTTCGCGCCGCGATGGCCGGCATCGAACGCGATGTCGCGGCGGCCGGCAAGGCGCTCGGCTCGGTCGTCTATCCGGGCACCAGCGTCGCCGATCTGCTCGATCGCGGCCACCGGATGATCACGCTCGGTGCCGATACGCTGCTGCTCGCGCGCGCGATCGAGGCGCAGCTCGCGACCCGTCGCCCGACGCCGCGGCGAAATCCGGACTAGCGCGGCTCCAATCGGCGCGGTTCTATCGCGGCGCCGCGACCTGCCGATGCAGCAGCAGCGCCAGCCGCGCCAGCCGGTGATACGCGTCGACCGACAGCGTCGCGCCGGTGATCCCGTCGATCGGGCGATCCAGCTCGCCGTCGGCCGCGAGCCGGGCGCCGGTGAACTGCTGCGTGAACGAGCGCATCCGGATCTGCCAGCCGCGGCTTTCGCGGAACTCGAGGACCTCGGTCCGTTCGATCGCGTCGCCGCGGACGACGAAGCCGATCGTGATGTCTTCTTCCCGGCCGACCTCGGCGAGCACCCAGATGGTCGCGTCGTCGCCGGCACGCCAGTAGCGGATCCGCAGCGTCTTGTAGGCGTGGCCGAGGACGCCGGCGACCGCGCGCTGCAGCTCGCGCGTCTGCAGCAGGCCGAGCGGCGCTGCCCAGTCGCCGCCGGCCTCGGCGACGAAGCGTTCCGGCGTCTTGTAGATCGTCATAGCGAACCCAGGAACGCGAGCAGCGCGCTGCGGTCGGCCGCGGGCATCCGGCGAAACGCCGCCTGCGCCGCCTCGGCCTCGCCGCCGTGCCACAGGATCGCTTCCTCGAGCGTCCGCGCCCGCGCGTCGTGCAGGAAGCCGGCGAGCGGATTGACGGTTTGCGTCAGGCCGATGCCCCACAGCGGCCGCGTCTTCCACTCGCGGCCGCTGGCGCCGAACTCGGGCCGATCGTCGGCAAGGCCCTCGCCCATGTCGTGCAGCAGCATGTCGGTGAACGGATGGATCACCTGCTCGCCGACGGCGTCGACCGGCACGAGGCCGCCGGGCGTCCACAGGCCGGGATGGCGGCCGGTCGTGAACGTCGGCTGGTGGCAGCCGGTGCAGCGCGCGGCCTCGAACAGCGCGGCGCCGCGCTGCACCGCCGGGTCGTCGACGTTGCGCCGCGCCGGCACCGCGAGCGTGCTGGCGTAGAACATCACGGCGCGGACGACGTCGTCGGCGACCTCGTGGCCGGTCGCGGCCTGACCGTCGTCGTCGGGGTTGGCCGCCCGGTAGGCGTCGTACAGCGGCGTGCCGGCGATGCTCTCGTCCGGGAACAGCGTGTTGGTGATGCCGATGTCGTTCCGGTAGGCGGCGCTGCCCTGGACCACCACCGACGGCGTGTTCGCCTTCCAGCCGAAGCGGCCGAGCGAACGCGGCTGCGGATCGCCGGCGCGCGTCTTGACCGGATCGAAGACCCAGTTCGGCCGGCCCGAGATGCCGTCGCCGTCGCGGTCGTCCGGATCGGCGAGCGCCAGGATGTCGGCTTCGGGCACCGCCTCGAGCAGGCCGAGGCCGAACATCGGCAGGCCGTTGCGCGGACTGGTCGCGACGTCCGGCTGCAGCACGCGGCTTGCCGGCGCCGGCCGGTCGCCGGGCACCTCGCCGCTGCTGTCGTACGGATTGCGGATCTGGAACCGCGGCCGGAGCAGCGTCACGCGGCCGCCGTCGTCGTACGCGACCTCGGTCGTCTCGAAGCGGATATGGACGTCGGCGAGCCCGGAGAACGGCGAGTCGCTGCGCAGGCCGAGCACGCCGCGGTGGAACAGCTGCGTGCCGAAGCCGGGTACCGGCTGCGGCGCACAGTAGCGGTTGGCCGGCGCCGGCACGCAGGCGGCGTCGGCTGCGATGCTGATCGCGAGGAACAGGCCGGCGTCCGAGCCGAGCCGCGTCCATTGCCCGGCCGGCGCCTGCAGCACGTCGAGCGCGTAGTTGGCGCGGCCGTCGCGCGCATGACAGTTGTTGCAGCTGACGTTGTTGAACGCCGGCCCGAGCCCGTCGTTGGCCGGAAAGCCGGGGGCCGGCGCCCTGATGAAGCTGCGCTCGAACTCGCCGTCGCCCTGCAGATGCAAGGCCAGCGCCGCCGTGTCGAGGTTCGGCGCCGGCGTGTCGAAGCCGAAGCTCGACTGGCTGCCGGTCAGGTTGGTCGTCGCGCCGCCGAGCAGCCGTACCGACGCCCAGGACGGCGCCGGCGCCGCGGCGGGGGGCGGATCGGCCGGCGGCGGCCCGGCGCTGTCGCTGCCGGATCCGCCGCCGGACCCGCCGCAGCCGCCGGCGGCCAGCAGCGCGGCGATCGCCGCGACGACGGCGACGGTGGCGGCAATGGTGGGTGGTCGCGAGCAGGGCATCCGAGTCCGTCGCCGCCCGCGGCCGCCCGGCCCCGGCCCCGGCAGCAGGCTGCTGCTAGTTGGCGAAGGTGGTCCTGCCGACCAGCGGCAGCACGTCGGATTCGAGCGTCGTCTGCAGCGTGGCGAGCGCCGTGATCGCGGTATCGATCAGCGCGCGGCCGGCATCGTTGGAGATCTGCTCGCGAAACGGCTTGGCGCCGCCGGTGATCTCGGTCGTCGACGAGTTGCCGTCGCCCTTGACCAGCGCGATCTTCTGCTGCGCGTCGACGATCTCGTTCAGCACCCGGGTCGCGAGCGCGGCGTCGTGCGCCGCGACGAACGCATAGAGGCCGTTCTGGCCGGCGGCGACGACGTCGGTCGACGGCGTGAAGCCGGGCTTGCCGGTATAGACGTTCAGGATGCTCTGCACGTTGTTGTGGAAGTCGGTCAGCGAATTCCAGCTGTATTGCGATTCGACCTGCGAGGTGTCGGCGTCGGCCAGCGTCGCACCGAGCGGCTCGCTCATCTTGGCGGCGCCGACCTCGTCGGCAATGCCGGCGACGCCGTTGATCAGCTCCTCCATCACCGCGCCCTGCGACGCATAGCGCGTGTTGCCCACGCCCGGGTTCTTGACGATCGTCGCGTACGGACCGGCGCCGTTGAAGTCGACGGTCCACGAGTCGACCAGCAGCTGGGTCCGCGCCTTGAACGCCTGTGTCAGCGCGACCAGGTAGTTCAGCTCGGCCGCGGTCAGCTCGGACGCGTCCTTGTCGTTGTCGTCGACGCCGTCGCCGAACAGCAGGTATTCGATCGCGTGGAAGCCGCGCAGGTCGTCGCCGGCGGCTTCGACGTCGGCCTGCGTCGCGTTCGGGTTGCTGGCCAGGAACTGGGCGAGGTCGCCGGTGTTGAGCGGCCAGGAGTCGATCGACGGGTCGATCTGCAGCGCGTCGACCGGCCCGAACAGGAAGCCTTCGCTCGATTCCCAGGGCACGCGCGCCGCCCGCCACGCCGCCTGCGCCGCATCGAGATTGCCGTCGGTCTGCGCCGCGTCGAGCGCCTGGACCGCGGCGAGCAGCGCGGCGGCCCGGTCGTTCAGCGTCACGTAGGTCGCGGTGATGATGTCGTCGGCCGTGTGATCGATGACCGCCTTGGCGTCGAAGCTGACGCTGGCGGGCGCCGGCCCCGTCGCCGGCGACGGGCTCGGCGCCGGGGTCGGCGCGGGCGCCGAGGCCGCGGCCGGCGAATCGCTGCCGCCGCAGCCGACCAGTCCGGCACCGACGACGGCGGCGACGACGCAACGCCCGGCCCATTTGCTGAATTTCATTGCTAGCTCCTGTGGTGAGTCAGAACTCGAAGCCGACGGAGACTCCGGCGAAGTCCTGACGGTTGCCGATCTGGCCATCGTGCGCACGGCGCGAGTACTCGGCCTTGTAGACGATGCCCGGCCGCGGTTTGTAGTTCAGCCCGATCGTCGTCGCCCGGCGCGCGTAGCGTGCGACGCGGACCACCGAGCCGGTGGTGCGGGCATGGGTGTCGTAGGTCTCGTAGCGGGCGAACAGGTCGAGGCGTCCGCCGAGGGCCTGCCGCAGGCTGCCGAACGCGCTCGCCAGGTCATAGCCGCCTTCGATGAAAAAAGAGTTGGCGCGGCTGCCGATCGGCGTGCGAGAAACGCCGAGCTCGCTGCCGTTGAAGACGCGCAGGTTCGCCTGCGTCACCCGGTCCGCGTTCTGCAGCCGCCCGGCCAGGTACTGCGAGCGCAGCGTCCACGGTCCGCGCTCGAAGCGGCCGTGGATCTCGGCGAGCACGACGTCGGCACTGACGTCGAGATTGCGCCGCGCGCGGTTGCGGCGACTGTCGTTGAAGTAGTAGCCGCCGCCGACCACTAGGCCGGGCGCGAGCGAATGGTCGACCCGCGCGACCAGCGCGAGCGACGACGCGTCGCGGAACTCGAGCTTGCGCTGCATGCCGCCGCGCACGAACTCGTAGCCGCTGAAGCCGGTCGAATCGAGACCGGTGACGAGCTGAAGCTGGTACCGGGTCTGGCCGAGCGCACCGTAGAACTCGACGCCGGTCTCGTGCCAGACGCTCGGGATCAGGTGGGTCTCGGCGAGCGAACGCTCGATCGTGAAGTACTCGGTCGGCTGGTGATGCGTGTTGACCATGCCGAACGGCACGACCACCTCGCCGATGCGCCAGTTCAGCCATGGCTGGTGCTCGATCTGCAGATAGGCGTGCTCGAGCACGACCTCGCCGCCTTTCTCGATCTCGGACTCGAACTCGCCGGCCTCCTCGGGCTCGAACTCGACCGTCGCGCCGGTGCCGCCGTGCTCGAACTCGATCTCGGCATGGAACGAATAGCCGCGGCCGAAATCGAAGCGCGACGCGAGCACCACACGCTCGAGGTCGGTCCGGGCGCGCCGCTCGGGCGTCCGGTCCTGCGCGTTCTCGAAGAAGTCGTAGCGCTGATAGTTGACGACGCCGTAGCCGGACCATTGCAGGCGCCCGAGCGTCGATGCCGCCTGTTGGCGGTCGGCGTCGGCGCGCGTCGCCAGCGCGTCGATCTGCTGCTGCGTTTCTTCGGACCGATGCTTCTCGGCCGCTTCGGCGGCCTTGACCCGCTCTAGCAGCTCATCGACCTGCCGCTGCTGTTGCTCGACGGCGCGGCGGCTCTGCTCGACCGCGTCGAGCGTCCGGGCATTGCTGCGCAGCGCCTCGATCTCGGCCTTGAGCCGCTCGATCAGCTCGGCCTGCTGGCGCAACTGCTCGGCCAGCTCGCGCGGGGTCGGTGCCGGCGGCCGCGGCTGCGCCAGTGCCGGCGGCGGCACCAGTGCCGCCAGCCCCGCCAGTGTCACCAGCGCCGCCGGCGTCATCAGCGACACCAGCGTCGCCAGCACCGGGGCCGCGACGACCGTGGCCGCCGCGAGCGGGCGCGGCCGTGCACGCGATCCAATGGTTCCGGTCATGAGAGCTGAACGGAGGATTGAATGACCATGTTGAGAATGCGTATTATTCTGATTCGCATCATATTCCCGGCACCGATGAATTGCAAAGCCACGTCTGGACGGATCGCCGGCGCCCGCGGTGCCGTGCGCCGCCGCTTCGTCCGCGGTAGCCTGTCGCTGCTTGCCGCCGCCGGATCGCACACTGGCGCGGCGGCGCTGGGACAGGACGCGGCGGCGGCGCCTGGACGAGGCGCGGTGCCCGGGCGGGGCGCCGCGGCCGGCGACGCTGCGCTGGCGATCCGCACCGGCATCGCGTTCGGCACCCGGATCCGCATCACGATCGCCGGCCTCGCGCCGGCCGCGGCCGATCGCGCCGCCGGCGCGGCGTTGGCCGAGATCAGCGGGATCGAACGGGTCGCGAGCCTCTACCTGCCGCAATCGGCGTTGTCGCGGTTGAATGCGACCGGTCGCCTGGAGGCGCCCGACGCCCGGCTCGTCGATCTGCTCGCGGCCGCACAGGATTGGAGCAGCCGCAGCGGCGGTGCCTTCGACGTGTCGGTGCAGCCGCTCTGGGATCTCTACGCCGCGACACCCGGCGCCGCGCCACCGTCGCAGGCGTTGACCAGCGCGCTGGCGCTGGTCGATTTCCGCGCGATCGAGGTCGCGCCCGACCGGATTCGCCTCGCGCTCGCCGGCGCCCGGCTGACGCTCAACGGCATCGTGCAGGGCTTTGCCGCCGATCGCGCGCTCGCCGCGCTACGGGCGCACGGCGCCGAGTGCGCGCTGGTCGATGCCGGCGAGTTCGCCGCGACCCGGCGCGACGCCGCCGGGACGCCGTGGCGGATCGGCGTGCGCGATCCGCTCGCGCGCGCGCCGGCCGCCGTGCCGCTGCTGCTCGATGCGAGCGCGCTGATCGATACGATCGCACTGGCCGATGCCGCCGTCGCATCCTCATCCGACCAGAGCTTTCGCTTCACTGCCGACGGCCGGGCCCACCATATCTTCGACCCGCGCAGCGGCACATCGCCGCCCGAGCTCGCCGGCGCGACCGTCGTCGCGGCCGACGCGACCAGCGCCGACGCGCTGTCGACCGCCTGCATGGTGCTGGGGGTCGAGCGGTCGCTCGCGCTGCTGGCCGCAACGCCCGGCGCCGCGGCACTGCTGGTGCGCAAGGACGGGCAGCGGGTCGCGACCGCGAACTGGTGCCGGCAGGCTGCCGGCCGGTAGCGGCCTGCCGCGTTGCGACCTACTGCGGCTCGATCCCCGCCTTCCCGATCACCTCGTTCCATTTCTGGATCTCGGCGCTCACGAACTGGGCGAGCTCGGCCGGCCGGCGGATCTGCGGCGTCGCGCCGAGCGCCTTGAGCCGGGTCGCGACCGCCGGCTGCGACAGCAGCGCCGTCAGGTCGCGGTCGAGCGCGTCGATCATCGGCTGCGGCGTGCCGGCCGGTGCGAACAGCGCGACCCAGGCGGTGACCTCGAAGCCGGGCAGTGATTCGGACATCGCCGGCACGTCGAGCCCTTCGATTCGGGACAGCGCGGTACCGGCCAGCGGCCGCAGCCGGCCGGCCGCGGCGAGCGGCTGCACCGACGGCAGCGTATCGAACATGAAGTCGACCTGGCTGCCGAGCAGCGCCTGGGTCGCCGGCGCGTTGCCCTTGAACGGCACGTGGATGATGTCGATGCCGGCGCGCTGGCGCAGCAGTTCCGCGGCCATGTGCGACGAGGCGCCGGTGCCGCCGGAACCGTAGGTCAGCCGGCCCGGCTTGGCCTTCGCGTCGGCGATCAGGTCGGCGACCGACCGGTACGGCGACGACGGGTGGACCACCAGCACGGTCGGCGCCGAGCCGACGAACGCGATCGGCGCGAAGTCCTTGACCGGGTCGTACGGCAGCTTCTTGTAGAGGCCGACGTTCATCGCATGGGTGTTGTTGTTGCCCATTGCGAGCGTGTAGCCGTCGGCCGGGCTCTGTGCGACCGCGACTGCGCCGATCACGCCGCCGGCGCCGCCGCGGTTCTCGACGACGACGCTATGACCGACCCGGGGCGTCAGCTCCTGACCGATGTAGCGCGCGATGATGTCGGTGAAGCCGCCCGGGCCGGCCGGCACCACGACCTTGATCGGTCGGGTGAAGATCGGGTCGGCGGCGACTGCGGCCGAAGTCCAGGCCGCCGTCGCTGCGGCGCCGATCACGAAAGTACGTCGATCCATGGTTCGTCTCCTCTGCAGTCCGCGCGGCATCGGCGCGGCGTCTTGCTGGTACTGGTGCGGTCCCGAGAGGCCGGGCCGGGCCGGCGCTCCGGCCCTGGCCGGGGCTCCGGTCCTCTCAGGCCCGGGGTATCGCGGGTCCGACCGGGGCCGGGATATCGCGGGCCGCATCGATCGCGGGCCGCGAGGTGTCGCCGGGCCTGCCGATCGGTCAGCTTCCGGCCGATGCCGGCGACCACGCCCCGTCGTGGATCACCGCCCCGAGCTTCTGCAACGCGGCCTCGCAGCCGATCTCCTGGAACAGCGTCGAACCGGCCACGATTTTCTCGTGCATCCGCGCATCGCGGGCGATCCGCGCGCGGGCGGCCTCGGCGATCCGCAACGCTTCGCCGACCGGCACGACGATGACGCCGTCGCTGTCGGCGACGATCAGGTCGCCGGGCGAGACGATGACACCGCCGCACGAGATCGGCAGGTTGACGGTGCCCGGCATTGCTTTGGTCGGCCGGGTCGGCGAGATGATCGACGCCCAGACCGGCACGCCCTGGCGGCGGATGCCGTCGGTGTCGCGGACCGGACCGTCGACGACGACGCCGGCGACGCCGACGCGCTTGGCCTGGATCGACGCGTTGTCGCCCCACAGCGAGCCGTTCGGCTGGCCGCCGTTGGAGAACACCAGCACGTCGCCGCGCTGCGCGACATACAGCGCGGTGTGCATCATCAGGTTGTCGCCCGGCGTGTTGAACGCGGTGACCGCCGGGCCGACGATCCGGACGCCTTCGATGACCGGCCGCATCGCGTGCGACAGCAGGCGGCTCTTGCGATCGACCGCGTTCAGCTCGTCATGCAGGTCGGCGACCGGGATGTCGCGCAGCGCGGCGACCAGCGCCGGGTCCGGGCGCGGGATCTGGCGATAGATGACGGTTTCGCTACTCATAAGCCTCTCATCGGTTGCCGAGCGCGGCGATCGTCCGGCCTTCGGCCCAGTCGCGGCGCTGGTAGCCGTTGGTGATCCACGAGCGCTCGAATGCCGGATCGGTATCGGAGCGATCGACCCGGTTGACCCAGAGCCGCAGCAGCAGCCGCTTGTGGTTCGGCCCGTCTTCGAACGGCGAACGGTAATGGATCGCAGTGTAGTTGTTCAGCAGCTGGATGTCGCCCGGCTGCAGGTCGTGCTCGAGCAGCATCGCCGGCTCGTGCGCCGCGTCGGCGACGAAGTCGAGCGCGCGCTTCTGCAACTCGGTCAGCTCGATGCCGGCCTTGACCGCGCCGCCGAGGATCAGCCGGCGATGGAACCAGCCGCGGACGCGGCCGCCGTGGATGCTGAACACCGGCACCGGTTCGCTGGTCTCGTCGAGGTTGCCGGTGACGCCTTCGCCGCGCAGGTCGTAGCGGTAGCCCTGCAACAGCGGCTCGATGAACTCGGGATGCTCGGCCAGCGCCTTGTTGAAGATCGCCGGCATGCTGGCGATGACGCTGCGGCCGCCGACCTCGGCCCGGTCGACGCACAGCAGCGCGACCGTGTCGCTGTTGTCCGAATGCGCGTCCAGGCCCTTGCGGGTGACATAGCCGCGCAGATTCGGATCGTTCAGGTTGGCGACCTTGAGATCGGTGATCTCTTCGAGCCGGATGCCCTTGACGTTCTGCGGCGGGATCTGGCCGAGGTGGCTGCCGATGCCCCAGTAGAGCGTCTTGATCTGATCGAGCGAGTAGCGCTCGACCGGGATGCCGCGCAACAGCACGAAGCCGCGGCCGTCGCGCAGTTCGTGATCGACGCTCTTCAGCCGCTGCGCGAGCGCGGCGAGCGGGAAATCGGCAGCGCCGAACTCGCCCCATTTGAGGCTGCGCTGCTCGACCGCACGCAATGCGCGATCGAGCTCCGCGATTTCCTCGGGCAGCAGATGGTCGACCCAGTCGTTGCTCTGCCGCAGTTCGTCTCCGGTCCAGGCGCTCGGATGAACGAACGGGGCGATCGATCCCTTCACTGCCGGTCTCCTCTCTTCCGTACGCAGAGTTAACGTTAACTCTCGGCGCGAGATCCGTCAATCGCGGCCGGCTCGGAACCGGGCCGGCGTCGTCAGGTCGACCCGCGTTCGGCGAGCTCGAAGCCGAGGTCGGTCGAGCGCGGGCCGATTGCCGGATCGCGCAGCCGCTCGAGCAGCTGCCGGGCGGCGAGCATGCCGATCCGGCGCCGTGGCGCCGCGATCGTCGTGATCCCCGACGGATAGATCTGGCTGTTCATCTCGTAGAAGTCGAAGCCGGCGATCGCGACCCGGCCCGGCACCGGGATGCCGCTGCGCTGCGCCTCGAAGAAGGCGCCGATCGCCAGCCGCTCGCCGGCGAAGAAGATCGCGTCGACGTCCGGGCATCGGCTCAGGATCCCGTGCAGCAACCTGGCGCCGGCGACCGGCTCCGGATCGCCTTCGAACTCGGCCGCCGGATCCGGTGCGATGCCGGCGGCGCGCAGCGCGGCGTGGTAGCCGCGGCGGCGCTCCTGGACCCGGTCGTTGCTGTGCCGGAACGCGCTGGCGAACGCGATCCGCCGGTAGCCCTTCTGCAGCAGATGCTCGGTCATCGCGCGGCCGGCGGCGCGGTTCGAATAGCTGACCACCGAATCGATCGGCCTGGCGGTCAGGTCGCCGGTCTCGAACACCGGCACCTGCTGCTTGCGCAGCAGCTCCACGGTGGCCGGCAGATGCACGGTGTTGTGCAGGAAGATGCCGCTCGGCCTCTGGCCGAGCAGCGCCTTGACCACCTCGAACTCTTCGCGCCGTGAATAACCGCAGTGCGCGACCGCGAGGAAATAGCCGGCTTCGCGCAGCACGTCGGAGAGGCCGTGCAGCGTCTCGGCGAACATCGAATTGCTGATGCTCGGCACCACCGCCGCGACGATCCGACTGTCGTTGCTGGCGAGCGCGCGCGCCGCGAGGTTCGGCACGTAGCCGGTCTCCTCGACGATGCGGAACACCCGCTCGCGCGTCTGCGGCGAGACGCGGCCGGTGCCGCGCAGCACCCGCGATACTGTCATCATCGAGACGCCGGCGAGCTGCGCGACCGTGGCGAGGCCGGGGCTGCGGCCGGTCTTCGTCTCTGCTGCTCCCATGATGGACTGATCCCGCGGGTCGGCCCGCCGTCGCGGCGACCGGCTCGCATGCTACCCGTTCATCGCGGGCGCCGCATCCTGCGGCCCTCGTGCCGGCAGCGCCGATCGCCTATCGCCGGTAGCGAGCCGCGCGCGCCGGTGCAGCCGGCGGATCGGCTGGACCCGCGCGTGCCGCCGGCCGCTTCGTGCCGGCGGCGCGCGGCGCCGGGGCATGGATGTTCGCCTTCCAGTAGAACCGCGAGACCCGGGCCAGATGTTCGGCCATCGCCTGGTCGGCGGCTTCCGGATCGTGGGCGGCGACCGCCTCATAGATCCGCTGGTGGTCGGCGAACGCCTCGCGGATCGAACCGCGCACCTTCATTCCACTCTCGCGCTGCTCCTGCAGCCAGTCCGACAGGGCATTGTTCAGCGCGACCAGGATCGGATTGCGCGGAATTTCGGCCAGCGCGAGATGGAACGCCATGTCGGACCGGATGAACGCGGCCGGATCGCCGAGGTTGCGCTGATTTTCCTCGAGCAGTGCGCCGAGTTGTTCGATCTCCTTCGGCGTCGCATGGCGCGCCGCATAGCGCGCGATCGCACCCTCGAACAGCGCGCGGACTTCCTGCAAGTCCGCGATCCCATGTCGCGAGCCGGTAAGCCGCCGGGCGGCGCCCGACAGGCGGGCGAGCAGTTCGTCGACCGAAGGCGCCGCCAGGCGCGCCCGCGCCTTCGGCTCGATGCGGATCAGGCCGAGCGATCGCAGCATCATCAGCGCGGCGCGCACCGACGTCCGGCTGGCGCCGTACTCGAGCGCCAGCTCGCGCTCGGACGGCAGGCGGCCGTCGACGAAATCGCCGCGATGGATGCGTTGTTCGAGCTGCCGTGCCAGCTCCTGGTAGCGATTCGGGCGGGCCGGGAGCTGGCCGGCTGGCGGCCGCGCTGCCGGCGGGGTTGCCGGCAGGGCTGCGCTCGGGGCTGGCGTACGGGGCATCCGCGCAGTGTATCGGCGCCGCCGGCGGCCAGCCAGCCGCCGTCGTGGCGCCGACGGAGCGATGGCTGACCCCCGAGCGCTTCCTCGCCAACTATGCCCGCGTCCTCGAAGGCCCCTGGCCAGTGGCGCGCGCGGCCTCGCGTTGCTCGGCGACATGGTCACCACCGACCATATTTCACCGATCGGCGTGATCTCGCCGGGAACGCCATCCGATCGCTATTTGCAGGCACTGGGCATCGCACGCAAGGGCTACGTCAACTACGCGGCACGACGCCTGAATCACGACGTGATGATTCGCGGTCAGAGCATCGCTGACCCCGCCTACGACAGAGCAGGCGCTGGGCCGGCTGCGTGAACCGGGGCCGGCCTGACCGGCTGACGGCGAACGCAGCAAACGGGATGGTCGAGCACGGATGGCGGCAGGGGGCCGGACGGTCAGCTGTCGGCGCCGTGGACGACCGGGAAGATCGGCGCATCGAACGGATCACCGTCGGCCATGGTCAGGCCGGTGAACGGCGGCGAACCCTTGCCGGCGCGGACCGCGTAGACCGCATCGTCGCCGACCCACCGGGCCGAGAACACCCGGCGGCGTTGCATCGAGCGGTTCGGTGGCGCGCCGTGGACGGTCCGGAAGTCGAATGCGATCGCATCCCCGGGCGCGAGCGACCAGGCGGCGATGTCGAGCGCCGGCCGCTGCGCGTCGATGTCGGGCATCACTTCGTAGTCGTCGTTTTCGTAGAGCCGGGTGCCGTTGAAGCGCATCGGGCGGAAGTCCTTGCCCCAGCGGTGCGAACCGCGCACGCATTCCATCGCGATCTCGCGCGGGACCGGGTCGAGCGGAATCCAGAAGCTGACGCTTTGCCGTCCTTCGACGCAGTAGTACGGCTGATCCTGATGCCACGGCGTCACCGTGCTGGTGCCCGGCTCCTTGACCAGCACGTGATCGTGAAAGAAGCGGGCGGTGCGCGACTGCATCAGCCGAGCCGCGATCGCGGCGGCATCCGATTCGAAGACGAAGCGGCGGTATTCAGGGATCCGTTGCCAGTTGCAGAGGTCCTGGAAGAACGGCGCCGACCCGTCGGCAGGCTTTACAGTCCGTTCGAGCGGACTCGGATCGGCCATCAATGCCGCCGTGCCGGCGCGCAACGGTTCGATCCAGTCGCTGAATACGCCACGCAGGATGACGACACCGTCGGTACGGTACGTGGTGACGTCTTCGTCGGAGATTTTCGATGTCATTATGAATTGCAGGCGTGATGAATCGTTGGGCTCACGCACCCTGCGCGAAGCTGTGGGACTGGTTCCGGCGCACCGGGCGTACCAGTGCCGCTGGCTGATCGATGATGCCGAAACGATAGCGCAATCCGGTCGGCTTGTCGGTCTCTGCTCCGGTGATTCATCATTGCAGGCTGGGCGCAGCGCGCGAGGAGAAGACGAGTGAGCCTGATGCTGAATCGGGAAACGATCGTGACGCCGCCGGTCGCGGCCGCGACCGTGGTGTTGCTGCGCGACGCACCGGGCGCTCCCGGCGGTTTCGAAGTGCTGCTGCAGAAGCGCCACGCCGCATCCAGCGTGCTCGGCGGCGCCCATGTCTTCCCCGGCGGCAAGGTCGACCCGGCCGACGCCGAGCCGGATCGCTGGGCGCAACTCGACCGGACGCCGCCGCAATTGCATGCCGCGCTCGGCGAGGCCGGCCTGGCCATCGGGCAGGCGGCCGCGCTCTACGTCGCCGCGATCCGCGAGGTGTTCGAGGAGGCCGGCGTGCGGTTGCGTGCCGGCGACCTGATGCCATGGTCGCGCTGGATCACGCCGCGCCGGCCGTCGGTGATGAACCGCCGCTTCGATACCCGCTTCTTCGTCTGCCGGGTCGCCGCCGCGACCGAAGTCGTCCATGACGACTTCGAGGCGGTCGAGAGCCTCTGGGTAGCGCCGGCCGACGCGCTGCGACGCTACTGGGCACGCGAACTGGTGCTCGCCGGGCCGCAGCTGATGAGCCTCGGCCATCTGGCGCAGTTTCGCAGCATCGGGGCGGTAATCGGCGATGCGGCCGCGCACGGCGTCCGGCTGATCGAGCCGCATGTCTGCGAGATCGACGGCATCCGGGTCACCTGCTATCCCGGCGATCCGCTGCACCCGGTCTCGGCCGCCGTGCTGCCCGGGCCGTCCCGGCTGGCGTTTCGCGACGACCGGTTCGAACCGGTGGGCGGGCTTGCGGCCTGGCTCGGGTGAGGGGCGTAGTCGACTCAAGCATGACGCGAGGTGATTCGACTTAGATTCTGAGTCGATTCAGGTGGCTTTGCGCCTCACCAACGGCGCGTCCGGCGCACGACTGCCACAGCCAGGCGGCGGCCTTGTAGAAGTCGTGGCCGAACGACTTGGGCCGCTTGTGCTTGTCGATGTGCATCAGCATCAGTTCGGCGAACGTGACGTGATGCGCCTTCGTGTAGTCCACGATCAGGAAATTCTGGTCGGGGTGAGAGGATTCGAACCTCCGGCCTCTACGTCCCGAACGTAGCGCTCTACCAGGCTAAGCTACACCCCGTCTCGACTCGATCCGACGGCGTGGCCCGCCGCCCCGCCGCAATTTCGCGCGGTGGATTGCGCGGGGTCAATTGCTTCGGGAAACCGAATAGGTCGTCAAGTATAGCAAAGCGTCGCGGTACTGCGATGCCGGCAGTGTCGCCAGCGCATCGCGCGCCTTGGCGGCCTCGCTCTGCGCCAGCTGCCGTGCATAGTCGAGCGCGTCGTGGCGCTCGATCGCGGCCTGGATCTGGTCGAAGCGCTCGGTACCACCGTCGCGGATCGCGTCGCGGACGGCGGCGCGATCTTCGGGGCTGCCGGTCTGCATGATCCGGATCAGCGGCAGCGTCGGCTTGCCTTCGCGCAAGTCGTCGCCGATGTTCTTGCCGAGCTCGGCGCTGGCGCCGGAGTAGTCGAGCACGTCGTCGACCAGCTGGAACGCGGTGCCGAGGTGCCGGCCGTAGCTGGCGGCCGCGAGCTCGGTCGCCTCGTCGGCGCCGTTGAGCACCGCGCCGATCTGCGCCGCCGACTCGAACAGCTTGGCGGTCTTGTAGCGGATCACGCGCAGATAGGCGGCCTCGTCGACGTCCGGGTCGCGGCAGTTCATCAGCTGCAGCACTTCACCTTCGGCGATCGTGTTGGTCGAGTCGGCGAGGATCCGCAGGATCCGCATCTGGTCGACCTCGACCATCATCTGGAAGGCGCGCGAATAGAGGAAATCGCCGACCAGCACCGACGCCGGATTGCCGAAATGCGCGTTGGCGGTCGGACGGCCGCGCCGCAGCGTCGATTCGTCGACGACGTCGTCATGCAGCAGCGTCGCGGTATGGATGAACTCGACCACCGCGGCCAGCAGCCAGTGGTGGCCGCGCCGCTGCTGCTCGGCGCTGGCGCCATAGCCGAGGGCCCGCGCGAACAGCAGCAGCAGCACCGGCCGCAGCCGCTTGCCGCCGGCACCGATGATGTAGTCCGCGATGGTCCGGATCAGCACGACCGGACTGTCGAGCCGCTCCTTGATGACCCGGTCGACCTCGGCCAGGTCACTCGCGATGATCGGAAACGTTTCGTACGGCTTCACGGATGGTGTTGCAGTGTGGGCCGGCGATCGGACGGTCGAGGGGGGCGGGGAGAGGCGGCCGCGCGTCCGGGGCTCGGCAGCCGCAACGGAATCGCGCCGCACGATGCCGGGGGCTCCGGCGGCCATGAAACATCACTGATTATAGGGGTCGCCGGTCGTGCCCGGCGGTAGCTGCAATCCGCTGGCAGCGGATCGTACCGGACCGTGCCCGCGCGGTCCGGCGGGCCGCGATGATCGCTGCGCCGGTCGTTGCGCCGGCCGTTGCGGTGACCGGCCGTGGTGGCGACCGGCCATCGCGGTGAATTGACGGTGCACCAACGCACTTCTATAATGCCGGGTTCTCCCGAGTTCGGGTCTCGCGCGCTCGCCCGAGTGCGCGCACCGGCAACCCGGCGCGCCTGATCGCGCTGACGGGGCGGATTCGGGATCTTCGGAGGTCTCATCATGTATGCGGTCATAAAAACCGGCGGCAAGCAGTACAAGGTCAGCGCCGGCGACAAGATCAAGGTAGAACAGATACCCGCAGACATCGATACCGACATTCAGATCGATCAGGTCCTCGCCGTCGGAAGCGGCGACCAGATCACGGTCGGCGCGCCGCTGGTTGGCGGCGCGACGGTGTCGGCGACGGTGCTGTCGCAGGGTCGGCATGACAAGGTCCGCATCTTCAAGATGCGCCGGCGCAAGCATTACCGGAAAAGCCAGGGTCATCGGCAGAATTACACCGAGCTGTTCGTCACCGGCATCTCGTCGGCGCTCGGCGAAGTGAAGGCCGATGCCGACGCGCTCGCCAAGGCGCGGGCGAACCGCCCGGGCGCAGCCGACGATCTGATCAAGATCGAAGGCGTCGGCCCGAAGATCGCGCAGCTGCTGACCAAGGCCGGCATCCGGACCTTCGCCGGGCTGGCCGCGACGCCGGTCGAACGGTTGAAGGAGATCCTCGCCGCCGGCGGCTCGCGGTTCGCGTCGCATGACCCGGGTACCTGGCCCGAGCAGGCCGCGCTCGCCGCCAGCGGCGACTGGGCCGCGTTCAACAAGCTGACCGACGAGCTGAAAGGCGGCCGGCGGGTCTGAGGAGCATTCGATGGCACAGAAGAAAGGCGGCGGGTCGACCCGCAATGGTCGCGATTCGAAGCCGAAGATGCTCGGCGTCAAGGCGTACGGCGGTCAGGTCGTCTCGGCCGGCTCGATCATCGTCCGGCAGCGCGGCACCCGGGTGCATCCGGGGCGCAACGTCGGCGTCGGCAAGGACCATACGCTGTTCGCGCTGATCGACGGCACCGTGCAGTTCGCGGTCAGGGGCGCGCAGAACAACAGCACGGTTAGCATTCAGCCGCTCGCCGCCGAAGCTGCCGCGGCTTGATTCGGCGGCCGCGGGCTGACGGGCCGACTGGCTGACCGGCCGTCCCGCCTGCCGGCGGCCTGTCGACCGCCCGCCGACGGCCCGCGCGCGCCGATCGCGGCAGGGCGCGGCCCGGGTTGGTTCCGGGCCGCGGTGCGCGCGGTGCAGCGGCCGTGTCGGCCTGGAGTGGCGGTGAAGTTCATCGACGAAGCCCGCATCGAGGTGTCCGCCGGTCGCGGCGGACACGGCTCGGCTTCGTTCCGCCGCGAGAAGTTCATCCCGTTCGGCGGCCCGGACGGCGGCGACGGCGGCCGCGGCGGCTCGATCTTCGCGGTCGCCGACCGCAATCTGAACACGCTGATCGACTACCGCTACACCCGCCGCTATGCCGCGAAGAACGGCGAGAACGGCCGCGGCTCCGATCAGTTCGGCAAGGGCGGCGACGACATCGTGCTGCGGATGCCGGTCGGTACCCAGATCTTCGACGACGACGCCGGTACCCTGCTGTTCGACCTGACGGTCGACGGCGAGCGTGTCTGCATCGCCCGCGGCGGCGACGGCGGCCGCGGCAACCTGAACTTCAAGTCGAGCACCAACCGGGCGCCGACCAAGGCGACCAAGGGCTGGCCCGGCGAGGAGCGGCGGCTGCGGCTCGAGCTCAAGGTGCTCGCCGATGTCGGCCTGCTCGGCATGCCGAATGCCGGCAAGTCGACCTTCATCACCCAGGTATCGAACGCGCGGCCGAAAGTGGCCGACTATCCGTTCACGACGCTGCATCCGAACCTCGGCGTGGTGCGGATCCAGGAATCGGCGAGCTTCGTGATCGCCGATGTGCCGGGGCTGATCGAAGGCGCCGCCGAGGGCGCCGGGCTCGGCCACCGCTTCCTGCGCCATCTGCAGCGCACGCGGCTGCTGCTGCATCTGGTCGACGTGTTCCCCGACGATCCGGCCCGCGACCCGGTCGCCGAGGTGCGCGCGATCGCCGATGAGCTGCGCAAGTTCGATCCGGCGCTCGCCGACAAGCCGCGCTGGCTGGTGCTGAACAAGCTCGACCTGATCGATCCCGACCAGCATGCCGCGGTCACCGCCCGGATCGTGGACGAGCTCGGCTGGACCGGCCCGGTGTTCGCGATCTCGGCGCTCGCCGGCGACGGCTGTCGCGCGCTGTGCCTCGAGGCCTGGCGCTACCTGCAGCAGATCCGCGAAGCCGAGGCGGTCGTGCCCGATATCCGCTTCGATCGGCCGGCGGCGGACGTTGCCGACGACGCCCGACGGCACCTGCCGCAGGAAGCCCGGCGGTGAGTGTGGACGCCGCCGACAATCCGGGCAGCAGCCCGTCGCCAGCCAACGCCCGGCTGCGGGCGCAGCGGCTGGTGGTCAAGATCGGCTCGTCGCTGGTGACCAACGAAGGTCGCGGCATCGATCGGGCGGCGATCGATCACTGGAGCGCTCAGATCGCGCAGATCCGCGCGCTGGCGCGCACCGATCCGCCGGAGATCGTGCTGGTGTCGTCGGGCGCGATCGCCGAAGGCCTGAAGCGGCTCGGCTGGCGTAGGCGGCCGCATGAAGTGCACGACCTGCAGGCGGCCGCGGCGATCGGCCAGATGGGGCTGGTGCAGGCCTACGAGAGCAGCTTCGCGCGGCACGGCATGCTGACCGCGCAGATCCTGCTGACCCATGAAGACCTCGCCGACCGCAAGCGCTATCTGAACGCGCGTGCGGCGATGCTGCGGCTGCTGTCGCTCGGCATCGTGCCGATCGTGAACGAGAACGACACGGTGGTCACCGACAAGATCACGGTCGGCGACAACGACACGCTCGGCGCGCTGATCGGCAACCTGATCGAGGCCGAGCTGCTGGTGATCCTGACCGACCAGTCCGGCCTGTACACCGCCGATCCGCGCAAGCAGCCGGACGCGACGCTGCTCGCCGAAGTCCGCGCCGGCGACGCCGAGCTCGAACGCCTCGCCGGCGGTGCCGGTTCCTCGATCGGCCGCGGCGGCATGATCACCAAGGTGCTCGCCGCCAAGCGCGCCGCCGCCAGCGGCACGTCGACGATCGTCTGCTCGGGCCGCGAGCCCGACGTGCTGCTGCGGCTGATCCGCGGCGAGGCGATCGGCACGCTGTTCGTCGCGCAGACCGCGCCGCTCGCGGCGCGCAAGAAATGGATGGTCGACCAGCTGCAGCTGCGCGGCGCGGTGGTGGTCGACGCCGGCGCCGCGCGCGCGCTGGTCTCGGCCGGCCGCAGCCTGCTGCCGATCGGCGTCACCGAGGTCCGCGGCGAGTTCGGGCCCGGCGAACTGGTCGCGATCCTGGATGCCGCCGGCCGCGAGCTGGCGCGCGGGCTCAGCAACTACGCGAGCAACGACGCGCGCCGCGTGATGCGCCAGCCGTCGTCGAAGATCGAGGCGATCCTCGGCTTCATCCAGGCGCCCGAGCTGGTGCACCGGGACAATCTGGTCCTGCGCTGAAGTGAAAACCGAGGAGACGAAGACGATGGCTGAAGGAAAACTGCGGGTCGGGTTCATCGGTGCCTCGGGCATGATGGGTCACGGCATGGCGAAGCATCTGCTGGCCAAGGGCCATCCGCTGACGCTGACGGTGCACCGCAATCAGGAAGCGGTCCGTGATCTGCTCGCCGCCGGCGCGACCAGGGTCGATTCGGCCGCGGTGCTGGCGGCCGGATCCGACGTCGTATTCCTCTGCGTCACCGGCAGCCCGCAGGTCGAGGCGCAGATGCTGGCCGCCGACGGCATCCTGACCGGCGCGCGGCAGGGCCTCTATGTCGTCGATTGCTCGACCAGCGAGCCGGACTCGACGGCGCGGCTGCGCGAGGCCGCGGGGGCCAAAGGCGTCCGCTTCATCGACGCGCCGCTGGCGCGCACGCCGGTCGAAGCCGAGCAGGGCCGGCTCAACGTGATGATCGGCGCGGCCGACGAAGACTACGCGGTGCTCGAGCCGGTGCTGAAGACCTTCGCCGAGAACGTGTTCCACGTCGGCGGCGCCGGCGCCGGGCATACCGTCAAGTTGCTCAACAACTTCATCGCGCAGGCGATCTGCACCGCGGCCGCCGAGGCGTTCGCGGTCGGTGCGCGGGCCGGCATCGATCCGAAGAAGCTGGTCGACGTGGTCTCGGCCGGCGGCGTCAATTCCGGGCTGTTCCAGGCGATGGCCAGGACGCTGTCCGGCGACCTGCAGGGGCTCAAGTTCGGGCTCGACAACGCGCGCAAGGATATCCGCTACTACACCCATCTGGCCGAGTCGCTGACGGTGCCGGCGATGGTCGGGGAGGCGGTCCACCAGACGCTCGCGCTCGCCAGCGCGCTCGGCTACGGCAACGAGTTCGTGCCGTCGCTGGTGCGGGCGCAGGAGAAGGTGACCGGCGCGAAACTGGTGCCGTAGCAGGCGAAACCGGGACGTCCGCCGGCGGCAGCGGACCGCCGGGGCGCTGCATCCGGCGTTGCCGGATCACGGCATTCTCGGACTACGGCATTATCGGATCACGGCATGGCCGGATCGCGGCGGCATTCGCGGCTGTTGCCGTGCGTCTGCGTGGCATCGTGGCGCGGTTGCCGGTCCCTGCCATTTCTGGCAACCTCGCCGCCATGATCACGATCCGAAGCGCGACCGCGGCGGCGTTGCTGGTCGCGGCGGCGGTACTGGCCGGCTGCGGCGGAGCCGGGGCTGGTCGCGACGGGTCGGGCGACAGCAGCGGCGGCAGTGGCGGCGCCGCGTCGCTCTACGCCAATCAGTGCGCACCGACCAACGCGCTGGCGCGCGATGCGGCCGGCAACCTGCTCTCCGGCTACCGCAGCGGCACGCTCACCACCGAGAAATCGTGGGTGCGCACCTACATGAACGACGTCTATCTCTGGTATCGCGAGATGCCGGAAGTCGCCCCCGAGCTCGCCGCCTACAACGTGACGCCGGCGGAAATCGCGCTCGACAACTATTTCCAGGCGCTGAAGACGCCGCAACTCACCGCGTCGGGCAAACGCAAGGACCAGTTCAGTTTCACTTATCCGACCGCAGCCTGGAACGCGTTGTCGCAGTCTGGTGTCGTCAACGGCTACGGCTTCGAGCTCGTGATCCTCGCGCCGACCGCACCGCGCAGCGCCCGGGTCGGTTACCTGCAACCGGGCTCGCAGGCGGCCAGCGCCGGCGTCGCACGCGGCGACGCACTGCTCGCAATCACTGTCGGCGGCCGGACCATCGATTTCGTCTCCGCGACCTCCACCGGCGACCTCGCCACGCTCAACACCACGCTGTTCTCGCCGGCCACCGGCAGCGGCGCGACCTTCCGCTTTCGCACCAACGGCGGCACGATCCGCGACGTACCGCTGACCGCGAGTCAGGTCGCGACCCAACCGGTGCTGTACCAGGCGGTGCTGACGCAGGGCGCCGCCAAGGTCGGCTACCTGGTCTTCAACGATTTCGTGCTGCCCGGCGAAGGCCAGCTGAAGACCGCGTTCCAGAGTTTCGAGAGCCAGGGCCTCGACGACCTGGTGCTCGACCTGCGCTACAACGGCGGCGGCTACGTCTTCATGGCGAGCCAGCTCGCCTACATGATCGCGCCGCCGTCGCGCACCGGCGGCCGCGTCTTCGAACGCTACCAGTTCAACGACAAGCGCACCGCCGACAGCCGCGATCCGAACAATTCGATCGGCTTCCTGTCGGTCAGCAGCGGCATCGCCGGCTCAGGTACCACGCGCGACTCGCGGCTGCCGAACCTGAACCTGTCGCGGGTGTTCGTGCTGACGTCGGCCAGCACCTGCTCGGCCAGCGAATCGGTGATCAACGGGCTGCGCGGTGTCGACGTCGAGGTCGTGCTGATCGGTGGACGAACCTGCGGCAAGCCGTACGGGTTCGTTGCCAGGGACAACTGCGGGCTCTCCTACTTCCCGATCGAGTTCCAGGGCGTCAACGACCGCGGCGTCGGCGACTTCGCCGACGGTTTCGCGCCGGCCTGCGCGGTCGCCGACGATTTCGACGCGGCGCTCGGCAGCAGCGACGAGGACATGCTCGCGGCGGCACTGGCATATCGGACCGGTGGCGTCTGCGCAGCGATCAGCCGCAAGGACGCGACTGCCGGCGTCGATGACAGCGGCGGCGCGGCCGGCCAGCTGGTTCGGCCGCCGGCGCGCAGCGGCAAGTATCTGGCGCGCTGAGCGATGGGTCAGCGCGCGCCGGCACCGATATCTTCACCATCGTCGGGCCGGTCGCGATCGGGCCGGTCATGGCCGGCTCGGTCGTGGCCAGCTCGATCATGGCCAGCCGCGACGCCGGCGGCGCTGGTAGCCGCGCTGCTGCTCGCGGCCTGCAGCGGCCTGACACCGCAGTCATCCACTCCGCCGGCTTCCGGTCCCGCCCCGGCTACGCCATTGCCGGCCGCAGCACCACCGGCCGCGGCGCCGCCGGCCGCAGCACCGCCGACCGCAACACCGCCGACCGCAACACCGCCGGCCGCAGCACCGCCGGCGGCCGCGATGCCCGCTCCGGTCGCGTTGCCGGCGCGGCTGCTGGCACCGCCATCGGATCGCTGCCTCGCGCAGATCGAATCATTCGCCGAGCAACATAGCGGCAGCCGGGTCCTGCTCGGTCCGGCCGCGTTCGCCGACAGCGACCAGCTGGTGCTGACCCGGATGCCCCCGCGCGGATCCGACGGTAGGCCGCTCGACGGCCGCTTGCGTGCGCCGGTGCCGACCGTGCTGCGGCTGTTCACGTCCGCCGGCGCCTGCCGGGTCCGCGTGGATCCGCCGGCCGCGGCGGCTGCACCGGGTGCTGCCGCGGACCCTGCTGCGGGTGCCGTCCCGCGTCCTGCCGCCGGGGCCGCCCCGGAAGCGCCGTTGCCTGGCTGCCGATGCGAGCCGCTCCCCCGTTAGCGCCCGGTAAGCCCGGTAAGCCCGGTACGCCCGGTACGCCCGGTGCGGTCGCTACGCCCGGTACGGTCGGTGCGGTCGGTACGCCCGGTGTAGCCGGTGCGCCGGCGATCGGCGCCAGCGCGTGGCTCGGCATCGGCACCTGGCGGATGGGCGAAGCACCGTCGGAAGAAGCCGGCGAGGTCGCCGCGCTGCGGGCCGCGCTCGACCACGGAGTGACCCTGATCGACACCGCCGAGATGTACGGCGACGGTGCCGCCGAGACGATCGTCGGCCATGCGATCGCCGGTCGCCGCGACGATTGCTACCTGGTCTCGAAGGTGCTGCCGCACAACGCCAGCCGGCGCGGCACGATCGCCGCCTGCGAGCGCAGCCTGCAGCGGCTCGGTACCGACCGGATCGATCTGTATCTGCTGCATTGGCGCGGCTCGCATCCGTTCGCCGACACCGTCGCCGCGTTCCGCGAGCTGGTCGCGGCCGGCAAGATCCTCCGCTGGGGCGTCTCGAACTTCGATGTCGATGACCTGGCGGCACTGCTGCGGCTCTGCGATCCCGGTGAATGCGCGGCCAATCAGGTCTACTACTCGCTGTCGCAGCGCGGCGTCGATTTCGCGCTGGTACCGCTGCATCGCCGGCATGCGATCACGACGATGGCGTACTGCCCGCTCGACGGCGGCCGGCTGGTCCGGCACCGTGGGCTAGCCGGACTGGCGGCGGAGCTCGGGGTGACCGCGGCGCAGCTGGCGCTGGCATGGCTGCTGGCGCAGCGGACCTGGGCGATCCCGATGACGCGATCGCCGGCGCGCGCCGCCGAGAACGCGGCCGCGCGCGGGATCGTGCTCGCGCCGGCGACGCTGGCGAAGCTCGATGCGCTGTTTCCGGCGCCGACCGCCAAGACACCGCTGATGATCGTCTGATCGCCTGTCGATCCCCGTGTGGCCTCACCCGGCGCCGGCGAATCGCGTCTGCGATAATGTCCGATTCGGCCGCCCGTTCGTCATGGGCGGCGTCCGTGAGCAACATCACCGCGAGTACCGATGGCGCAATACGTCTATACGATGAACCGGGTCGGCAAGATCGTGCCGCCCAAGCGACAGATCCTCAAGGACATTTCGCTGTCGTTCTTTCCCGGCGCCAAGATCGGCGTGCTCGGCACCAACGGTTCCGGCAAGTCGACGCTGCTCAGAATCATGGCCGGCATCGACAAGGATATCGAGGGCGAGGCGATCCCGATGCCGGGCATCAAGGTCGGCTTCCTGCCGCAGGAGCCGGAGCTCGACCCGGAATCGACGGTCCGCGAAGCGGTCGAGCAGGGGCTCGGCGAGGTCATGGAGGCGAAGGCCAGGCTCGACGAGATCTACGCCGCCTATGCCGAGCCCGACGCGGATTTCGACAAGCTGGCGGCCGACCAGGCCAAGTACGAGGCGATCATCGCCGCGTCCGGCGCCGACAATACCGATCTGCAGCTCGAGATCGCCGCCGACGCGCTGCGGCTGCCGCCGTGGGACGCCAAGGTCGCCACGCTGTCGGGCGGCGAGAAGCGCCGGGTCGCGCTGTGCCGGCTGCTGCTGTCGCGGCCCGACATGCTGCTGCTCGACGAGCCGACCAACCACCTCGACGCCGAGAGCGTCGACTGGCTCGAGCAGTTCCTGCAGAAGTTTCCCGGCACCGTGGTCGGCGTCACCCACGACCGCTACTTCCTCGACAACGCGGCCGAATGGATCCTCGAGCTCGATCGCGGCCACGGCATTCCGTGGAAGGGCAACTACAGCTCGTGGCTCGACCAGAAGAGCACCCGGCTCAAGCAGGAGGAAGCCAGCGAATCGGCGCGGCAGAAGGCGCTGAAGAAGGAGCTCGAGTGGGTCCGGCAGAACCCGAAGGGGCGGCAGGCCAAGAGCAAGGCGCGGCTCGCGCGGTTCGACGAGCTGTCGTCGCACGAATACCAGAAGCGCAACGAGACGCAGGAGATCTTCATCCCGGTCGCCGAACGGCTCGGCGACTCGGTGATCAAGTTCGAGGACGTCAGCAAGGGCTACGGCGACCGGCTGCTGATCGACAAGCTCAACATGACGATCCCGCCC
>JBFWQR010000107.1:0-27290 GCA_050249335.1 Lautropia sp.
CGGTCGCCGTCGCGGTCACGTTGTCGTTGCCGCCGGCAGTCGGCTAGGTGGGCACGTCGCCGGCCGCGTAGCTGACGCTCCAGGCGCCGCTGGCGTTGGCGTCGGTGCTGGCGGCGTGGCCGCCCAAGCTGACCGCGCTCCGCGCATTCGCCTGGGCGGTTCCCGAGATGACGACGCCGTCGGCGCGCTCGGCGAGGGTGACCCGGTCGTCGCTTTCGACGACGCCGATGACCGGCGCGGTCGGTGCGGTGACATCGATGTGCACCGGCCGCGACGTGGCCTGGCCTGGCGAGCCGGTGATCGCGGCGTTGACCGCGACGTCGCCGTCGCCCGGCACGCGCGCGGCCGGGACGGTGATCCGCCAGGTCGTCCCGGTGATCGCCGCAGCGCCGCTGAATGATCCCCAGGTGACGGTGACGCCCGGCGCGCCGGCTTGCACCGTGCCGCTGATCACGATGTTGGCGGCACGCTCGGCGGCCGAGACGACGTCGTCGCCGGCGACGAGGCCGATCGTCGGCGGCGCGAACGGCTGCTCGATGAACACCGTCTGCGACGCGGTGGCACCCTGGTTGCCGGCGGTGTCGGTCGCGACCGCGGTGACCGTGGTGTTCTGGCCCGGGCTCGCGACCACCGGCAGTTCGCCGGCGCCGTAGCGGACGCTCCAACGGCCGTCGGCGCCGGCGGTGGCGCTGCGGCTCACACCGGCCCACGAAATCACCAGTGTCGCGCCGGCCTCGGACTGGCCGCTGACGGCCACGCCGTCGGCGCGCTCGGCGACGCTGACCCTGTTGTCGCCGGTGATCGGCGCGAAGGTCGGCGCCGCCGGCGGCTGGCGATCGACCAATAGGCTGCCGTTCGCGCTGGCGAGATTGCCGCGGGCGTTGACCGCGGTGATCGTGTAGCCGAAGTCGGTGCCGTTGGCCTGCGGGACCTCGGCGCCGGTGAAGGTGGTCGCCCAGGTGCCGTCGGCTGCGGCGGTGGTCACGTGGGAGAGTCCGTTCCAGCCGACCGTGACCGCGGCGTCGGGATCGGCGCTGCCGCTGAAGCCGACCGAATTGCCGTCGGCGACCGTGACCCGGCCGTCGCCGCCGGCGATCACGCCGAGCACCAGCCTGGCGGAGCCGGTGTCGACGAGCACGGTGCGCGTGGCTGCCGGCCCGAGGTTGCCGGCCGGGTCCCGGACCAGCACGGACAGCGTCTGCGGTCCGTCGTTCGGCACCTCGGTGGCGGCGAACACGGTCTGCCACTGACCTTCGGCATCGACCGCCGCGGTCGCGGCGTGGCCGCCCCAGTCGAGCAGCACCGTCGCGCCGGCTTCGGCGGTGCCGGTGACGATGATGCCGCCGGTCTTCTCCGCGGTGTTGACGATATCGTCGCCGGCGACGATATGGATCGTCGGCGCCGCCGGCGGCACGCCATCGAAGGACAGCGTGATCGGCGGCAGATTGACGTTGCCGCCCGCCCCACCGCTCTGCGTGATGCCGACGGTTGCGTGGTCCGGCAGGCCGGTCGACGGCAACGCGCCGCTCTCGGGCGTCGCGGTGGCGAGATCGATCGCCCAGCGATTGTCGGCGCCGACCGTGGTCGCATAGGTGACGTCGGCGCTGCCGTCACCGTTAGTATCGATCCGCACCAGGATCCGGGTGCCCGGCTCGCCTTCGCCGTGGATCACCGGCGTGCGGTCGCTGAAGGTCGTCGAGCTGCTCAGCTTCAGTGTCGGGTCGGCGCCGCCGCCGCCGGCAACCGGCCCACCGCCGCCACCCCCATCACCGCCGCCACCGCCGCCGGCGGCCGCGGCACCGGCGATCAGCAGTCCGCCGGTTCCATAGAGGACAGTCCGGGTATCGATGCTCGACGAGGCTACCGGTGCCACTTCCGGGGCCGTGAACTGCGGGTCGTAGAGCACGAAGCCGCCGTCGGCGAGCGCGCCGATCGGGGGCGTGCCCGGCGTGATCGTCGCGACCGGGGTGCCGCCGGCTCCCGGGTCGATCACCAGCTGGCAAGGGCTGCCGGCGCTGCACAGCGTATAGAACTCGGCGAACTCGACGATCACCGGTGCGTTCGTGCCGTCGGCCGTGCCGAGGCCGTCGACGATCAGGCTGTTGTCGACCCGGCGCACCGAGATCCCTTTCGGCGCGAGCCCGGTCTGATCGTCGTAGATCCGGAAGGTGTCGCCGACCCGTACCGAGAGACGGTTGCGTCCGGGGGTCAGGCGTGTCCGCAACTCCGGCCCGTCGGCCGGTTTGATCTCGAGCGTCAGCGACATGTCAGGCGGTTGGGGGATCGAGCGGGACCAAATGGTCGATGGTAGCGGCGGCGCTGCCGGCGAGCGCCGTGTCACCCATCGCTGCCGCCGAAGCGATCGATGGATCGACAGCGGCAGTCAGCAACCCCTCGAGGCCGAACGGTTGCAGCAGCGTATCGCCGGGCACGACCGCCCCGGGCGGTAGAGCAACGGTGAACGGCGTGTTCGACTCGGTCTGGTTGCCGGCTGCGTCAGTCACCGTGATCGTCGCGGACCCCGAGCCGGGCAGCAGCGGCGCGCTGAACGGGCCGGCGGTCCAGTTGCCGGTGCCGGCCGTGAAGGTCGCGGCGACGGGCGGCCCGCCGACCGCCACGGTCACGGTCGTGCCGACTTCGGCGCTGCCAGTGATCGAATAGCTCTGTCCGGCGACGACGACGTTGTCGCCGTCGACCACAACGCTGGCCGCCGCTTGTGGCGGCAATCGGTCGATCAGGACGGCACCCGGGGCGACAGCGGCATTGCCGCTGACCGGATTGGTCGCAGTCACCGTATAGGCGACCGCGGCACCGTCGGCCGGAACTTCGCCGGGTGCGAACACCGCGCTCCAGGCGCCGGCACCGTTGACCGCCGCGACCTTGTTCGTTCCGGCCCAGTTGACCGTGACGCCGACGCCCGGATTGGTCGTGCCGCTGAAGGTGACGCCGAGGGCCGCCTCGGCGGCGTTGACGCGGTTGTCGACCGCTACTGCGGCGACCGCCAACGCCGGCGGCGTCGTGTCGACCGTGACCGCGACCGGGACGCTGCCCGGCGAGACGTTGCCGGCCGCGTCGACCGTGACCGCGGTGACCGAGGTCGCGCCATTCGCCGGCGCGGCACCGGCGGCGAACTGCGCGAGCCAGTTGCCGGCGACGTCGACCTGGGCCGTGACGTTGAGCGTGCCCCAGACCACCGAGACGGTGTTGATCTGGTCGACCGTGCTCGGCTCGGCGGTACCGCTAATCGCGATACCGGCCGCCGCTTCGGCCTGGTTGACGATGTTGTTGCCGGCGATCGGTACACTGATCGCCGGCGCGACCGGCGGCGTCTGGTCGACCAGCAGCGTGCCGGTGTTGGCGGCGGTGTTGCCGATCGTGTTGGTCGCCGCGATCGCATAGGGATGGAAGCCGGCCGGCGCCGGGATCTCGGCCGGCGCGAACGCAACCTGCCAGCCGCCGTTGCCGTCGGCGGTCGTGGCGTGCTCGATGCCGTTGAACGTCACCCTGATCGCGCCGCCCGCATCGGTGCTGCCGGCGAAGACGATGCCGCCGGCGGCTTCGTTCGCATTGACCCGGTTGTCGCCGGTCACCGGTGACACCGTCAGGGTCGCCGGGCCCGTCGATACCGTCACCGCCAGCGGCAGCGACGGCGCCGCCGCGTTGCCGGCCCGATCGATCGCGATCGCGGTGATCGCGGTGGCACCGTCGCCCGGGACCGAGGCCGCGTCGAAGTCGACCTGCCAGTTGCCGTTGCCGTCGACCTGGGCCGTGCGCTGCACGCCATCCCAGCTGACCACCACGCTGCCGTTCGGCTCGGCAGTGCCGGTGACCACGACGCCGGCCTGCTTCTCGCCGGCATTGACGACGTTGTCGATCGCGACTGTCTGGATCAGCGCCGGCGCCGGCGGCACGTCGTCGAAGCTCAGCGGAAAAGCAGGCAGGCTGGTGTTGCCGCCGACACCGGTCTGGGTGATGCCGACCGTACTGGTGTTGGGCAGCCCACCGGCCGGCAGTGCACCGCTTTCGGGTGCGGCGTTGCCGAGGTCGATCGACCAGCGCCCGTCGGCGCCGACCATGGTCGTGTAGCTGACGTTGGGTCCGCCGTCGCCGTCGGTATCGATCCGGATCAGGATCCGGGCGCCGGGCTCGCCTTCGCCGGCGATCACCGGCGTCCGGTCGTTGGTGAACTGACCGCTGGTGACCTTGAGGATGCCGTCGGACACGCTGCCGCCGCCCCCCCCGCCGCCGCCGCCACCACCACCGCCGCCCCCACCGCCACCGCCAGCGGCCGCGGCGGCGGCGCCGACGACCGCAAGCGCGCCGAGGCCGTAGAGGACGGTGCGGGTCATCGAGCCGTCGGTCGCTGCCGGCGCCGCCGGCGCCGCGTAGTTCGGGTCGTACAGCACGAACGAGCCGTCGGCGAGCGAACCGATCGGCGCGGTGCCCGGATCGACGACGACCGGTGTCGCGGTGCCGGATTCGAGCACGACCTGGCATGGGCTGCCGGCACTGCAGATGCTGTAGAACTCGGCCAATTCGACGACCGGTGTCGAACCGGCTCGCGCGCCGGGTTCGCCGAGCCCGTCGATCACCAGGTTGTTGTCGACCCGTTTGACCACCGCGCCCGGCGGCGTCGTGCCGGTCTGGTCGTCGATGATCCGGTAGGTGTCGCCGAGGCGGACCGTGAGACGATTGCGGCCGGCGTCGAGACGGGTCCGTGCGACCAGGCCTTCCGCCGACCGGATTTCTATGAATAGCGCCATCGATCTCCCGTGGTTGGCAAAGGCTTCACAGCGACCGTGTCGGTCGCTGGCCCTGATCGGAAATGGTAGCGAGTTCGGCCGGACCGATCGCGAAATGCCGACCGGCGATTACATGTCGGAACATTGTGACCGAGTGACCGAGCACGCCCTCGAGCGTGCGTCCGGCATACAACGAAAAGCCCCGGTCGGACCGGGGCTCGGGGAGGGGCGGGGCGCGAGTCCGGCTTGGGGCGGCCCGGCGCCGGACTCAGGCGTACTGCGCCAGCGCGTCCTTCATCCGTTTGAGCGCCTTGACTTCGATCTGGCGGATCCGCTCGGCCGAGACGCCGTATTCGTCGGCGAGATCCTGCAGCGTCCGGGTGCCGCCGTCGTCCTCGTCGCGCAGCCAGCGCGATTCGACGATCTTGCGGCTGCGCGGGTCGAGCGTGGCCAGCGCCTCGGCGATGCCTTCGCTCTGCAGCCGGTCGTGCTGACGGCTCGCGATGATCTCGGTCGGATCGCTGTTGGGCGCGGCGAGGTAGGCGATCGGCGCGAAGTCCTCTTCGCCGTCATCGCTCTGCGGCTCGAGCGCGACTTCCTGGCCGCCCATCCGCGTCTCCATCTCGGCGACGTCCTTTTCGCGGACGTTGAGCCGCTCGGCGATGTCGGTGACCGCGTCCGGCGACAGCGCGCCGGTGGTCTGCTTCATCGACCGGAGATTGAAGAACAGCTTGCGTTGCGCCTTGGTCGTCGCCACCTTGACCAGGCGCCAGTTCTTCAGGATGTACTCGTGGATCTCGGCCTTGATCCAGTGCAGCGCGAACGACACCAGCCGGACGCCGCGCTCCGGATCGAAGCGCTTGACCGCCTTCATCAGACCGATGTTGCCTTCCTGGATCAGGTCGGCGTGGGGCAGACCGTAGCCGAGATACTGGCGCGCGACCGAGACCACCAGCCGCAGGTGCGAGACCACCAGCGAGCGGGCGGCATCCAGGTCGTTCTCGGCCCGGAAGCGCCGGGCGAAGTCGGTTTCCTGCTCTGCGCTCAACAGCGGCACCCGGTTGACCGCGGAGATGTAGGCGTCGAGATTGCCGAGCGACGGCAAGGCCAGCGGCAGCGACGCGCTCGGGCGGATCGTCAGGGCGGCGGATTGAGCAGTCATCTGGGACTCCTTGATCCTGGGTAAATGACTCACGGGTTAGATACTAGCACTCCATCCCGGAGAGTGCTAATTGACCGTAGCAATCGCCACGATTCGGCTGGACTATCGAGAGGCCCAGGGGCCGGGGTGCAACTGGAGAGGCCCGGGCAGGCCCGGGCAGCGGAGCCGGCGGCAGCGCGCATGCCGGCCTTGCAGCCCGGGCATCACTCGACGCCGCACCTGGTCGACCGGTACCCGGTCACGCGATTCCGGGTCGAGTCGATGCGGCTCCGGTCGATCAACGCACGAGCCGGCCAGCGGGTGGACCGGAGCCGGCGCCGGCCCCGGCCCCGGCCCCGGCCATGGGGCCCCTCGGGAAACGCCGGGTCTGGAGGAGCGCTGGACGAGGGGCCGCGGGCAGGGCGAGTACCGCGGGCTGGGCGAGGGCGAGTACCGCGGGCTGGGTGCGGCCCGGCCCTGGGGGCGATCAGTACGCGTTGGGATCCCGGAACGCGACCAGCACGGTCTTCAGGATGATCTTCAGATCGAGGCGCAGCGACCAGTGGCGCAGATATTCCAGGTCGTAGCGGATCCGCATCTCCATCTTCTCGATGGTTTCGGTCTCGCCGCGGGCGCCGTTGACCTGGGCGAGACCGGTGATGCCGGGCTTGACCTTGTGCCGGATCATGTAGCCCTTGATCATCTTCCGGTACATCTCGTTGTGCGCGACCGCATGCGGCCGCGGGCCGACGACGCTCATCCGGCCCTGCAGCACATTGAGGAACTGCGGCAGCTCGTCGAGCGAGGTCCGGCGCAGGAAGCGGCCAACCCGGGTGATCCGGTCATCCCCCTTGGTCGCCTGGCGGACGTTGTCGCCGTTTTCCTGCACCCGCATCGAGCGGAACTTGTAGACGTTGATCTCGCTGCCGTCCAGCCCGTAGCGGCGCTGCTTGAACAGCACCGGCCCCTTCGATTCGAGCCGCACCGCCAGCGCGATGATCAGCATGATCGGCAGCGTGAGGATGATCGCGACCAGCGAGATCAGGATATCCGACAGGCGTTTGAGCACGCCGGTGGTGCCGTAGAACGGCGATTCGCAGACTGCGACCACCGGCAGGCCGCCGACCGAATCGACCCGCGCCTGGATCAGGTCGAACATGAAGATGTCCGGCACGAAGTAGATCGACGCGGTGGTGTCGCGCAGGTCTTCGAGCAGCCGCAGGATCCGGGGCTGCGACGCCATCGGCAGCGCGATGAAGATCTGGTCGACCCGATTGGCGCGGACGAACTGCGCGACGGCACCGAAGCCGCCGGCGACCGGTGCCTCCAGCACGTCGCCGAGCCGGTCCGGCGTCCGGTCGTCGAAGAACGCCATGATGCGCGTCTGCGACAGCGGATCCTGCTGGATCGAGCGCGCCAACGTTCGGCCGAGGCTGTTGGCGGCGACGACGATCGCGGTCTGTTCCGGCCGCAGCGCCACCAGCTTGCGCAGCAGCAACGGCGACACCCAGTGACAGCCGGCCTGGATCAGCGGCGTTGCGATGACCCAGGCCGCCAGCACGTTCTGGTCGAACTGGCGCAGCGTATCGATCATCAGCCCGAACAGCAGCAGAAGCCCGATCACCAGCCCCCAGCTGCCGAGCAGCTGCCGGATGAAGCCGGGGGTGTAGACGCGGAACGGGACGCTGCCCGGATAGGTCAGCGAGAACACCAGCACCGCGAGCACCATTTCCTGGGCCCGCAACGGCCGCCCGGCCAGCGCTGTGGCGGCCAGCAGACAAATTACCGCGATGGCCGGATCGACGATCGACTTGATCAGCGTGAAGACGCTGCGGCTGCCGGTCCGAATCTGGACGATCGATGAAGGTAGCAATGAAGGGCTGTTCGTTCCGCGCATCGACGCGCCAACTTACTAGTTGCTGAAAAGAAAAGCTGCTAACTTAGTGACGTTCAAACACTATTTGGTTCACGGCCCGGCTCCCGGAAACCGCCCGGCAACGCCCTGCGCCGAAGACTAGAATTTCAGCGAATCGACCCCGGGCCCGCAGGCTTTAGTGTCGCCGAAAGCAACGGCCGACTGGCTGCACTTTTCCGCGCTTTGGGTTTTATACGACAGGATCGTGATGAAAGAATTCAATTGTAGCCAGACTAGTGGTAGAGACTTGAGCTGCCGATTGGCCAAACTGGTCGGCGGGCTGTTCTACGGTACGGCTGCAATGGTGGCGTCCGCCCAGACGGCCGATGGGGATGTCATCAATCTGACAGCCGGTCTTGGAGTGACGCGCGACAGCAACGTTCTGCGGATCAATGAGGCAGTGCCGACCCAGCCGTACGGCGGCGACAAGCGCGGCGATACCTATCTGAAGGGCAACCTCGGCATCAGCTTCGACCGGCTGATCAGCCAACAGCGGCTGACCGCTAGCGCCGAAGTCGAACGCTTCCAGTTCCGCGAGTACAGCGATTTCAACAACACCGGCTACAACGCCGGCGCCAACCTGGACTGGGTGATCGGCCGGCCGTTCTTCGGCCGGATCGGTGGCCGGATATACAAGTACCAGCCGCTGGTGCAGGACCGCGCGATCGGCACCCCCGCAGCGCGCGACCGCAACGACGTCGAACGGCAGAACTTCTACCTGAACGGCGGCATGCGGCTGACGCCGAGCTGGTCGGTGATCGCCGGCTGGGACATCGATCGCCGCCGCAACAGCTCGTCGCTGTACGAAGACTCGGACCTCGACTTCAACACGCTGGAAGCGGGCGTCCGCTACGCGCCCGGCACCGGCCTCGAGCTCGACCTGGTGTATCGCCGCACCGACGGCGACTACAAGATCAACCAGGTCAATGGCCTCGACGGGCTGCCGCTGCTGTCGGGCCCGCGCAGCAACGACTTCAAGCAGAACGCGCTGCTGGCGCGGGTGCAGTACCGGCCGTCCGAGGACAGCCGGATCGCCGGCCGGATCGGCTACACGAAGCGCGGCTACGATACGGACAGCAGCCGCGATTTCAGCGGCGTTACCACCGGCTTCGACATCGAGCTCGCGCAGACCGGCGCGCTGCGCTGGCTGATCACGCTGCAGCGGGACATCGAGCCGGAGGACACCGCGATCACCGCCACCTACGCCGATTCGCGATCGTTCCGGGTCATGCCGACGATCCAGGCGACCGGCAAAGTGCGGATCTCGCCGTTCTTCCACTACGTCGACCGCAGGTACAAGGGTGAGGGCTCGCTCAACGAGCGCACCGAGAAATACAACATCTACGGTGTCACGGTGAACTACGAGATCCGCCGCAACCTGAACGCGATCTTCGACCTGCGCCGCGAGTCGCGGAATTCCAACATCGATATCCTCGACTTCGACGCCAACATCGTCTCGGCCGGCATCCAGGTCCGCTTCTGAGTTGCCGACGGCAGGCCTGCCGTCGGCGCCGCCGTTCGTCGGCCGGCGCGCGCCGTTCGCTGCCCGCACAATTGCTACTCGCGCAACCGCGCGCCGCGGCCTGTGAACGGGCGTTGTGATGGAGCGCCGCCCCCGGCGTTCCGCGACTTCATTCACATTCCGACCGAACCCTGCACGCTATCATCCGGGCATGGCGAGTCATCCGCCGGCGCTGGCCGATCGTTTGCCTGCAGAGCAAGGGTCTACGACTCGCCGCAATCGCTCTGACCGCCATATGCGGATACCGGATCCGCATCGATTTCTTCGCAGAGGACAGCACTCATGCTTTGGACCCGCTTGACGACTTTCTCGGTTGCGCTGGTCGCGCTGGCACTGACCGTGTTCGCACCGCAACCGACATCGGCGCAGCAGACCCCCCGAGTCGATGCCCAGGCCTCCGGCCGCGGCGACTACAGCCTCGGTCCAGGCGACGTGCTGCGGATCCAGGTGTTCCAGTCCAACGACCTGACGGTCGAGGCGCGGATCTCGGAAAGCGGCGTGATCTCGTATCCGCTGCTCGGCGTCGTCAAGCTGGCCGGGCTGTCGCCGCAGCAGGCCGAGAACCTGATCGCGACCCGGTTGCGTGAGGGCAAGTTCCTGCAGAATCCGCAGGTCACGCTGAACGTGTTGCAGTTCCGCAGCCAGCAGGTGTCGGTGCTCGGCAACGTCAGCAAGCCGGGCCGCTATCCGCTCGAGACCACCGGCATGCGGTTGTCCGAGATCCTCTCGGTCGCGGGTGGCGTTGCACCGACCGGCGCCGATTCGGTGATCCTGATGACGACCCGCGGCGGCCGGCCTCAGCGGCTCGAGATCGACCTGGTCGACATGTTCACCACCGGCGACCTGTCGAAGGACGTCGTGCTGCAAGCCGGCGACACCATCTATGTCAACCGCGCGCCGAACTATTTCGTTTACGGTCAGGTGCAGCGGCCGGGTCAGTACGCGCTCGACCGTTCGATGACGGTGGCGCAGGCGATCGCCAAGGGTGGCGGCCTGACGCTGCGCGGTACCGACCGGGGCATCCGGCTGCATCGCCGGATCGGCGAGCGCAACATCCAGGTGCTCGAGCCGAAGCTGGACGATCCGGTCAAGCCGGACGATCTGCTGTTCATTCGTGAAAGCATCTTCTGACGCGACTGCACGTGTCTCGCCGCTCGGCCGGTGGCAACCGGACCGTGCGGCTCTCGGGCCGGCGCGATCTTCGCGCCGGCTTCGTATCCAGCCCGCAGCCGGACCGGCTGTCCGCGTTTGCAGCACGCCGATCGTCGTGGCGGCGCCTCATGCCGTTGCATCGCGTACCCTGAAGTCCAGATGGCCACCACTCTGCCGGGGCATTCCGCGCCGAATCGCGCGCGCAAACCGCGGATGATTCCGGAATCCGTCGATCGGAACAGTACCAAGATGTCACTCGCCACTGCTGCAACCGCCCCTCCCGCCGTGCCGGCCGCGTCCGCGAAACCGCCGGCAGTCGACCTCGGTGCCGCCGCGGCGACTCATGCCAAGTGCCGCTTCTGCGGCACCCAGCTGAAGCACACGGTTGCCAATCTCGGCATGTCGCCGATGGCCAACGCGATCCGCAAGCCCGAAGAACTGAACCGGATGGAACCGTTCTTCCCGCTGCATGCCTACGTCTGCGGCAACTGCTTCCTGGTGCAGCTCGAGGAGTTCCAGAGCGGCGAGGCGATCTTCTCGGACTACGCGTACTTCTCGTCGTACGTCCAGGCGATGCTCGACCACGGGAAGAAGTATGCCGACGACATGACCGAGCGCTTCGGCCTCGGCGCCGCCAGCAAGGTCGTCGAGGTCGCTGCCAATGACGGCTACCTGCTGCGCTGGTTCCTGCCGAAGGGCGTGCCGGTGCTCGGCATCGAGCCGGCCGCCAACGTCGCCGAAGCCGGGCGCGCGCTCGGCATTCCGATGGAAGTGCTGTTCTTCGGCCGCGAGACCGCACGCCAGCTGAAGGCCAGGGGCCAGGCGGCAGACCTGATGGCGGCCAATAACGTCGTCGCGCACGTCCCGGACCTGAACGACTTCGTCGCCGGCTTCGCCGAACTGTTGAAGCCGACCGGCGTCGCGACCTTCGAGTTCCACCATGTGCTGAACCTGCTGCAGAAGAACCAGTTCGACAACATCTATCACGAGCATTTCTGCTATCACGGTTTCATGACCTTCAGCCGGATCCTGGCGCACCACGGCCTCGCCGTGTTCGACGTCGAGGAGATCCCGAACCACGGTGGCTCGCTGCGCGTCTTCTGCCAGCTCGCCGGGAGCGGCCGGCAACCGGTGTCGCCGCGCGTCGCCGAGATGGTCGCCCGCGAGAAGGCGGCCGGCCTCGACACGCTGGCGCCGTATCTCGCGCTCGAAGAGCGGATCCGCGCGAGCAAGCGCAGCCTGCTGCGCTTCGTGCTCGATGCGCACGGCAGCGGCAAGCGGATCGCTGCCTACGGAGCACCGGCCAAGGCCGCGACGCTGTTGAACTATGCCGGAGTCCGGTCCGACTACATCGAATACACGGTCGACCGGAATCCGCACAAGCAGAACCATTTCCTGCCCGGTACGCAGATTCCGATCTACGGTCCGGAGAAAGTCTTCGAGACCAAGCCGGACTACCTGGTCATCCTGGCCTGGAACCTGAAGGACGAGGTGATGAAGCAGATGGCCCAAATTCGCGAATGGGGCGGGCGCTTCGTGATCCTGGTTCCGGAAGTCCAGATCTACTAGAGGGCTGTCGGCGCAGGGATTCCCGGCACGGTCGATCACGCAATGAAACGGCAGCTGTCCCCAGAACTGCAAATGCCTCCGGGGCCGCAGACGCCCCCGGAGCCGCAGGCATCCTCATCGACCAGCGCGCCCGGGCTCCCCGGCGCCGCGGCTGCGGATCTGGCGGCAGCCGCCCGCGGCACCGGTGCGGCGATGCATGCGTTCTGTGCCGAGCTCTATCCGTTCCTGCGCAGCATCACCGGGCAGGGCGTTCGCGATACGCTCGCCGCGATCGGCCGTCACGTCCCGATGACGATCACCGAAGTGCCGTCGGGCACGCCGGCCTTCGACTGGACCGTGCCGCCCGAGTGGACTGTGCGCGCCGCCTGGATCAAGGATGCGGCCGGCCGCACCGTCGTCGACATCGCGGACCACAATCTGCATCTGGTCAACTACAGCGGCCCGTTCCGCGGCCGGCTGCCGCTCGCCGAGCTGAAGAAGCACCTGTTCTCGCTGCCGGACCGGCCCGACTGGATCCCGTACCGCACCCAGTATTTCAAGGAAGACTGGGGCTTCTGTCTGAGCGACCGCCAGCTGCAGTCACTGCCCGATGGCGACTACGAGGTATGCGTCGATACCACGCTGGCGCCGGGTTCGCTGACGTTCGGCGAGTGCCTGCTGCCGGGCGCGAGCAGCGACGAAGTGCTGATCTCGGCGCATGTCTGCCATCCCTCGCTCGCCAACGACAATCTCTCGGGCATCGCGGTCGCGACCTGGCTCGCCCGCGCGCTCGCCGGAATCGAGCGCCGCTACACCTATCGGTTCGTGTTCGCCCCGTCGACGATCGGCGTCATCACCTGGCTGTCGCAGCGCGAAGCGGTGACACCGCGGATCCGCCACGGCCTGGTGATCTCCGGCGTCGGCGACGGCGGCGACTACCACTACAAGCGCAGCCGCCGCGGCGACGCCGAGATCGACCGGATCGTCGCCCATGTGCTGCGCACCAGCGACGAGCGGCACCATCTGCTGCGGTTCATGCCCTACGGCTACGACGAGCGCCAGTACTGCTCGCCCGGCTTCGATCTGCCGGTCGGCTGCTTCTCCCGCTCGACCTACGGCAGCTATCCGCAGTACCACACCTCGGCCGACAACCTCGAACTGGTCAAGGCCGAGCATCTGGAACGCTCGCTCGAATTGTTGTCACGCAGCATCAGCATCGTCGAACGCGATCGCCGGCTGCTGAACCTGAATCCGAAGTGCGAACCGCAACTCGGACGGCGCGGGCTCTACTCCTTGATCGGCGGCCACAACGAGGGGCAGAGACTTCAGCTGGCGCTGCTCTGGGTGTTGAATCAATCCGACGGACTTCACAGTTTGCTTGATATTGCGGAAGCCTCGGAACTGCCGTTCGACCTGATTTTCGAAGCGTCTGTTGCTTTATTGCATAGTCGGCTGTTGGGTAGCGTTGTAGGATAGTTTCCAAAGTGTTTCAGAACAACGACTACCGACCATCGTGACCGCGTCTCCGAGCACAGGAATGAAGAAGCCATCCATCGAGCCTCAAGCTGTCATGAACATGGTCGAGCGCGTCGATTTCGAGAAATCGAATGCGATGCGGGCCAAGGTCCATGACACGATCCCGGGCGGCACACACACCTACGCCAAGGGCGACGATCAGTTCCCCGAGCGCTCCCCGGCCTTCATCGCCCGCGGCAAGGGCTGCCACATCTGGGACATCGACGGCAACGAGTTCATCGAGTACGGCATGGGCCTGCGCGCCGTGACCCTCGGCCACGCCTATGCGCCGGTCATGGAAGCGGCGTATCGCCAGATGCTGCTCGGCAACAACTTCGGCCGGCCGGCGCTGCTCGAGCTCGAGTGCGCGCAGATGCTGCAGTCGCTGGTGCCGAGCGCCGAGATGGTCAAGTTCGCCAAGGACGGCTCGACCGTCAATACCGCGGCATTCAAGCTCGCGCGCGCCTACACCGGCCGCGAGCTGGTCGCGATCTGCAGCGACAGCCCGTTCTTCTCGTACAACGACTGGTTCATCGGCACGACCCAGATGGATGGCGGCATTCCGCCGATCGAGAAGACGCTGACCGTCCGCTTCAACTTCAACGACATCGCCAGCCTCGAGCAGCTGTTCGCCGAGCATCCCGGCAAGATCGCGATGGTCCTGCTCGAACCGTCGCGCGTGATCGAGCCGCGCGACGGCTTCCTGCACAAGGTCCGTGAAGTGGCGCATCGGCACGGCGCCGTGTTCATGCTCGACGAGACCATCAGCGGCTTCCGCTTCCACCGCGGCGGCGCGCAGTCGGTATTCGGCGTCGTGCCTGACCTTTCATGCTTCGGCAAGGCGCTGGCCAACGGCTTCTCGCTGTCGGCGCTGACCGGCCGGCGCGAGATCATGGAGCTCGGCGGCCTGCGTCACAACCGCGAACGCGTCTTCCTGCTGTCGACCACGCATGGCGCCGAATACCCGTCGCTCGCCGCCGCGGTCGAGACCATGCGGATCTACCGCGACGAGCCGGTCATCGAGCATCTCTACCGGGTCGGCGAGCGGCTGCGCAGCGGTTTCGAGCAAGTGGTGCGCGACCATGGCGTCGCGAAGCACCTGACCATCGCCGGCCGCCCCTGCAACCTGCTGTTCGGCACCACCGACAGCGAAGGCAAGCCGTCGCAGGCGTTCCGCACGCTGTTCATGCAGGAACTGATCCGCTGGGGCATCCTCGGCCCGAGCTTCATCGTCAGCTACTCGCACGACGATGCCGACATCGACTACACGATCGAAGCGATCAGCCGGGCCGCCGCCGTCTACAAGCGGGCGATCGAGGCCGGGTCGGTCGACGGGTTGCTGATCGGGGCGCCGAGCAAGACGGTCTACCGGCGGTACAACTGACGCGGCATGCTCCGTCGCCGCAGGCGGCGGGGCGGCGCGGATGCCCGCAGGCGCTATGGTGCTGGCGGAGGTTCGTGGTGAACGCGTGGCCGTGCTGGCAGGCACGATGCGTCGTGTTCAGTGCGCCCCGTCGACATCGTCACTGCATGACTCAGGCCTCGATCTTCTGCGGATGCCCCGGCATGTAGACCTCCTGCACGTCCGGCGGCACGTGGTTCAGCGTGCTCGCCTGCAGGTAGTCGTTGATCGCCGAGCCGGTGCACTTCGAGTCGACGTTGCGCGCGCCGTTGCGCGAGATCAGGTCGCCGAGGTGGACGCAGCGGAAGTCGATCGAATAGCGGGTGACGCCCGACTGGTTCGGGATCGACGAATGCAGCTGGGCGGCCGAGAACAGCATCATGCCGCCCGGCGGCGCGACGACAACGATCTGCGGATCGAGGTTGATCGCTTCCTGCGGCTTCGGCTGCGGCCGGGTGTCCTTGCCGACGTGGTCGGCGGCATTGAACCGCAGCTTGGCGTTCCACTCCTGGTAGTTGTAGGTGTCCGAATCGTTCATCACGCTGCGCGCGAAGTAGTTCGGATGGAACGCCATCGCGTTGCCGGCATCGATCTCGAAGATCGGCAGCCACCAGTTGATCTGGCACATCGGCGCCGAGTACCAGGTGTCGCGGTGCGGATGGAACGCGTAGGCGATGCCGGTCGTCAGGTAATTGTTGCTGGTCGACGTGCGCATCCGCGGGATGTCGAAGTGCGTCTGGTCGAGGTCGCAGCCGATCGACTCGAGCATCTTCGGGATGATCGTCTTGCAGTCCGGATGGTGGATGAACGCCGGCTTGAGCTTGGCGAGCACCTGGGCGAACTCGCGGACGTCGTAGCGGTACTGGGCGGTGCGCGGATCGATGCCGGGGAATGCCTCGGCGATCAGCTTGCGGGCGACCTCGATCAGCGCCAGCGAATGCTCGTTGGCCGAGTAGACGAAGATGTCACCACCGTAGATCAGCTTGCGACGGCTGTCGTCGTCGAGCTTCTTGTCCAGGTAGATTGCAGTCATGGCGTTTCGAAAAGTGAATTTCTGGTTGCAGTGATTCTAGGCGGTCGCGGGGCCGGGCGTCAGCGGGTGTCCGGGAATCACCACTTCTTCCATGGGGCTTTGCCGGATTCCCAGAGGTCCTCGAGCACGTGCTTGTCACGCAGCGTGTCCATCGGCATCCAGAAGCCGGCGTGGCGGAACGCGTGCAGCTGGCCGTCGTGCGCCAGCGAGCGCATCGGCGTCTGCTCGAACACCGACTCGTCGCCGTCGATCCGGTCGATCACCTTGCGGTTCAGCACGAAATAGCCGCCGTTGATCCAGGCGCCGTCGCCCTGCGGCTTTTCCTTGAACGCCTCGATCTGGGTCGCGTCGCCGGACAGCGCGAATGCGCCGAAGCGGCCCGGCGGCTGCACCGCAGTCACCGTCGCCTCGGCGCCGTGGCGCCGGTGGAACGCGATCGACGCGGTGACATCGATGTCGCTGACGCCGTCACCGTAGGTGCAGAGGAAAGTGTCGCCCTTCAGGTATTTCGCCGCGCGTTTGATCCGGCCGCCGGTCATGGTGTTCAGGCCGGTCTCGACCAGCGTCACGCTCCACGGCTCCGACTCGTTGCGGTGCACTTCCATCCGGTTGTTGCGCAGGTCGAAGGTGACGTCGGCGCTGCCGAGCGAGTACTCGTTGAAAAAGCTCTTGATGACGTGGCCCTTGTACCCGCAGCAGATGATGAAGTCGTTGATCCCGTGGGATGAATAGATCTTCATGATGTGCCAGAGGATCGGGCGGCCGCCGATCTCGACCATCGGCTTGGGCCGGACCGAGCTTTCCTCGCTGATGCGCGTGCCGAAACCGCCGGCCAGGATGACTGCTTGCATGGGTCGATGGGTAGCGCGAATCGGTGAAGTCCCGATCTTCGCGAGCAGGTGCGCCAGCGTCAATCGACGGTCGACGCACGGGCGGGCAAATGTCTCGGGCGGCCCGAAACGGTCGTGGGTGGCAGCCGGATCATTCCGGATGGTGGTGGCCGCGCCGGCCCCGACGCCTGTACATTGCGGGGTACGGACCGACATCCCGGGAGCCCCGCATGCTGACCCTGCACACCTATTTTCGAAGCTCCGCCGCGTTCCGGGTCCGGATCGCGCTCAATTACAAGGGGCTGGCCTGGCAGCCGGCGGTGGTCTGGCTGCTCGACGGCGAGCAGAGCGGCGACGCCTATCGCGAGGTCAATCCGCAGGCGCTGGTGCCGACGCTGGTCGAGGATGGCCGGCCGCTGACCCAGTCGATGGCGATCATCGAGTACCTGGACGAAACCCATCCCGAACCGCCGCTGCTCGCCGGCAGCGCCCGCGACCGGGCGCGGATCCGCGCGCTGTCGCAGTCGATCGCCTGCGACATCCATCCGATCAACAATCTGCGGGTCCTGAAATACCTGAAGCGCGAGCTCGGCCAGTCCCAGGAGGCGATCGACGTCTGGTATCAGCACTGGTGCCACGTCGGCCTTGCCGCCTACGAGCAGCAGCTCGGCGACGGCGGCAGCGGCCGCTTCAGCCATGGCGACACCGTCTCGATGGCGGATGTCTGCCTGGTGCCGCAGGTGTTCAACGCACAGCGCTACAAGTTCGACCTGGCCCGTTTCCCCAGGCTGGCCGCGGTGTTCGAACGCTGCATGGCGCTGCCGGCGTTCGAGGCCGCCCAGCCGTCCAGGCAACCGGACGCGAGCCGCGCCGCGTCCTGAGGCGGCCCGGCCGGCAAGGTGCAGCCCGCGCTTCCCGCGCCGCATCCCTGCCGTCCACCCCGCGGCCGCTCCCGGACTCCGACAGACTCCCCCCAGGCTTCGATGCGCCGTCGCACCGCGCTGTCGCTCGCCGGCGCCGGGTTGCTGGCGGCCTGCGGCGCGTTGCCGCGGGTGTCCGGCCTGCCGTGGCCGGACGACGCCCGGATCGTCGAGACCGCGAGCGGCCGCGAACTGACAGCGCCGTCGCTGGTCGAGCGGATCCTCGCGACCCCGATCGTCCTGCTCGGCGAGCGCCACGACAATCCGGCGCATCACCGGCTGCGCGCCGAACTGATCGACCGATGGGGGCGCCGCGCACGCGACCGCCCGCACGCCGTCGTCTTCGAGCAGCTCGATCGCGAGCACGAACCGGCGCTGCGCGAAGCGCAGCGCCGCCAGCCGGCGTCCGGCCCGACGCCCTCCGGCGCGTCGTCCTCCGGCGCGTCGTCATCTGGCGCGGCGGCTGCCAGCGGGGCCGCGATCGCGCATCGCCTCGATCTTGCCGGCTTCGACCGTACGGCCTGGCGCTGGCCGCTGCACCAGCCGCTGTTCGAGGCGGCCGACCGGATCGGTGCGATCTGGATCGCGGCCAACTTCTCGCGAGCCGCTGCCGGGCGGCTGATGCGACCGCCGCCCGGCGGCGCACCATCGGTCGATCCGGCGCTGGCCGCGATGGTCGACAGCGCGCGCTGGGACGACGCGGCTCAGCAGGCGCTCGAAGCCGCGCTGCGCGCCGGTCATTGCAACCTGTTGCCCGAGGCTGCGATACCTGGCATCGCGCGGGTCCAGCGGCTGCGCGATGCCGCGCTGGCGCTGCCGCTGCTCGACGCCGCCGAGCGCCGGATGATCCTGATCGCCGGCAACGGCCATGTCCGCCGCGACTTCGGCGTGCCGCGCTACCTCGGCGCGTTCGAGCAGGCAGCGCTGGTGGTCGGTTTCGAGGAGGGCGAGCTGCCGGCGGACGCGGCGGCGATGTACGACGTCGTCGTGCTGGCGACGCCGGTTGCGCGCAAGAGTCCCTGCTGACGTCGCGGCGGGCCGTGGGATGAACAGGCCCTAGTCGAGCAGCGCTGCCGCGAACTCCCTGGCGCTGAACGCCTCGAGGTCTTCGACGCCTTCGCCGACGCCGACGAAGTAGACCGGGATCACGCGATCGCGGCGAGTGTACGCGAGCGCGGCGATCGCGCCGCCCTTGGCGGTCCCATCGAGTTTGGTGACGATCAGGCCGGTCAGGCCGATGCAGTCGTCGAACGCGCGGACCTGAGCCAGCATGTTCTGGCCGGTGTTGCCGTCGAGCACCAGCAGCGCTTCATGCGGCGCACCGTCCATCGCCTTGCCGATCACCCGCCGGATCTTCTTCAGCTCGTCCATCAGATGGGTCTGGGTCGGCAGCCGGCCGGCAGTGTCGATCATGACGACGCCGGTGCCGCGGGCGATGCCGGCCTTGACCGCATCGAACGCGACTGCCGCCGGGTCGCCGCCCTCGCTGGCGATCACCTGGACCTGGTTGCGCTCGCCCCAGCGCGCCAGCTGCTCGCGCGCGGCGGCGCGAAAGGTGTCGCCGGCCGCGAGCAGCACGGTCTTGTCGATCGCGCGCAGGTGGCGCGCCAGCTTGCCGATCGAGGTCGTCTTGCCGGCGCCGTTGACGCCCACGATCATCATCACCAGCGGTCGTGCGCGATCGACGTCGATCGGCCGTTCGAGCGGCGCCAGCAGTTCCGCGATCAGCGCCTTCAGCGCCGCCTTCAGCGCGTCGCCGTCGCCGATCCGGTCGCGCCTGGCGCGGGCGCGCAACTGCTCGATCAACCAGCCGGTGGTCGCGACGCCGGCGTCGCTCGCGAGCAGCGCGGTCTCGAGCTCTTCGTAGAGCGCCTCGTCGACCTTGGCACCGACGAAGATCGAAGCGAGCTGCGTCCGGGTCCGTGACAGGCCGCCACGCAGCCGTGCGAACCAGCCCGGCCGCTCGGTCTCGACGGTCGGCGAGGTCTCGATCGCCGCTTCGCCGGCCGCGGGCGCCGCCCCTGCGTCGGCAGCGGCCGGGGCGGTTTCGGCTGGGACGGTTTCAGCAGGGGCAGTTTCAGCAGGGACGGTTTCAGCAGGGGCAGTTTCAGCAGGGACGGTTTCAGCAGGGACGGTTTCAGCAGGGACGGTTTCAGCAGGGACGGCTTCGGCCGGGGCGACTCCAGCCGGGGCGACTCCAGCCGGGGCGACTCCAGCCGGGGCGACTTCGGCGGCTGCGTCCGTTGCCGTCGTCGCTTCAGTCGATTTCGCGGCCTCCCTGGTCGCGTTCGCGCCGTCGGCCGTTGCTGACTGCGTCGGGGCAACCCCCGGCGCTGCAACCCCCGGCGCTGCAACCTCCGGCGTGGCAGCCTCCAGCGCGGCAGCTTCCGGCGCGGCTGCCCCCGGCGGGGCTGCCTCGGCAGCGGCTTCGGGTGTCGGGGCGGCGGGTTTCTTGCGGCGGAAGAATCCGAACATGGGACAGCAACCGGTGGTTTCTGCCATTCTAAGGAACTGATGGCGACGAGCGTCCGGATCATCGGCGGTCTCTGGAAGCGTACCCCGGTGCCGGTCGCGCCGGTCGACGGCCTGCGGCCGACGCCCGACCGGGTCCGCGAGACCCTGTTCAACTGGCTCGGCCAGGACCTGACCGGCTGGCGCTGCCTGGAACCGTTCGCCGGCACCGGCGTGCTCGGCTTCGAGGCGGCTTCGCGCGGCGCCGCGGCGGTGACGCTGATCGAGCGCGACCCCCGGCTGGTGCTGGCCCTCGAGTCGTTGCGGACCCGCCTGGCAGCGACCGCGGTGACGGTAGTCCGCGGCGATGCGCTCGGCTGGCTGGCCGCGGCCGCGCCGCAGCCGTACGACCTGATCCTGCTCGATCCGCCGTACCGCGGCGGCTGGGTCGAGCGGCTGCTGCCGCAGCTGCCGCGCTGGCTGACGCCCCGGGGCCGCGTCTATCTGGAGGCGGAGTTCGCGATCGACGACGGCTGGCTTGCCGGCCGTCAACCCGGTGCCTGGCAGGTGCTTCGCGCCGGCCGCGCCGGCCAGGTTCACTATCATCTGCTAGGGCGACCCGATCATCTGCTGGGGCGCCCTGATTTGGAGAGCGCACAATGACGATTGCGGTGTACCCGGGCACGTTCGACCCGATCACCAGCGGCCATGAGGACCTGATCCGCCGGATCGCCGGCATTCACGACGAGATCGTCGTCGCGGTTGCCGACAGCCGTTCGAAAGGCACGCTGTTCACGTTCGACGAGCGGCTCGAGATCGCGCGCGAGGTGCTGAAGCCGTTCGGCAACGTTCGCGTCGAAGGCTTCCACGGGCTGCTGAAGGACTTCGTCGAGCGGATCGGCGCCCGGGTGATCGTCCGCGGCCTGCGCAGCGTCGCGGACTTCGACTACGAGTTCGGCATGGCCGGCATGAACCACTATCTGATGCCGAAGGTCGACACGGTGTTCCTCGCGCCGACCGACGGATTCCAGTTCGTCACCGGCACGCTGGTCCGCGAGATCGCGATGTTCGGCGGCGACGTCAGCCGCTTCGTGCCGGCGGTCGTCAACGACCGGCTGATCCGCAAGCGCCGGGAGCGGACCGCTTGAGCCCTCCCGCCCGACCGCCCGAAGGGAGGGCGCTCTCCCTCGGGGGGCGGAGGCGGGGTTTCGCCGAGCACCGCTCGGCGCCGCCGAAGCCGCCCGGCCCTGCCAGGCCGGGCGTGGGTCGCGCTTCGCGACAGGAGGGTGGTCCATTGAGCGACCCGGCCGGCCTGCCTGGGGCAAGGGCGATCGGGGCAGGGGGATTGCACCGATGGCGCTGATGATCACCGACGAATGCATCAACTGCGACGTCTGCGAGCCGGAGTGCCCGAACGACGCGATCTCGATGGGCCCGGAAATCTATCGGATCGATCCGGATCGCTGCACCGAATGCGTCGGGCATTTCGACGAGCCCCAGTGTCGTCAGGTCTGTCCGGTCGAGTGCATCCCGCTGAACCCGGGCCGCATCGAGTCGCGCGAGACGCTGCTGACCAAGTACGAGGCGCTGACGAAGGGTGAAGCGTTGACGCAGGGCGCGGCACCGGCGGAGCGCGAAGCACCGGCGAAGTGCGAGCGCTGACAGCAGGGCGCTGACGCGGCTCAGGTCAGCACGAAATCGACCGGCACGAAGATGCCGGCCGCCTGCCATTGCGCGGTCTCGTCGGCGAGCGACTGGCTGGTCAGCGGGTGCTGCTCCGACCAGGCGGCCGCGAGTTCGATGCGCCAGCCCGACTCGGTGCCGCCGGTGACCGCGCGCAGCCGGATCGGGGTCTCGCGGCCGTCGCGGCGCCGCTGCAGGATGACCGCGAGCCGCAGGCACAGGATCATCCGCCATTCGGCCGCCGACGGCTGGTGCGGGCGCAGCTTGCGCAGCCCGCCGGTCTGGCCGAGCACCAGCAGCGCGAGCAGCCGCTGCTCGGCGCCGGAGAAGCCGGGCAGGTCGGCGTTCGCGACGATGTAGGCGCCGTGCTTGTGCGCATCGGCATGCGCGATGAACGAGCCGATCTCGCGGATCCGCGCCGCCCAGGCGAGCATCTGCAGCTGGGCCGGGTCGGCGCGGCGGGCCGAAAGCTGCGACAACAGTTCGCAGGCGACCTTGGCGACCTCGCGGCCATGGGCATCGGCCATCCGGTAGCGCTCGACCAGGTGGCTGATCGTGATCTCGCGGCGGTCCGAGCCGGAGGCGCGGCCGAGCAGGTCGTAGAGGATGCCTTCGCGCAGCGCCGAGTCGCAGTAGCTCATCTCGTCGATGTCGAACTCCTCGAACGCCGCCTGCATCGCGGCCAGGCCGCCGCAGAAGACCGCGCGACGGTCGGGCTTCAGGCCATCGAACGCGAGCGCGTCGGCGGCGCCGGCGCGCAGCACCTCGGCTTCGATCGCTGCCAGGCTCGTGCGCGTGATCGCGGCGTTGCCGGTCAGTGCCGCGCCGATCTGCGACAGCGACTTGGCGGTGCCCGAGGTGCCGATCGCCGCACGCCAGCCGATCCGCGCGAACGCCCGGACCTCGGCGGCGAGCAATTCGCCGCAGCGCAGCCGTGCCCGGCGCAGCGCCGCGCGGGTGATCCGGCCGTCTGCGAAGAACTCCTGGGTCAAGGCGACGCAGCCCATCTGGAACGATTCCCGCCGCTTCGGTTCGTGGTCGATGCCGATGATGCATTCGGTCGAACCGCCGCCGATGTCGACGACCAGCCGCGGCTGATGGTCGAGCGGCAGCGCATGCGACGCGCCGACGTAGATCAGCCGCGCTTCCTCGCGGCCGGCGATCACCTCGATCGGGAAGCCGAGCGCGCGCCCGGCGATCTCGAGGAAGGCGGCGCGGTTGCGCGCGACCCGGAAGGTGTTGGTCGCGACCGCCCGGACCGACTCCGGATGGAAGCCGCGCAGCCGTTCGCTGAAGCGGCCGAGTGCGGCCAGCGCGCTCTGCTGGGCCGACGGCGACAATTCCCGCTCGTGATCGAGGCCGGCGCCGAGGCGCACGCTTTCCTTGATCTGGTCGACCATCCGGATCTGCGCGCCGGCCGACGAATCGTCGACGTCGACGATCAACAGCCGGAAACTGTTGGATCCGAGGTCGACCGCGGCCAGCCGGCGCCGGTCGGGGGTCGCCAGCTCGGCGTCTGTCGGGTCGGGCTGGAGCATTTCCCGGATTCTGCCGCAAAATCGGCCGGGGTCCGGCCGCTGCGGGCATCCGCAGCACCGCCCGCGCCCGTATTCGCAGTACGGCCCACCCGCGCATGAACCGCAAGCGTCGTCATCCTCCTGTCATCGAAAAGCGCGATCGTCGCGTCATGGACATGGCTGCCTCGAGCGATGCGGGTATCCGCGCGTTGCCGCTGCTCAATCGCGAGCAGGGCATTCTGGCGTTCAATGAGCGGGTATTCGCGCTCGCCGAGAATCCGGCGGTGCCGCTGCTCGAGCGCGTCCGTTACCTGACGATCGTCTCCGGCAATCTCGACGAACTGTTCGAGATCCGGGTCGCCGAGCTGCAGGAGACGGTGCGGGCCGACCCGGCCGCGGCCGGCGGCGCCCGGGACGAGCTGCGCGCGATCGCCGCCCGTGCCGGCACGCTGATCGCGCGCCAGTACCAGCTGCTCAACGAGGTGCTGATGCCGGCGCTGCGCGCCGAGGGCATCGTGATCCTGCTGTCGAGCGACTGGACGCCCGAGCAGCGCCAGTGGGCGCACGACATGTTCACCCGCGAGATCGAGCCGCTGTTGACGCCGATCGCGCTCGACCCGGCGCATCCGTTTCCGCGGATCTCGAACAAGACGCTCAACTTCGCGGTCGAGCTCGACGGCCGCGACGCGTTCGGCCGGCGCCCGGGCATCGCGATCGTGCAGGCGCCGCGGGTGCTGCCGCGGGTCGTGTCGGTGCCGCCCGAGATCGCCGGCGCGCCGCACGGCCTGATGCTGCTGACCTCGATCGTCCACGGCTTCATCGACGAGCTGTTTCCCGGCCTCACGGTCAAGAGCCGGACCCAGTTCCGGCTGACGCGCAACAGCGAGCTGTTCGTCGACGAGGAGGAGATCACCAACCTGCGCCAGGCGCTGCGCACCGAGCTCGGCCAGCGCCACTATGGCGACGGCGTCCGGCTCGAGCTGTCGACCGACACCAGTCCGGTCGTGGTCGCGCTGCTCAAGCAGGAATTCCAGCTCGGCGATCTCGACTGCTACTTCGTCGACGGCGCGGTCAACCTGATCCGGCTGGCGCAGGTGATCGACGTCGTCGACCGCCCCGACCTGAAGTTCCCGCGCTTCGAGCCCGGCCTGCCGCCAGCCTTCCGCAAGAAGGATCTGTTCGACGCGATCGCCAAGAGCGACGTGCTGCTGCACCATCCGTACGAATCGTTCAACCCGGTGATGGACTTCCTGCGCAGCGCCGCGATGGACCCCCAGGTGGTCGCGATCAAGCAGACGATCTATCGCACCGGTGCCGACTCGGTGCTGATGGAGTCGCTGGTCGGTGCCGCCCGCGCCGGCAAGGAAGTGACCGTCGTCCTCGAGCTGATGGCGCGCTTCGACGAAGAGACCAACATCAACTGGGCGGCTCAGCTGGAGGAGGTCGGTGCGCATGTCGTCTACGGCGTCGTCGGCCACAAGACGCACGCCAAGCTCGCGCTGGTGATCCGCCGTGAAGCCGGCGGGCTGCGGCGCTATGCCCATCTCGGCACCGGCAACTACCATGCACGGACCGCGCGGCTCTACGAGGACTTCGGCCTGTTCACCGCCGATGAACACATCTGCGCCGATGTCCAGGAAGTATTCCGCCGCCTGACCGGGCTCGGCACCGCCGGCAAGCTCAACACGCTGCTGCAGGCGCCGTTCACGCTGCACGAAACCATGATGAAGGCGATCCGGCGCGAGACCGAAGCCGCGCGCGCCGGCAAGAAGGCGCACATCATGGCCAAGCTCAACGCGCTGCTCGAACCGTCGATCATCGACGCGCTCTACGAGGCGAGCGAGGCCGGCGTCAAGATCGACCTGATCGTCCGCGGCGTCTGTGCGCTGCGGCCGGGCATCGCCGGCCGCTCGAGCAACATCCGCGTGATCTCGGTGCTCGGCCGCTTCCTGGAGCACAGCCGGATCTACTACTTCTGGGCCAACGGCGCCGAAGACCTCTGGCTCGGTTCGGCCGACTGGATGAACCGCAACTTCTTCCGCCGCGTCGAAGTCGCGTTCCCGCTGCGCGACAAGAAGCTCAAGCAGCGCGTCATCGACGAAGGGCTGCTGAACTACCTGAAGCCCGGCCGGTCCGGCTGGGTCATGGATGGCGAAGGCGGCTATGCCGCAACCGGTGCGGTGCTCGATCCCGAACACGATCCGCAGCACCTGTTGCTCGCGAAGCTGGCCGGGTAGGGGCGGCCAAGAGGGCCTGTCCTTCTGCTGCCGGGCTCCCGGCGCGCGCGCCCGGCCAGATGCCGGTGCTGTGACCAGGCATTCTGCATGCGCTCGACCGGCTCCGACGCTCGGCCGGGGCCGGGAACACCCGCCGCAGTCGGCGATAATCGGTCATGCAGATCGAGGAACGCCTCCCTTACCCGACCTTCTACGACTGGATCGGCGGCGAAGCGCAGGTGCGCGGGCTGGTCGACCGGTTCTACGACCTGATGGATCTCGAACCCGCCTATGCGCGGCTGCGCTCGGTCCATGGCAGCACGCTGGATGGCGCCCGGCAGAAGCTGTTCTGGTTCCTGTGCGGCTGGATGGGCGGCCCGCAGTACTACACCGAGCGGTTCGGCCACCCGCGGCTGCGGGCGCGCCATCTGCCGTTTCCGATCGACACCGTCTTGCGTGACCAGTGGCTCGGCTGCATGGGGCAGGCGATGCAGGAGACCGGGCTCGACGCCGATCTGGCCAGGCGCCTGCATACTGCATTCAGCGGCACGGCGGACTGGATGCGCAACCGCCCCGACGAGCCGGCGGACGCGCCGGGCGCCGATGATCAGGAGAGACCGTGATGAGCGCGGGCATCAACGACCGTTATCTGAAGGAGCTCGAGCAGGTGCTCGAAGCCGAAGCCGAACTGTCGCGCCAGGGCAGCGATCTGCTGCTCGACCCCGAATACCGTGCGCTGCGAGAACTGTTCATCGACGGCGACATCGCGCTCGCCGAGTTCCTCGAGCGCGTCGAGGCGCTCGCCGCGTCGCGGCCGGATGCCGAGGAGGGTGCCGGCACCGGGGATGATGCCGATGACGATGAAGATGACGACGCCGACGAAGATGCGGACGACGACGATGACGCGGACGACGACGATGACGCGGACGCGGACGACGACGATGACGCGGACGACGACGATGAAGTCGACACGGACGATGGAGACGACTGAAGCGTCGCAGCGGCACCCGGATCCAATGCGTCGACGTCTGCGAAGACTCCGGGTTCGCAGGATGGCTTCAGCCGGCCGGCCGCGGCGCAGCGGCTACTTCGGCTCGGTCCCGATCAGGCAGATCGCGCGGACCACGAACGTGCCGGGATTGTTCGGATCGGGCCGGATCCGTGCCGTCGTGAACTGCGACGCCGAGGTCAGCGCGCTGCTCGCCCGCTTCAGCGAGTAGCTGCCGTTGCTTTCCTCGGTACCTTCGCCGCGCAGCGCCGTCGCCGGCGCGTTCGGCGTGCCTTCGCAGAGCACCGCCAGCTCCTGGATCTTCGCTTTCGACGTCGAGCGGCTGACCTCGCGCGTCCGCGCCAGGTAGTAGGTGAGCTTGTCGAGCGGCTGCGGCTGCACGCTGGCGCGGTCGACGTAGACCACCCGCTGGTCGCCATAGCGCGTCTCCGGCGGGCTTTCGTAGACGGCGACCCAGTCGGCCTTGCCGGTCGGGTTGACGGTCTGACCGGCCGGTTCGCGGCTGCCGTCACGGCCTGCCGCAGCGCTGCCGCCAGCGGCGTCCGCGCCGCCGCGGACCGGTCCGCCGCCGGCAGCACCGTCGCCGTCACCCGGCGTTGCACAGCCCGCGTGTGCGAAGGCCAGCGCGAAGGCCGGAATCAGCCGTGCAATCGAACCTTCGGCGCGCCGGCGCTGATCGACCGTTACCGCGCCA
>JBFWQR010000108.1:0-27238 GCA_050249335.1 Lautropia sp.
GGACCTTCTCGCGGGCCGCGCCGCGGTCGATGCCGCACTTCCAGCTGAGCCAGTGGGCGCACGACGGCGTGGTGCCGTCGGCCCAGCCCTGGCGCCGGTCGAACTCGGCGATCAGCAGCAGCCAGCGATAGGTGGCGGCGTTCAGGTGCCCGGCGAGTTCGGTGATCTGCGCTTCGAGCTCGGCGATCGGAGCCAGGGTGTTTGGGCATGCCGTGGGGCGGCGGAGATCCCGGACAGCATCCAGCGAAACCGGCTCGGTCATGGCGCCCTCGATGGTGTATTCGCAGGGGTAACTGAAAACTGTATTTATATCCAGTATTCTAGTTCAGCTCCTCTCGCGACTCAATGCGATCGCGGTGAAAACGATGGCGATCGACACGCAGAGGCCTGCGAACGCTGATTGCGATGTGCGGGGCTCACAAGGCAATCTCTCGGGGCAACCGATCGGCTCACTGCATGGACTGCTCTCGCTGCACTGGACTGCCCTCGCTTCACCGGAGAGCCCGCACTGCCGGTAGCCGCACGCCAAGCGCATTGACCGAGGTTCGTACCCCTGCGGTCGCTGCCCGCTGCGGTTGCCCATCCAAGGCACATGAGACTCGCCCTTTGATCCAAGGCCCGAATGAGACTCGCCCATTTCTTCCGATCTCGGGCAAGCCGTGCGCCGCTGAGCGGCCACCACCTGCTCAGCAGCTACCGTCGCTCGGCAGCTACCCTCTGCTCAGGGGCGGCCGCCCCAGTAGCCGGGCTCGGCGTACTTCGCCTTGACGAAGTCGATGAACATCCGGACCCTGAGCGGCAGATGGCGGCGCTCCGGGAACACCGCGTGGATCGCGTTGTCCGGGCTGGCGTGCCGGTCCAGCACGGTGACCAGCCGGCCGCTCGCGAGGTCGTCGGCGACCTCCCAGATCGAGCGCCAGGCCAACCCGAGGCCGTCGAGTGCCCACTGCCGCAGCACCGCGCCGTCGTTGCACTCGATGTTGCCGCCGACGCGGACCGCGGTCGGGGTGCCGTCGACCGACAGCAGCCAGCCGCGCGGCTGATTGCCGGCAGTGCCGAAGGTCAGGCAGTTGTGGCGGGCGAGGTCGGCCGGGCGCTGTGGCGTGCCGTGGCGGGCCAGATAGTCGGGGCTCGCGACGACGACCCGCTGATTGCGCGCCAGCGTCACCGCGACCAAGCTCGAGTCGTCGAGCTGGCCGATCCGGATCGCCAGGTCGAAACCCTCGTTGACGATGTCGGCGAGCCGGTCGGTCAGCTCCAGCGATACCGAGACGTCCGGATTGATGCGGACGAACGGCGCGACCAGCGGCGCGACATGCCGGCGGCCGAAGCCGGCCGGGGCGGTGACGCGGACGTGGCCGCTCGCCTTGACGCCGCCGAGCGAGACCGCCGCCTCGGCATTGGCGAAGTCGTTGAGCAGCCGCTGGCAGTCCTCGAGGAACGCGCTGCCTTCGAAGGTCAGCGTGATCCGGCGGGTGGTCCGGATCAGCAGCTTGACGCCGAGCCGCGCTTCGAGCGCATCGATCCGCCGGCCGATGACCGCCGGCGCGACGCCTTCGGCCTGGGCAGCCGCCGACAGGCTGCCGCGCATCGCGACAGCGACGAAGGTCTCGATCTGGGTGAAGCGGTCCATGGCAGCTGAATCGGGGATGAAGCCCGTTCGGGGAATAACTGCGAGATTACCGCCATGCCTGCGAGATTACCGCCATGCAAGTAAAAGCTGAATGCGCTTGGCGGTGGCTTCTTGACTCGAATGGGTTGCAATACCATCCAGTCAACGCTACGAGGACCACCCATGACCGCATCCGCACCCACCCTGAAACTGCCCGCCGGCATGCAGATCGACGCGCCGGTCAGCGCTGCATTCGCCGAGATCCTGACCCCCGACGCGCTGGCGCTGGTGGCCAAGCTGCACCGGACGTTCGAGCCGCGGCGCCGCGAACTGCTCGCTGCCCGCGCCGCGCGCGCCGAGCGGCTCGATGCCGGCGAGCGGCCGGATTTCCTCGCCGAGACCAAGGCGATCCGCGATGGCGACTGGAAGATCGCGCCGATCCCGCCGGCGCTCTATTGCCGGCGCGTCGAGATCACCGGCCCGGTCGATGCCAAGATGGTCATCAACGCGTTCAACTCGGGCGCGGACAGCTACATGACCGACTTCGAGGACTCGAACTCGCCGAGCTGGAACAACCAGATCCAGGGGCAGATCAACCTGAAGGCGGCAATCCGCCGGGCCCTGACGCTCGAATCGGGCGGCAAACACTACAAGCTCAACGAGCGGATCGCGACGCTGCAGGTCCGCCCACGCGGCTGGCATCTGGACGAAAAGCACGTCAAGATCGACGGCGCCCGGGTGTCCGGCGGCCTGTTCGATTTCGCGCTGTTCCTGTTCCACAATGCCCGCGAACAGATCACGCGCGGCGCCGGCCCGTTCTTTTATCTGCCGAAGCTGGAGAGCCACCTCGAGGCGCGGCTCTGGAACGATGTCTTCGTGATGGCGCAGAAGGAGCTCGGGCTGCCGCAGGGCACGATCAAGGCGACCGTGCTGATCGAGACGATCGTCGCCGCGTTCGAGATGGAAGAGATCCTCTACGAACTGCGCGAGCACAGCGCCGGCCTCAATGCCGGCCGCTGGGACTACATCTTCTCGTGCATCAAGAAGTTCAAGCGCGACCGCAACTTCTGCCTGGCCGACCGCGCCAAGGTCACGATGACCGCGCCGTTCATGCGCGCCTATGCGCTGCTGCTCTTGAAGACCTGCCACAAGCGCGGCGCGCCGGCGATCGGCGGCATGAGCGCGCTGATTCCGATCAAGAACGATCCGGAGAAGAACGCGATCGCGATGCAGGGCATCATCGGCGACAAGCGCCGCGACGCGACCGACGGCTACGACGGCGGCTGGGTCGCGCACCCGGGCCTGGTCGAGCCGGCGATGAAGGAGTTCGTCGCGGTGCTCGGCGACGCGCCGAACCAGTTCGGCAAGCAGCGCCCGGACGTCCAGGTGACCGCCGCCGACCTGCTGAACTTCCAGCCGGAAACGCCGATCACCGAGGCCGGCCTGCGGATGAACATCAACGTCGGCATCCACTACCTCGGCGCCTGGCTCGCCGGCAACGGCTGCGTGCCGATCCACAACCTGATGGAAGACGCCGCCACCGCCGAGATCAGCCGCAGCCAGGTCTGGCAGTGGATCCGCTCGCCGAAGGGCGTGCTCGAGGACGGCCGCAAGGTGACGCCGGAGCTGGTTCGCGCGCTGATCCCGGAAGAGCTCGGCAAGGTCAAGGCGCTGGTCGGACCGGACGCCAGCACCTACGATCGCGCCGCGCAGATCTTCGAGCAGATGAGCACGCAGGACGCGTTCGCCGAGTTCCTGACGCTGCCGCTGTACGAGGAGATCTAGCGCCGTGCGCGCGTCGGCGCGCCCCGGGATAATGCTCTATTGACATAGCATTAGGGGCGGGTCGATCATCGCCGGGCTGCCGGAGGCGGGCGCGGCATCAAGCCGCGGCAACCGCCATGCAGCGGAGGCGGTGGCGTGTTCGAAATCCGCGCAGTCTCGAAGGCGTTTCCGTTCAAGGGTGCGCTGACGCCGGCACTCGATCCGGTCGATCTCGACGTGCCGGACGGGTCGTTCGTGACCCTGATCGGGCCGTCGGGATGCGGCAAGTCGACGCTGCTCAACATGATGGCCGGCATCCTGCCGCCGAGCGCCGGCACGATCGTGCAGGACGGCCGGCCGGTCGCCGGCATCAATACCCGGGTCGGCTACATGACCCAGCAGGACAGCCTGCTGCCGTGGCGGACCGCCGCTGACAACGTCGCGCTGCCGCTGGTGATCCGCGGCGAGCGGCCGGCGGCGATCACTGCCCGGGTCGATGCGATGCTGGCGCGGGTCGGGCTCGCCGAGTTCCGCGATCACTTTCCGGCGCAGCTTTCCGGCGGCATGCGCAAGCGTGCGGCGCTCGCCCAGGTGCTGGCGCACGATCCCGACACGATCCTGATGGACGAGCCGTTCGGCGCGCTCGATGCGCAGCTGAAGCTGGTAATGCAGGCGCAGCTGCTGGCGCTCTGGGAGAGCACGCGCAAGACGATCGTGTTCGTCACCCACGATCTCGCCGAGGCGATCCTGCTGTCGGACGTGGTGGTGGTGTTCTCCGGGCGCCCCGGCCGGATCAAGGCGTTGCGGCGGATCGATCTGCCGCGGCCGCGCGACGCGTTCCAGGGCCAGTTCTCGCCGGCGTTCCGGTCGATCTACGTCGAGCTCTGGGAACACCTGGCGCCGGAGATCTCGCAGTCGGCCGGCGTCGCGCCGCAGCCGGTCGCTGCCTAATGGCGGCCGAGCAGGGCGACGCGATGCCGGTGGCGGCCGCTGCCGCGCCGGCCGAGCATCGCGGGCGGTTCCTGGCTGGTCAGTGTGCGATCCTGGTCGCGGTGCTGGCGCTCTGGCAGTTCGCGTCGGACCGGCTGATCGACGCGTTCTTCATCAGCTCGCCACTCGCGGTCGCCGACAAGCTGCGTGTCTGGCTGATCGACGGCACGCTATGGCACGCGTTCCTCTACACCTTCCAGGCGATGGCGGGCGGGTTCGTGATCGGGGCGCTGGTCGGCTTCGCGATCGGCTTCCTGCTCGGCCGTTCGCCGCTGCTGGCGCGGCTGTTCGATCCGTTCATCACCGCGATCTACTGCATGCCGAAGATCGCGCTGGCGCCGCTGTTGATCATGTGGTTCGGCATCGGCCTGTCGTCGAAGGTCGCGATGGCCGCGCTGATCGTCTTCTTCCTGGTATTCCTGAATACCTTCGCCGGCGTCCGCGACGTCCAGGCGCTGCATCTGCAGGCGGTCCGGATCATGGGTGCCAATCGCTGGCAGGAACTGCGCCTGGTCGTGCTGCCGTCGGCGGCGGCCTGGGTGCTGACCGGACTCAAGGTGTCGGTGCCCTATGCGCTGATCGGCGCCGTGGTCGGCGAGCTGATCTCGTCGAACCGCGGGATCGGCTTCCTGATCGGGCAGGCGTCGGGCCTGTTCGATACCGCCGGCGTGTTCGCCGGGCTGATCGTGCTCGCCTTCACCGGGATCGCGTTGAACGCGCTGTTGAAGCGGGTCGAAGCGCGCGCGTTGCGCTGGAAAGGGCAGTGACCGGCGCGCCGGCGGGATTCGCCCGGCAGTGGCAGTTCGCCAGGCAGTGGCGGTTCGCCGGGGAGTAGCCATGACGTTCGACCTGCGCATCGACAACGGCCGGATCGTCGACGGCAGCGGCGGCCCGTCGCGGGTCGGGTCGGTCGCGGTCCGCGACGGCCGGATCGCTGCGGTCGGCGACGTCGCCGGCGCCGCCCGCCGCACGTTCGATGCCGGCGGTGCGGTGATCGCGCCGGGCTTCGTCGATATCCACACGCACTACGATGCCCAGTTGTTCTGGGACCCGTTGCTGACGATCTCGCCGTGGCACGGCGTGACCTCGGTGGTGATCGGCTCGTGCGGCTTCGGCATCGCGCCGACCCGCCCGGCCGGCCGCGACCTGATCCTGCGCACCCTCGAACGAGTCGAGGCGATGAGCCTGCAGGCGCTGCAGGCGGGGCTCGGCGAGCCGTGGCCGTTCGAGACGTTCCCGCAGTATCTCGACGCGATCGCAGCGCGCGGCACTGCGGTCAACGTCGCCGTGATGATCGGTCACACCCCGGTCCGGCTCTACGTGATGGGCGCCGAAGCGGTCGAACGCGCCGCCACCGCCGACGAGATCGCGCGGATGCGGGCGCTGGTGCTCGAGGGGATGCGGGCCGGCGCGATCGGGTTCGCGACCTCGGTGTCGACCGTCCATGTCGGCTTCGGCGGCAAGCCGGTGCCGAGCCGGCTCGCGACCCGCGACGAGATGGTCGCGCTCGCATCGGCGGTCGGCGCGGCCGGGCACGGCATCATCCACTTCAACGTCGCGCGCGATGCCAAGTGGGACGACTACGTCGCGGTCCAGCAGGCGAGCGGCGCGACCGTCTGCTGGACCGCCGTGCTGGCCGGGCAGCTCGGGCCGTGGCGTCATCGCGAGGTACTGGCGAAGAACCGCGAGCTGCGCGCGCGCGGCCTGCCGCTGGTGCCGCAGGTCGCCTGCCGGCCGATCGTCAGCGAGTTCGACTTCCGGGCTCCGGTAGTGTTCGACACCTGGCAGCTGTTCGAGCCGGTCCGGCGCGCACCCGACGAGGCGGCGCGCCGGGCGCTCTATCGCGATCCGTCGTTCCGCGCCGCGTTCCGCGACGAGCTCGCCGGCCGCGGTGGCCGGGATGGCTACTTCTCCGGCGGTGCTGCCGAGGGCGCGATGCGGCGTGCCAGCTTCGCGCTGACCGAGCTGTCTCATCATCCGGGCCGCCCGGATCTGGTCGGCCGGCGGATCGCCGACCTCGCTGCCGCAGCCGGCGCGCATCCGGTGGACACGATCCTCGATCTCGCGCTCGAGTCGGACCTGCAGGCGCGCTTCCGGACCCCGCTGGTCAATTTCGAGGAAGACGAAGTCCAGGAGATCCTGCAGGATCCGGATGTCGTGCTCGGGCTTGGCGACGGCGGGGCGCACCTGTCGCAGTTATGCGATGCCTGCTACGCGACTCATCTGCTCGGCCACTGGGTCCGCGAGCGCGGTGCGTTGTCGCTCGAACAGGCGGTCCGGATGCTGACCAGCCGGCCGGCCGAAGTGTTCGGTCTGCGCGACCGCGGGCTGCTCGCGGTCGGGCGGCCTGCCGACCTCGTCGTCTTCGACCCCGACACCGTCGCTGCCGGCCCGCTCGAGCGGATCCACGACCTGCCGGCCGGTGCCGACCGCCTGGTCTCGTATCCGCGCGGCATCCGCGCGGTGTTCGTCAACGGCGTCGAGCTGCCGGCGCCCGGGCAGCCGGCCGAGCCCGGCTGGCGTCTGCCGGGCCGCTTGCTGCGCGGCGCTGCCTGATTTTGCCAACCACTCCGAGGAGACCGCCATGGATCGTCTGACCGAACGCCGCCTGGTACTGAAGGGTGCGCTCAGCGTCGCTGCGACCAGCCCGCTGTTCACGGCTGCCGGCGCCCGGGCGCAGGCGCTCGAACCGCTGTCGTCGCTGCGCTCGACCTCCAGATCCTGGCTCTGGAGCGCCGAGGACTATGCGTTCCACGGCAAGCTGTTCGAACAGGCCGGCCTCAAGGTGGAGCTGGCCGCGACCAATCGCGGCGTCAACCAGGACGCGCTGCTGTCGGGCGCGGCCGACATCCTGCTCGGCTCGCCGGCGACCAATCTGCGGGTCCAGGTGCAGGGCCGCCCGATCCGGATGATCTGCGGCTGGGTCGACAAGTTCGCATCGAACGTCGTGGTCCGCAAGACCTTCGCCGACAAGGCCGGCGTCACCGAGGCGAGCCCGCCCGATCAGAAGGCGGCGGTGCTGCGCGGCCTGCGGATCGGCACCACCGGCCCCGGCAGCGGCCCGGACCAGCTGACCCGCTACTTCATGCAACGGGCCCGGATCGATGCCGATCGCGATGCCCAGGTGGTGCCGATCCAGGGCGGGCCGACGGCGATGCTGGCGGCGTTCGAGAAGCAGCAGATCGACGGCTTCTGCCTGTCGTCGCCGACCTCGGACGTGGCGGTCACCAAATTCGGCGGCGCCTACCTGTTCAACATGGTGACCAATCCGCCGCCGGAGCTCGCCGACTTTCTCTACATCGTCGCCAGCGTCACCGACCGGACTGCCAAGGAGCGGCCGCGCGAGCTGACCGCCTACTGCCGCGGCATCGCGCTGGCGCTGCGGTCGCTGCATGCCGATCAGGCGGCCTTCAAGGCGTTCGCCCGCGAGTACTTCAAGGACCTCGACGCGGCGCTGTTCGAACCGGCGTTCGGCAACAACGTCGGGATGTACATGAAGACGCCGGTGCCGACGCAGAAGCACTTCGACATCAACGTCGAGTTCCTCAATGCCGAGTACCGGCAGCGCAAGCAGCCCGAGGTCCCGGCGTCGTTCACCTTCGACAAGGCGTTCGACCTGAGCTTCGTCCAGGCTGCAATGAAGGGGCTCTGAGCGGTTACTCCTCGGAACCGATCTGCTGCACGTAGTCGGCCAGCCTGGCCAGCTCGTCGCCGTCAGTCACCGCGGTGTGCAGCCGGATCGCGTCCACCAGCGTCGCGGCCGAGCCGTCGTGCAGGTAGGGGCCGCTCGCCCAGACGTCGCGCAGCGTCGGCGTGTCGATGCCGTCGAGCGGAACCACGCCGGGGCCGGGCGGCCGTGTCGACGGCTTCATCGTGCCGACGTCGTGGCGCGCCGCGCCGTTGCCGGCGAACTGCGGCCCGCTGTGGCAGGTGCCGCAGCCGCGCATTGCGAACAGGCTCTTGCCGGCCTGGGCGCTGGCGGTCAGCGACCGATCCTCGTTGCGGTACGGGCTCGGGGCGTAGCGGTCAAGCGACTGCACGTAGGCGGCCAGCGCATCGAGGTCGTTCGACAGCCCGGCCTTCGCCGCGCCGAGCGGGTCTCGGCGATCGCCGGCGTAGAACAGCGCATCGTCCATCAGCCCGCTGCCGCCGGCGAGGTTGCGGATCTGGCCTTCGAAATCCTGGATCTCGTCGAAGTTCGCGCTCCAGTGCAGCGGCAGGCTGCCGCCGGCGCGGCCGGTCAGCGGGATCGTGTTGCGCAGGCCTTCGCCGAACGTGGTCAGGTCCCACACGCGGCCGTCGCCGCCGCCGTCGTTGTGGCAGCTGGCGCAGCTCAGGTAGGCGTCGCGTGCGAGCCGCGGGTCGAGCGCATCGTAGAACAGCTGCTTGCCGCGCAGCACGTTGGTGGCGAGCTTTTCGGCGGTGACCGTGGCGACCATCGCCGGCGGCGGGATCGTGCCGGTGTCGACGTCGATCATGCCCGAGACGTCGAACAGGCCGACCTGACGGCTCATCACGTTGTTGACCGCGAGCCGGCGGCCGTCGGCCGAGACCGCCAGACCCTGCGGTGCGAAGCCGGTGACGGTCGCGGCTGCCGGCGGCGCCAGGCCGGCGGCGAAGCGGCGTGCCTCGCGGCCACCCTCCGGGTCGAGCAGCGCGATGTCCCGCGAGGCTTCGAGCGCGACATAGACGAAGCGGCCGGCCGGGTCCCAGGCGGCCGCGCTGGCGACGCCCGAGTTGTCGTGGTCGACGCGCCAGAAGTGGTCCTCGGCCGGCGTGCCGGTCAGCACGATCCTCGACGTGATCGCGCGGACCGTGGTCTGGAAGTCGAGCGGCTGGCCGTCGCGCCAATCGCCGCGCTGGACATTGTCCTGCTTCGACGGCACCCAGGCGCTGCCGCCGTCGGGCGCGATCGCCGGCGCGCCGAGGTAGTTCGGGATGCCGCGCGCGGCGAGCGCGCTGTCCGACCGCTCGCTGACCGCGAGCACGATCTTCCCGGTGACCTTGGCGGTGACCGGGTCCACGGTAACGACTTCGCCGCCGTGGTCGACGCCGCCGACCGACGACTGCGGCGTTGCGGTCGCCTCGTCGGGCAGCGGCGGCGAGATGAAGCGTGACACCAGCAGGCGGCTGCCGGTCGCGTCGATCGCCAGATGGCGGACGTCGGCACCGACCGCGACGCGGGCGCCGATGGTGCCGCTGTCCGGCGCCACCTTGACCACCTGGCCGAGCGCCGACAGCGTGATCCACGCGTGGCGGTCGGCCGGCGAGAACACGATGCCGTACGGTTGCGACGCGGTCGGCAGCGTGACCGTGCGCTTGACCGCCAGCGTGGCCGGATCGATCACCGAGACCGTCGCGCTGTCGCGATTGACGACCCAGGCGTCGCCGGTGCCGGAGAACGCCAGCGAGCGCGGCGCGGCGCCGACCGTGATCTCGGCGAGCCGGGCCCGGGTCGCGGCATCGATGACCGTGACCGAGTCGTTGTCGGGGTTGACCGTCCAGAGCCGGTCGGGCTGTTTGATCTCGAACGCGATGTTGGTCGAGTTGACCGGGCGTGCCGGCAGCGTGTCGTCGACGATAGCCTGATCGGGCGGCGTCACGGGCTGGCCGGCGGAACCGGCACTCGGGCTGCCGCCGCCGCTGCCGCCACAGGCCGCGACCAGGGTCGCGATGGTCGCGACCGCGGCGAGGCGGCGCAGCCGGCGCGGGAAGATCGGATCGGCGGCCGGTTTCGGATCGGCGAGCGGGCGGGCAGGCAAGGGCAGAGCGGAGATCATCGGCAGGCAGTCTGGCGGATAGTGATTCGACGCAGTGTCGTGCCGATCTGCCGATGACGAGGTGATCGATTGCACGATCGTCAGTGATGCGGCGATCGTGCCGTGCAATCGTTCACGTTGCGCCATGCTCGCGGTACGCGGCGCTGCCGGGCAGCACGACCGCCGTCAGGCCGCCCCGCGTCAGGCCGGGTTGATCCGGATGATCCGCGCGATCGACGGTGTGCCGTTGCCGTTCAGCGCGAACACCAGGTAGTAGCCCGGCGGCGTCTCGAAGCGGTTGGACGGCAGCTGCACCGTCAGCTGGTCGCCGTCCCGGTTGAATGCGAGCGGCACGAAGCGCTGGTTCATGTCGAACGAGTGCGTGACGGTGCCCATGCCGATCAGGTGGATCTTCTGGATCGTCGCTGCGTCCGGCGAGACCAGGATGAACTGGCTGGTCGGCTCGGCAACGGTCGGTGCAGCGGTGATGCGCGGCCGGACCGCAAGCTGGCCGTTGGGCTGGAACAGATAGGGGGGATAGTAGATCTCGCCGTTGGTGTTGACCTGCGGTCCGGGCGCGCCGCCGCCGGCGGTCAGCACCGAGCCATCCGGCAGCAGGATCTGCACGTTGTGGTACAAGCGCATCCGTTGCGCTTGCGGGCCGGTCATCCAGCTGCCGCCCGGGCCGCCGTCGGGATTCCAGATCTGCATGTCGTAGACCGGCGCCGTCGGCGTCGCCGGCGCGATGCCGGAGAAGTTCTTGATTTCCGAGCCGGCGGAGACCGCGACCCGCCCGTCGGCCATCACGGTAGCGCTCGCCCAGGTGCGTCGGGCGATCGTGTCGCCGGCGTCGGTGATGGTCGGCGCGACGACGCCGGATGGCGAGGTCGCGTTGATGTCGACGATGACGGCCCGGTTGTCCATGCCGCCGACCTGGAAGATCCTGCCAGGGCGATACATCACCGCCGACGAGGAGTCGTCCGGCGCGGTCTGGCGACCGGACGGCAGGTGGCTGTTGATGTTGCCCAGATTGGTCCGCGTGCCGTTTCCGGAAACGTCGATCTGATACATCGCCGAGTAGGCAAGGCCGAACAGCCTGCCGTTCGGCGCGACCCACGCCCGCGGATAGAGCTCGCCGAGATCGTTGGTGAAAAAGCCGGTCAACAGGCGGTACGAGCCATCGGCCTCGCGGATCTCGGCGCGGTCGTTGCCGCCGGTGCCGCCCTGGATATAGATCCGGCCGTCCGGCAGCGTGGTCGGCGTGCCGTACCAGCGTGGCCGATTCATCGTGCCGGCGCGCCGGATCGTGTTGGTCGCGGGCGAGAAGATGTTCACGTCGGCATTGCCGATGTTCGACGACTGTCCCCAGGCCGGGTTGTAGATGTCACCGTTCTGCAGCAGCATCTCGCCGTTCTGCAACATCATCTGCGAGCTGCAGAACAGGTCGGTACCAGTCGATTGCGGGAGATCGTCGTGGGCACCGATGCCGGTGCCGTCGCCCGGACGCCAGACGTCATAGTTGAACCGACCGGTCTGCGTGCCGTCCTGCTTGGTGCCGTACGACATCAGCCGGCCGTCCGGCAGCATGGCGATATGCAGCGGGATCACGTGCCACGGGATCACCGGCCCGAACGCGCCGACGGTCGCGGCGGCCGGCAGCGGCAGCGCGTCGCGGGTCTGGATCGGTGCAGTCGCGATCGCCGGCGACGGCGACGGCGACGGCGACGGGACGGTCACCGGTCCCGGGGTCGGCGAAGGTGTCGGAGTGGACGACGGCGTCGGCGTGGGCGTTGGAGTGGGCGACGGCGTCGGCGTGGGTGTCGGCGTCGATGTCTGAGTGGGTGTCGGTGTCGGCGCCGAAGAACCGCCGCCACCGCCGCAGCCGCCGATCGTCAGTGTCGCAGCGATCAGTGTCGCCGCGACGACTGCGCCGGACCGACCGCAGGTGGTCGGTGACGGTCGCCGCGGCGACAGCAGCGCGCTGGCGTGCGAGTCGGGCAGCGGCAACGGGGGCGGGGTGCAGACGGTCGTCATGAGCGGCTCGGCGGAATCACGGAGCAGGGAATTCGATAGTGTCGCCAGACCGATCCCGATGCTGCGTGAACGATGTCACGCCGACCCCTGCGGGTTCGACTGACTTTATCATCACGGCGACATTCGCCCGCCGACGAGAACCATGGCCAAGACACCCGTGCTCCGCCCACGCGACTGGTCGACCCAGCCGCCCTACATCCATCCCGCCTACCGATCGACGCCGCTGCGCGGGCCGAAGAAGAAGCTGCTGCCGCTCGCCCATTCGCTGTCGGAGTTGGCGCAGCCGATCTACGGCCACGACGACATCGGCGAACTCGACCACGATCTGACCCGGAACGCCCGGGTCAACGGCGATCCGCTCGGCGAGCGGATGATCGTCACCGGGCGGGTGCTGGACGAACGCGGCCGTCCGGTCCGCGGCACGTTGGTGGAGCTCTGGCAGTGCAACTCGGCCGGCCGCTACATCCACCGGGTCGACCAGCACGACGCGCCGCTCGATCCGAACTTCCTCGGCGCCGGCCGCTGTCTGACCGACCGGGACGGTCGCTATCGCTTCCTGACGATCAAGCCGGGCGCCTATCCGTGGGGCAATCATCCGAACGCATGGCGGCCGCAGCACCTGCATTTCTCGCTGTTCGGCGAATACTTCGCGAGCCGGCTGGTGACGCAGATGTACTTCCCCGGCGATCCGCTGCTCCAGTTCGATCCGATCATGCAGGGAACGCCGCCGTCGGCGCGCGACGGCGTGATCGCCAGATTCTCGCTGGATGTGACCGAGGAGGGCTTCGCGCTCGGCTACGTCTTCGACATCATCCTGCGCGGGCCGGACGCGACGCCGATGGAGAGCAAGCGATGAAAGCCACTGCCAAGCGGATCAAGCCGGCGCTGCGCCAGACGCCGTCGCAGACGGTCGGGCCATACTTCGCCTACGGCCTCGCGCCGACCCAGTACGGCTACGGTACCGGCGGCAGCCTGCCGAGCCTGTTCGACGAGCGGATCGCCGACGAGCGCACCCCCGGCGAAGCGATCGAATTCGTCGGCCAGGTGTTCGACGGCGCCGGCAAGCCGATTCCGGACGCGCTGATCGAGGTGCTGCAGGCCGACGCGCAAGGCCGGTTCGCTACCGATCGCGCGGCGGCGCGGGCCAGCGGGTTTCGCGGCTTCGGCCGGGTCGGCACCGGCACCGACCGGCTGAACCGATTCCGCTTCTTCACCGTGAAGCCGGGCGCGACCGCCGACGGGCATGCGCCGCATCTGAACGTGATCGTGCTGATGCGCGGCCTGCTGCTGCATGCATTCACCCGCGCCTACTTCGAGGGCGAACCGGCCAACGCGACCGATCCGGTGCTGCTGTCGGTGCCGGCGAGGCGGCGCCCCACGCTGATCGCACGGCGCGACGGCTCGGCCGACGGCCGGACCGTCTATCGCTTCGACATCCGGATGCAGGGCGACGACGAGACGGTGTTCTTCGACGTCTGAAGCCGGCGCCGGGCGCCAGCTCAGCGCGGATTGATCCGGATCATCCGCGCCACCGACGGCGTTCCGGCGTCGTCGAACGCGAACAGCATGTAGAAGCCGGGCGGCGTGTCGAAGGCGTTGGTCGGCAGCTGGGCGAACAAGCCTTCGCCGTCGCGATAGAACGGCAGCTCGAGGAAGCGCTGATTGCGGTCGAACGAGTGCGTCACCGAGCCGGTCGCGACCAATGTCAACCGGGTGATCCGAGCCGCGTCCGGCGAGCGGACGGCGAATGTGCTGGCCGGCTGCACGACGGTCGGTGCCCCCGACAGCGTCGGCCGGGGCTTCGGCTGGCCGGCAGCGTCGAACAGATAGGGCGGATAGTAGATCTCGGCGTTCAGGTTGGGCTGCGGTCCGGGTGCGCCGCCGCCGCCGGTCAGCATGGTGGCATCCGGCAGCAGCAGCGACACCGAGTGATACAGGCGCGCCCGCTGCGCCGACGGGCCCGAGGCCCAGGTCCGCGTTGCCGGGTCGAACAACTCGACGTGGTAGGCGACGTCGGTCATCACGTTCGCGACACCGGAACCGCCGCTCACCGCGACCTTGCCGTCGGCGAGTACCGTCGCGTTGCTCCACAGGCGCTTGGTCGACAGTGCGCCCGCGGACGTGACGACCCATGACGGGCCGCGAATGTCCACCACCGCAGATCGCGTGTCGTTGCCGACAACCAGGATCTGACCCGGCGAGAACATCACCGCCGGAGTCATGTAGTTCGGCACCACGCGCGATTGGTTGCCGATTGCCGGGCGGCCGCCATCGCCGGTCGGATCGATCCGATACAGCGCCCTGCCGGAGAAGCCGAATACCGTTCCGTCGGGAGCCGAAAAGACTCGCGGGTAGTAATAGTCGAGGTCGTTCGTGAAGAAGCCGGTGAGCAATCGGAAATTGCCGTCGAGGTCGCGGATCTCGGCTCGGTCATTGCCGCCCGTGCCGCCCTGAATGTAGGTCTCGCCGTTCGGCAGCGTGATCGCCGAGCCGTACCAGCGCGGCCGCTTCATCGTGCCGGCGCGCTCGAGCGTATTGCTGGCGCTGCGGAACAGCGTCGCGTCGGCGGTCGCGACGTTGGTCGACGAGCCGCGCGCCGGATCGTAGATGTCGCCGCCCTTCAGGATCACGTCGCCCGACAGCGGCAGCACCAGCTGGGAACTGCAGAACACGTCGGTCTGCGTGCCGTTCGGCAGCGTCAGATGCGACTCGGGGCCGGTGCCCTCGAGCGATGACCAGACGTCGTACTCGAACATGGCGGTTTGAGTGCCGTTCGTGCGTGTGCCGAACGTCATCACGCGACCATCGGGCAACAGCGACGCATGAATCGGGATCACCGGCCACGAGACCACCGGGCCCCAGGCGCCGGCGACTGCGGCGGCCGGGTTCGGCAGCGGCTGCTGCGTCGCAATCGGAGCCGGTTGCCATGCCGGCGTCACAGGCGGTAGACCTGAGGTCGGAGTCGGAGTCGGAGTCGGAGTCGGAGTCGGAGTCGGAGTCGGGGTCGGTGTCGGAGTCGGAGTCGGAGTCGGAGTCGGAGTCGGAGTCGGTGTCGGCGTTGGGGTCGGCGTCGGGGTCGGCGTCGGGGTCGGCGCCGATGCGCTCGGCACCTCGGTCGGCGCCGGCGACGGCGTCGCGGCGGGCGCGGCCGGCACGGCGATCTGCGCGACCGCCTGGACCTGCGGTTCGTCGCCGCTACCGCCGCCGCCGCCGCAGGCGGCGATCGCCAGAGACGATGCGAGCGTGGTCGCCAGCAGTCGGTACGAGCGCGTGGCACCGGCGCTGCGTGAATCGAGTCGGGAAGGGTTCGCCGGGAAGTGTGGTGCCAACATGGATCGCGGGTCCGTTCTGCGCGTCGAATCGACGAACGGCAGTGTCGGGTCGGCGAGCGGCGGCTTCGGTGATCGACGTCACGAACCAGCCGACGAACGGTCGGCGGCGGGTACGGGTTCGTGACGGATGCCCGCAGCCGCGGCGACCGGCGGTCGGGAAGCGGCGCGATCGGGTGGCGATCCGGTCGAACGGCGTGCGGTCGAACGACGGGTGGTCGAACGGCGGGGGACGAACGGCGGGGGGTCGAACGGCGGCTCGTCGCCGCGCTGTGGCCGGGCGTCCCCGGCGTGGATCAGCCGCCGGCGCGGATCCGCCGGACCGTGTCGTCGATCAGCGCGCGCGAGATGCTGATGTTGCGCGGCGGCATGCCGGGCAGTGCGTCGATGTCGAACCACTGCGCGTCGGCGATCTCGGCGGGGTCCGGGGTGATGTCACCACTGATCCATTCGGCGGTGAAGGCGATCATCAACGAGTTCGGGAACGGCCAGCTCTGGCTCGCGAAGTAGCGCAGCGCGCCGACGCGGACGCCGACCTCTTCGCGCACTTCGCGGTGGATCGCGTCTTCGATCGATTCGCCTGCCTCGAGGAAGCCGGCCAGGGCGCTGTAGCGGTCGGGCGGAAAGTTGACACCGCGGGCGAGCAGTAGTTCACGTCCGCGGGTGACCAGCACCATCATCGCCGGCGAGATCCGCGGGTAGACCGACAGCCGGCATGCCGGGCACTGCAGCGCGCGTTCGCCCGGCATCCCCTTGGTCGGCGTGCCGCAGGCGCCGCAGAAGCGGTGGGTACGCTGCCATTCGAGCAGCTGCATCGCACGCAGCGCGATCGCCAGATGGGCATCGGGCAGGCGGCCGAACCAGTTGCGCATGCCGGTGATCCGCCAGTCTTCGGGCAGCTCCGGCTCGCGGTCGTCGGCGAGCGCGAGCGCGATGTGGAGCCGGCCATCGTACCGCCCCACCGCGAGCAACCGCTCCGGCGCGAACCCGGCGGCGCGGTGCTCGGCCAGCGTCATCAGTTCGGGCGCGCCGTTGCGCTGGATCAGCCGGTCGCGATGGAACAGGTGAGCGATCGCAGCATCGTCGAAGTCGGCGTCGAGTTCGGCGACGAAGCCGTCAGGGGTGCGGATCATCGCGGTGTGACGCTCGCGCCGTCGTTGAACCAGCGGCCGACCAGCGCGCGCTCGGCATCGGTCATCTGGGTCGCGTTGCCGAGCGGCATCAGCTTCATCGATACCACCTGCTGGTAGATCTGCTGGGCATGGCGCGCGACTTCCTCGGGCGTGTCGACCCGGACGTTCTTCTGCGCGACCGCGGCGCCGTGGCACAGGACGCAGCGCTGCTCGAGCACCGGCTTCAGTTCGTCATAGCCGACCTTGGCGGCGACCGCGGTGACCGCGGCGCCGGCGATCGGCGCCGCCGGCTTCGGCGCGAGCCAGACGATCACGCCGACGATCACGACGATGCCGGCGGCCCACCAGCCCCAGTTGATCCGCTCCTTGTGGCGCAGCAGGAAGAACTGCCGGATCAGCACGCCGGCGAGCATCAGCAGCACCAGCACCAGCCAGTTCTGCCGGCCCTGGTAGAGCATCGAATAGTGGTTCGACAGCATCGCGATCAGGACCGGCAGCGTGAAGTAGGTGTTGTGCACGCTGCGCTGCTTGGCGCGCTGGCCATGGATCGGATCGACCGGCTCGCCGGCCTTCATCTGCGCCATCACCGCCCGCTGGCCCGGGATGATCACCATCAGCACGTTGGCGCTCATGATGGTCGCGATCATCGCGCCGGTCAGCACGAAGGCGGCGCGACCGGCGAACAGCTGGCAGGCGAGCCAGGTCGCGGCGACGACGTAGAGCGCGACCAGGATGCCGACCCGCCGGTCGCCGCCCGCGCCCTGACCGAACCCGCGGCAGATGATGTCGTAGAAGATCCAGCCGAGCGTCAGATAGACCAGCGCGCCGGCGACCGCGGCCGACGGCGCCCAGTCGAACACCGACTTGTCGATCAGGAAGACGGTGGCGTTGAACAGGTAGAGCACGGTCAGCAGCGCGAAGCCGGTCAACCAGGTGGCGTAGCTCTCCCAGTAGAACCAGTGCAGCTTCTGCGGCATCTGCGGCGGCGCGACCAGGTACTTCTGCGGGTTGTAGAAGCCGCCGCCGTGGACCGCCCACAATTCGCCGTCGACGCCGCGGGCACGCGCGTCGGCACCGGCCGGCGGCTCGAGGCTGTTGTCGAGCCAGACGAAGTAGAACGAAGCGCCGATCCACGCGATCGCGGTGATGACATGGACCCAGCGCAGCAGCAGATTGGCCCAGTCGAGCAGGTAGATGTCCATCCGGAACGTCAGGATCCGCGGTAGGTCCCGTAGCTCCACGGACTGACGAGCAGCGGGACGTGATAGTGGCCGGTGGCTTCGGCGATGCCGAAATCGAGGTGGACGACGTCGAGGAACGGCGGGTCGGGCAGTTCGACGCCGGCGGCCCGGAAATAGTCGCCGACCGCGAAGCTCAGCCGATAGCGGCCGGTCGGGATCGTGTCGCCGGCGAGCAGCGGCGCGTCGGTGCGGCCATCGCCGTTGGTGCGGTGGGTCGCGATCGGCGTCGCGTGGCCGGCGGCGTCGACCGTGGCCAGCTGTACCTGCAGGCCGCCGGCCGGCCGGCCGGAGGCGGTGTCGAGCACGTGGGTCGAGAGTCTGGCCATCTCGGGATGTTGGCATGGTGGCGCCGCAGCGACAAGCCGCGTGACTACAATCCCGGGCGTATCGTCCCCAGGACGCTGACGAGACCGCGCGAGGCCGCGATGCCGACACTGCAGGAACTGAACGCAGCCGCCGTGCCCGAGGCGCTCCGCCTGCTCGACGGCATCTACGAGCATTCGCCGTGGATCGCCGAGCGCGCGCTGGCACGGCGGCCGTTCGCCACGCTGGCGGCGCTGAAGCACGCGCTGGCGAGCGTGATCGCCGACAGCGGCCGCGACGCGCAGGTCGCCCTGGTCCGCGTGCACCCGGAGCTCGCCGGCCGGGCGATGGTCGATCGGACGCTGACCGCCGAATCGACCGGCGAGCAGACCGCGAGCGGCCTCACGCATTGCACGCCGGCCGAGTTCGAGCGGCTGCAGGCGCTCAACACTGCCTACAACACGCGCTTCGGTTTCCCGTTCATCCTGGCGGTGCGCGGCCCGCGCGGCACCGGCCTGACCCGCCGGGCGATCATCGAGACCTTCGAGCGCCGGCTCGACAATCATCCGGATTTCGAGCTCGCCGAGTGCCTGCGCAACATCAACCGGATCGCCGAGCTGCGGCTCGACGACCGCTTCGGCGCCGAGCCGGTCGACGGCAACCAGGTCTGGGACTGGGCCGAGGCACTGGCGCGGTTCAGCGACCCCGGCTTCGCGGAGGCCGGCCAGCTGACGGTCACCTACCTGACCGAGGCGCATCGAGCCTGCGCCCGGCTGCTGCTCGAGTGGCTGCGCGGCGCCGGGTGCGACGAGACCGGCATCGATGCGGTCGGCAACGTCTGGGGCCGCTATCGCGCCGCGGCCGGCACCGCCGCCGTCAGGACGCTCTACACCGGCAGCCACTACGACACGGTGCGCAACGGCGGCCGCTACGATGGCCGGCTCGGCATCCTGGTGCCGATCGCGGTGGTCGCAGGGCTGGCGCGGGCCGGCCGGCGGCTGCCGTTCGATCTCGAGGTGATCGGTTTCGCCGAAGAGGAGGGGCAGCGCTACAAGACGGCGTTCCTCGGCTCGTCCGCGGTGATCGGCCGCTTCGATCCGCGCTGGCTCGAAGAGCGCGATGTCGACGGCGTTCCGATGCGCGATGCGTTCGCCGCCGCCGGCCTCGACCCGGCAGCGATCGCCGGCGCCCGCCGCGATCCGGCCGGGGCCCACGGCTTCATCGAAGTGCACATCGAGCAGGGGCCGGTGCTCAACGAGCTCGGCCTGCCGCTCGGCGTGGTGACGTCGATCAACGGCTCGTCGCGCTTCGACTGCGAGGTGATCGGCATGGCGAGCCATGCCGGCACGACGCCGATGAACCGCCGCCGCGACGCCGCCGCCGCGGTCGCCGAGCTCGCGGTCTTCCTCGAGCGCCGCGCCGCGGCCGACGGCGATTCGGTCGGCACGATCGGCATGCTGCAGGTGCCGTCCGGCTCGGTCAACGTGGTCCCCGGCCGCTGCCGGTTCTCGCTCGACATCCGGGCGCCGCGCGACCCGCAGCGTGAACGGCTGGTCGCCGACGTGCTGGCCGAGCTGCAGGCGATCTGCAGCCGGCGCGGCGTGCGCTACACCGCCGAGCGGACGATGAGCGCGCCGGCGGCGCCGAGCGAAGCGAGCTGGCAGCGTCGCTGGGAGCATGCGGTCGCGGCACTCGGTCTGCCGGTCCACCGGATGCCGTCCGGTGCCGGCCATGACGCGATGAAGATGCACGAGGTGATGCCGCAGGCGATGCTGTTCATGCGCGGCGGCAACAGCGGCATCAGTCACAACCCGCTCGAGGAGATCACGGCCGACGACGCGCAGCTCTGCGTCGACGCGTTCCGCGGCTGGCTCGACGATTTCGCCGCGAGTCTGGCGCCGGGCGCGGACCGGGCAGGAGGCTAGTCCAGTGCAAGAGGCGAGTCCAGTGCAGCAGCCGAGTCCGGCGCTGACGCCGGCTGACGACCCGCTGATCCGCGCAATCGACCAGTGGGTCGATGCGCAGTTCGACGCCGAGGTCGCGTTCCTCGCCGAGCTGGTCAAGGTCCCGACCGATACCCCGCCGGGCGACAACGCGCCGCACGCCGAGCGCACTGCCGAGCTGCTCGCCGGCTTCGGCTTCGACGCCGAGCGGCACCCGGTGCCGGTCGACGAAGTCCGCGCCTACGGCCTGACCTCGATCACCAATCTGATCGTCCGGCGGCGCTACGGTGACGGCCCGTGCATCGCGCTCAATGCCCACGGCGACGTCGTGCCGCCCGGCGACGGCTGGACGGTGCCGCCGTACGGCGCGCTGGTTCGCGACGGCCGGATCTACGGCCGCGCCGCCGCGGTCAGCAAGAGCGACTTCGCGACCTTCACCTTCGCCGTGCGCGCGCTCGAGGCGGCCGCGAAGAGCGCCGGCCGGCCGCTGCGCGGCACGGTCGAGCTGCACTTCACCTACGACGAGGAGTTTGGCGGCGAGAAGGGGCCCGGCTGGCTGCTCGCGCACGGACTGACCCGGCCCGACTACGCGATCGCGGCGAGCTTCAGCTATGCGATCACGACCGCGCACAACGGCTGCCAGCAGTTCGAGGTCACCGTGATCGGCAAGATGGCGCATGCCGCGATCCCGGACACCGGCGTCGATGCGCTGCAGGGTGCGGTCGCGATCCTGAACGCGATCTATGCCCGCAACGCCGAGTACCGCGCGGTGACCAGCCGCGTGCCCGGGATCAGCCATCCGTACCTGAACGTCGGCACCATCGACGGCGGCACCAACACCAACGTCGTGCCCGGCAAGGTCGTGTTCCGGGTCGACCGGCGCAGCATCCCGGAAGAGGACGTCGACACCGTCGAGGCCGAGGTCCGCGAGCTGATCGCGGCCGCGGCGGCGGCCCGGCCCGGCATCCGCGTCGAGGTCCGCCGGATCCTGCGCGCCAATCCGCTCAAGCCGCTGCCGGGCAACCAGCCGCTGATCGACGCGCTGGCGCGCCACGCCGGCGCCGTGTTCGGCACGCCGATCGAGACCGTCGGCACGCCGCTCTACGCCGACGCACGGCTCTATGGCGAGGCCGGCGTGCCGACCGTGATGTACGGCGCCGGTCCGCGCACCGTGCTCGAATCGAACGCGAAGCGGGCCGACGAACACATCGTGCTCGAGGACCTGCGGCGCGCGACCAAGGTGGTCGCGCGGACGCTGGCCGATCTGCTGAGCGCGTAGCATTGAGGTCGAGCGCATCCGAGCGAGCGTAGAGGAGAGTCATCATGGCCGTCGCTGCCACCATCCAATCGTCCGGCAAGGTCGTCGTCAAGGGGATCGGCCTGCTGCTGTCCGGCGACATCGACCGGCCGATCCTGGACGCCGACACGTTGGTGATCGAAGACGGCGTGCTCCGCGCGATCGGCCGCGCGGCCGACTGCGACACCGTCGGCGCCCGGCAGGTGATCGACTGTCACGGCACCGCGGTCGCGCCCGGGCTGATCGATTCGCACGTCCATCCGGTGTTCGGCGACTGGACGCCGCGGCAGAACCAGCTCGGCTGGATCGAGTCGTGCCTGCACGGCGGCGTGACCACGATGATCTCGGCCGGCGAGGTCCACCTGCCGGGCCGGCCGAAGGACATCGTCGGCGTCAAGGCGCTGGCGATCACCGCGCAGCGTGCGTTCGACGGCATGCGCGCTGCCGGCGTCGGCGGCGGGGTCAAGGTCCGCGCCGGCGCGCCGGTGCTCGAGCAGGGCATGACCGAGCGGGACTTCGCCGAGATGGCCGAGGCCGGCGTGACGCTGCTCGGCGAGATCGGGCTCGGCTCGGTCAAGGCCGGCGCCGAGGCGCGCCAGATGGTCGCCTGGGCGCGCAAGCATGGCATCCAGAGCACGATCCATACCGGCGGCCCGTCGATCCCGGGCTCCGGGTTGATCGACGAGCATGTGGTGCTCGAGGCCGATGCCGACGTGATCGGCCATGTCAACGGCGGTCATACCTCGCTGTCGTACAAGTCGGTCTGTACGCTCTGCGAGAAGAGCGGCCGCGCGCTCGAGATCGTCCACAACGGCAACGAGCGGATCGCGATCCTGACCGCCCGCCATGCGGTCGAGCTGAAGTGCCCGCACCGGGTGATCCTCGGCACCGACGCGCCGGCCGGCTCGGGCGTGCAGCCGCTCGGCATCCTGCGGCTGATCGCGCTGATCGCATCGCTCGCCGAGATTCCGCCCGAGATCGTGTTCGGCTTCGCCACCGGCAACACCGCGCGGATGCGGGCGCTGCGCCAGGGGCTGATCGAGGTCGGCCGGCCGGCCGACCTGGTGTTCCTGGACAAGGCCCAGCACTCGGCCGGCCGCGACCTGCTCGACAGCGTCCGGCTCGGCGACATTCCCGGCGTCGGCATGGTGATGATCGACGGCATCGTCCGTTGCACCCGCAGCCGCAATACGCCGCCGGCAACCCAGGTTCCCTCGATCGAGGAGGCCCGATGAGCCCGTTCGATCTGACCGGCCGGGTCGCGATCGTCACCGGCGGCAACGGCGGAATCGGCCTCGGCATGGCGATCGGGCTGGCGCAGGCCGGCGCCAGCGTGCTGGTGGTCGGCCGCAACAACGGCAAGAACCAGGCGGCGGTCGAGGCGCTGGCGCCGCAGCTGGTCGCCGGCGCACGCGCCGAGGCGATCGCGGTCGACCTCAACGATCCGGCGGCCGGTCAGCGGATCGCCGAGGCCGCCACCACGCATTTCGGCCGCATCGACATCCTGATCAACAACGCCGGCATGAGCATCCGCAAGCAGCCGGAGGACTACACGGTCGACGAGTTCCGCCAGGTCATCGAAATCAATCTGACCAGCGCGTTCGCCTGCTGCCAGGCGGCGTTCCCGGCGCTGAAGGTGCGCGGCGGCAAGATCGTCAACATCGGCTCGATGACGTCGATCTTCGGCGCGCCGTTCGCCGCGCCGTACTCGTCGAGCAAGGGTGGCATCGTGCAGTTGACCCGCGCGCTCGCGACCGCGTGGGCGCGCTTCGACATTCAGGTCAACGCGGTGCTGCCGGGCTGGATCGATACCGAGCTGACCCGCAAGGCGCGCGTCGAGGTCGATGGCCTGCATGATCGGGTGCTGGCGCGGACGCCGGCCGGGCGCTGGGGCGAACCGCAGGATCTCGCCGGCATTGCGGTGTTCCTGGCCAGCGATGCGTCGGACTTCGTGACCGGCGCCGCGATCCCGGTCGACGGCGGCTACGCGGCGCAGGCCTGAGCGGCGGCCGGCACCGGGCGGGGACTTCATTTGCGGTCGCCAGGGCCCCGTGCTACTGTGCAACGAATCGAGAGGTGAGCCGGCGCGGACCGCAGATGAGAAGAGCAGCGCTGTACAGCAATTCTCGGCGGCCGCGTCATGGCGCCGCCGGCGGCACCGAGGCGACGTCCGGGCATCCCCGGTCGCCCGGCCAGGACACCGCGGCGCGTGGCCCGGCCGCATCGAATGCCGGCGGCAGCGCCGAGGCGGCGGATGCCGCCGCGGCAGCTACGGCGGCCGCGTCGGCGCTGCCGGTCGAAACCGCTGCGAGAGCCGCACCGTCGGTTGCCTTCGTCGCCGATCCGGCGGCATCTCCTTCGGATGTGCGCGCTGCCGAACTGCGGGCGCGATCGGCGCCGGTGCGGCCGCCGGCACCGGCCGCACCGCACCGGCCGCGCGGCTACCGGCGCTGGATCGGCGCGCCGTGGCTGCAGCGGCTGCTGATGCCGGCGGCCGCGGCGGGGGCCGGCGCGCTGCTGGTGATCGGGCTGCAGGGCGGCCTGCACCGGCCCGGCCCGCAGCTGACCCAGCGCGACATCGACGCGGCGGTGCTGAACACGCTGGAAACCCAGCCGCTGCCGTCGCCGGCCGCCAAGGCCTACCAGATCATCGGGCCGTCGGTGGTCCGGGTCCAGGCGTTCGGGCCCGAACCGGAAGGGGCCAAGAGCGCCGACGGCGCCGCGCCGGCGAATCCGATCCGGCCGCGCGATCCGCCGCGCGCCGGCCGCGACGGCGGCAACTCGGCACCGCCGCCGGCTGCCAGCAAGGAGCCGCCGAAGGATCCGCAGAAGTCCGGACCGAACGAAGTGCAGACCGGCGTCGGCACCGGCGTCGTGATCAAGGACACCGGGATGATCCTGACCAACCTGCACGTGGTCAGCGGCGCGCAGCGGATCGCGGTGACCTTCGCCGACGGCACCGAGTCCGACGTGACGATCACCGGCGCGCGGCCCGAGCATGATCTGGCGGTGCTGCAGGCATCGAAGTTGCCGGATGATCTGCAGCCGGCGACGATGCGCGGCACCGGCGACCTGCGCGAAGGCGACCGGGTGGTCGCGGTCGGTTTTCCGTTCGACATCGGCCCGTCGGTCAGCTACGGCGTGATCTCGGGCTTCGGCCGTGAATACCGTTCGACCAGCGGCGAACGCATCCTGACCAACCTGATCCAGTTCGACGCGGCAGCCAATCCCGGCAGTTCCGGCGGGCCGCTGGTGACGATGGAAGGCGAGGTGGTCGGTATCGTCACCGCGATCCTGAATCCGAACGGTCAGCGTTCGTTCGTCGGGATCGGTTTCGCGGTCCCGATCGAGAACGCCGCATCTGCGGTCGGGGTGCCGCCGCACTAGTCCGAGAGTCTCCTGGCCATCAGTCAGCCTCCTGGCCATCAAATGGAAGGGTCGATGAGCGATACGCAGAACCTGGATCCGGAAGCCGTCTCCTCGCTGATGCAGCGGATCCTGTACGAGGTCAAGAAGATCGTCGTCGGCCAGGATCACTTCCTCGAGCGGGTGCTGGTCGCGATCCTGGCGCAGGGCCACCTGCTGGTCGAAGGCGTACCGGGGCTCGCCAAGACGCTGACGGTGAAGACGCTGGCGACGACGATCCGCGGCAGCTTCAAGCGGATCCAGTTCACGCCCGACCTGGTGCCGGCCGACCTGGTCGGCACCCGGATCTACAACCAGCGCACCGGCGACTTCAGCACGTCGCTCGGGCCGGTGTTCACCAACCTGCTGCTCGCCGACGAGATCAACCGGGCGCCGGCCAAGGTGCAGAGCGCCTTGCTCGAGGTGATGCAGGAATACCAGGTCACGATCGCCGGCGAGACCCATAAGGTGCCGCGGCCGTTCCTGGTGATGGCCACCCAGAACCCGATCGAGACCGAAGGGACCTATCCGCTGCCGGAAGCGCAGGTCGACCGCTTCATGATGAAGGTGCTGGTCGGCTATCCGAACGAGGAAGAGGAGTTCGTCATCGTCGACCGGGTGATCGGCGCGCCGCCGACGATCGGCGCGGTCGCCACTACCGAGGAGCTCGGCGCGCTGCAGCGCGAGTGCCGGCGCGCCTACGTCGATCCGGCGCTGATCCAGTACGCGGTGCGGCTGGTCGCTGCCACCCGTACGCCGGACCGCTTCGGCATCAAGGACGTCGGCAAGTATCTGACCTTCGGCGCCAGCCCGCGGGCGTCGATCCATCTGATCGAAGGCGCGCGGGCGCTGGCGTTCCTGCGCGGCCGCAGCTACGTCTGGCCGGAGGACGTCACCGACCTGGTGCCGGACGTGCTGCGCCACCGGCTGGTGCTGTCGTACGAGGCGCTGTCGGATGCCCAGTCGGCCGATGCGATCGTGCACCGGATCATGCAGTCGGTGCCGGCACCCGAGAAGCCGCTGGAGACGCATGTCAAGGTTGGCTGAACAGCTGCTGCGGCGGCTCGAGTTCACCGTCGTCCGGCGCCTCGACGGGCTGCTGCACGGTGACTATCGAACCTTGTTCCGCGGCCACGGGCTGGATCTGGCCGACCTGCGCGAATACCAGTACCACGACGACGTCCGCCACATCGACTGGAACGTCACCGCGCGCCAGCAGGTCCCGTACGTGCGGGATTTCTACGAGGATCGCGACCTCAACGCCTGGTTCCTGCTCGACCTGTCGCCGTCGATCGACTTCGGCTCCGGCCCGCTGACCAAGCGCGCGATCTCGATCGACTTCGTCACCGTGCTGGCGCGGCTGCTGACGCGGCACGGCAACCGGGTCGGCGGCATTTTTTATGGCGACCGGATCGACCGGGTCGTGCCGTCGCGCGGCGGCCGCAAGCAGGTGCTGCACCTGGCCGACACGATGCTGGCGCCGCGCGCGGTGCCGAAACGGCCGGCCGGCGGTGCGACCACCGACCTCGGCGGGTTGCTGTCCGGTGCGCTGGCGATCGTGCCGCGCCGCTCGCTGATCTTCATCGTTTCGGACTTTCTGTGCCAGCCGGGGTGGGGCAAGCCGCTGAAGGCGCTGGCGCAGCGGCACGAGGTGGTCGGCGTGCGGCTCTACGATCCGCTCGAGACCTCGCTGCCGAATCTCGGCCTGATCATGATGGAGGACGCCGAGACCGGCGAGCAGCTGTTCGTCGATACCCATGACCGGGGCTTTCGCCGGCGCTTCGAGGCGCAGGCCGAGGCGCGCGAGAACGCGCTGCGCGACGCGTTCGCCGAAGCCGGCGTCGACGCGCTCGAGCTCGCGACCGACGAGCCGCTGGTCGACGCGATCGTCCGCTTCGTCGAGATGCGCAAGCTGCGCGGCCGGCTGTCGGGCGGCGGCGCGAGCGGCGGCGCCGGGCCTGCGACGCACCTGGTCGGTGCCTAGGATGAAACGACCCCCACGGACGTCATGAACTTCATCTGGTCGAAGATGTTGTGGCTGCTGACGCTGGTGCCGCTGCTGGTGCTGCTGTACTGGTGGCTGCTGGCGCGGCGGCGCAAGGCCGCGGTCGCTTATGCCAATCTCGCGATCGTCCGCCAGGCGATCGGCGGCCAGCAGCGCTGGCGGCGCCATCTGCCGCCGCTGCTGTTCCTGCTCGCGATCACGCTGATGATCGCGGCGGTGGCTCGGCCGAGTGCGGTGGTGACGCTGCCGTTCTCGAGCCGGACCGTGATCCTCGCGATGGACGTCTCGCTGTCGATGCGGGCCAACGACGTCGAGCCGACGCGGCTCGAGGCGGCGCAGGCGGCGGCGCGCGCGTTCGTCAACGACCAGCCGTGGGATACCAAGGTCGGCGTCGTCTCGTTCGCCGGCACCGCGTCGGTGGTG